>NZ_JBJHDO010000008.1:0-301093 GCF_050958605.1 Mesorhizobium sp. 1B3 | reverse complement strand
TGGAGCTTGGCGTTGGCGCTTCTACCCACCGTAAACGCTGGCGATTGGCATCGGCGTTGCGACCGGTCTTCCCTTCTCCCCTTGTGGGAGAAGGTGGCCGCGCGAAGCGCGGTCGGATGAGGGGTTAGCCCGACCCCTTGGCCGCCAGTTCCTTCAACCGGTATAGCGCATCGAGCGCCTCGCGGGGCGTCATCTCGTCGGGGCTCAGCGCGCGAAGAGCCTCTCCCAGCGGACCCCCCTTCGCCGGTTTCTCCGCCTCCTTGCGGATCGCCGCGCTGAACAGCGGCAGATCGTCGACGAGGCGATCCGCCTTCCCCGACGTCTCGCCTTCCTCGAGCTGGTGCAGGACCTCGCGTGCCCGCTGGACGACGGCCTCGGGCAGGCCGGCGAGGCGCGCCACCTGTACCCCATAGGAACGGTCCGCGGCCCCCTTGCCGACTTCGTGCAGGAAGACGACGTCACCTTCCCATTCCTTGACCCGCATGGTGACGTTGTGCAGGCGGGACAGCTTGCCGGCGAGCGCGGTCATCTCGTGGAAGTGGGTGGCGAAAATCGCCCGGCAGCGGTTCTTCTCATGGAGGTACTCGACCGCCGCCCAGGCGATCGACAAACCGTCGAAGGTGGCGGTGCCGCGGCCGATCTCGTCGAGGATGACCAGCGCGCGCTCCCCCGCCTGGTTGAGGATCGCGGCGGTCTCCACCATCTCGACCATGAAGGTCGAGCGGCCGCGCGCCAGGTCGTCGGACGCGCCAACGCGTGAGAACAGGCGATCGACGATGCCGATATGGGCGCTTTCCGCCGGCACGAAGGCCCCCATCTGCGCAAGGATGGCGATGACCGCGTTCTGTCGCAGGAAGGTCGACTTGCCGCCCATGTTGGGGCCGGTGAGCAGCCAGATGGCGCCGTGGCGGCCATTCTGCTCCGGCGAGAGGTCGCAGTCGTTGGCCACGAACGGGTTCTCGGCGGCACGCCGCAGCGCCTGCTCCACCACCGGGTGACGGCCGCCCTCGATCCGGAAGGCCAGACTGTGGTCGACGACCGGCCGGCGGTGGTTCTCCGATGCGGCGAGCCGCGCCAGCGCCGCCGACACATCGAACACCGCGAGCGCGCCGGCACCGGCGCGGATGGCGGAAGCATGGGCGACCGCTTCGGCGACAAGCCGGTCGAAGGCGGCGAGCTCGATGGCCAGCGCCCGATCGGCGGCGTTGGCGATCTTCGTTTCCAGACCCGCAAGTTCGGTGGTCGTGAAACGCATGGCGTTCGCCATGGTCTGGCGGTGAATGAAGCGCGCCTTCGCCTCGTCCGTCCCGTTCATGACAGCCTGGTTGTTGGCCGTCACCTCGATATAGTAGCCAAGGACGTTGTTGTGCCGGATCTTGAGGGAGCGGATGCCGGTCTCCTCGATGAGCTGCCGCTCCATCTCGGCGATCACCCGCCGCGACTGGTCGCGCAAGGCCCGCATCTCGTCGAGCTCGGCGTCGTAGCCGTCGCGGACGAATCCGCCGTCGCGCTTGAGCAAAGGCTGCTCGTCCGCCAGCGCCTGTTCGAGATGCTCACGAAATTGCGCCGGTAGCGCCGCAAGCGCCGCGAGCGACTCCGCGAGCTCGGCCGGCAAAGACGCGTCCTCCAGCAGTTGCACGATCTCGGCGGCGCAGGCGAAGCCCGCGGCAAGAGCGGCGAGGTCTCGCGGCCCGCCCCTGTTGAGCGCCAGTCGGGAAAGAGCGCGCGGCATGTCGGGGATACGCTTCAAGCTTTCGCCGAGCGCTGTCGCAAGGCGCGGTTCCTGTTGGAAGAAGGAGACCGAATCCAGCCGTGCATTGATGGCATCGGGGTCGGTGAGCGGCGACATCATGCGCTCGGCAAGCAGCCGCGCGCCGGCGCCGGTCACCGTGCGGTCGATGGCCTTGAACAGCGAACCGTCGCGCGATCCCGACAGGGTTCGCAGGAGTTCGAGATTGGCGCGGGTCGCCGGGTCGATGAAGAGCGTCGAGCCGCTCTGCTCACGTTCGGGACGAGACAGGGGCGGCCGCTCGGCCTTCTGGGTCTTCTCGACATAGGCGACCGCGCCCGAGATCGCGGAGAGCTCGGCACGCGAAAAGGTGCCGAAGCTGTCCGGCGTGGCGACGTCGAAGAACCGCGCGATGCGGTTGGCGGCGGAGCCCGAATCGAACAGGCTCGGCGGCTGCGGATTGGCGATGCGGCCGATCACGTCGAAGACCGGCCGCAATTCGGGATCGTGGAACACGGCGTCGGCGAGGATGAATTCCTTGGGATCGACGCGGAAGACGTCGGAAAGCAGCCGCTCGGCCGTCGTTTCAGAGACCTTGAAGGCGCCCGTCGAGATGTCGATCCAGGCAAGGGCGTATGAATTTTCGCCGCCGCCCTTCACGCGCCCCAGTGCCATCAGGAAATTGGCTTCCTGCGGCGCAAGCAGCTTGTCCTCGGTGATCGTGCCCGGCGTCACCAGCCTGATGACGTCGCGCCGGACGACCGATTTCGAACCACGCTTCTTGGCTTCGGCGGGATCCTCGATCTGCTCGCAGACGGCGACCCGATAGCCCTGCGCGATCAGTTTCTGCAGATAGTCGTCGGCGGCATGCACGGGCACGCCGCACATGGGAATGTCCTCGCCCAAATGCTTGCCGCGCTTGGTGAGCACGATGCCCAGCGCCTTCGACGCCTTCTCCGCGTCGTCGAAGAACAGCTCGTAGAAATCGCCCATGCGATAGAACAGCAGCGAATCGGGGTTCGCCGCCTTGATCTGGATGAACTGTTCCATCATCGGCGTCGCTCCCGTGCCTGGCACGAGCACGGACAAGCCTTCGGTGCGGATAGGAGATTCGTCGTTCACGAAAACGCGTGTCCAAAAAAAGAAGCTTTTGTTTCCTGCTTGGCGCTTTACCTGGCGAAAGTGTAGCCTTAATCCCGAACGCTCCACAAAAAGAAGCGCATTGACGGGTGAGGAACTCCACATCATGAACGTGCACAAGAAACCGGAATCCGCCAGCCCGTCGGTGGGCGCAGAGGAAGCGCTGGAGTTCCACGCCATGGGGCGGCCGGGCAAACTGGAAATCAGCCCGACCAAACCGATGGCGACGCAACGCGACCTGTCGCTCGCCTATTCGCCGGGCGTGGCCGTGCCGGTGAAGGCGATCGCGGAGGATCCGAGCCGGGCCTTCGACTACACGACCCGCGGCAATCTCGTCGCGGTGATTTCAAACGGCACGGCGATCCTCGGCCTCGGTAATCTCGGCGCGCTGGCCTCCAAACCGGTGATGGAAGGCAAGGCGGTGCTGTTCAAGCGCTTTGCCGATGTCGATTCCATCGACCTCGAGGTCGACACCCAGGACGTCGACGCCTTCGTCAATTGCGTGCGCTATCTCGGACCGTCCTTCGGAGGCATCAACCTGGAGGACATCAAGGCGCCCGATTGCTTCATCATCGAGCAGCGCCTGCGCGAGCTGATGGACATCCCCGTCTTCCATGACGACCAGCACGGCACGGCCATCATCGCCGCGGCCGGTCTGATCAACGCGCTCGAAATGACCGGCCGCGACATGAAGACGACCAAACTCGTCTGCAACGGCGCCGGCTCGGCCGGCATCGCCTGCATCGAGCTCGTCAAGTCGATGGGTTTCGCGCCCGAGAACGTCATCCTGTGCGACACCAAGGGCGTCGTCTACCAGGGGCGCTCGGAGGGCATGAACCAATGGAAGTCGGCCCATGCGGTCAAGACCGATGCGCGCAGCCTGGCGGAAGCATTGGACGGCGCCGACGTGTTCTTCGGCCTCTCCGCCAAGGGCGCGCTGACGCCGGCCATGGTGCAGTCCATGGCGAAGAACCCGATCATCTTCGCCATGGCCAACCCCGACCCGGAGATCACGCCCGAGGAGGTCGCCGAGATCCGCACCGACGCGATCATGGCTACCGGCCGCTCGGATTATCCGAACCAGGTCAACAACGTGCTTGGCTTTCCCTACATCTTCCGGGGCGCTCTCGACGTGCGCGCCACCACGATCAATGACGAGATGAAGGTGGCCGCTGCCCAGGCGCTTGCCGAGCTTGCCCGCGAAGACGTGCCGGATGAGGTCGCGGCCGCCTACCAGGGCGTGCGCCCCAAATTCGGCCCCAACTATATCATCCCCGTACCGTTCGATCCCCGCCTGATCTCGGCGGTTCCGGTGGCCGTGGCGCGGGCGGCGATGGACTCCGGGGTGGCCCGCCGGCCGATCCTCGATCTCGACAAATACGCCCAGGAGCTTTCCGCCCGCCGCGACCCGATCGCATCCACTCTCCAGCGCATCTACGACCGCGTGCGACGCCAGCCCAAGCGCATCGTCTTCGCCGAAGGCGAGGAGGAGCAGGTGATGCGCGCCGCCGTCTCCTATGTGAACCAGCGGCTCGGCACGGCGATCCTGCTCGGGCGCGAGGAACGGATCAAGGAAACGGCGCGCAATGCCGGCGTGGACCTCAACAAGCCCGGCATCGAGATCATCAACGCGCGGCTGTCGCGCCGCAACGCGATCTATGCCGACTATCTTTACGAACGGATGCAGCGGAAGGGCTACCTGTTCCGCGACTGCCAGCGGCTGATCAACAACGATCGCAACCACTTCGCCGCCTGCATGGTCGCGTTGGGCGATGCCGACGGCGTGGTGACCGGCGTCACCCGCAATTACTCGACCGCCCTCGATGACGTGCGCCGCGTCATCGATGCAAAGCCCGGACATCGCGTCATAGGCGTATCGATTGCGCTCTGCCGCGGACGCACCGTCATCGTGGCAGACACGGCCGTGCACGACATGCCCAATGCCGAGCAGATCGCCGATATCGCCGAGGAGGCGGCGGGATTCGCTCGGCGCATGGGTTACGAGCCGCGCGTCGCCATGCTCGCCTATTCGACCTTCGGCCATCCCGCGGGCGAGCGCTCCGAACGCATTCAGGAGGCAGTCAAGATCCTGGACAAGCGGCGCGTCGACTTCGAATTCGACGGCGAAATGGCCGCCGACGTCGCTCTGAACCCACGCCTGATGCAGCAATATCCGTTCTGCCGGCTCTCCGGTCCTGCCAACGTTCTGGTGATGCCGGCATTCCACTCCGCTTCGATTTCGACGAAGATGCTGCAGGAATTGGGCGGCTCGACCGTCATCGGCCCATTGCTGGTCGGCCTCAACAAGCCGGTCCAGATCGTCCCGCTCACCGCCAAGGATTCCGACATCGTCAACATGGCGGCGATCGCGGCCTATAACGCCGGCGCCTGAAGTCCACCCGTTGCCGGCGCATCGGCGATGCGCCGGGTCCGGTGGAAGAAGGTCAGGAACCCGCTTCTATTTCGGCGAAGATCTTCTCTGCAACACCCTTCGCCTTGCCAGGATATTTGAGCGCCTTGACCGCCTCGAGATTGGTCGGCTCGCCGACCACTATGGCGCCGATCATGCCCATGCCCACATGCGGCGTGCACTGGAACATGTGAATACCCTCGGCAGTGACCGTCACGCTGATCTTTTCGTTGATCTTGCCCTTCCACCCCTCGACTCCGTCGGGAACGCCGTCCTTGATGCTCGCCGAATTATGGGATTTGTCGGTTGGAACGAAGGTGATCGTGTCGCCCGGCGCCGCCTTGATCACTTTCGGCTCGAACACCATGGATGCCCCGTCGGATCCCTTATTGAGCATTTTGACCTCGTAATCCGCCGCAAAGACGGAAACGGGCAGCATGAGGCCAACAGCCAGCGTGGCGACAAAGCGTGCTTTGGACATCTTTCCCCTCGGAATGGAAACAGGTGGCGACGCCCTTTCAGGACAGTCATATATAAACATTGCAATAAATAGATGCTTGGTCAATGTCGGGCGAAGCTAAAATTCGCCGGCTGCCTCGCGCACGATCCCTTCCAGAAGAGCATTGACCTCGTCACGTCCGCCTCCAGGGGGGAGTCTGCGGAAGCCCACCATGACTTCCCCGGGCTTGGCTTCCGTTTCATAGGCGAACAGCACATAAGGGCAGAAGGCGATGTTGGCGGTATCTGCCTCCATCGCCTTGCGCGAGACGACGGCGGAGCAAAACTGGAAGAACTCGGCGTTGCGATAGAGAGCCGGCCGATTCCCGAGATCTCCAGCTGTTCGCTTCAGCATCTCGCCGATATTGCCTCGATAATCGACCACATAGCCGCGATTGACGATAGCGTCCTCCAGGTCGGCAATGACCTGCTCAAAGGGTGCGTCGGCGGCAAGTCTGGTCACGGCGTCCTGACCAAAGGCTGGAAAGCAGGTTCCGATCGCAATCACGATCCCAGCTATCGATTTCCGGCTGAACATGAGCTGCTCCTCGCGATCGCCACCCAAAGCTTCACCGCCGATCGCATCCGGTGAGTTGAGGCTAGCTTAACATCACAAAACATGCAAAAAATGCAATGTTTAAATAATTGGCGGAGGACGATGATGGCTTCAAAACCTATCGGCATGAACAGGAGGGCACTGCTCGCCGGGATCGGGGCCGCGGCGCTCGTACCGGCCGGAATGCACGCTGCCCGCTCGCAAACCTTTTCGACCGGGAATGCCGACTTGACCGTGATCAGCGACGGGGCCTTCTCCATGCCTCTCGGACTCATGTTTCCCGACGCCCCGCAAGACGCGTTGCGCGCGATCCTGCTCGAAAACGGCCTGCCGACCGACGCGATCCGTCCGGACTGCAACGTGACGATGGCCCGCTTGGGCGACCGGCTGGTGGTCTTCGATGTCGGGGCGGGGCCGAACTTCTTGCCGGGTACGGGCAGACTGCTCGAAGCGCTCGGCGAAACCGGCATCGATCCCGACGAGGTAACCGACGTCGTGATCACCCACGCCCATCCGGATCACCTCTGGGGCCTCACCGACGATTTCGACGAGTTGGTCTTCGCCAACGCCGCCTATCATATCGGAAAGGAGGAGTGGGAGTTCTGGTCTTCGCCCGATACGATCCACAAAATTGGCGAGGACCGGCAAACCTTTGTCGTCGGCGCACAGAACCGGTTTGCTGCGATCGAGGGGAAAGTAGCGTTCGTCAAGGCCGGGGACGAGGTACTGCCCGGCGTCGAGGCTGTTGCAACGCCCGGCCATACGCCGGGCCATCTGTCTTTCATGTTTCACGGAGCGGAGCCGGTGCTGATCGTGGGCGACGCCATCTCCCATGCGGTCGTGTCGTTCGCACATCCCGCTTGGCCTTCCGCGAGCGACCAAGCCCCGGAGCAAGGCGCCGCGACGAGACTTTCGCTTCTCGACCGGCTTGCGCATGACAGGGCGCGCATCATCGGCTTCCATTTTCCGCAGCCAGGCGCCGGCCACGTCGAACGCAGGGGTGACGCCTATGTCTACGTTCCAGCGTAGCGCTTATTCGGCGGGCTGACGATCGAGCGAACGAAAGACGCCGAGCGGCGAACCTTCTATCAGATAGGCGAGCCCCATCCGCGCACCCAGGAAGATCGACGCCAGAACGACTGGGGCCGAAATCGCCAGGGCAGATACTGCCGTGACCCCCTGGCCGATCGTACACCCCATGGCAAAAACGCCACCAACGCCCATCAGGAGGCCGCCGGCGATGTGACGGCCGAGCTCTCGTGCGTCATCACAGGCTTCCCAGCGAACGTCCCGTTTCCAGAAGGCGCAGAGAGCCGCACCGCCCACGACGCCGAGCACGAGGCCGACACCGTAGTCCGGCAGCACGCCCGTGAAAGCTATGGCTTGAAGGATGGTGTCGGCCACCGGAACCACAAATGATCCGGCTTCGATCTGCACCACGTCGAAGGAATGAACGGCCGCGTAGCTGGTCGCCCACCAGCCAAAGGCGATGACGAGGCCGACAACAACACCCGTGGCGATCGAACCGGTTCGGCGCCGATAGCTGCTCTCCATGAAGATCCAGACAAACATCAGCAGCGCGACAGCTGCAGCGATGGCCGGCGTCACCTCGCGCCCCGCCCAAAACGAGGCAATTTGCCCGAGCGATTGCCCGCCCGTCCACGAAAAGTCCACTGCATAATTGTCGGACAAGGCGACACGTGCCTGCGCGATCAACCCCTTCTGCGCCGACATTGCCGCAAGCCCGAGGACGATCAGTATGATCAGCGAACGCAGGCTGCCGCCGCCAAGCCGGACCAGCGCCCCGAAACCGCATGTTCCGACGAGGGCCATGCCGAAGCCGAACGCAATTCCTCCGGCGATGGCGCCAATCCAGGCGAAGCTGGAGCGGATATAGAAGCTCGACACCGTGTCGACCCAGCCCAGGGCCTGCATCGCCTGGGTCGCAACCAGGGCCACCGCTGCAGCGAGTATCCAGGTGCGCACCCCGCTGGTGTCGCTCGCATACCAGTACCGCTCGAGCGCGGACATGGTGCAGAAATGATTCGCGCGCGCCACGAAGCCGAGCACGAGACCGGCGGCCAATCCGGCAAGAACCAGAAACCACGGCGATGTGGCAAAGCTCATAATCTCCCTCCCGCCCGGCCTGATATCACGGCGTATGATGTGGCCGCCTCTTGATCTCTTCGCCCTCTCTGGAACGAACAGGCGCGCAAAAAAGGTCATAAAGGGTCTCAATGACCGACGAAACTTCCTTGCTGGCGATCGAATAATAGATGGTGCGTCCATCACGACGCGTGTTCACGAGGCGGTCGAAACGCAGGCGGGCGAGTTGCTGGGAGACCGCGGCCTGGGGCATGCGCATCGCCTCCTCGAGTTCCGAGACCGACTTTTCGCCCTCGGCCAGGAGGCAGAGGATCAGAAGCCGGCCTTCATGCGCCAGCGCCTTGAGCAACTCACTGGCCGTTCGCGCCTGTTCCAACAACCGGTTGAAGTCTTCGGGCGATTGGGCGTCTTTGATATTCGGCAGGCTCATGAGGGCGATCGGTTCTCGTGAAATGCGCTTGTCCAGCTCGAACTTCCTGACCGAAACCAAGTCATGGCACCGCCGGCAGAAGCGCAATGAGTTCTCCGACACGATACCAGAAGAACTCGTTGCCGACATAGCCCCTGATCCGCCCGATCTCCTTGCCGTCATGGACGAGCACGAAGGTCGGCGTAAAGCGCTCCTTTGCTATTTCGGCCAGATCCGGCGGCCATCCCTGAGTGATGTCCACGCGCCTCAGCGGCGCCCGCCGGCCCTCCTCGGTCTTTGGCCAGGCAGGCGCAATCTCCGCGTCGAAACGGGCGCACCACACGCAACCAGGCTGCTCAAGCATGACGAGTTCGGCCGCCGGCGCTTGCCACGACACGACAGACAAGGCGGCGCCGAGGGAAAGTGACGCCAGTTTTCCGAGATTCATGGGCCACCCCGGCTAAGATCACATTTAAATATAGCATTCCATGAATATGTCTGCCAAGATCAGGACACAGCGTATTCGAAGATTGGGGGGATCGATGCTGGATGTGAGCCTCGGCGGAGCACTGATGGCCGGCCTTCTGTCCTTCGTGTCGCCTTGTGTCCTGCCGATCGTGCCGCCTTATCTCGCCTGGCTGGCAGGCGTGAGCTTCGACGAGTTGAAGGATACTAAGCCGGGAGCGAGCCAACGCCGCCGCGTCATCGGCGCGGCCATCGCTTTCGTCCTGGGTTTCACCACCGTCTTCGTGGCGCTTGGAGCCACCGCGAGCGTGGTGGGCACCACGATCGCCCGATATTTCGATACCCTCTCGATCATCGCCGGGGTTCTCATCATTTTAATGGGGCTGCATTTTCTCGGCGCCTTCAAGATCGCCATGCTCTATCGCGAGGCGCGCGTCCAGGTCGGCAGGAAGCCGGCCGGCCCCCTGGGCGCCTATGTCGTGGGGCTCGCATTCGCATTCGGCTGGACACCTTGCGTGGGCCCCGTGCTGGCCGCGATCCTGTTTATCGCCGGCAGCGAGGGCACAGCCGCGCGGGGCGCGCTCCTGCTCGCCGTCTACTCCCTGGGCATTGGCATACCTTTCATGCTGGCCGCCGTCTTCGCCAGCCGCTTCCTCGCGTGGACCGCGCGCTTCAAGCGACACATGCGCAAGGTGGAAATGGCGATGGGCACGTTGCTCGTCATCACCGGTGTCCTGTTCATCACGGGCCAGATGTCGGCCATCTCGTATTGGCTTCTGGAAACCTTTCCTGTTTTCCAGACCATAGGCTAGGAGAGAATCATGTTCGCCAGGCTGATGTTTGCCCTCTTGATCATGACCATCCCCACGGTTGCACCCGCCGCGGAAGTCGGCGAGGACGGATTGCACAAGCAGGAATGGTTCACCATCACCTTCCGCGACCTCGCCGAGGACATCGAGCAGGCCAAGGCGCAAGGCAAGCGGCTGGCAATCGTGTTCGAGCAGCGCGGCTGCATCTATTGCCGTGAGATGCACGAGAAGATCCTCTCCGATCCGGAGGTGCGGGATTACATCCGCGAGAACTTCGTGATCGTACAATACAACATGTTCGGCGATGAAGAGGTCATCGACCTCGACGGCGAAAAGCTGACCGAAAAGACGGCAGCCCGCAAATGGGGCTATGTCTTCACGCCGACAATCGTCTTCCTGCCGGAGCAGGCGCCGCAGGGCAAATCGGTTGCTGATGCGGCCGTCGCCACCATGCCGGGGGCTTTCGGCAAACTGACTTTCCTCAACATGTTCCGGTGGGTCAAGGACAAGGGCTACGAAGGCGACGAGCACTTCCAGCACTACCATGCCCGCATCGTCAACGAGTTGCGCGCAAAGGGGCGCCTAGGTGAGGAATAGATACATGCATGTATTCATATTTTTAGATTGATTCTCATAACGCGGCGGATTATCGTCGAAAACAACGAGCGGATCTGTGCCGATCCGGGAGGCCAGAGGGGGAGGTAGCATGAGGCAGATACTTGTTGGTGTTGCGGCCATCGCGACATCTGTCGCTGCCACTTTCGCCCATTCCGCGGAAATCGCTCCCGGCGACGTCCGGATCGAGGACATGGCGGTAAAATCGTCGCTGTCCGGCGTTCGGGGCAATCCCGAGGAAGGTGCCAAGATCTTGGCCAATCGGGGCCTCGGCAATTGCCTCGCCTGTCACGCGGTAAAGGCGCTTTCGGACGAACAGTTCCATGGCGATGTCGCGCCGGCGCTCGATGGGGCCGCGGACCGTTGGACGGTGGACGAACTGCGCGCGATCGTGGTGGACGCCAAGCAGGTCTTCAGCGATGAAACGATGATGCCGGGCTTCTACAGCCTCAAGGTAGGCATCAATGTCCGGAAGGACCTCGTCGGGAAGACGATTCTGACCGCCCAGCAGGTCGAGGATGTCGTCGCCTATCTTGCGACGCTCAAGGAATAATCACGAGAAGGAGATTCGCATGACACTGACCAGGCGTCGTGTGCTCGCATTGGCTGCGGGAGCGGCCGTCGTCCCTGTGCTGGCTGCGTTTCCCGGCCCGGCGTCTGCCGCGGCCGAGGAAACGTCGAAGCTGATGACGGAATTCGCGCGGGGCAAGGAGCCCCAGGCGGGAAAGATCACGCTTACTGCGCCCGAGATCGCGGAAAACGGCAACACGGTACCGATTACGGTAGAGGTCGACAGCAAGATGGAGGGTGCGGACATTGTCGAATCCGTCACCATTTTCGCCGACGGGAACCCACGGCCGGAAGTCGCCACGTTCACCTTCACGTCGCTGAGCGGGACTGCGGCTGCCACGACGCGCATGCGGTTGGCCAAGACGCAGAATGTCATTGCCATGGCCAGGATGGCCGATGGTTCCGTCTATATGGACAAGAAGGAAGTGAAGGTCACGATCGGCGGCTGTGGCGGCTGATCGACGGCATATCAGAGGAAATCCGACATGGCATCGACTCCCAAACCCCGCGTGAAGATACCCAAGACGGCCAAGGCCGGCGAGGTGATTGTCCTCAAAACCCTGATCAGCCATGAGATGGAATCGGGGCAGCGCAAGGACAAGGACGGCAACGTCATCCCGCGCAAGATCATCAATAAATTCACCTGTGAGTTCAACGGTCAGCCCGTCTTCTCCTGCGATCTCGATCCGGCGATCTCGGCAAATCCATATTTCGAATTCAGTGCGAAGGTATCCGAAAGCGGAACCTTCAAGCTGACCTGGATCGACGACGACGGGTCCGTCTACACCGACGAGCAGAAGATCGAAGTGAGCTGAGCCGGATCCGTGGCGGAAGCCGCGTACAAGCGGGAGGGATAACGTGAACAGACCATCGGCCGCAGTAGCGACCGCGATCTTCTTGAGTTCGTTGGCCGGAACCATCGCATCTGCGGAGCCGGTCGACGAGACACTGGAAATCGACGGCGTCGAGATGATCACGCGCGCGCCTTCGCCCGAAGGCCATCCTTTCGAGGAAGTCCTGTCCGGCTGGCTGTTCCGCGAAGCGGAGACCCGCGCGACTCAGATGGACTCCTTTGAAAACCCCGGCATGCTGGCTGTGGAGCGCGGCGGCGAAATCTGGAACACCGTCGAGGGCGCAATGGGCAAATCCTGCGCTTCGTGCCACGACGATGCGGCTGCAAGCATGAAAGACGTCGGCGCCAACTACCCGAAGTGGGATGCAGATGCAAAGCGGCCGATCAACATCGAGCTGCAAATCGACAAGTGCCGTGTCGAGAACATGGGCGCCGAGGCCTACAAGTTCGACGATCCAGACCAGGTTGCGCTGGCCAGCTTCATCAAGCACCAGTCGCTCGGCACCCCCGTCAAGCTGGATCTCGGACAAGGGGAGATGCAGAGCTGGTGGGACAAAGGCAAGGAACTCTACTACACCCGTAATGGCCAGCTGAACTTCTCATGCTCGTCATGCCATGAAGGCGCAATGGGCAAATACATTCGCGCCGACCATCTCAGCCAGGGCCAGGTGAACGGCTTCCCCACCTACCGCTTCAATACCGGCGGCATGGTATCCCTCCACAACCGTTTCCGCGGCTGCATCCGCGATACGCGGGCGGAGATGCCGAAGGCATTCTCCGACGAGCTGATGGCTCTCGAAGTTTATGTGACCTGGCGCGGAACCGGGCTGTCGGTCGAGACGCCTGCCGTCCGGCAGTAGCAAGCCTACAGCTCATCGCGTGAAAGGGTTCACGCGATGAGCTGTAGGTTCCTGATTTGCGCATGTCTTTCCCGAAACCGCTGCACACTTTCGGGAGACATGCTTTTAGCACGTCCGAGTAGCGGCTCCTGCGAACAGACCAATCCGCAGCGCTGCCAGCCTGGAGAAAGATGATGACCTATTCCCGACGCGACTTCCTCCAGTTCGCCATCAATGCCGGCCTGGCGCTGGGCGCGGCCGGTTATGTTTCGAATCCAACGCGGGCTTTGGCCCAGCAGAAGCTGACGCAGGAAGACCTCCTGCGCTTCGATTCGAAGGGACAGGTGACGCTGCTTCATTTTACGGATGTGCACGCCCAGCTCATGCCGCTTTACTTCCGCCCTCCGGACACGAATATCGGCGTCGGCGACTATGCCGGTATCCCCCCGCATCTTGTCGGCGAGGAATTCCTCGAGGAATTCGGAATCGATCGCGGTAGCCACCTTGCGTATGCCCACACGTTTGTGGACTACGTCGACCTGGCGCGCACCTATGGACGTATGGGCGGCCTCGACCGGACGGCAACGCTCGTGAAGGCGATCCGTGCCGAACGCGGCGAGGACAAGGTCCTTTTCCTGGACGGCGGCGATACGTGGCAAGGATCCTATACCGCACTCAAGACCAATGCCCAGGACATGGTCGACTGCATGAAGCTCCTGAAGCCGGATGCCATGACGGGCCATTGGGAATTCACTCTGGGCGAGGAGCGTTTCCTGGAGATCGTCGAGAACCTCGGATATCCCTTCATCGCCTCCAACATCTTTGACGCCGAATGGGACGAGCCGGCCTTCGAGAACACGGCCATGTTCGAGAAGGGTGGCGTGCAGGTGGCCGTGATCGGGCAGGCGATGCCCTACACCCCCATCGCCAATCCGCGATGGATGTTCCCGAAATGGTCGTTTGGCATCCGGCCGGAAGTATTGCAGGCCAATGTCGACGCCGCTCGCGCGGCGGGGGCGGAAGTCGTGGTCCTGATCTCGCACAACGGTTTCGACGTCGACCGCAAGCTGGCTACGCTGACGAGCGGCATCGACGTCATCCTGACCGGTCACACGCACGACGCGGTGCCGGTGGCGGTCCAGGTCAAGGACACCCTCGTCCTGTCGTCCGGATCGCACGGCAAGTATCTCGGCCGCATCGACCTGGAGGTCTCGGGCGGCAAGGTCACAGGCTACAGTTCGAACCTCATCCCGATTTTTTCCGACGTCATCGCGCCCGACGCGGAAATGGCGGCCAAGATCGTGGAGGTCCGTGAACCTTACAAGGACGAGTTGTCGCGGGTGCTGGGCAGAACCGAATCGCTGCTCTATCGGCGCGGAAATTTCAACGGCACATGGGACGACCTGATCTGCAAGGGCATCATGAAGGAACGCGACACTGAAATCGCCCTGTCGCCCGGCTTCAGATGGGGCACGACGCTTCTGCCGGGCCAGGACATCACTGTCGAGGATCTCTATACCGAGACCGCGATGAGTTATCCCGCCGTCTACCGCAATGAAATGACGGGCGCGCAGCTAAAGGACATACTGGAAGACGTTTGCGACAATCTCTTCAATCCCGACCCCTTCCTGCAGCAAGGCGGCGACATGGTGCGCGTCGGCGGCATGACCTACACCTGTGCCGTCAAGGAGAGGATCGGCAATCGCATTTCCGACATGAGGCTAGCCGCCACCGGTGAACCCATCGAGGCTTCACGCAGCTATGTCGTCGGCGGCTGGGCTTCGGTCAACGAAGGTGTGGAAGGCCCGGCGATCTATGACCTGATGGACGGTTACATCACGCGCCTCAAGTCAGTTACGCTTCCTGACGAGCGGTCGGTGAAAGTCGTCGTCTAGGGCACGGTCCGGCCAAGGGTTCAACCGAAGCCGTAGACGGCATCGAATTTCTTTCGTGCACCGTTGACGTTTTTCCACCACATATATAAAGATTTATATGTAAATATGTAATCGGTTCGGGAGGAGCCAATGGCCGATCGTCCGCCGCCACTTTCATCGCGTCGAGGATTTATCAAAAGTGGGCTGATCGGCGCCGCCACCTTGGCGAGCGGCCTTGCCGCGCGAGCAGCAGGCGGCGAGGAGGTCATCACCGAAATCCAGGACTGGAACCGGTATCCGGGTGATGGCGTCGATGCGAGGCCTTACGGCAAGCCCTCGCAATTCGAGGCCCACGTGGTGCGCAGGAACGTTCCCTGGCTAACGTCCGACACGATTTCTTCGGTCAATTTTACGCCATTGCACGAGTTGGACGGGATCATCACCCCCAACGGGCTGTGCTTCGAGCGTCACCATGCCGGCATTGCCGAGATCGATCCGGCCGCGTACCGGCTGATGATCAATGGACTGGTCGAGCGGCCGCTCGTCTTTACTCTCGCGGATCTGAAACGCTTCCCACGAGAGAACCGCGTCTACTTCCTCGAATGTGCGGCGAACTCCGGGATGGAGTGGCGGGGAGCTCAGCTCAATGGCTGTCAGTTCACGCACGGCATGGTCCATTGCGTCATGTACACCGGGGTCCGTCTCAGGCATCTCCTTGACGAAGCCGGTCTCAAATCCGAGGGCAAGTGGCTGCTTGCCGAGGGAGCCGATGCGTCGGCGATGACGCGCTCGATCCCGATGGAAAAGGCGCTCGATGACTGCATGGTTGCCTTTGCCATGAACGGCGAAGCGCTCCGGCCCGAGCAAGGTTATCCCGTGCGGCTGGTCGTGCCGGGCTGGGAAGGCAACATGTGGGTGAAATGGCTGCGGCGCCTGGAAGTCGGCGACCAGCCCTGGCAGCACCGGGAGGAAACCTCCAAATACACGGACCTTCTCGCCAATGGAAAGGCCCGCCGTTTCACCTGGCTCATGGACGTCAAGTCCGTGATCACCAGTCCCAGCCCGCAGGCCCCGATCACCCATGGCAAGGGGCCACTGGTTCTGACGGGGCTTGCCTGGTCGGGTAACGGCATCATCAAGCGGGTGGACGTGTCGGTCGACGGCGGGCGAAACTGGAAAACGGCGCGCCTTGACGGCCCGAGCCTGCCGATGGCCCTGCATCGTTTCTACCACGAGTTCGACTGGGACGGCTCCGAGCTCTTTCTCCAATCGCGCGCCATCGACGAGAAAGGCTTCGTCCAGCCGACGAAAGAAGCATTGCGCGCGGCGCGAGGACCAAACTCGATCTATCACAACAACGGCATCCAGACCTGGCATGTAAACAAGGACGGAGTGATCGAGAATGTCGAGATTTCTTGATGCCGGATTGTGGCTCGGGGTGCTCATGCTGGCGGCGATTTCCGGCGCCGCGGCACAGCATGCCAACGGGAAGCTGGGGCTGGGCAGGGTCGCCACGAACGATGAGGTGGCGGCCTGGGATATCGACGTGAGGCCCGACGGGCTCGGCCTCCCGGAGGGCCGTGGCACGGCGGCTGACGGGATGGCCATCTATGATGCCCAGTGCGCATCATGCCACGGCGATTTCGGCGAGGCGATCGGCCGGTGGCCGGTTCTGGCGGGCGGTGACGGAACGCTGGAAGCGGAGCGGCCGGAGAAGACGATCGGCTCCTACTGGCCTTATGCAACGACGATCTACGACTATGTCAGACGCGCCATGCCCTTCGGCAATGCGCGGTCATTGTCGGACGACGACATCTATGCGTTGACGGCCTATCTGCTTTATCTCAACGACGTTGTCGACGACGAGGAGTTCGAGCTTTCCAAGGAGAACTTCGCTTCGATCAAGCTGCCCAACCAAGACAACTTTATCGCCGATGACCGCCTCCAGGAGCCGCATTACGCCGATGGGACGGAACCCTGCATGAACGACTGCAAGCCGGGCAAGGCGGAGATCATCATGCACGCCGCAGTTCTCGACGTGACACCGGAGGCTGCCGACACGGACGAAGCGCCCGCAGGCGGAATCGACTGATCTGCCGGCTCAGAGGGGCATGCGGCGGTCAATCGTCCCCTCGTTTCGAAGCGTCGACAGAACCAAGCGGGCGCGGCACCTGTCCGCAGCGGCCTTTCATGTGGGGCTGCCCCCGTCACGCCACCTTTTCACAAGTTTCTTCGGTGCCATCCTCAGCCAGGCGCGTTCGAGCCGGTGCGCCAGTTCGTCTGGCGAAACCTCGTGAATACGCAACAGCACGGCCGGCCAGCCCTTGTAGTGATCGGTTTCGAAGAAGAGCTCGGGCGCTGCGGCCATCAACATCTCCTTCTCCTCCAAGTCGACCATCAGCACGACCGTGTCGGCGTCCTTGACGCGGCAAAACGATTTCTTGCCGACCTTCAGGGCAGGTGTGCCGTAGGAGTTACCTGTCTCGACTTCGAGAAGCCTTTCGGCGGCTTTGCGCAACCTCTCGAAAGCCGGCTCAAGATCCCGCCCATTAGCCCTCACGGAGGAATCAGGCTGCGAAGCGATCCGCTTCCGAGGCATAATAGTTGACATAACGCGTGCTCAGCGCCGCGACCGGCAGGACGATGAGGACATCGGTCGTGCAGAAATCCTTGTCGAGAACGCAACCGTCGCCGATCTTGGCGCCGAGCCGGAGATATCCTTTGATCAAGGGCGGCATGGCGGCTATGGCCGAGCGCGCATTGACGGCCTCCGGCGGCATCATGTCCATCGCGACGTAGCGTTCGGCGACCGCGCGCACTGCCCACGGGGCGTCGGCGCGGCAATGATGGGCGAGATAGGACAAGGCCTCCGCATGGGCGAACGGATCGGTGCCGTGGAAGGACGCGCAGCCGGTCATGACGCCCACCGAATAGTGGTTGATATAGGCCCAGATACCCTGCCAAAGGACTTCGATGGTGCGCTTGGAACGATAAGCCGGCAGTACGCAGGAACGCCCCAGCTCGAGGAATTTAAGCCCAGGGTGCTGGGCCACCAGCTTATCGAGTTCGAATTCGTCGTTCGAATAGAACCCTCCCGCCGCGGCGGCCGTTTCCTGACGCAGCAGCCGGTAGGTGCCGACGATCCGGCGATGTTCCGGCCCGGCAATTGAGGTGTCGAAGACCAGCAGATGATCGCAGACGGCATCGAACCGGTCCGCGTCGCGCTGATCGAGTGCATGCGCGATGTCGCGCTTGGCGCCCAATTCGTCGTAGAAAACCCGATAACGTATTTCCTGTGCCGCCGCGATCTCCGACGAATCACGTGCGAGGCGGACTTCGAGCGGCCCTATGCGCCCAAGGGTTGCGCCCCTGTCGAGCCCATCGAACCTGCGGCCGAAAGCGTTGGAATCCAAGGCGCTCGGAAGGTCTTCACGCTCCGGCATGGTTGTCTGCACGGGTGATTCTCCTTCGAGCCATCCCTCGTGGCGCGGGGATAAGCAAGCTGTGCAACATGGCTATGACAGTATCGTGAACAGGTGAGAGCGGCAATAGTTTGGCGGCTCATTGTCGTAAGCCGGCCGCCTGCTCCTCGACAGTGCGAACCAGAATCTCAGGATCGAGAGGCTTGACGAGGAAGCCGCTCGCTCCGTGCGCAAGCACGGAATGCCGCGTCGTCTCCTGGCTGTCCGCCGAGAGTACCATGATCGGAACGGGGACGGCGCCCCTCTCCTCCTCGTCACGACGGATGAGGGCAATTGCATCGAGCCCGTCCATGACAGGCATATGGAGATCCATCAGCACCACGTCGAATCGGGGCGCCCTCGCGGCCAGCGCCTCCACGGCGGCTTTGCCGTTGCCGACGACCTCGACCTTGTGGCCCGCTTTGGCGAGGGTCGCCCGTGCGAGCATCGCGTTGATCTCGTTGTCCTCGGCAATCAGGATAGAGAGCGAGCGTTGCCTCTGACACGCCACGGCGCGCTTCGGCCGCCTTGCGCGGACTACCGACTTTGTCGGCTCCTGCGCGAGCGCCTGGAGCAGCATGCGCATCAAGGTTTCGCCGCGGACGGGCCGCGCGAGATAGGTGGAATAGCCGGCAGCGCGGAACTCGGCCAGCATGCCACGCTCGGTCGGGGTAATCATCACGATCGCCTCGGCCGCCTCATAGCCGCAACGGCGCAGGCGGGCGAGGCTCTTGGCGTCGCCCGCCTGGAACCAGGCTTCGACCAGCAACGTGTCGCATCCCCCCGCGAGTTCCGCCGCCTGCGCCATGCTGCACGCGATCTCGGCGCCGCCGCCATGGGCACGGATGGTTCGCGCAATGCCCTCGGCTTCCAGCGCACTCCTGTGGAGGATCACGATACGGCGCCCTTCGAGCACCGGCGCTTGCACCAGGGGAGCATCGCTCGTTCCGGAAACGGGGATCTGGACCACAAATTCGGAACCTCGGCCGGGCTCGCTGCTCACAGCGATCGTCCCGTCCATGGCGTCGATGATGCGCCGGGAGATGGCAAGCCCCAGCCCGGCGCCGCCGTGCCTGCGCGTCGAACTGCCGTCGGCCTGTTCGAACTCCTCGAAGATGCGGTCGAGATCGTCCTTGTTCATGCCCGGTCCGGTATCGGTCACCGCGAATCTTATGCGGCGGCCGACGTCGTTATCGGCCATGGACACGGCGACCATGACCCCGCCCATATCTGTGAATTTCACCGCATTGCCGATGAGATTGAGCAGCACCTGCCGCAGGCGACCGGGATCCGCCTCGATCATGGAGGGCACATCGGGCGCGACATGGCATCCGATTCCGATCTCCTTGGCATGCGCCTTGGCGGCCAGGAGCTCGACGACGTTCTCGGCCAGTTCCCGCGGTGATACCGGCTGCGGCTCGAGTTCGAATCGGCCGACCTCGATCTTGGAGTAGTCCAGCAGATCCTCGATCAGGGCAAGCAACGCACCGGCAGAGGTGGAGACGGCGCCGACATAGGTGCGCTGCTCGGGCGTGAGCTTCGTGTCCGCAAGCAGCTTGGCCATGCCCATGATGCCGTTCATGGGCGTGCGGATCTCGTGGCTCACCGTGGCCAGGAAGCGCGACTTGGCGCGGCTGGCGAATTCGGCCCGCTCCCGTGCGTTGATCAGCGCCATCTCGGCGCGTTTTCTCGCGCTGATGTCGCGCGCGATCGCGCGATGCGAGACCGACTCGTTGCCTTTGTCGCGCACGGACAGCTCGATCCAGGAGAACCAGCGCGTGCCGCCCTCGCCATGGATGGCGACGTCGGTCGAGCTCAGGCATTCCCCCGCGGCGAAGGCTGCGTCGGGCACGATGCCGACATCGATACCGAGTTCGAGCAATGTCCGCCCGGATATGTCATCCGGCGCGCGGCCGACGAGATCGGCGAAGACCTGATTGACATAGACGATGCGGCCGTCTCGGTCGCGATGGACCACGACATCGCCGAGCGCGTCGACAAGGCCGCGAAATCGCTCCTCGCTTTCCTGCAGCTCCCAGATGTGGTCGGCCAGACGTTCGAATTCGACGCGGTTCCGGGCCGCCCTTTCATCGAGCGCCGCCGCGGCAATCCCCTCCCTGGAAAGACCGCGCCATAGGACGGCCAAACCTGCAAGGCCGAGAACCAGCAGAGACAGCCCGAGATATGTCGGAGCGTCCGCATGGAAAGCCAGCGCGGCAAGGCCGAGGACGCCGAGCCATAAGGCGCCGCGCAGCAACGCTGCGTCCCTTCTCGGCAGGACTGGCGCGAGCGGCGGTGGAGGTTCGATGAGCAAGCGGCTTCCCGCAGCCGGGCGGGATCCCGGTGCTTCGAGGATTTCGTCCAGAAGTTTCTCGGCCGCCATGGCCGCACCCTAAGGCCAAGCGCTTAGGGAAGCTTTTGAACGAAAGCTAGAATTTTAGCCATCCTTGGAGGAGGCCGCCCGCTCTCGCCGCCAGCCCAGCACTTCGTCCAGGATCACCAGCCCTGCACCAACGGTGATGAAACTGTCGGCAAGATTGAACACCGCGAAAGACCAGACCGGCGTGTGGAAAAGGATGTAGTCGATGACATGCCCGTAGACTGCCCGGTCGATCAGATTGCCGGCGGCGCCGCCGATGATAAGCGTAAAACCCAGTCTCGACAGCATTTGGCTCGGTTCGGTCCGCAAAGCCAGGAACAACACGAAGGCGACGACCGCCAGCGACAGGACGATCAGGCCGGTATCCCCGACGGAGGAGAACATCGAGAAGGCAATGCCGGTGTTGTAAGTGCGATAGAGTGCCAGGAACGGCAGAACCTCCACGGCTTCATGCATCACCAGCCGTGTCTCGACGAGATATTTGATCCATTGATCGAAGGCGATCGCCGCTGCGAGCACCACGGCATAGACGGACAGTGACTTCAGCTTCACTCCACGCCCTCCGCTCCGAGTTTCAAGGCCGTGCGGCGGATCTCGAACAACATCACTCCGGTCGCCACGGCCAGGTTGAGCGAATCGGCGCGGCCCGCCTGCGGGATGCGCACGAGGCGATCGCAGGCGTCGGCCAGATTGTCGGGCAATCCCTGCTGCTCGTTGCCCATCATCAGCAGCACCGGCTTGCCGGCGTAGTCCACCGAGCGGTAGTCGACCGCCCCTTTGAGATGCGTTCCGGCAACGAGGCCGGCGAAGCCCTTGCGCCAGGCGAGGAAGGATTCGACGCTAGTCTTGGCGACAGGGACGGCGAAAATCGATCCCATCGTGGCACGCACCGTTTCGATCGAAAACGGGTCGGTCGTCTCCCCGACAAGGATGACGCCGCTCGCTCCGACTGCATCGGCGGTGCGGATCACCGTACCGAGATTGCCGGGATCACGCACGCGGTCGAGCGCGACCCAAACCTCTTCGCCGCTCGGGCGTATATCCTTGAGGGGCAGATAGCGCTGGGTGAACACCCCGACCACCATCTGCGGATTGTCGCGACGGGTGATGGCCGCAAGGACCTTCTCGCTCACCTCCAACACCAGGCCGCCGGCGGCCACCGTGCGCGCGGCCACCTTCTCGACTGCCGCGTTGCCCCGGCCGGACTTGGCGAAGATCAGCGTCCTGATCGTCCAGCCGAGGTCGAGGGCGTCGATCACCAGCTTCAGGCCCTCGGCCAGGAAGGCGTTCTGCTGGTCCCGGAACTTCTTGAGCGCCAGCGCCTTGATGTCCTTGACGATCGGGTTGGAGAGGCTGGTGATCTCCTTGACCTGGCCCACCGCACGATGTCCTTCGTTCATTGCCCCACCCAGCGCGAGAAAAGCGATGTCGAAAGCGCCCGGCCGGCGGATTCCTCACGGATTACCAGTTCGCCGGATTCGACCTTGCCGCCCATGCCGGCAAAGGTGTCGCGCATGAGGGCATGGATGGCGAAGAAGGAAGCGCGGATGGAATAGGCGGTCAGCACAACGGCGAGCGGCCGCGGCGAAAGGATCGAACGGCAGAGATCGGCCATGGCGGGCAGGTCATCGAACAATTGCCACACCTCGCCCTTCGGCCCGCGTCCGTAGGCCGGCGGATCGAACAGGATGATATCGTAGCGGCTGCCGCGCCGTTCCTCGCGTTCGGCGAACTTCATGGCGTCCTCGACGATCCAGCGGATCGGCTTGTCGGTCAGCCGCGCCTTCTCCTGGTTCTCCCGCGCCCAGCCGATCGCTTTCTTGGATGCGTCGACGTGGGTGACCTCGGCGCCGGCCTTGGCGGCGACCAGCGACGCGAGCCCGGTGTAACCGAAGAGGTTGAGCACCCTCACGGGACGCTTGGCCGCCGCGATCAGGCCCGCCATGTGATCCCAATGCGATGCCTGCTCGGGAAAGATCCCGACATGACGGAACGAGGTGAAGCGCCCCAGGTAATCGATGCCGTCATGGCGCATCGGCCAGGTTTCGCCGAGCGGCACCCTCGGGAAACGCCAGCGCCCGATGCCTTCCTCGTCCGTGTCGCCTGTGAAGATCGCATCCGCGCGCTCCCATTCGCGCGCCGGCAGCGCCCTCTGCCAGATCGCCTGGCCTTCCGGGCGCACGATGCGATAGGGACCGTACTGCTCGAGCTTCTCGCCGCCGCCGCTGTCGAGGAGCGCATAGTTCTCGTTGGGTGCGACCTCCAGGATCAAGGGCAGATTTTCCGCCGGCAACTCGCCTTCGCGCCGACCTGTGACGCGTGGCGTTTCGGGTTGCCGCGGCTCGCGCGCGGCGATCCGTTCGGCCGGCCGCGTCGCGTCCAGCCTCTCGTCCCGAGAGGCGCGCTGCTCCGCGCCTCGTGGACCCGGCCGAGGCGGGCGGTTGTCGCGACGCTTGTCACGCGATGGTTTCAAGACAGCAAAGCCTCCGGAACATCGGGCGCTTGTGGCACAGGGGCTTGCGCTTCGCAACCGATGGGACGAGCGGCCACCTGCCGGCAAGGCGGCTGGACAAGCCTGGGTGAAGATGATGAGATCGCCTCGAACGGGGACAAAAGATAACAAGAAGTCATCTGGGGCCAAGCGAAGGGCAACGAGGGAATGGGAGCAGTCATGGGACACTTCAGAACTCTAGCTTTCGCAGCGGCTGTGACGTTTGCAGCCGCCATGCCTGGTCGTGCGGACACGCCGCCCGACACGCTTGTCATCGCAGACAAGATCGACGACATCGTCTCGCTGGACCCCGCCGAGAGCTTCGAATTCTCGGGGAACGACGCGCTCAACAACGTCTATGACACACTGATCAAGATAGACCCGGTCAGCGAACAACTCGTGCCGGGGCTCGCGGAGCGTTGGGAAGCCATAGAAGACGGCAAGACCTATGTCTTCAAGATCCGGGAAGGCCTCAAGTTCCACTCGGGCAATCCCTTGACCGCCGAAGATGCCGCGTGGTCTCTGCAGCGGGCCGTCAAGCTGGACAAGACCCCGTCCTTCATTCTCACCCAGTTCGGCTTTACACCGGAGAATGTCGACGGGCTGATCAAGGCGACGGGTGAACACGAACTGCAGATCACCACCGACAAGGTCTACGCACCGTCCTTCTTCTACAATATCCTGACATCTGTCGTTTCTTCCGTCGTCGACAAGCAGGAAGCGCTCGCCCACGAGCAGAACGGCGACATGGGCTACGAATGGCTCAAGACGCATTCGGCGGCATCCGGTCCGTTCATGCTGCGCTCCTGGAAGCCGAACGACTCGGTCGTTCTCGAGGCTCCGGACGGCGACTACTGGGGCGGCAAGGTGGCGATGAAGCGGATCTATGTCCGCCACGTCGCCGAGCCTTCGGCCCAGCGCCTGCTCATCGAGAAGGGCGACATCGACATGGCCCGCAAGCTCACGCCCGGCGACATCCAGGCGGTCTCGGCAAATCCCGACATCAAGATCCAGGAAGAACAGCGCGGGCGCATCTTCTACATTGCCGCCAACCAGAAGGTCGAAACGCTTGCCAACCCCAAGGTGATCGAGGCGATCAAATACCTCATCGACTATGAAGGGATGGCGAATTCCTTCCTCAAGGGTCAGGTCGTCCCCCATCAGGCGTTCCTCCCGAAGGGCTTCCTGGGAGCCATCGATGACCGCCCCTACACGCTCGACGTCGAAAAGGCGAAGGCCCTTCTCAAGGAGGCCGGCTACGAAAACGGCTTCGAGGCCACGCTTTGGGTCCGCAACGAGCAGAAGCGGCTCGACATGGCTCAGTCGATCCAGAACACGCTTGGCCAGGGCGGCATCAAGGTGAATATCCGAAGCGGCACCGGCGCCGAGATCCTCGGCGACTACCGGGCGCGCAAGCATGAGTTGATCCTGGAAGTATGGGGGCCGGATTATCCCGACCCGCAGACCAACGCCGACACTTTCGCCAGAAATCCTGACAATTCCGACGAGGCGAAACTCACGGGCGTCCTGGCGTGGCGCACCGCATTCCCGGCGAAAGCAACGACACCGATGGTCGATGCCGCGGTGGTCGAGAAGGATACCGAAAAGCGCCGCGCCATGTATGAGGAGATGCAGCGGATCCTGCAAAAGGATTCACCCTTCATGTGGCTCTTCCAGGAAGTCGAGCAAAACGCGATGCGCAGGGGTGTCGACGGCTTTTCGACCGGCAAGGCCTTGAGCTCGGCTTATTATTGGCCGGTGGTGAAGAATTGACCTCGCCATCGCGTGGCTCCGGAGCTTTCCGTTCAAGGAAGGCTCCGCAGACTTAGCGCTTGTGAGGCTTGCCCCCCAACGCGACGAAGGATGCTATGGCCGCCGAGGACAACAGCCTGAACAGGCGCGGTTTTGGCGGCATCGGCCTGCGGCGCGCCGTGGCGCGTCTCGCCCAGACCGCGCTCAGCCTGGCGGTGACGTTCCTGGGCCTGCTCTTCGTGACCTTTTTCATAGGACGGATCATCCCGATCGATCCCGTTCTTGCCACTCTCGGTGACCGGGCGACGCAGGAGCAATATGAGGCGGCCCGGCAGGCGCTCGGCCTCGACAGACCTCTTCTCGAGCAGTTCGCCATCTATGTCGGCGACGTGCTGAGAGGCGATTTCGGCATGTCGCTCCTGACGGCACGCCCCGTGATCGAGGACATCGCCAATGTGTTCCCCGCGACCCTGGAGCTCGCGACGCTGGCGACGCTCATCGGTGTCCTGATCGGCGTTCCCGCCGGCGTCACGGCAGCGGTCAACCAAGGTCGCTGGCCCGATCAGGCGATCCGCTTCGTCGGGCTCCTCGGCTATTCGATGCCGGTATTCTGGCTAGGGCTGATTGCGCTTCTGGTATTTTACGGCAATCTCGGTTGGGTGAGCGGCCCAGGTCGTCTCGACGTGGCCTACGAGCTCGACTTCGAGTTCGATGTCACCCACGTGACTGGCTCTATCCTCATCGATTCGGCTCTCTCGGGCGCATGGGATGTCTTCTTCAACGCACTGGGCCACATCATCCTGCCGGCCGGCGTGCTGGGCTACTTTTCGCTCGCCTACATAGCGCGCATGACCCGCAGCTTCATGCTCGAGCAGCTGAGCCAGGAATATGTGACGACGGCGCGCGTCAAGGGGGTGCCGGAACGGCGGGTCATATGGGTGCATGCCCTTGGCAACGCTCTCGTGCCGCTGATCACGGTCATAGCGCTATCCTACGCCTACCTGCTGGAGGGGTCGGTGCTGACCGAAACGGTCTTCGCCTGGCCGGGCCTCGGGCTTTATATCACCAATGCCCTGTTCGCGGCCGACATGAATGCCGTGCTCGGCGGTACCGTGGTGGTCGGAATCGTGTTCATCGGCCTCAATATCTTGTCGGACCTGCTCTATACCCTTGTCGATCCAAGAGCCCGATGAGAATGCGCGTGAGGGGCGACTTGGCGACGACAACCAATAATCCGAAGGGCCCTGCAGCCTGGCTTACCACCGATACGCCAGGCTCGCGCTTTCAGGCACGTGCCGTCGAGATCTATCTTGCCTGGCTCGGCTTCGTACGCAATCCGCTCGCCGTGCTCGGCCTCGTCATCATCCTGCTCCTTTTGATGATGGCGGCCTTCGCCCCGCTCATCGCCACCGACGACCCGAACGCCCAGAACCTCGCCGACAGGCTGCGCGAGCCTGGCTGGCAAGGCCATCTCCTCGGCACAGACGAACTCGGCCGCGATATCTGGAGCCGCATCGTCTACGGCGCCCGCACGACCCTCTACATCGTCGTCCTGGTGACGGTCACGGCACCTGTCTTCGGCCTCGTCGTAGGGACGGTCGCCGGATATCTCGGCGGCTGGACCGAGCGCATCCTGATGCGGCTGACCGACATCTTCCTTGCATTTCCCCGCCTCATCCTCGCGCTCGCCTTCGTCGCGGCGCTCGGGCCGGGTGTGGAAAACGCGGTGCTTGCGATCGCGCTCACGGCCTGGCCGCCGTATGCGCGGGTGGCTCGCGCCGAGACATTGACGGTACGGCACTCCGACTACATCGCCGCGGCGCGCCTCCAAGGCGCGGGACCGGGAAGGATCATCCTGGGCCACATCATGCCGATGTGCGTGTCTTCGGTGATCGTGCGCGTCACGCTCGACATGGCCGGCATCATCCTGACCGCAGCCGGCCTGGGCTTTCTCGGGCTCGGCGCGCAACCTCCTCTTGCCGAATGGGGCGCGATGATCTCGTCGGGCCGTCAGTACCTGCTCGACCAATGGTGGGTCGCCACAGTGCCAGGGCTCGCAATTTTCATCGTCAGCCTTGGCTTCAATCTTCTCGGCGACGGGCTGAGGGATGTTCTCGATCCAAGGAGCGCCCAGCGATGACGGCGGCGCTTCTGAAGCTCGAGGACCTGTGGGTCAGGTTCCGCACCCGCACGGGTATTATCGAGGCGGTTCGCGGCATCAGCTTCGAGGTTGGCCGCGAGCGGCTCGGCATTGTCGGCGAGTCCGGCTCCGGGAAGACGATGACCGGCCGCGCCGTGCTGCGCCTCATTCGTCCACCGGGCGTGGTCGAAGCAAGGCGGATGATGCTCGAGGATACCGACCTTCTTGGTCTTTCCGAGCGGCAGATGCGGGCGGTCCGTGGCTCGCGCATCGCCATGGT
The DNA here is from genome assembly GCF_050958605.1 of Mesorhizobium sp. 1B3. Taxonomy (NCBI): domain Bacteria; kingdom Pseudomonadati; phylum Pseudomonadota; class Alphaproteobacteria; order Hyphomicrobiales; family Phyllobacteriaceae; genus Mesorhizobium; species Mesorhizobium sp. 1B3. The sequence goes on along the minus strand of NZ_JBJHDO010000008.1, from coordinate 273,716 downwards.
CATGCAAGATCCGAAATTCTCCCTGAACCCGGTAATGCGTATCGGGCGCCAGCTCATGGAAGCATTGAAGGTTCACGCGCGCGTATCCGCTTCCGAGGCACGGGAACGAGCGCTCGAAATGCTCGCGGCTGTCCATATCCGCGATCCCCAGCGTGTGTTCAACGCCTATCCGCACGAGCTCTCCGGCGGCATGGGCCAGCGCGTCATGATCGCCATGATGCTGATTCCCGGCCCCGATCTTCTGATCGCCGACGAGCCCACATCGGCGCTCGATGTCACGGTCCAGCTCCAGGTGCTCGGGATCATGGATGCCCTGGTGCGCGAGCGCGGCATGGGGCTCGTCTTCATCAGCCACGATTTGCGCCTGGTTGCGACTTTTTGCGATCGGGTCCTCGTCATGTATGCCGGTCGCATCGTCGAGGAGCTTCAGGCGAATCGGCTGGAAGAGGCCAGGCATCCCTATACGCGAGGCCTGCTCAATTGCCTTCCGAAGATCGGCGGCGGAAAGGAGCCGCTCCCCGTGCTGCAGCGCGAGGCGGCCTGGGCGCGATGAAAGCTCAGCCGTCCCACGAGCGAGCCCCGGTCGTGCCGATGCTCGAAATCGAGGATCTCCAGGTCGTGTTCGGGTACGGCCGCTCCGAAGTACGTGCCGTGCGCGGCGTCAGCTTCAGCGTCGCGGCGACCGAGTCCTTTGGGCTCGTCGGAGAGTCGGGGTCGGGCAAGTCGACGGTCTTGCGGGCGATCTGCGGCCTTGCGACGAAGTCCGCGGGAGTGATCCGCATTGCTGGCGAGATTGTGCCCGAGCCCCGTGATCGGACCTTTGCCCGACGCCTCCAAATGGTATTCCAGGATCCGTACGGGTCGCTTCATCCGCGCCACACCGTGGATCGGGTGCTCTCCGAACCTCTGGCGATCCATGGCATTTCCGACCGTCAAGAGCGCGTGGTTCAGGCACTCAAAGATGTCGGCCTGGGACCCGCCTTCCGCTTCCGCATGCCGCACCAGCTGTCGGGCGGACAGCGACAGCGTGTCGCCATTGCCCGGGCGCTTATTCTCGAACCGCAGATTCTGTTGCTCGACGAGCCAACCTCGGCGCTCGACGCTTCGGTGCAGGCGGAGGTTCTGAACCTGCTGAGCCGTCTTCGGGCCGAGAAGAATCTCACCTACGTTCTCGTCAGCCATAATCTCGCCGTCGTGGACCATATGTGCGAGAGGCTACTCGTCATGCAGAGCGGCGAGGCGATCGAACATCTCGAGGCGGCAGCCCTCGCCGGCCAGCAGGTAAAGACCGACTACACCCGCCGATTGCTGGCCGCGAGCGAAGGTTACGACCGCGCGGCGGTAACCTCGAGCATCGCCTTCCGGCCACGAGGCTAAGGCAGGGGATTCGGCTCAGACCGACGTGCGGCCTGCCGACAGGAGCGAAAGCACCAGTGCAACGAAACCGCCGAGCTTGATGGCGGCGACGGCCATGTGTCCCGTCTCCCATCGCAGTCGGATCTGCTCGAAATCCACAGGGATCGGGCCCGGCGTCCAGGTGGCCAGCACATTGTTCGCGGGGCGGACCCATAGGAACCACGTCATCAGTGCGACCGCATAGAGGACGGCCGCGCTCAGCGCATAGGCCGATGCCGGCCGGTCACCCCATAGGACATAGGCAAGGGCGATCGGACACATGATGGCGGCGATGTCGAGCACGGCACCGGCAATGGCAAACATGCGAAATTGCTGATTGAAGACCGTCGTCTCCCGCCAGAGATCCGGAGGCCAGAGCGTCAGTCGCGGAACGGATTCGAGGACATGCGCGAAGGAGGGGCCGAGGCTGAGCGCCCCCACGATTGCGGCCAGGGCTGCCAGGACGATCACTGCTCCGCTTGTCCTCATGTCGGCGGCAAACGGCCGGGAAAGCGATTCGTTCCGGTCAGCGCCCTGTGTCTACGGGTTTCGTGAAAGCATTCGTAAAGCGCAGACCGCCTGTTTCCGATGTCTCCGCGAGAACGACCTCGAGCCTGTTTTCAGTCACCCGGACCACCGCGAAGCCACCCATATAGGCGGCCTTGGGTTTGAAGAGGTCGAGCTTCCCATGTTGGTAGATCATAGCCGTTTCGTGCTGATGGCCATGGAAGAGGCCGATGACATTGAATCCAGCCAGGACGTCCAGCAGCGCCTGCCTCTCGGTCTCGCTCCACCAATGGTCGTCGCCTTCCCCCTGATCGTCGAAAGTCCTGGCCGCCGGGTCCCAGCGCTCCGTCGAAAAACCGTCCCAGCCATAATGTTGGAAGAGGATGACGGGCCTGCCGTCCGACGCGCTGTCCGCGAGATCGTTCTTCAGCCAGTCGAGAGCACTGATCGCCCTCTTGCGTGTGTCCCCACCGAAACGATGCAGTTGGACGAGATGCAGGCCTCCCCAGTTCCAGGAGTAGCTGTCGGATTCGACGTGATAGTTGGAGGCGGGAACGGGAGGCTTGAAGAAGACTCCGGGCCGATGGTTGATCTCGACATAGTCCCGCAATTCGCGGCGGTACCAGTCTCCGTGCTGGGCCGGCCCGTCCTGGTCGAGATCGTGGTTGCCGAGCCCGAGATAAACCGGGAAATGGATCCGGTCCGGCCCGACGCCTTGTTGATAGCGATGGCTGAATTGCAGGAGCTGCGTGCCCTCGCCAGGCAAGGCGATCTGTCCGCCGCCGTCGTCGGTTAGATCACCGCCCATGACGACGCCGAGCGGCGTCTCGATCTTCTGCCCTGCCCGTTCCAGGCCGGTCGGCATGCCGCCTATGTCGGCCGGCCAGACAGTTTCGGCTATGCGGTTGATCGCATTGATGTGCCGCAGCAGATTGGCGTCTGTCTTGCCCTCCGCCGCGCAATTCAGGCTGAGGCCGGTTTCCATGCGGCAGGCGTGGATATCGTTGGTGAAGATGAAGGTTGCATCGATGCTCGCCGGACCGCTCTGGGCAAGCGCCGGCGTGGCAGCCATAACGGCTAGGGCGAGCAAGGCGGCAAGGGCATTTGCCGGCGTCGATGCAGTCATCCCCGAACCTCCTGGAACGCCGCACGCCTTTCAGAGGCGCGGGCAATGCTCCGTCAGTTGGAATCCCCCGCATCATCCTTTCAAATCGTCCCCGGTTCCCGGTGATGCATCAACTGGACGATCCCCCGGGGAAGACTATGCCCGCGAAGTCTCGTAGACTGCAATGCCCGCGGCAAGGTCTTCGAGCGCGGCGCCCACCGACTTGAACAGCGTGATGTCGTTCGGTGACTGCCGCCCCGGCTTCTCCCCGCGGGTCAGTTCGAACAGATCGGCAAGAATAGCCGCCTCGCTGAGAACGCCCGACGCCAGCGGCTGGACGATGTCGCCGGCTTCTTTGGTGGCTCCGGCACGGGTATCGACATGGACCCTCGCCCTGCGGATCGTCTCGTCGTCGGCCTCGCGCATGGAGGGCGTGAAGCCGCCGACCAGATCGACATGCGCGCCTGGCTTCAACCGGGCACCTCTGACCAGTGGGTCGGTCGAAATCGTGGCGCAGGATACGATGTCGGCCCAACCCAGCGCGGCGTCGAGATCGGTCGTGGCGGTCGCGTTGAGGCCGTCGGCGCGCAGGGCTTCGGCCGCCTTTTCAGCATTGGCGTCCGTGCGGTTCCAAATCCTGACCTCATCGATCGAACGGACCGCCGAATGCGCCTTGGCAAGAAACGGGCAAAGCGCACCGGCTCCGACGACGAGGAGTTTCGCAGCGTCTTCCCGTGCCAGATAGGTCGCCGCGAGCGCGGAGGCGCAGGCCGTGCGCCACTGCGTCAGGCGCTGGCCGTCGATGAGCGCCTGGGGCTCCCCGGTCTTGCCGTCGAGCAGCAGGTAGAGCCCCATGACGGCCGGTTTCGCAACCGCGTTGTTGTCCGGCGACACCGTCACCACCTTGACGCCGATGTGGCCACCGGCCGACGTGCCGACGGCATTAAAATCGGTCCAGGCCGGCATCAGCAGCAGGGTGGAGGCAGCGCCGTCCGGCCGCTCGATCGTATGGTGGTGGCGCACCGGCTGGACCGCTCCGTCGCGGAAAATCCGCCGGAGCGCCTCGACAAGCCCTTCGAAGCTCAGCGCGCGATCGACCCCGTCGGCCGAAATCATCAGCATGCCCGTCTCCACGAATATGATCGCCTGAATGGTGGAGCCGTCCTGTTGCGAGCGCAACAGGACGGCTCATGCCAATTCGCGCGCCATGCTTTAGCCCCCTGGGCCCGGCAGAGCCGGCGGGACGGCTTGCTGCGCCGGCGTCTTGGGCGTGGCCGCCCGCAAGCCATGCAGCTCCTGCTCCCGCTGACGCGCCAGCCGACGGTAGCGTCCCTGTTTCCACCAGGTCACGGCGCCGCCGACAAGCAGGCCCAGCGCGACGGCGGCAAAGAGAAGGACGAACAAAGGAAGTTGAACCGTCAGTGCCGGATTGCCGGGATTGAAAGGATCGAGCGTGAAGGCCGTGACGCCCCGGTTGGCAACCGCCAGCGCGATGAGCACGATGGCCAGCGGCACGAGCACGACGATGAGGATAAGGCGATTGAGCATGGCGTGAAGTCCGGGCGTTCAGCCCTGCCGGGCAGGCTTCATGGGGATCCCGCCCGTCATCGGGGACGATTTGCGCGCTATCCGCCGCATCAGGCGTTCAGCCTTTCGCGCAATTCCTTGCCCGTCTTGAAGAACGGCACCCATTTCTCCTCGACCTCCACGGCCTCCCCGGTCCGCGGGTTGCGGCCGGTTCGGGCCGGCCGATTCTTGACGGAAAAGGCACCGAAGCCGCGCAACTCCACCCGGTTCCCTTCGGCCAGCGCTTCGGTGATTTCCTCGAAGATCGCATTCACGATGTTTTCGACATCACGTAGAAACAAATGCGGATTGCGGTTCGCAATGATTTGCACGAGTTCTGACTTGATCATGCGCGGGGTCCCCTCCGATCGTGTAAAGTCATGGTATGGGAATGATTTTACTGGCTTTTCGGTCGCCCTAAAGGGGCTTTTCAGCGTGCCAGACCGACAAGAGGCCGTCAAGGAAGATGCGCTCTCCACCGATCTGACGGATAAGGTCGGAGCCATAATCAGGCAGGCCGAAGAGGCGGCCGAGCTGGCGCGCTGCTGCCTCCGAGAGCAAGAAGCTCGCGCCGCCGGACTTCGGCTTCCATTCTATGACCCTGAGCTCGGCGTCCACCCCTCTGGTCGCCAGCCAGCCGATCGCCTCCTGTTCTCCACCCAGCGAATCGACGAGCTTCTTCTCCAGCGCCTGACGTCCGGTGAAGACGGAGCCGTCGGCGACCGCCAGAACCTGTTCGCGCGTCAACGGCCGGCGTTGCTGGACTAGGCCGACGAACCAGTCGTAGCTGTCGAGGATCATGGAGCGGATCATGGCTCGCTCCGGCTCGGTGGTTGGATTGAAAGGCGAAGGTTCGGCCTTGAGCGGCGAGGATTTGATCTCGTCGAGCTGGATGCCGATCTTGTCCATCAGGCCGGTGAAATTGGGAAACTGCACGAGAACGCCGATCGAGCCCACAATGGAAGACTTGCGGGCCACGATGTGGTCGGAAGCGCTGGCAATCATATAGCCGGCCGAAGCGGCGAGCGTACCAACCTGGGCAACGACCGGCTTGTCGGCCGCAAGCCTGCGTACCCCGTCGAAGATCGCCTCGCCACCGGCGGTGGTGCCGCCGGGCGAATCGATCGACAGGATGACCCCCTTCACTGCCGGCGACTTGCGGATCTTCTCCAGCCGCTCGAGTAGGTCTTCGTCCTCGGTGATGGTGCCTTCGATCTTGACCTTGGCAATGTGGTCGCCTGCGGCCCCGGCGAGGTTCTCCCCGCTGAGCCACAAGGCACCGGCGCCGATCGCCAGCGCGGCCACGAGGAGGGCTGCGGCCCGCCAGAAGGTGAGCTTGCGCCGCAAGCGGCGGCGATCGATCATTTCGTCGGCGCGTATGGCCATGAATGCCTCGCTATCCAGCTCCGGTAAGGAGCTGGCGTTTTAGAGCGGTTCCGGTGGAGATGGAAGCAATTCCGTTTGCGGAGTCTGCATTTAGCCGTATTGCCCCTACGGTAGAAATCGTCATGTTTAGCGGGCGGGGCCTTACAATCCTTCGCAAAATAACCATATTGGAATGTCAGTCGCCGATGACGAATGACCATCGGTCCCATGCTTGTCTGGCGATTTTTTTGGACATGGCATAAGGGGGACGGATTCGCGGGCGGCCGAGGCAAGCATTTTCAGGCGACAGCCTCGCAGGATACTTATGGACTTGAAGCATGGCAGCGGCGGTGACCGCACGCGGGCCGGATGATCTTTTGGCGATGACGGCACGAACCGACACACCTGTAGGAAGCAGAATGCATCCGCGCGACGGCAAGGCCACTGCAGCGCGCCGAGACGCGTTCCGGCAGGCGACGCATCATTCCCGGCGTGTGCGGCTGCTCAAGGTCGTTCTGCCGGTGCTGGCGTTGGCCATGGCAGTCGGGTTCGCCGGCTATTCCTGGCTCTCGACGCCCGCCGAGATCTCGTTCGACATCACCAAGACTTCCTATGCCGACGGCAAGCTCGTGATGGCCAATCCCAAGCTGGAAGGGTTCTCCAAGAACAATCTGCCCTATTCGATGACCGCCATGCAGGCCGTCCAGAACATGGAGGCTTCGGGCATATTCGAGCTCGAGGCCATCGACGCCAAGCTGCCGATCGACGCCGATAGCTGGGCCACGGTCCAGTCTCCACGCGGGATCTATGATCGCGACAACAACACGATCGACTTCACGGGCGATGTGCTCATCACCACGACGGACGGCATGAGGGCCAAGTTCAGCAAGGCTTTCTTCGATATCGGCAAAGGCGATCTCAAGACCAGCGAGCCCGTCGATATCGATACGGGCGGGACGCAGATCGCGGCCGATTCGATGATGGTGCTTGAAAATGGCAAGGTTTTGATATTCGAGAAGCGGGTACGCATGGAAATCGCGCCCGACCAGCTACACACAGGCGGGGAAACGACCGGAGAGACCAATGGCGGTTAGGACATTATCCCGGCTGTGCGCCGGTGCCGGGCTGGCACTCGTGATCTTCGCCGCCGGTACGGCGTTCGCCCAGACGAGCCAGACGCAAATGCCGGGCCTGCAACTGTCCGGCAACGAGCCTATCCAGATCGAAAGCGACAAGCTCGAAGTGCGGCAGAACGAGAACATCGCCATCTTCAGCGGCAACGTCACGGTCGTTCAGGGCAAGACCTTGCTTAAATCCGGCAAGATGACGGTCTTCTATGCCAAGGGCAGCGGGTCGGCGACAACGGGTTCCGCCAACATCGACAAGCTCGAGGTCGAGGACAAGGTGTATGTAAAGTCGGAAACCCAGGTGGCGACCGGGGACCGCGGCACCTTTGATATGAAGAAGGAAGTCCTGGTCCTGACCGGCAAGAAGGTCGTGCTTACCGATGGGCCGAACGTGCTGGTCGGCTGCAAATTGACGGTGCAGATGCAGTCCGGCGAGGCGCAATTCGTCGGCTGCGAAGGCGGCGGCGACGCGAGCGGCCGCGTGATCATGTCGCTTACGCCTGGTTCCGCCAACCAGCCCGGTACCAATCGTCCCCCTGCGCAGAGCCAGTAAATGGCCGAATCGCCTTCGTTTCTAGCCCGACTGAAGAGCCGGTTCGCGAAGATGCGTGCCGCGCCGGCAATCAACAAGAATGCCGACCAGCTCAAGGGCACGCTGATCGCGCGCGGCTTGACCAAGGCCTACAAGGGCCGCGAGGTGGTTCGCGGCGTGTCGCTCGGCGTCCGCGCCGGCGAGGCGGTCGGGCTGCTTGGCCCGAACGGTGCCGGCAAGACGACATGCTTCTACATGGTCACGGGCCTGGTGCCCGTCGACCAGGGCACGATCGAGATCGACGGCTTCGACGTCACCTCCATGGCCATGTACCGGCGGGCGCGCCTGGGCATCGGTTATCTTCCGCAGGAGGCGTCCATCTTCCGTGGCTTGACGGTCGAGAACAACATCCGTGCCGTGCTCGAAGTCACCCACAAGAGCCGCAAGGAACGCGATCGCGACCTCGACGCACTGCTCGAGGAGTTCCACATCTCGCATCTCAGGAAGTCTCCCGCGATCGCTCTTTCAGGCGGCGAAAGGCGGCGGCTGGAGATCGCCCGCGCGCTCGCCAGCAAGCCCCATTACATGCTGCTCGACGAGCCGTTCGCCGGCATCGACCCTATCGCGGTGGCCGACATCCAGCAGCTCGTGCGGCACCTCACGCAGCGCGGCATCGGCGTCCTGATCACCGACCATAATGTGCGCGAGACGCTCGGCCTGATCGACCGCGCCTATATCATCCACGCCGGCGAGGTCCTGACGCACGGCCATCCCTCGGACATCGTGTCGAACGCCGACGTGCGCCGGCTCTATCTCGGCGAAGCCTTCACGCTGTAGGACGAGCGCTTTTCCGCAACCGCGACATAGCGCGCTAAGGCAAATTTCGACCGCAATCTTCTTGACAAGCAAAAGCTGGGCCAGTTTCATTCCGCCAGGGGAAATCCTGCAACCACAACCGCTGTTGCGGATGCCTAGGGCTATCCGGGGAGAAACGAGCCGAGATGATTTCGCTTGCGGCCAAGCTGCAGCTTCGCCAGTCGCAGTCGCTGGTGATGACGCCGCAACTGATGCAATCGATCCGGCTTCTGCAGCTTACCCATCTCGAACTCGAACGTTTCGTCGATGAGGAAATCGAACGCAATCCGCTGTTGGAGCGCATCGATCCCGGCGCGGAAGCTCCGGTCGAACCATATCCCGAAACGCCCCCCGAGACCGCCTCTTCCGAAGCCGACTGGTTCTCCGACGAGGGAGCCGCCTGGAGCGCGGAAGCCATGGCCGACAAGCTCGACACATCGCTGGAGAACATCTTCCCCGACGACCCCGGCACCGTCGACCGGCTCGGCCCCGACCTGTCGGCCCAATGGAAGTCGCTGGCGGGCGGCGGAACGGCGTCCGAAGGCCTGAATCCGGAAGACCTTGCCGCGGCCGCCATCACCTTGCGCGGTCATGTCGCAGAGCAGGTCGCATTCGCCTTCGCCGACCCGGCGGCACGTCTTGTGGCGGCCGAGCTGGCCGACGGGCTGGACGATGCGGGATATCTTCGGACGGATCCGACCGAGACCGCCGAAAGGCTCGGCGCCGATCCGGCCTTCGTCGGCGAAGTGCTCGCCACCTGCCGGACCTTCGACCCTCCCGGTATCTTCGCGTGCGACCTCGCCGAATGCCTGGCGCTGCAGCTTGCCTGCCGCAACCGGCTCGATCCGGCCATGAAGGCGATGCTCGGCAATCTCGAACTGCTCGCGCGCCGCGACTTTCAGGCCCTGAAACGGATCTGCGGCGTCGACGAGGAGGATCTCGTCGACATGATGAACGAGATCCGGGCTCTCGACCCCCGACCCGGTCTCGCCTTCGCCGGGGGCACAGCCGACGCGATCGTCCCCGACGTCCTGGTACGGCAGGCAAATGACGGGTCCTGGGCGATCGAGCTCAATGCCGACACCCTGCCGCGTGTCCTCGTCCATCAGGCCTATTTCGCGCAGGTCGCGTCGCAAGTGAGAGATCAGGCCGAAAAGGATTTCCTCGGCGAGTGCATGCAGAACGCCAACTGGCTGACACGCAGCCTCGACCAGCGCGCCAAAACGATCCTGAAGGTCGCGGCCGAGATCGTACGCCAGCAGGATGCGTTCCTCGCCCATGGCGTGCGGCACTTGCGGCCACTCAACCTACGCAACGTGGCCGAAGCCATCGGCATGCACGAATCGACCGTGAGCCGGGTCACGAGCAACAAATACATGCTGACCCCGCGCGGGGTCTTCGAGCTACGCTATTTCTTCACCGCGGCGATCGCCTCGGCCGAGGGTGGCGACGCGCATTCCTCCGAAGCCGTGCGCGACCGTATCCGCCAGCTCATCGACGAGGAAAAGGTGGACGTGCTGTCCGACGACAGCATCGTCGACATCTTGAAAAAGAGCGGCATCGACATTGCGCGCCGCACGGTCGCCAAATACCGCGAAAGCATGAATATCCCCTCTTCCGTCCAACGCCGCCGTGAAAAACGGGCCTTGGCTGGCGTGGGCGTGTAACCCATTCGAAATCGCCGGGCGCAGCCCGATGGCATGTCAGGGCTTCGCTGCGGCCTGTGGACCAACGGTGGATATCCGTATGCTGGCCATCGATGCTTCGCCAAGAGCCCGCCCGCGCACGAACGGAGCGGTCGAGGAAAAGCCTGGACAGCTCTCCTTCCCCCTGCGGAAGCCGGGTTTCGTTGACAATTGGTTATGAAGTGACTAGAAGCCCGGCCGCATGAGAGAGGGGCGATAGAGCCCATGCGGAACGATATCCGCTCGCAAAGGGTTGTGATCAACCAGATCGTTCGGACTTGAATCGGCGACGACGACGCCGCAAACCTTGTGCGCTTCGGCCACAGGTATAAACTCGAAACAGTTTGAAGTCTGAGCAAGGAAGGTCAGTTTTCAGATGAGCCTGCGTATATCCGGAAAGCACATGGAGATCGGTGACGCCTTTCGCGGCCGTATCGAGGGGCGGATCGCCGAGCTCATGACCAAATATTTCGATGGCGGCTATTCCGGCCGCGTCACCGTCGAGAAATCCGGCTCGCGTTTCTCCGCCGATTGCATGATCCACCTGGACACCGGAATGGAGCTGCAGACGACGGGCGCCGCACAGGAACCGATGCTCGCCTTCGACGCAGCTGCCGACCGGTTCGAGAAGCGCCTCAGGCGCTACAAGCGGCGGTTGAAGGCACATCCCAATGGCAGCAACTCCGGTATTCTGGGCGAGGCCACCGACATAGCCTATCTCGTGGTCGCGCCCGTGGCCGACGAGGACGACGAGGTGCCGGAGGACTATGCTCCAGCCATTATCGCTGAATCGACGGTGGCGCTGAAGACCATGTCTGTCGCCGATGCGGTGATCGAACTCGATACCAAGGACAGCCCGGTCTTCGTGTTCCGAAACGCCGGCAACGATCAGGTCAACATCGTTTACCGACGCGCCGACGGCAATATCGGCTGGATCGATCCATCATCGACGACGGTATCGGCCTCGAAAGCGCGGCCGGCCCAAGGAAAGCACGATGCGTAGATTCGGTGTGTCAGAGCGGCCTTTGCGCGTCCGAGCGGACGCGGGGCGTCTTATGAGCGTCAACGGATAACAAGAACAATCCCGGCCGCTGGCGAGGGGTCTGGCGGTAAACGGGAAACCAGAGGATGCCAAATATGGATCTCAGCGACCTGATCGAGGTCTCGGCAATCATGCCGGCCTTGAAAGCCAATTCCAAGAAGCAGCTCCTGCAATTGCTCTCGGAAAAAGCCGCCGGAATTACCGGCATTCCCGAGCGCGAAGTGTTCGACACGATCCTGCAGCGCGAGCGGCTGGGCTCCACCGGCGTCGGCAACGGCATTGCCATTCCCCACGGCAAGTTGCCCGGGGTGAAACGCATCACCGGCGTCTTCGCGCGCTTGGAATCGCCTGTCGACTTCGAGGCGCTGGATGATCAGCCCGTCGATCTCGTTTTCCTGCTGCTCGCTCCCGAGGGAGCGGGCGCCGACCACCTGAAGGCGCTGTCCCGCATCGCGCGCGTCCTGCGCGATACCGACACGGTAGCCAAGGTCCGCGGCACCCGGGATGCCGCCGCCATTCACGCGCTGCTTTCGGAAACTCCGGCCTCCCACGCCGCGTAGAGCGCGCGGCTCGGTTTCGGGCTCGAGAAACGGCGCGCTCTAGCTCTTTGTTTCAGCCGCATTTACGCCTTGCCGAGTGATTCCACTTGGCTGCGAAGGCTTTGCGTTAAATTTGCGGAGAAACGATATTTGGGGGCGGCGGCGGTGCCGCCCTTTCTACTGCCCTCAATGGATGCTGACGGGCGTAAGTTCATTCTCGAGAGCGCCGGCGAGCGCCCGGTCTCGGGCGTCGGAGAGCAGGATGGGCTGCCCGTTCGCGGCGAAAAGAGCCCAGAGTTCGAGCCCCGGCGCTATGTCCGTCAGCCCGGGGAAGCGCCCACGCAACTCGTCGCTGGAAACCTTGCGGAGGTAAGCGACCTGACCCTCACCGAGATGAGCCAGTTGCGCCTCGGTCAGCGTCAGTCTTGTTTCGTTGCCAGTCATTTCAGCCTCCTTCTTGCGGGGCGTCCTTCCGACCAACCCGCGATAGAGCTATTTGGTTCCGGTCGAAGGACCGGATCAATCTTTCACCGATATGTTTATTTTCCGTACCAGCCGCTCCGGCTCGGGCCGATCGAGGTCGATCGACAGAAGACCGTTCTTCAACTCGGCAGCGATCACCCGCATGCCGTCTGCTAGCACGAAAGTTCGCTGGAACTGTCGCGAGGCAATGCCGCGATGCAGATATTCGCGCTCCGTATCGTCATCGCCTTGGCGGCCGCGCACCACGAGCTGATTTTCCTCGGTAGTGACGTCGAGATCGCTCTCGCAGAAGCCGGCGACGGCCAGCGTTATTCGAAGTCTCTCGCCCTTGCCTTCCACGGAGCGAAGCCGCTCGATGTTGTAGGGCGGGTAGGTGTCGCCCGTTTTGGCCAGGCGCTCAAGAGTTTTTTCCATCGTATCGAAGCCCAGAAGCAACGGGCTCGAAAATGGAGTCATTCGCGACATTTTCTGTCCTCCAAAGAGCGACGAAAAGGGAAAAACCCGGATGGCATTTCTCCCGATGTCCCTGATATGGTCCGGCCGATTTCGAAGTTCAAGTGCGTCGCATAAGACGCCGCCAGAGAGGAACGCATGTCCGGAAGACAGAAGGTCATCATCGACACCGACCCTGGGCAGGACGACGCCGTCGCCATCCTGCTCGCGCTGGCGAGCCCGGAACTCGATGTGCTCGGCATTACCGCCGTCGCCGGCAACGTGCCGCTGAGGCTTACCGAAAAGAATGCCCGCAAGATCTGCGAGCTCGCCGGGAAGCCCGAAACGAAAGTGTTCTCCGGCGCGGCCCGGCCGCTGGTGCGGCCGCTCGTCACCGCCGAGGAGGTGCATGGCAAGACGGGTCTCGACGGCCCAAACCTTCCCGAGCCGACCATGCCGCTGCAAACGCAGCATGCGGTCGATTTCATCATCGAGACGCTGATGACCGAAGAGCCGGGCACGGTGACACTCTGTCCGCTCGGCCCACTCACCAACATCGCCCTGGCGCTGATCCGGGAGCCTAGGATCGCGCCTCGCGTCAAGCAGATCGTCCTCATGGGCGGTGGCTTCTTCGAGGGCGGCAATGTCACGCCGGCCGCCGAATTCAACATCTATGTCGATCCGCACGCCGCCGATGTCGTGCTGAAGGCCGGCATTCCGACGGTCGTTATGCCGCTCGACGTCACCCACAAGGCGCTCACCACCGCCAGGCGGGTCGCAGCCTTCCGTGAGCTGGGCACGCGTGTCGGCATCGCGACGGCGGAGATGCTCGAGTTCTTCGAACGTTTCGACGAATCGAAATACGGCACCGACGGCGGGCCGCTCCACGACCCTTGCGTGATCGCCTATCTGCTGAAACCTCAGCTTTTCAAGGGCCGCGAGTGCAACGTCGTGGTCGAGACGGCATCCGAGCTGACCATGGGCATGACCGTGATCGACTGGTGGGGCGTCACCAAGCGGCCCAGGAATGCCATGGTGATGCGCGACATCGACCATGACGGTTTCTTCGAACTTCTGGTGGAGCGGCTGGGCAGGCTTTGACACCTGCCCCCGCCAAGCCGCTTTTCATTTCGCCCGAGAGAAGGCCAGCCACACACCGCCGCCGATCAGAAAGCTGCCGCTGATACGCGACAAAAGCCTGACGCGGCTGGCGGTCAGCGCCTTGCCGGCGCGGCCGGCGACCAGCGCGAAAGCGCTATCGGATACGGCAGCGAAAAGCATGGCGGTAAGGCCCATCAGAACGATCTGGAAGGCGTGGCTTGCGGCCGGGTCGATGAATTGCGGGAAGAAGGCCCCGAAGAATACCAGCGTTTTCGGATTGCTGGCGGCGACGAGGAAGCCCTGCAGGAAAAATCCGCCGCGCGGCGCCACGGGCGCGCCCTCGGCATCGAGCCTGCCGCTCGAGCGGAACATCTGGATGCCCAGCCAGATCAGATAGCCGGCGCCGATCAGGCGAATCCATTCGAACCAATGGCCGGCAGCCTCGATCATCGAAGTCAGGCCGATGCCGACGACCGCGATCATCATGGCGACGCCGAGTTGCGTTCCCGCCACGTTCAGGAGGCCAGCCCGCGTGCCATGCCGGATGCTCGACGCGACGATGAGGGTCACCGTAGGGCCCGGCACAAGCACGATGACGATACAAGCGATCACATAGGCGGCGTAAAGCTCAAGCGACATGTCTCTCTCCCGCGACCGCGAGACGCGGCACTCGAGATCAATACACAGCCCGCGGATCGACGCAATCTCGCTGCGGAGCTACGCCGCCCCGGCCGGCCAGGGCAGCGTCGCCTCGTAGGCGGCCGCCGCCCGGAGCACGCCGAGATCGCCCCGCGGCCGGCCGATCAGTTGCATGCCCATCGGGCGGCCGAGAGCGTCGAACCCCACGGGAACGTTGACGGCCGGACAGCCCGCAAGCGAAGCGAATGCCGAGACCTCCATCCAGCGATGGTAGCTGTCCATCGCGCGGCCCGCGACTTCCCTCGGCCAGTGGGTTCCTACGGCGAAGGGAAAGACCTGCGCGGTCGGCAGGGCAAGAAGATCGTAACGGTCGAAGAGCTCCAGCACGGCGCCGTGCCAGGCCGAGCGGGTGATGGAGGCCGCATAGATCTCCGGCGCGGTCAATCGCGCCACGCCTTCCGCTTCCCAGACGGCTTCGGGCTTCAGGAGCGGGCGCCTCTCAGGATCGTCGTAGTGAAGCTTGAGACTGCAGCCGCTGGTAGCCTGGCGCAGTACCTTGAAAGCGGTCCACAGAGCCTCGAAATCGAATCCGGGGACCAGCGTGTCGGAACGAAAGCCTGCCGTCTCGAACCGACGCAGGGCGGCCTCGCAGAGATCCAGGATGCCTGCCTCGAACGGAAGCCGGCCGCCGAGATCGCCGAACCAGGCGATCCGTCCGCCGGTCGCGTCGCGTTCCAGTCCATCGAGATAGGATCCCTCCCCGTCATGCGACAGCGGTGCGCCTGGGTGATAGCCGGCCTGCACTCCGAGCAGCAGCGCCATGTCGCGCACATTGCGCGCCATCGGCCCCTCGACGCCGATCTGCGACAGGAATATCTCGTTCATAGGTCCGGCCGGCACGAGACCTTGCGACGGCCTGAACCCATAGACGTTGTTGTAGGCGGCCGGGTTGCGCAACGAACCGCCGAAATCGCTGCCGTCCGCGACCGGAACCATGTCCAACGCCAGCGCGACGGCCGCGCCGCCGCTCGAGCCGCCCGCCGTCAGCGCCGGATCGAAAGCATTGAGAGTCGGACCGAAAACGTTGTTGTAGGTGTTCGATCCCAGGCCGAACTCCGGGACATTGGTCTTGCCGATGATGATGGCCCCCGCCTTGCGCATGCGCGCGACGAAGAATTCGTCCTCCTCGGGCACGAATTCCGCGAAGATCGGCGAGCCGAAAGTCGTCCTCAAGCCCTTGGTCAGCGCCAGGTCCTTGATGGCCACCGGCAGGCCTAACAGCGGGCCGGCAGAAGCGTCCTCGGCCAGCGCCTGGTCCGCGGCTTCGGCTTCTTCGAGGATCGCCGTCCTGTCGCGCAGCGAAACGATGGCGTTGACATGCGGGTTCACCGCCTCGATGCGGTCAAGAAACGCCGAGGCCACTTCTCGCGCCGAGAATTTCCGGCGCCTTATGCCATCGGCGAGATCTACAGCCGGAAGACGGCAGATGTCGCCGGCCGGCGGCAGGTCGTGCTTGGTGGCGGGCCGCGTCATCTCGGAAACCATGGCTCAGTCCTCCCTGCGAGCGAGAGCGGCGTCGACCTCCGCCTTCAGTGGAATGGACGGCTGCGCGCCGGGTTTCAGGCAAGCGAGCGAGCCCGCCGCCGCGGCGCGGCGCAAGGCTTCCTCGAGGGAAAGGCCGGCGGCCATCCCGGCCGCGAGATAACCGCAGAACGTATCGCCGGCGCCGACCGTATCAACCGGAATGATCTCCAAGGAATCGACCCGTATGAGTCCGGCCGGGGTAGCGGCCAGCGCCCCGTCCCCGCCCAGCGTGACAACGATGGCGTGCCCGGTCCTCGCCGCGAAATCCAGCATGCGCTCCTCGCGCGAGTTGCCGCGCAACGCAAGCTCCCGGGCGTAGAGGTCGAACTCGGTCTCGTTAGCGATCACATAGTCGGCCTTGGCAAGAAAATCCAAAGCCTCGGCGCGGAAAGGCGCGGTGTTGAGCAGCGTCACCGCACCGGCTTCGCGGGCAGCGGCAAGGGTCGCCTCGACAGCCTCGAGGGGGATCTCGTGCTGAAGGAGAATGTGCTCACCCTCGGCCAGGCCGGCGGCCGCAACATCGGCCACCTCCACCGTGGCATTGGCCCCGGGCACCACGGCGATCATGTTCTCGCCGTCGCCGCCGACCAGGATCAGCGCTGTGCCCGTCGGTTCCGCCGTTTCGCGCACTTTGGAGAGGTCGACGCCGCCCTCCTTCAGGAGCGCAAGAGCTTCGATGGCAAAGCTGTCACGCCCGGTCGCTCCGATCATGCGCACGGCTCCACCCGCACGCGCCGCCGCCAGGGCCTGATTGGCACCCTTCCCGCCGGGTGCGGTGCCGAATCCATTGCCGAGCACCGTCTCGCCAGGTCCTGGCAACCGGCCGACCGTGGCGATGAGGTCGAGATTGATGGACCCGATGATGGTGATCACGTCTGTCTCCCCGGTGGTTTGGCCGGGGAGGCTAGCTTGCGGACGCCAGCTTGGAAAGTCCGTTCGATCACCTCCGGCTAGCGCGAACGCCTGGCCGGCTGCCGAGCAGGTTTGCGTGGTTCCGCCCGCCCTTTACCATACCGGCGGCAATAAGGATTGACCTTTGGGCAAGCCCCTCATCGGCCTGCCGGCCACTTCTCCCCGTCAGGACGGGGAGAAGACCGATGTCGTCTCCACTTTCGCCAATCGCCCGCCGTTGGCGACTGGCGAACCCAAGCGGCCGGCGTCTCTCTCCCCGTTCTTCACGGGGAGAGATGTCCGGCAGGACAGTGAGGGGCCACTTGCGACCGGTCAAAGATCGACGCCCATGGTATCAGCCCCCCACCTGCCCCGCTTCCCAACCGAGGATTGCGCGCTTGCGGGTGAGGCCCCAGTGATAGCCGGTCAGCGCTCCGGTCTTGCCGAGCGCCCTGTGGCACGGCACGACGAAGGAGATCGGATTTGCGCCGATGGCCGCGCCAACCGCCCGGCTCGCCTTGGGCGCGCCGATCTCGGCGGCGATCGAGGCATAGGTGCGCGCCCTGCCCATCGGGATCTTCAGCAACGCCTCCCAGACCCGGACCTGGAAATCGGTGCCGATCATCACCACCCGCAAAGGTTGGTCGGCGCGCCACAGCTTCGGGTCGAAGATGCGCGCCGCGTAGGGCGCAGTCGCCGACATGTCCTCGACATAGGTGGCGTTCGGCCAGCGTCCGCTCATATCCGCGAAGGCGACACGTTCGTCGCCGGCGTCATTGAAGGACAGCCCGGCGAGACCGCGATCGGTGACCATGATAAGGGCCACGCCGAAAGGCGAGAGATGAAAGCCGTAGCGGATGGTGAGGCCGGCGCCGCGCGTCTTGTAGTCGCCGGGCGACATCGCCTCGTGGGTGACGAAGAGATCGTGCAGCCGCCCCGGGCCCGACATGCCGACTTCCAACGAGGCTTCGAGCAGGGGCATGCCGGCATCCAGCAGGCGTCTTGCATGATCGAGGGTGACGGCCTGCAGGAAACCCTTCGGCGAGAGGCCGGCCCAGCGCGTGAAGAGCTTTTGCAGCCCGGTCGGGGTCTCGCCGACTTCGGCGGCAAGCGCCTCCAGGGAAGGTTGGTTGCGGTAGTCGAGGCTGATCTTCTCGACAATACGGCGAACGACCTCATAGTCGCTGCCCTGCGGCGTGACATCGTTCTTGAGAATTGCGGTCGGTGCGTTCATGTCGATAACTCCTTGACCGCGAATATCGCCCCGGACGGCCCGCTTCTCCACCCGTTTCCTGCAACTTCAGGATTGCTTCGCCCAGGCTCTACCCACGCTTGGCCTTGGCCAGGGCGCCGGAGAAAGCGGCGGCGAAGCTCTCTCGGTCGTCGGGGTTGAGAAAAGAGCCGATCGACACGTTTTTCCCCTGTCCCTGGACCGCCATGCCGGTGATGCCGATCTCGTCATGCCGCGCGATCGAAAAACGCGCCCAGAACGGATTGAACCGGTGAGCCTCGGCGCGGCCGGAAGGAGCGATCTTGGTAATGTCGAGGCTGGTCCGCGACACCGATATCAGCTCTCGGGCCCGAGCAGCCCGGTAATTCACGCGAAAAGCGATATAGACCAGCAGGACGTCCAGACCGAAGAAGCCGAAGATCGGCCAAGCGCCGTGGGAAAGGAATATTGCTCCCGTGATCATCCAGCCGAAAAGCAGCGAACCCATGAGGATCATGAAGCCGGTACGGCCAAGCGAGCGGTGCGGCATCAGCAGCGCCCGAAAAAATGGTTCGTCCGCGGCGAAAGAGGCGGTTGTCTCGCTCATGCGACCGATTATAGAGGCATGATGCGACAGGCGAAAACCCAAAAAAAGCCCAGCGACGCCACGTCACGGCGAAAGGTCCCGAAGCCGGGCCGCCGCGGCAAGACCCTCTACACGCCCGCCGAGATCCATGAGATCTTCCGCCGCTTTTCCATCCAGCGGCCGGAGCCGAAGGGGGAGCTGGAGCACGTCAATGCTTTCACTCTGCTGGTCGCGGTCGTGCTTTCCGCGCAGGCGACGGATGCCGGCGTGAACAAGGCGACCCGGCCGCTCTTCGCGGTGGCGGATACGCCCGAGAAGATGGTGGAGCTCGGCGAGGAACGGCTCGGCCGCTATATCCGAACGATCGGGCTCTGGCGCAACAAGGCCAAGAACGTGATCGCGCTTTCCCAGGCGCTGATCCGCGATCATGGCGGTGAAGTTCCGGGTGACCTCGAAGCGTTGGTCGAACTGCCGGGCGTGGGGCGCAAGACAGCCAATGTCGTGCTCAACATGGCTTTCGGCCACAAGACCATGGCGGTCGACACCCATATTTTCCGGATCGGCAACCGGATCGGGCTTGCGCCGGGCAAGACGCCGGAGGCGGTCGAGCAGGAACTGATCCGGATCATCCCTGACGAATACATGCGCCACGCACATCATTGGTTGATCCTGCACGGCCGCTATGTCTGCAAGGCGCGCAAGCCGGACTGCCAGCTCTGTGTGATCGCCGATCTCTGCAAGTGGCCGGAGAAGACCAATTCCGTTCCGGCTCCCCTGGTGCCGGTTGCTTCGCTGGTCGAAGCCGCTCAGTAACCGATGCCTCTGGCCATGACGGCGGCGAAGAGCAGGACAAAGGCAAACACCGCGACTTCGGCCTGCAGGAAACCACGCAGGGCGGAAATCTCGGCATCCGGCACGACATAGCCGGCAACCCCGGCCGCCTGCTTGCGCCATCGCTGGATACGCGCGGTCGGCTGCAGAGACAGAAGACCGACCCCGACGAAGGCCACCATCTTCGCCCAAAAGGCCCAGTAGTAGACATAATATTCCCATCCCTTGGCGCCGAAGACGACACGCCCGGCGCCGATCAGGATGACCAGACCGGCAAGCGTCCCGTAGGCGCCATCGAGACGCCCGAGCAGTACCAGGCCTTTGACCGCCAATCCCTGACGGATCAGCACCAGCTCCGCCGCCAGAACGCCGGCCAGCAGGAAGACAGCGAAATGATGCAAAACGGCCAGAGCCAGATCGATCAGTTCCATGCCGGGTCCCTCAATTTGACAATGTAAAGTCCAGATATCGGATTATCTTGACACTGTCAAATTCATCGCTCCGCGCACCGGCCGCACCTCTGTCAGGGCGGAGAGGGCATCGATTGACATCACGCAGCTGACGGCCGACGCTGCGCCATGGCCCTGAAACGTGACCGCAACCCCATGCCCGGCTTCGTCCGCGATGCCCTCGTGGAGGAAGAACTGATGGCTGCCTACGAGGCGCGACCGGACTATCAACAGAACGACTATCTCTGGTGGATTGCCAGTCCGAAACGCGAGGAGACGCGCCGGAAGCGCCTCGCCCAGATGGTCGACGAGCTGAAGCGCGGCGACGTCTATATGCGAATGGCCTGGCGGGGCGGCCGCTGAGCTGGCCGGCTCACGCCGCTCGGCGCAGCGTAACCCCCGATGCCGAGAATTCCGGATCCCCTGTGGACAACATCTTGTGCAGATGAACCATCATGGCGGCCGCGAAGAGCGGGGTCAGGAGATTCAGAAGGGGAACGGCCAGAAATCCCGCGATCACCAGGCCGGCCAGGAAGATCGTACCTGAATGCTTGCGCCGCATCGCCTTCGCTTCCGCTTCCGACCGGAACCGCATGGCGGCGAACTCGAAGAACTCGCGTCCGAGCAGATAGCCGTTGACGAGGAAAAAGGCGGCTATGTTGATGCCTGGGATGAGCAGCAGGAAAAGCGCCACGATATTGCCGAGAACGACGACGCCGAAGAACTTCATAGAGAGGATCAGTCCGGTCAGGATCGGCACCGGCTTGCCGGGCGCCTCTCCTGGATAATCGGTCCGCTCGACGACTTCGGCGACATCATCAAGGAACAGGCCGGCTATGACGGCCGTCACGGGCGCGATCAGCAGGGCGAGCCCCAGCGCGAGACCTATGCCTGCCAGCAGGGCGGCGACGAAGGCCAGCCACCCGGCCCAGGACGGGAACCCCGGCAAAAGCACGTCGATCCACGGCAGCGCCAGCCAGTCGAAAATTTCCTTGAGTCCGAACCAGAGGCCGACCAGCGCCAGGAGCGTCAGGCCGAGCGACTTCAGGAAAACGGTCCGGAACTCCGGCGTGAACAGGCGGAAAAACGCGGCGCGCGCTGCCTCGACGATCATGTTGCGAACCCTTCCATCCCGGCCGAGATAGGCGGCTTGTCGAGGCATCGCAAGGGACCGACGCATTCTCTCCGCCGCCGCGGCACGGGCCGACTGCACTTTTGTAAAAAAGGTCGGTTTCCATTTTCGGGCACGATGCTGTAGACCCGCGCCCGGCCGGCATGGCAGAAGGCCTATCGCATCGGACCCGTTCGAGATTTTTGGGAAAGCGATGCGTAGATCGAAGTGACAGAGCCGCGCGTCCGAACGGGCGCGCGTCGTTGTAGGAACCAATGGTTTTTCGGAGAAGTTGATGGCCGATTACGACGTTCTTTGCATCGGCAATGCCATTGTCGACATCATTGCCCAATGCGAGGAAAGCTTCCTCGTCGAGAACGGCATCATCAAGGGGGCCATGAACCTCATCGACGCCGATCGCGCCGAACTGCTCTATAGCCGGATGGGTCCGGCCATCGAAGCCTCGGGCGGCAGCGCCGGCAACACGGCCGCCGGCGTGGCAAGCTTCGGCGGACGCGCGGCCTTCTTCGGCAAGGTCTCGCAGGATCCGCTCGGCGAAATCTATACCCATGACATCCGCGCCCAGGGCGTCGCCTTCGACACCATGCCTCTTTCCGGCCGGCCGCCAACGGCCCGTTCCATGATCTTCGTGACTCCGGACGGGGAACGCTCGATGAACACCTATCTCGGCGCCTGCGTCGAGCTCGGACCGGAGGACGTCGAGGCGGAAAAGGCAAGCGGCGCCAAGGTCACCTATTTCGAAGGTTACCTGTGGGATCCGCCTCGGGCCAAGGAGGCTATCCGGCTCACGGCGCAATACGCCCATGCCGCCGGAAGGGAAGTGTCGATGACGCTCTCCGATTCCTTCTGCGTCGACCGCTATCGCGGCGAATTTCTCGACCTGATGCGTTCCGGCACGGTGGATATCGTTTTCGCCAACAGCCACGAGATCAAGTCGCTTTACCAGACCGCTTCCTTCGACGAGGCACTGGCCGCCATCCGCAAGGACTGCAAGATCGCAGCCGTCACGCGTTCTGAGAAAGGCTCGATCATCGTGCGCGGCGACCAGACGGTGCCCATCCAGGCAACGACGATCAGGGAACTCGTCGACACCACCGGCGCCGGGGACCTCTACGCGGCCGGCTTCCTCCATGGGTATACCCAAGGCCGCAGCCTCAGGGAATGCGGCGATCTCGGCTCGCTCGCCGCGGGGCTGGTCATCCAGCATATCGGCCCGCGCCCCCACAAGAATCTCAAGCACGAAGCCGAGCAGGTCGGGCTCCTCTGATAGCCCCTGTTACTTGATATCCTCCGGCCGCCGTCCCGGCCGGCTGCGATAGGCAGGGAAGGTCCATCCGAATCTGAGCGCGCCGCCGCGCACGACGAAGGCTGCGGCGAAGGCCGTCAGCGCCGCGGCCATCTCGGCAACGCCGAAGAAATGGACCAGCAGCGTATAGGTCGCCGCGCCGACCACGGCGGCTGTTACGTAGATTTCGGGCCTCAACAGCACGGATGGCTCGCCGGCAAGCACGTCGCGCGCAATACCGCCGAAGGTTGCCGTCAACATGCCCATGACCAGCGCAATCACGGGAGAGCCGGTCGCGTCCAATCCTTTGTCCGCGCCGAGAACCGCATAGGCCGACAGGCCGAGCGCATCGAGCCAGAGCAGAAGCCTGTAGCGGGATTCCACGAGATGGGCGGTGAAGAACACGACGATTGCCGCCGCGGCGCAGACCAGCACATAGCCATGATTCACCGTCCAGAATACCGGCACATCAAGGATCAGGTCGCGCAGCGTGCCACCGCCCATGCCCGTCACGCTCGCCAGGAAAAGGAAGCCGATGATGTCGAGCTGCTTGCGCGAAGCAGCGAGCGCCCCGGTGGCGGCAAAGACGGCAACGCCCGCATAGTCGAGATAGAGAATCGGGTTCATTCGGCCTCTCTTGCGCGCAAAGCCTGCTCTCTCGAAAGAGGGCAGCAAAACAGGCCGAAATCAACCGCCGCCGCGAGGCGACGGCCTGGAGAGCTTCCCAGCGTCTTAGCTACGGACACGGAGGGCGGATTTGCGGCACCCTGATCCGCACTCCGCCTCCGGGCGCAGAGCTCAATTCCGCATGGATCCGAGCGCTAGCGAAGTGCGGCCTTCGAGGCTCGCTCAGGCGTCCTTTTCGGCCTGCTCGTTGACCGGGCCGGGCTCTGCGGGTGCCTCGGCCGGAGCCTGCTTCGGTCCGCCCTTGGAAACACCGACCATCGCAGGCCTGAGAACGCGGTCGCCGATCGAATAGCCGGGCTGCACGACCTCGACCACCGTATTGGCAGGTACCGTGGGGTTCGGAACCTCGAACATGGCCTGATGGAAGTTCGGGTCGAACTTCTCGCCCTGCGGAGAGAGTTTCTTCACGCCGTGGCGTTCGAGCGACGACAGCATCGCGCGTTCGGTGAGTTCGACACCTTCGATCAGCGCCTTGAAGCCGGCATCACCGGCAGCTTTCGCCTCCGCGGGAATCGCGTCGAGCGCGCGCTGCAGGTTGTCGGACACCGACAGCATCTCGCGGGCGAAATTGGCGATCGCGTAGGTACGGGCGTCTTGGAGTTCGCGCGCAGTGCGGCGGCGCAGATTCTCCATGTCGGCCGCGGCGCGCAACGCGCGGTCCTTCAGCTCCTCATTCTCCTTGATCAGCTTGACGACAACCTCGTAATCGCCGCCGATCTCTGCTCCGGCTGCAGCTTCGCCAGCCGTCTCGTTTTGTGCGATTTCCTCGGGCGTGCGTTCGTCTTTTGCCTGATCGCTCATCACCGTCCTCGAAATGGTTCCTGAAGTCGCGCCCGATATCGAGGTTCAGCGTATAAAAATCAAGGGGCGGAAGGGATTCCATTCCTAAGCGGTCTTGCGTGGCTCGACCCCGCTTCATCTGCTCTTGTCAGGAAATCCCCACACCGCCGACGGGTTCGGTCCGCACGCTGGAATCGAAGCCGGCAATGAGTGGACGCGCCTCGGCGATCGTAGCCTGGACTTCCGGCAGGGACAGCGAGGCCTTGTGGCTCGCCTCGCCGTCCCATACCTCGCTAATCCAGATCGCGTCGAGATCGGCCAGGTCCCTCGCCACAACGTAGTTCAGGCAACCCGGCATGGCATCGGTGCTCCTTAGGAGCAGCGCGATCAACTCATCGCGTTTGCCGGGCTGGGAACGCATCTTGACGATCAGACCGAACATGCTCTCCTCCCTAGCGCATCATCCGGCTGATGACCTGCGCGGTATAATCGACCATCGGTACGATCCTGGCATAGTTGAGTCGGGTCGGACCGATGACCCCCAATGCGCCGATGACACGCGAATCCTTATCGCGATAGGGCGCCACTACCAACGAGGAGCCCGAAAGCGAAAACAGCTTGTTCTCCGAGCCGATGAAAATGCGCACACCGGAACCCTGCTCGGCGAGGTCGAGCAATTGCATGAGGCCGTCCTGCGTCTCCAGATCCTCGAACAGGTGCCTGATGAGGTCGAGGTCCGCCTGCGCGGTGACATTCTCGAGCAGGTTGGCGCGGCCGCGCACGATGAGCCGCGCCGGCAATCCGCTCTCCGCGCCGGCCCATACAGCCAACCCGCGCTCCACCAGATCCTGGGACAGCGTATCGAGCGCGGCCTTGGTCTCCTCCTTGATGCTGGCGATGTCGCTGCGCGCCTCGGCGAGCGTGCGGCCCCGAATATGGGCGTTGAGGAAGTTCGAGGCTTCATGGAGCTGCGAGGCGGTGACGCCGGCCGGAAGGTCGATCACACGGTTCTCGACATCGCCGCTCTGCGAAACCAGCACGGCCAGCGCGCGCGAAGGCTCGAGCTGGATGAATTCGATATGCTTCAGCGGCACTTCGTTCTTGGCGGCCAGGACGAGTCCTGCCCCACGGGACATGCCGGACAGCATCTGGCTGGCCTCGATCAGCATGTGTTCCAGCGTCGCGCCGCTGCCGGATGCCTTCACCTGGGCTTCGATGACGCGGCGCTCCTCGTCGGAGAGATCGCCGAGTTCCATGAAGGCGTCGACGAAGAAGCGCAGGCCGCGCTGCGTCGGAAGCCGGCCAGCCGATATATGTGGCGCGTAGATGAGGCCGAGCTGCTCGAGATCGCTCATCACGTTGCGCACGGTCGCCGGCGAAAGCGATTGAGGCAGCATGCGCGACAGATTGCGCGAGCCCAGCGGCTCGCCGTCCCTCAGATAGGTTTCGACGATCTGCCGGAAGATGTCGCGCGAGCGCGTGTCGAGCGATTGAAGGGTCTGGTCCGTGACGGGCTTCGTCATTGTCGATGAAACCTCCTGCCGGAAGATGATATAGACAGGCGGGAGCGGAACACAACTGCCCGTGGCGTCCGGTTTTCCTTTGCGCTGATGCCGGTAGGGGGCTAAGAACCGCCCACGATTCAAGTCCAGAGAAAGAGCCGATGCGCCCCTCCAAACGCCAATTCGACGAAATGCGCGCCATCACCTTCGAGCGCGGCGTGTCGAAACACGCTGAAGGCTCGTGCCTGGTGAAATTCGGCGACACGCATGTCCTGTGCACGGCGAGCCTAGAGGAAAAGGTGCCGGGCTGGATGCGCAATTCCGGCAAGGGCTGGGTGACCGCCGAATACGGAATGCTGCCGCGCTCGACCGGCGAGCGCATGCGCCGCGAGGCTTCCGCTGGCAAGCAGGGCGGACGGACCCTGGAGATCCAGCGCCTTATCGGCCGCTCGCTGCGCGCCGTGGTTGACCTGCAGGCGCTGGGCGAGCAGCAGATCACCGTCGACTGCGACGTGCTGCAGGCCGACGGCGGAACGCGTACTGCGGCGATCACCGGCGGCTGGGTGGCCCTGCACGACTGCCTGCGCTGGATGGAGGCGCGCAGCATGGTCAACGTTGCCAAGGTCCTGAAGGACCATGTCGCCGCCATCTCCTGCGGTATCCATGAGGGCCAGCCGGTGATCGACCTCGACTATCTCGAGGATTCGGCAGCCGGGACAGACGCCAATTTCGTGATGACAGGCAAGGGCGGCATCGTCGAGATCCAAGGCACCGCGGAGGGCGAGCCCTTCACCGAGGAACAGTTCGCCGCTTTGCTGGGCCTGGCCAAGAAGGGAATCGCCCGACTGGTCAGCCTTCAACAGATGGCGGTTGCCTGAACAGGGCACAAGTCGGAGTCGCCATGACCGAAGCTCCCCCGCCCGGCCCCTCCGCCATCCTCGAGACGGCGCTCTATGTGAGCGATCTCGCCGCCGCGGAACGTTTCTACACCGAAACGCTGGGCCTGCCGGTCATCGTCAAGGTCGAGGGCCGACACGTCTTCTTTCGTTGCGGCAATGCCGTGCTCCTGCTGTTCAACGCCGAGGCCACGAAGGTCCCGCCGCCGCCCGATGCCCGTCTCCCGGTGCCGCCACACGGCATGACCGGGCAAGGACATGCCTGCTTTTCCGCGACAGCCGATGAAATCGGGCGATGGAAGGCCCATCTCGAGGGCCGTGGGATTGCCATAGAGGCCGATTTCGAATGGCCGAAAGGCGGCCGCTCCATCTATTTCCGCGATCCGTCCGGCAATTCCATCGAATTCGCCGAACCACGAATCTGGGGTTTTTGATGCATCATCTGAATGGCCGGAAGATCGTCGTCGCCAGCCATAACGACGGCAAGCTGCGCGAATTCGCCGAGTTGATGGAGCCGTTCGGCTTCGAGGCAAAATCGGCGAAACATTATGGTCTCGCGGAACCCGACGAAACCGGCACGACCTTCGAAGAGAACGCCTATATCAAGGCGCTCGCCGCAGCCGAGGCGACCGGCCTGCCCGCGCTCTCCGACGATTCCGGCCTCGTCGTCGACGCTCTCGGTGGCCAGCCCGGGGTCTATACCGCCAATTGGGCCGAGAAACCCGACGGCACCCGCGACTTCGCCATGGCGATGCGCAAGACCGAGGACTTGCTGCAGGAGGCCGGCGCCACTCAGCCGGCCGGCCGCACCGGTCGCTTTGTCGCCGTCATCTGCCTGGCCTGGCCCGACGGGCATGCCGAATATTTCCGCGGCGAGGCAGAAGGTACGCTGGTCTGGCCACCGCGCGGCGAACTGGGCTTCGGTTACGACCCCGTCTTCGTTCCGGACGGCCACGAGCGGACCTTCGGCGAAATGACGGCAACGGAGAAGCACGGCTGGAAACCGGGTCAGCCGACGGCGCTGTCACACCGGGCCCGCGCGTTCCAGAAATTCGCCAGGGCCCGCCTCGGCTCCCCATGACAGACAGCGAACCCAGGGCGCCGGGCTTCGGCGTCTATATTCATTGGCCGTTTTGCGCGGCAAAGTGCCCCTATTGCGACTTCAACTCGCATGTCCGCCACAAGGCGGTGGATCAGGAGCGGTTCGCCCGTGCCTTCGCCGTGGAAATCGCGACGATGCGCGCGCGCACCGGACCCCGCACGGTGACCAGCATCTTTCTCGGCGGCGGCACGCCGTCGTTGATGAAGCCCGAGACCGTCGCCACCGTGCTCGGGGCCGTAGAAGCCAACTGGACGCTCGCGCCGGGCGCCGAGATCACGCTGGAGGCCAACCCGTCCTCGGTCGAGGCCGAACGCTTCCGCGGCTATCGCGCGGCCGGCGTCAACCGCGTGTCGCTCGGCGTACAGGCATTGAACGATCGCGATCTCAAATTCCTGGGCAGGCTCCACAACGTCGCGGAGGCGCTGCACGCGATCGGCCTGGCTCGTGAGATATTTCCCCGCCTGTCCTTCGACCTGATCTACGCCCGGCCCGGGCAGACGCCGCAGGCCTGGGAAGCGGAACTGGTCGAGGCGATCGGCCACGCCGCCGACCATCTGTCGCTATATCAGCTCACCATCGAGGAAGGGACACCTTTTCACGCGCTGCACGCCGCGCGGAAGTTCACCATTCCCGATGGCGAGCACGCCGCCGAACTTTATGCGGTGACCCAGGCCGTCACCGCCGCGCACGGCCTCCCGGCTTATGAGATTTCGAACCACGCCCGGCCCGGTGCGGAAAGCCGGCACAATCTCACCTATTGGCGCTATGGAGAATATGTCGGGGTGGGACCGGGCGCGCATGGCCGTTTTGTCGAGGACGGCCGCCGGGTCGTCACGGTGGCCGAGCGCATGCCGGAAACCTGGCTCGGCCTGGTAGAGACCAGCGGGCACGGCATCACCGGCGGCGAGGTGCTCAACCGGACCGAGGAAGCCGACGAGTTCCTCCTGATGGGGTTGCGGCTTGGGGAGGGAATCGACCTTGCCCGGTACGAGATGCTGTCCGGAAAAACCCTTTCTTCGGCCCGGATCGCCATCCTGCAGGAAGAGGGTCTGGTGGCGCCGATCGGCAATTCGCGACTGAAGGCGACGCCTGCGGGCATGATTGTGCTCGACGCGGTCGTAGCCGATCTCGCCCGTTAGAGACCCTTTGAGAATTCGCTCCGGCGGGGCAGATGGCGTGGTTTTCGAGAACCGGAGCGGAGCGTAGGTGAGGTACCTGAGCACCGGAAGCGCAAAAAACCGCGGCAGATGTCCGCCGGAGTAGAATTCTCAGACGGTCTCTTAGGCGTTCTGCGTCCTTTTAGGACGCAGGACAGCGCTCTTTGTTCTTGCCGCATTGTGCGACGCAAAGCGATTCTACCTGGCTGAGAAATGTCTAGAGTGAACCA
Source organism: Mesorhizobium sp. 1B3 (assembly GCF_050958605.1). Lineage (NCBI taxonomy): Bacteria > Pseudomonadati > Pseudomonadota > Alphaproteobacteria > Hyphomicrobiales > Phyllobacteriaceae > Mesorhizobium > Mesorhizobium sp. 1B3. Next base: position 245,021 of record NZ_JBJHDO010000008.1, on the reverse strand, counting down.
CGGTTCGCGGTCGTCTCATCCTTGTCCTTGCCATCCCTCGGCTTTTTTTCACCGGCGTTCTTGCGCGTCTTCACCGCCGTAGGAGGTTGAAGCGTTTTTGGTAGGAACGGCTTGCGCCCGACATAATAGGGATCGAATACGTCCTGGATCTGGAGGCTATCCATGGTCTTCCTCCCGCATGCGGACTAGAACACGCGAAAAATGCGATTTGTTCCTGGCTGTACAGAAAAACGCGGCCTGACGAGGAAAGACCGAGGGCATGAGCGAGGCGGACACCAAACGGTCCTATATGGTTGGCGGGACGGCGATCATCGCTCGGCCGCTCGAACCGGCGCTGTATCTCGTCGCGACCCCAATCGGAAACCTCGCCGACATCACCTTGCGGGCGCTTGAGACCTTGGCCGGCGCGGATGTGCTCGCCTGCGAAGACACGCGGGTTACCCGCGTGCTGCTCGACCGTTACGGTATCCGACAGAGGTCTATCCCTTACCACGAGCACAATGCCGCGGAAGCCGGCCCACGGCTGATCGCGGCGCTGGCGGAGGGGCGAAGCGTCGCCCTCGTCTCGGATGCGGGCACGCCGCTCGTTTCCGATCCCGGTTACCGCCTGGTCGCGCAGGCGCTCGTCGCCGGCTTTCGAGTTATCCCGATCCCCGGTGCATCGGCCGTTCTCGCCGCTCTCACTGCTTCGGGCCTGCCTTCGGACGCTTTCCTGTTCGCCGGCTTTCTGCCGGTAAAAGACGGCCAGCGCCGGACGCGCCTGGAAGAGCTGAAGGCAGTGCCGGCAACGTTGGTCTTCTTCGAATCGCCGCGCCGGCTCGCGGACACGCTGGCCGCCATGGCTGACGTGCTCGGCGGGTCGCGCGCTGCCGCAGTCGGGCGCGAGTTGACCAAGACCTTCGAGGAGATCCGCACCGGCACGCTCGCCACGCTGTCGGCCGGCTACGCCACTGCGGAAACGCCCAAGGGCGAGATCGTCATCTGTGTCGCCCCGCCCCTGGCGGCGGAAGAAAGCCGGCCAGAGGACATCGACCGGTTGCTGCTTTCGCTCGCCGACGAGATGCCGGCTTCCAAGGCGGCTGCGGAGGCGGCGCACATGACAGGTGCCAGGAAAGGCGACCTCTACCGCCGGCTGCTCGAATTGAAAGGCACGGCACGTGGCTGACCGGCTGCGGGCCTACCGCCGTGGCCACCGCAGCGAATGGTTCGCCGCTCTCGCGTTAATGCTCAAGGGCTATCGCATCGTCGCGCGCCGCTACCGGACCAAGCTCGGTGAGATCGATCTCATCGCCCGGCGCGGCGACCTCGTGGTCATCGTCGAGGTCAAGGCACGGCCGACATTGGCCCAAGCCATGGACGCTGTCGGAAGGGAATCGGCATGGCGGATCGAGGGCGCCGCCGATCTCTGGCTCGCCCGGCAGCCTGACCATGCCCGGCTGTCCATGCGGTTCGACATGGTGGCGGTGCTGCCGCGCCGCTGGCCGGTCCATGTCGAAAACATCTTTCAGGGGCGGCGGTGAGGCTGGAAATCCGGCCCTTGCCCTAGCGTCACTTCCGGCACACTCTTCCTCCGGGAACATCACCTGGGAGAGACGATATGTGCCACCATTGCGTAATCGAAAACGTGAAGTCCAACATGCTGAGCCGTCGCAGCTTCTTTGCCGCCGCGGCGGGGGCTGCCGTTGTTGCGGCGACTGCCGAGCCGACACCGCTGTTTGCCCAAAAAGCCGCGCCGAGCAAGGCGGAAGACCTGACGCACGAACTCTATGACAAGTTCCCGACCTATTTCGGCGACCAGCAACTCTTCATCGAGCAGAAGTTCAACTTCAAGGACCATACGTTCAACCTGAACGAATGGCGCATCAACGAGCATACCGGCACGCATATCGACGCGCCGCTACATTTTTCAGCCGACGGCAAGTCGGTTGCCGAACTCGCCGTCGAAGACCTCGTCGCGCCGCTGGTCGTCATCGATATCCGCGCCAAGGCGACGGACACCCCGGACGCGCAGGTGACGCCCGACGACATCAAGGCCTGGACCTCCGCCAACGGCGAGTTGCCCGAAGGCGCGGTGGTTGCCATGCTGTCTGGCTGGGGCGCCCATGTCGGTTCGGACAAGTTCCGCAATGTCGGCGCGGACGGAAAGACGATGCACTTCCCGGGCTTCCACGTCGAAGCGGCCAAGCAGTTGCTGGAAACCTCGACGAAGGCGATCGTTGTCGACACGCTGTCGCTGGATTTCGGCGCCTCGCCCGACTTCATCGTTCACAACACCTGGCTGCCGGCCGGACGCTACGGCATCGAGGGCGTAGCCAATCTGGAGAAGCTGCCGGCCACGGGTGCGACCATCGTCGTCGGCGCGCCGAAGGTCCGTGGCGGCACGGGCGGGCCGGCACGGGTGTTTGCCCTCGTCTGATCAGGACTTACCGCCTCGACACCGCCATCGGAAGGCCGCCCTGGGGCTGCGTCGTCAGTTTCTGCACCGGCCAAGGTTTGGTCGCTTCGACGGCATCGAAACGATAACGCTTGAGCAGCACGGCGAGCGCGATCACCGCTTCCTGCATGGCGAAGCTCGCGCCGATGCAGACCCGAGGGCCCGCGCCGAAGGGCAGGTACTGGAAGCGGTCGATCTTCTCGCGATTGCCGGGATGGAAACGCTCCGGAAGGAACGCGTCGGGATCGATCCAGTTCTTGCGGTGACGGTGCACCGTCCAGGGCATCACAAGGACCTGGGCGCCCTTGGGCAGCACGAGGTCGCGGTAGCGATCGGTCTCGATCGGCTCCCGGTTGATCGACGGTGCCGGCGGATAGAGCCGGAGCGCTTCTTCGAAGGCTGCCCTGGTCAAGGGCATGGCGTCGAGCCATCTGACGGGATCCGGTTCGCTGGCCGTGACTCGATCGATCTCCGCCTCGATGCGTTCACGCTCCCACGGCGCCTCGGCCAGGCAATAGATGGTCCAGCCAAGCGCGCGCGCCGTCGTCTCATGGCCTGCGCCGATGAAGGTGATGATATTGTCCTCGATCTCCGCCCTGGTCAGCCCGTCGGGCCCTTCGGCGCGCAGGAGAAGCGTCAGGAAATCCTGCGGCGCGGCATCGGGATCCCGACGCACGCGCTCCTCGCGCATCGCCACCGTGTCGGCGACGATCTGGCGGAAATAGGCCATGGTCTTGCGGCCGCGCAGCCGGGTGATGCGCGGCAGCCAGTCCGGCGCGCGCAGGAGGTCGAGCGGATCGACGCGCCCCATGGTCTCGAAAAGATGGTCGATCTGACGGGAAAAGCTGCCGGGCTCGCCGGCGATTTCGCCCGAAAACAGTGTCTCGGCGAGAATCTCGTAGGTCAGCTCCGTCATGTCCCGGGCAAGATCGGTCGGCCCGTCGAGATTTTCATAGCGCGCCGCGAACGCCTCCGCGCAGCGTAGCATGGGCGGAGCAAAGCCGAAGATGTGGCGCGGCGTGAAGACGGGCGCCATGGCCTTGCGCGACCGTTTCCAGACCTCGCCTTCGGCCGTCAGCAACCCGTCGCGCAGGATCGGCCGCAGGATCTTCTGGCGCACCGTCGCCATCTTGTAGTTCCTGGCGTTGTCGACCAGGACATGCCTGATGAGCCCGGGATCGTTGGCGATCACCAGCGGCCCGCCGATGCCTGAAACGGAAATCCAAGGCTCGTTATAGGAAGGCTCGCCCCAAAGCTCGAGCGGGTTGCGATAGACGATGCGCATCATCTCGAGCGTCGAGGGCGGCTTCGAGCGGGGCTTCGGCGCAGGCGGGACAAAGGGGGCTGGTTTCGTATCCATCATCGGCTCGCTTGTGAATGTAGGGATGGGCTCCCTGCCCGTCCATGGCTGACGCGCCAGTCACCCGCGGCACACTCGGTCACATCGAAGTGCCCTCTTGCGCGGAAGCCGTTGGGGCGCTTAAGAGCACTCGGTCACCTTTGTATACTGACAACCTAAGGTAAACTGAATTGCCACACCAACTGAACATCATCATCGCCAGCACACGGCCGGGCCGCGTCGGACCGGTTTTCGCCCGCTGGCTGGCCGACTTCGCCCGCGAGCACGGCAAGTTCGAGCCGGTCCTTGTCGATCTTGCCGATTTCAAGCTTCCGATCTTCGACGAACCGAAGCATCCGCGTCTCGGCGAATACGAGAACGCACATACCAAGGCTTGGTCGGCCTCGGTCGATGCCGGCGACGCCTTCGTCTTCGTCACGCCGGAATACAATTATTTCGCCCCGCCGGCACTGGTGAACGCCATCAGCTACCTGTCGCGCGAATGGCAATACAAGCCGGCCGGTTTTCTGAGCTATGGCGGCATATCCGGCGGCTTGCGCGCGGTGCAGACAGAAAAGCAGATCCTGTCCACGCTGAAGGTGGTCTCCATTCCGGAAGGGGTGCCGCTCCCCAATTTCCCGCAATTCCTCACCGAGGACGGCGCCTTCACGCCGACCGACATCGTCAACACCGGCGCACGCGCCATGCTGGACGAACTCCATCGCTGGAGCGAGGCCTTGAAGCCGCTGCGCGGCTGAGGGCTTAGACGGCCACGACCGCCGGTTTTCCGCTGCGGCCGGTCTCGATGAGCGCGTCGATCAGGCGATGGACCTCGAGCGCCTCGTCGCCGGTCACCTTCGGCGGCCGGCCGGACGCGATGGCGTCGATGAAATCGGCGATGACGGCGCGATGGTAATCAGGCGGGAAGGCCATCGGATCCGCGCCGGTGCCACCCGCGCTGCCATCGGGACGGGCCTCGATCACGCGCCCGTCCCGGAACGCCACGTTCAACGCGGTGCCGGCGAAGCTGGCCGTGCCCTTCTCGCAGGTCAGATCGATGCGTTCGGAAAAGCCGGGATAGGCGGCCGTCGTCGCGTCGATCGTGCCGATGGCGCCGTTGGCGAAGCGCGCGGCCGCGCAAACCATGTCCTCGGTCTCCATGCGATGGACCGGCGTGGTGCTGCTGAAGCCGGTCACCTCCGCGATTTGGCCCGCCAGGCTCAGCATCAGGTCGAGCGTGTGGATACCTTGTGACATCAGCACGCCGCCGCCATCGCGCGCCAGGGTGCCTCGTCCAGGCTCGTCATAGTAGCTTTGCGGGCGCCACAGGCGGATGACCGCCGAGCAGCCGACGATCGCGCCAAGCTCGCCGTCCCTCAGCAAACCGGCCAGTTGCATGGCTGCCGGACGGAACCTGTGCTGCAGGACGATACCGAGCGTCACGCCCGCCCTCCGGCAGGCGCCGATAAGTTGCCCGGCTCGTGCCGTGGTGGTCTCTACGGGCTTTTCCAAGAGAACATGTTTGCCCGCCGCCGCGCATCGGCCGGCGACGTCGAGATGGGTGTTGGGCGGAGTTAGCACGAGCACCGCATCGACCGAGGGATCGTCGAGGATCGTTTCCAGCTTATCGCAGAGCGGAAACGGGAAACGGTCGGCGAAATCCCGTCTCCGCTGGGCGCTCGGACTGAAAGCGTAGGCCACCTCCACGCGATCGGCCAGGTCGAGCAGGCCTCTGGCATGTGGCGTGACCGCCATGCCGAGCCCCACGATGCCGATGCGTTTGCTCATTCCACGATCCCCCATAGAAGTTCGGAGCAGGACTGTAGCCGCCGTCCCGCCGCCTGAACAGCTACGCCTGCCGCAGCGCCTTGCGGATCGGCAACGAACGTATTCTCTGCCCTCCAGCAGCGAAGATCGCGTTGCAGAGCGCCGGCGCAACGGGCGGCAGGCCAGGTTCGCCGAGCCCGCCCCAGGGCGCGTCGCTTGAAAGAAAGATCACCTCGATCTCGGGCAGGTCGGTGATCGTCATGATCGGATAATCGTGGAAGTTCGCCTGCTGGACAGCGCCGCCGTCGATTGTGATCTCCTCGAAGAGCGCTGCGCTCAGCCCCATGACGACAGCGCCTTCAACCTGGGCGCGTGCCGTGTCCGGATGGATGACGGTGCCGCAATCGATGGCGGCCACGACACGGTCGACGCGTGGCAGCCCACCTTCCCCCAGCGAGACTTCAACGACGTGGGCCGCGATCGTGCCGTAGCTTTCGGCGATGGCTATGCCTCGGCCTCGCCCGGCGGGCAAAGGCGTGCCCCAGCCGGACTTTTCCGCTACCGTTTCCAACACCTTCCTTTCACGGGAACCCGCAGGCAGCAACGCATGGCGGTATTCGTAGGGATCCCGCTCGGCGGCATGTGCCAGTTCGTCGATGAAGCTCTCGGTCCAGAAGGCGTGCTGCGTATGCGCCACCGAGCGCCATGTGCCGGTTCGAACATGGGTGGCGAACTCGACTGCGCGGATCGACTGGTGGGGAATGGCATAGGCAAGACCGAAGCCCTCGTTGCGCGTCGGGCCGGCAAGGAAGGTCTGCGACCAGGCGACCGGCAAGCCGTCGCCGCCCAACGCGGCCTCCATCCGGGTCGCCAGCGCGGGCCGATAGGCGCCATGGGTGAACTCCTCCTCCCGCGACAGGATGAGCTTCACCGGGCGCGGCGAAGCCGCAAGCGCCAACGGCATGACATAGTCGAGATAGTCGGCCGCGTCCGGAATGCGCCGCCCGAACGAGCCCCCCGCGGCAAGCCCGTGGAAGGTCACCTTTTGCGCCGGCAAGCCGGAAAGCGCCACGAGTCGGGCCTTGGCGCCCAGCGCATCCTGCTCGCCGCCCCACACGGTCAGTCGGCCGCCATCAAGCTGCGCAGTGAGATTGATAGGCTCCATCGCCGCATGATGCAGGTAGGGAACACGATAGCCTGCGGCAATGCGTCTGGCGTCCGGTGCCTGGCGCAGGATCTTCGCGGCGTCGCCAAGCGTGACCATGGCCGTTGCATCTCCGGCGGCGAGTAGCCGCTCCTGCTCGGCATGGAGAGCACCGCTGTCGCGGATCGTTGCTCCGCCATCGGAAAAGCGCGGTTCGAGCGCGTCGACGGCACGCCTGGCCTGCCACCAACTCGACGCGAGCACGGCAACCGCCCGTTCCGTCCGCAACGCCTCGATGACGCTTGGCATGGAACGCGCCGGCGCGAGGTCGACTTCGACCAACGTTCCGCCGTGGACCGGAGCAGCCCGCAAGGCGGCATACAGCATGTCCGGGAGTTCGAGGTCGATCCCATAGCGGAAGCTGCCATCGGTCTTGGGAGGAATATCCAGCCGGCCGGGCGATGTGCCGGCAATGCGCCATGCGCTCGCCGGCTTCAACGCGACATCGTCCGGCACGCGCAGTCGCGCCGCGTCCTCAGCCAGCTCGCCGAAACGCGCCGTCCTCCCCGAAACCGCGTCGGAAACGATCCCGTCGCGAACGACGAGCCGGGCGGGGGGCACGTTCCAGCGTGCCGCGGCCGCGTCGACGAGCATGGCGCGCGCCGCAGCGCCCACCTGCCGCATGCCGTAACGGCCTGTCATGCGCACCGCCGTCGAACCGCCGGTGATCTGCAGGTTGATGATGCGCGAAATCTCCTCGAAGGCCATGTCGACTGCACTGTCGACCAGCGGGAATTTCCGGTCCTGGATGATCCAGCCTCGCGCCAGGAATTGGTTGGCGAATGTCTTTTCGCCGGGCGCGCGCTCGGTCCTCACTTTCGACCAGTCCGCGTCGAGCTCCTCGGCCGCGAGCATGGCGAGCGCGGTATGCGTGCCCTGCCCCATGTCGATATGCGGGATATAGACGGTGACCGTATCGTCGGCGGCAATCTTCAGCCAGCCGGCAAGAAGGTGTTCGCCCTCGCCCTGCACCTGGCCGATCGCCGCGCGGTCATAGCTCCTCGCCCAGGCGCGGTAGCCGAGGACGAGACCTCCGGCGATCGCCGCCGAGCCAAGTAGGAAAGCCCTGCGCCGCATTGTCAGGCTCCGGCTGCCAGGGATCGAAGCGCCTTGCGGATCCTGGGATAGGTGCCGCAGCGGCAAAGATTGGTCATGGCCGCGTCGATGTCGGCGTCGGTCGGATGCGGGTTCTCCAAAAGGAGGGCCGATGCCGCCATGATCATGCCGGACTGGCAGTATCCGCATTGCGGAACCTGAAGCTCTTCCCAGGCCTGCTGGACGGGGTGCCGCGCGCCGCCGGCCGACAGCCCCTCTATGGTGACGATCTCGGCGCCTGCGGCCGCCTCGACCGGAACCGAGCAGGAGCGGGTCGCCACGCCGTCGAGATGCACGGTGCAGGCGCCGCAGGCGGCAACGCCGCAGCCATATTTGGTGCCGGTCAGCCTCGCCTCCTCGCGCAGCACCCAGAGCAAGGGCTTGTCCGGATCGCCGTCGAAGTCGAAGGGCTTGCCATTGATGGAGAGGTGGATCGGCATGGGCGCTCCTGCGATTGCTGCGCCCAGCATCGCGCCTCTTCAACGTTCCGATAATCTGTCATAATCTGTACGAACCATGAAGTCGGATTTCACAATCGGCGACCGAGACCTGGACGGCATACCGGCCTTCCTGCTGGTGGCGGAAAGGCGCAGCTTTCGCGCCGCCGCGGCTGAACTCGGCGTTTCGCCTTCGGCGCTGAGCCAAACCATCAAGGCGCTGGAAGCCCGGCTCGGCATCGCGCTGTTTCACCGTACCACCCGCAGCGTCGGCCTGACGGAAGCAGGCGAGCGTTTCCTCGAGCGCGCCCGGCCGGCCATGGCGGGCTTCCGCGAGGCTCTCGACGCGGCACGCTCGCTGTCCGAGCGGCCGTCCGGCCTCTTGCGCATCAACGCCTCCCGCGGCGTCATCGCGAGCCTTGTCGGTCCGGTTCTGCCGTCCTTCCTGGCCGCCTATCCCGGCGTGGAGGTTGAAGTCTATGCCAATGACGGCTTCGTCGACATCGTCGAACAAGGCTTCGACGTCGGCTTCCGACTGGGCGAATCCCTTCAGGCCGACATGGTGGCGTTGCGTGTTAGCACGCCTTTCCGTTTCGCGATCGCCGGTTCGCCCGACTATTTCCGACGCCGGGGCCGGCCGTGTACCCCCGAGGACCTGAAGCACCATGCCTGTATCCGTTTTCGCCAGACGAGTTCCAACGGCATCTACCGTTGGGAGTTGGAGAAGGACGGGCAGGGCTTCGAGATCGCCGTCCAGGGACCGCTCATCGTCAACGATACGGCGGTCATGATTGCCGCGACGCTGGATGGCATCGGGCTGAGCTATGTGGCCGAGCCGCTGGTGGAAGAGATGGCGAGGGACGGTCGGGTGGAGCTGGTTCTGCGGGAATATCTGCCCGAGACGCCGGGCATGTTCCTCTACTACCCCAGTCGTTCCCAGGCCCTGCCGAAGCTGCGCGCCTTCGTTGCCCATATGCGCCAGGCGCTCGCTGAATACATGCGCTCGCAGCCTCCCGAGACGCAGAAAAAGACGGCGTCCTCACGGATCTCGGAATTCGGTGCCTAACGCCTTGCTTTCACCACGAAAAGCCTGGAAAAACTTGGAAAAAGGCCTGGGAAAGCCTATATCTTGATCGTTGGGAGACGCGCGATTCGGAAAGGATTCGACGCGTCTTTTTTCGCGATATATCAACGAAAGCAGTTCATGAGCGATCAGTCCGAGAACACGCCCCTCGAAGCAGCCAAGTACGATGCCGATTCCATCCAGGTTTTGAAGGGCTTGGAAGCCGTTCGCAAGCGGCCGGGCATGTATATCGGCGACACTGACGACGGGTCGGGCCTCCACCACATGGTTTACGAAGTGGTGGACAACGCCATCGACGAGGCTCTGGCGGGCTATGCGACGCTGGTCACCGTGACGCTCAACCCCGACGGATCCTGCACTGTCACCGACAATGGCCGCGGCATTCCGACCGATCTTCATCCGAGCGAGGGCGTTTCGGCCGCTGAGGTCATTATGACGCAGCTCCACGCCGGCGGGAAGTTCAACCAGAATTCCTACAAGGTCTCCGGTGGCCTGCACGGCGTGGGCGTATCGGTGGTCAACGCCCTGTCGGTCTGGCTCAGGCTCAAGATCCGCCGCAAGGGACGTATCCACGAGATGAGCTTCACCCACGGCGCGGCCGATGCGCCGCTCCGTGAAACCGGCGATGCCGGCGAGGAGACGGGCACCGAGGTCACCTTCCTGCCTTCTCCGGACACCTTCAGCATGGTCGAGTTCGACTACAACACGCTGGAGCACCGCCTGCGCGAGCTCGCCTTCCTGAATTCGGGGGTGCGTATCCTGCTCACCGACAAGCGCCACGCCGATGTGAAAAGCCAGGAGCTGCTCTATGACGGCGGGCTGGAAGCCTTCGTGCGCTATCTCGATCGCGCCAGGAAACCGCTGATCGACAACCCCATTGCGATCCGCGCGGAGCGCGACGGGATCACCGTCGAAGTTGCCATGTGGTGGAACGATTCCTACCACGAGAACGTGCTCTGCTTCACCAACAACATTCCGCAGCGCGACGGCGGCACCCATCTCGCGGGCTTCCGCGGGGCCCTGACTCGCCAGGTTACGGGTTATGCCGATTCCTCTGGAACCACGAAGAAAGAGAAAGTGTCACTGACCGGTGACGACTGCCGTGAAGGTTTGACGGCGGTTCTCTCGGTCAAGGTTCCGGATCCGAAATTCTCTTCGCAGACCAAGGACAAGCTGGTCTCGTCCGAGGTTCGCCCGGTCGTCGAGAACCTCGTCAACGAGGCGCTGGGCACCTGGCTCGAAGAACATCCCAGCGAAGGCAAGGTCGTGGTCGACAAGGTCATCCAGGCCGCTGCAGCGCGCGAGGCCGCGCGCAAGGCGCGCGAGATGACGCGGAAGTCGTCCCTCAACAATGTCGCCTCCTTGCCCGGCAAGCTCGCGGACTGTCAGGAGCGCGATCCCGCCAAGTCGGAACTGTTCATCGTCGAGGGCGACTCGGCCGGCGGCTCGGCCAAGAGCGGCCGGTCACGCCAGAACCAGGCCATCCTGCCGCTCCGCGGCAAGATCCTGAATGTCGAGCGCGTGCGTTTCGACCGCATGCTTTCTTCCGATATGATCGGCACGATGATCACGGCGCTCGGCACGGGTATCGGCAAGGACGAGTTCAACGCCGACAAGCTGCGCTATCACAAGATCATCATCATGACGGACGCCGACGTCGACGGCGCTCACATCCGTACGCTTCTGCTCACCTTCTTCTTCCGGCAGATGCCGGAATTGATCGAGCGTGGGCATCTCTTCATCGCCCAGCCGCCGCTCTATAAGGTGACAAAGGGCAAGAGTGCGCAATATCTGAAGGACGAAGCCGCCTTCGAGGACTTCCTCATCGACACTGGACTGGAGGACGCGATACTGTCGCTGCCGTCCGGCGAGGTCCGCGCCGGCCAGGACCTTCGCGCCGCCGTGCAGGACGCGCTCGGTGTGCGCAGCCTCGTCAACGGCCTCCATTCGCGTTACAATCGCTCCGTCGTCGAGCAGGCTGCGATCGCCGGCGGGCTCAATCCGGACATTGCTTCCGATCCGGCGCGCGCCACGGCCATGGCCGAAATTATCGCCCGGCGCCTCGACGCCATTGCCGAGGACACCGAGCGCGGCTGGCAGGGCCGCACCAACCCCTCCAATGAGGGTCCGGGCGGTTATGTCTTCGAGCGGACTGTGCGGGGCGTGAAGGAGACGGCGGTGCTCGACATGGCGCTGCTCAACTCGGCCGATGCCCGCGCTCTCGATCGCTACGCTCCACGTCTCGGCGAGATTTACGCGGCTCCTCCCGTATTGCGTCGAAAGGAAAGTTCGGAAACGCTTCCGGGCCCGCTCGCCCTGCTCGACGCCATTTTCGCCAGCGGGCGCAAGGGTCTCTCGATCCAGCGCTACAAAGGCTTGGGCGAGATGAACGCCGAGCAGCTTTGGGAAACCACGCTCGATCCCAACGTACGTTCCTTGCTGAAGGTGAACGTCAGCGACGCGGCGGAAGCCGGCGACCTGTTCGCCCGGCTGATGGGCGACGAGGTCGAGCCCCGTCGGGACTTCATCCAGGAAAACGCGCTCAGCGTTGCCAATCTGGACGTTTGAAGCTCTCTCCCGAAAGTGTGCAGCGGTTTCGGGAGACATGCGCAATCAAGAACCTACAGCGCGTCGCGCGAATTTTTTACGCGATGCGCTGTAGGGCAGTCCGCTCAGCTGGACTCGCCTCTTGCGCGGGTTCATTTTCTGAAGACCTCTTCCAGGAGGCTCGCACGGCAGCCCGCGCCGCTGGGGGAGGTTCTACCGCTATAGCTGTCGCGGTATCCGCACTGTTTGTGGTAACGCTCCCGGCGCCAGACGGCCGATGGGAGCGAGAACCCGGAAGAGTTTACGCCCTCTGGGGATCGAGCCAGCCGGGCCCCCCTCGATTCGACTATCGCCCATAGTGCAACCGATCGTTGCGCACGTCGATGATCGGCTTGATGCGCCCCAGCGACAGGCCATAGCCGTTCGGGATCATTACCGGCTGCCGCGCCAGGGAAAACGCCTTCACCCGCTTCGCAACAACGCCTCTGTCGTTCCTGTCGCTCTGAGAAGCCAGCCGCAGATCCGAGGCAAGCGTGCCGGGATAAGGCGCATTCTGCGCCGAACTTGTACCAACCGAAGCAAGTATAACCAGAACAGACATAACAATCTTTGACATTTCTAACTCCTGGTCGAATGTTGCCGAGCGATTTCGGCTGAGGCGAACATATATCGCAATCGTGTCTCGGGAGTTTTTCCTGTCCGAATCAGAAGTGTATCTTTCTGTTTCAAGCTGGTTCTTATGTTTCAATATGCATCGAGGCGGACATGTGGCCCGCCTCGATGCCGATGCTTGATTTCAGCGGAAAATAAATAACGCCGCTATTGCCCGATCGTCGTATCCACGACCTTGAAATCGTGGGTGACGGTGGCCGTCTTGGCCATCATTGCGGATGCCGAGCAGTATTTTCCGATGGAGAGCTCTATCGCGCGCTGGACCTTCGCCGGAGACAGACCACGCCCCTTGACGACGAAATGCATGTGGATGCGGGTGAACACTTTGGGCTCGGTTTCCGCACGCTCCGCCTCCAGTTCGACCACGCAATCCTCGACCGCCTCGCGGCCTTTCTCGAGGATATGGACGACGTCATAAGCCGAGCAGCCGCCCGTGCCGATCAGCACCAGCTCCATCGGGCTCGGTCCCGGGGTCTTGCCACCCTCGCCATGGGAAGTGCCGAGCACCAGCTTGTGGCCAGTTCCGGATTCGCCGACGAAGGTCCGGTCTTCGACCCATTTGATGCGTGCTTTCATGAATGCCTCCAGCGATGACGATGGTGAACCGCCGGCCCCCCGGGCCGCCGCTTCGTTCAAACGTTCCCATCATATCGCCGAAGCGTTGTCCATGCCCCGCTTCAGCGTCACGATCGGCGACACGTCCGACCGCGGCGGCGCGTTCGCGCCACGTCAAGCGATGACACTCGGCCGCAAAAAAAGTTCTAACCGCGGGGACCAGTGCTGCCTATGGCGTTCGGACCGCCGTTCCATTCCCTGAGCTTCGTCATGAAATCCTGCGGCATGAGCAAGTGATTGGGTGTCTTGTAACCCATGAAGCGAGCAATATCGGCGGCGAAGGCGTTGCAGTTGTACAAGGCGGCGTGCCAGACAGGCGAACTGGCTTGTTTCTTGCGGATATAGGCAACGACCTTATCGTATTCCGGCTTGCTCACCATGACGCGCCAGTTAGCCGACTTGTATTGATCTTCGAGATCTCCGTCGCTCCAGCCCGTCTCGGCCGGAACAGGAAAAATGTGCCCCAACATATAGGGAACGACACTGTCCGATTTCGGGTGGAGGCCGGCGACTTCGGGATTGATCATCTTTCCCGATGGACTCATCCGGCCGAAGATGACGAAGGAATGCCCGTAGCTGAGGGCGTAGCGGGAACGGAACTCGATGAAGTAGCCGCCCTTCGACTTGGATGACTTTACCTTGACCTTCGCGGGTCGCTGCCGTGCTTCCGATGTTGCTTTTGACTTATCGGCGGGGGCTGCCGACGCAGGCATCTCAAAGGTGCCCAACACCAGAAGAAGCGACGCCACGAACAATAAACATCCGCTGAAGCGTTTCATGTCTTCCGCAACCGAGCGTGCGCGACCTTCTCTCGCCGCGCACGCTACGGCCCTTCAACCAAACTGCCGGGGTATCTTTTACTTATACACAGGCTCGGCCGGCTCGACGACAGGCGGCGGGGCCTTCCCCTTCCCTTTGCCGATCCCGTTCGCGCAACCACTAAGGCTGGCAACGGCAATCAGGGCAGCAAATACAGCAAGTGAAATTTTCATCATCACGCAATCCTTTCCCCACGTGTGGAATAGATTATCGAAGCTGCATCGCGAAGATAGCGCCTTGAAAACGCAAGACAAGTGCACAAAAGACACAATTAACATATGAATTGTAATGACCTGTTTTCCCCACCGAGCCGCAATCCCAAAGCGCAACGACGGTGCCGCCGCACCGGCCGGTGCCGATCATGAGATTACCGACGGTTGTCCACCCCCCCGGGGAGGAAGACGCGCCAAGACGGTAGCCGGCAAACACAAGTGTTGCGAGCGTCCAAAATCCGATGGGATCCGCCCTTTGGCAGGATGTTCCCGTTCACGGGATACTGGCGATCGATGTGATTTATATGATCAGAACAGAAGTCCCGACGGGAACACGCTCATAAAGATGGACGATATCGTCATTCGTCATGCGGATGCAGCCGCTGGAGACATTCTGACCGATCGTCCATGGTTCGTTGGTGCCGTGGATCCGAAACATGGTGTCACGTCCGCCACGATAGAGATAGAGCGCCGAAGCACCCAGCGGATTGTTCAAGCCACCGGGCACCCCGCCCGCATATTTCACCAGCCGCGGCTTGCGCCGCATCATACTGGCGGTCGGCGTCCAGGAGGGCCATTCCGCCTTGCGCCCCACGCTGGCGGTGCCCTTCAGCGTGAGCCCCTGTTCGCCGACGCCGACACCGTAACGCGTCGCCCATCCGTCCTCTTCGACGGAATAAAGATAGTGCTCGCTTGTATCGACGACGATCGTCCCGGGACTTTCGCTGCCGGAATAACGCACGCGCTTGCGTTTGTACCGGGGTGCGGGCCCCTTCTGGCCGGAGAAAGCCGACAATAGCGGCTGACCGTATTGCATCGTCGGGGAACACCCCGATGCCAGCAGCGCCAGCCCTCCAAGAATGACCGCTCGCCGAGAGATCCTACCACCGTCCATGTGCGTCCACCCGCAAATCAGCCAGAATCCGTCATCTCCATAACATTCCAAAATCATCCGGCCAAGACTTGGAAGCCGTTGGAAGTTCTCATCTCTTTGGGCCCGGTCGACTCGTTCCCGCGGAAAGTATCCTTTCGGCAACAGCTTTCGCTCAATTCAGCAATTCGTCGGCTCAGCCCCCCAGCAACGGCGAAGTTGCTTCATCTCAGCTTTCCAGTCGCGCTGGTCGGAGGGCTCGGCTCAGCCCGGCGTCCTCTCGATGTCGCGGCGCAGGATGATGGAAGTCGTGAGATCCTCGACGCTCTCATGGCTCGCAATCGCGTCGCGCAGCGTGTTGAGGCGGTCGATGGACGATGTCTCCACTTCGACGATCAGGTCGAGCTGACCGCTGACCGACGAGACCCGCCGCACCTCGGCGAAGCGGGCGAGTTGGTCGAGAACGCCGAGCGAGGGTGTTCGCACGAGCGTGACGAGCAGGTAGGCGGAGACCAGTCCTTTGTCGATCTGGCCGATATCGGCGCGATAGCCGCGGATGATACCGCTTTTCTCCAGGAGAGCGACGCGTTCGCTGGTGGCGCTGCGAGACAGGCCGATGCGTCCGGCGAGCGTCTTCAGCGGGATCCGCGCCTCCTTCGACAGGATGCTCAATATGTCCCTGTCCTTCGCGTCCAGTTCGCGCATGGCCTGCCTCTTGTACTGAGCCAGGCAGTTTCACCTGCCGCAAAAATGCCTTGGCCGACAATATGACGGGTTGGACCGTCATTGTGTCGGCGCAACCGTCGCCTTGCCGGATGCCTGATTTTCGCGAGCGTGCCAAGCTCCAGCGGAAAAGGAATCCGGAAAATCCGATGACAGATGTTTCCCATCCCGCGCCGCAGTTCTCGACTGTGGAGGCTGCCCATCTCGCCGACCGCCATTTCGGCATATCCGGAAGCGTTGTCCCGCTCGACAGCGAACGCGACCAGAATTTCAAGTTGACCGCCCGTGACGGCTCCCAATGGACGCTGAAGATCGTGAATGCCAGCGAGCCCGGCAGCGAAAGCGCCTTCCAGACGGCTCTTCTCGAACATCTCGAGCATACCAATCCAGGTCTCGCCGTACCTCGTTTGCGCAGGACCGTCGACCGGACGCCGCTCGCTTTCGCCAGCTCTTCGGCAGGCGAAAGCCATGCGCTACGCCTGGTCTCCTGGGTTCCAGGGCAGCCCCTCGCAGTGACGGCGCGAACGCCGGAACTTTTGGAAAGCCTCGGCGGCGCGCTCGGCCGGCTCGACCGTGCCCTTCAAGGTTTCATTCATCCAGGCGCATTGCGCTCCTTCGATTGGGACATCCGCCGGGCCGGCGCGGCGCGCGACCGGCTCCACCATATCCATGACGACGAAGACCGCGCGCTCCTGACACGTCTCCTCGACCGCTTCGACGCCGAGGTCGCACCGCGCCTGCCGTCGCTTAGAGCCCAGGTCATCCATAACGACGCAAACGACTGGAACGTGCTCATCGACCCCGGCGCGTCGGAGCGCGTCTGCGGACTGATCGATTTCGGCGATGCCCTCCATTCCGTGCTGATCGCCGAGGTCGCGGTGGCCTGTGCCTACGGCGTCCTCGACATGGAGGACCCGATCGGCGGAGCAGCGCGCCTCGCCGCCGGTTTTCACGCCGAGTATCCGCTTCAGGAAGAAGAGATCGATCTGCTTTTCGACCTCATCGCCATGCGGCTCGTCACCTCAGTGACCATCGCGGCCAGCCGCAGGGATCGGACCGGCGACAACCCATACCTCTCCATCAGTGAAGCGCCGGCCTGGCGACTGCTGCGACGCCTCGGCGCCATCAACCCGCGCTTCGCGACAGCGATCCTGCGCCATGGCTGCGGCTTCGACGCCGCCCCCGGCGCGAGGGCGGTCGCCCGCTGGATCGCAGCGAACCGAACGAGGCTCGCGCCCGTCCTCCTGCCCCATCCGGCGACGCTCGCCAAGGCGCTCGTGCCCTATGGCGACGCGGCCAATCCGATGACAGTCGCCTCTGCCGGCCGCGAGCCGGAGAAGGCGTCCGCATGGTGGGATGCCTTTTGCGCCGAGCACGAAATACCGCTCGGCATCGGTCCCTGGGGCGAGGCGCGCACCGTCTACACCAGCGACATCTTCCGTTCCCGCTTCATCGAAGGCGAGCGCCGCATCCACCATCTCGGCCTCGACCTGTTCATGCCGGCCGGCACCAAGGTCCACACGCCGCTCGCCGCGACGGTGAAAAGCGTGGAGATCGAGGAGGATCCGCTCGGTTACGGCTGCATCGTGGCGCTGCTGCACGAGCCGGACGGCTGCCCGCCCTTCGTGACGCTATGGGGGCATCTCGCTCATGAAGCGACACGACGCCTGAATCCGGGCGACGTGCTGGAGGGGGGCGCCATCGTCGGCGAGATGGGGCCACCTTCCGAAAACGGCGGCTGGGCGCCGCATCTCCATCTCCAGATCTCGATCGACTCAACCCTGCCGGCGCGCGACATACTCGGCGTGGGCGAGGCTCGCTACCTGCCTGTCTGGAAGGAGCTCTTCCCGGACGCCGCGGAGCTCGCCGGCATTCCGCCGGAAGCTTTCCATCGAAGCGGACGGACACGGGCCGAGATTCTTGCCGCACGCAAAGCCTCGCTGCTGCCCAATCTCTCCATCTCCTATTCCGAGCCGATCAAATTCGTGCGCGGCGAAGGCGTGTGGCTGATCGACGACCGCGGCCGGGCCTATCTCGACTGCTTCAACAATGTCTGCCATCTCGGCCATGTCCATCCCGACGTGGTCGAGGCGATGGCGAAACAGGCCTGGAAGCTCAACACCAACACGCGCTACTTGCATGATGCGATCGTCACTTATGCCGAGCGGCTGACCGCGACGTTGCCGAAAGGCCTGGCGATCGCCTCCTTCTCCTGCTCGGGGAGCGAAGCCAACAGCCACGCGCTTCGCATGGCGCGCGCCCATACGGGCCGCAACGAGGCGATCGTTCTCGATTGGGCCTATCACGGCACCACCCAGGAACTCATCAACCTCAGCCCCTACAAATACAAGCGCAAGGGCGGCAAGGGCCGGCCTGCCCATGTCTTCGAGGCGGCCATTCCCGACAGCTATCGGGCGCCCGCCGAATGGCCGTTCGCGGAACATGCGAAGCGCTTCGCCGAAAGCGTCACCGAGCAGATCGAATCCATGGCGCGTCAGGGGCGGACGCCTGGCCTCTTCATCGCAGAATCCATCCCCAGCGTCGCCGGCCAGGTGTTCCTGCCGGACGGCTACCTCCGGGAGGTCTACGCCATGGTGCGCGCCGCCGGGGGCGTCTGCGTGGCCGACGAAGTGCAGGTTGGCTTCGGCCGGATCGGCAGCCACTGGTGGGCCTTCGAGATGCAGGGCGTCGTTCCCGACATCGTCACCATGGGCAAGCCGATCGGCAACGGGCACCCCATGGCGGCGGTGGTCACGACCAGGGAGATCGCTGCCTCTTTCAACAACGGCATGGAATATTTCAACACGTTCGGCGGCAATCCCGTGTCCTGCGCGGTGGGCCTTGCCGTGCTCGATGTGATCGAGCGCGATCGGCTGCGCGAGAACGCGGCGATGATCGGCTCCTATCTCATCGAGCGATTCAAGGAACTGCAGGCCCGCTACGAGGCCATCGGCGACGTCCGCGGCAAGGGCCTGTTCCTCGGCATCGAGCTGGTGACCGATCGAAAAACCAAGGAGCCGGCGACAGCGCTGGCGCGCCGCGTCAATGACGGGATGCGGGCGCGGGGCGTGCTGATCGGCACGGAAGGCCCGCATGACAATGTGCTCAAGATGCGGCCGCCGATGATCTTCAGCCGGGCGAATGCCGACCATCTGGTCGGCGCGCTGGACGAAACCTTGGCCGCGGTGACAGGGACAATGTAGACGCCGCCGGACGGGAGTGGCGGGACGGAGCTCACGCAGAGAAATTCACGAACGCCCGGCGCGCCCGCGTCGGCGGCAAAAGAGGCTTTGCCTCGATCAGGGAGGGAATTATGAAAGGTGCTTTCATCATCGCATTGCTGCTTGCCGGAACAGCGCTGACCGGACCGGCGGAAGCCGGCACGCTCGCCACCGTCAAGGAGCGAGGCAAGGTCGCCTGCGGCGTCAGCCAGGGAGTCGCTGGTTTCTCCGCGCCCGACAACAGCGGCAACTGGGCAGGTTTCGATGTCGATTTCTGCCGTGCCGTGGCAGCCGCCACGCTCGGTGACCCCGACAAGGTGAGCTTTGTGCCCCTTTCGACGAAGGAGCGTTTCACCGCGCTGCAGTCGGGGGCCGTCGATCTCCTGTCACGGCAGACCACCTGGACCCTGTCGCGCGACGCCGGCCAGGGCATGCTCTTCGCGGGCACCGCCTATTATGACGGGCAGGGCTTCATGATACGCCGGGATCTGGGCGTCGATAGCGCGCTCAAGCTTTCCGGCGCGACGGTCTGCGCCGAACAGGGCACGACCACCGAGCAGAACGTCGCCGACTATTTCAGCGCAAACAAAATGGAATACGAACCCGTCGTCATCGACTCCGCCGAGGGGATCATCAAGGCGTTCGAGACCGGCCGCTGCGACGTCTACACGACCGATGCCTCGGCACTTTACGCCCAGCGCCTCAAGCTTGCCGATCCCGACGCCTTCACCGTGCTGCCGGAGATCATCTCCAAGGAGCCGCTCGGGCCGGCCGTGCGTCAGGGCGACGACAACTGGTTCGCCATCGTGCGCTGGACCCTGTTCGCGCTAGTCGAGGCCGAGGAACTTGGCCTGACGCAAGCAACGATCGAAGCCGGCTTACAGTCGGCCAATCCCGCGGTCAGGCGCTTTCTGGGTGCCGAGGGCGACAACGGCCAGCAACTCGGCCTGGACCCGCGCTGGGCCTACAATGTCGTCTCGGCCGTCGGGAATTACGGCGAAATGTTCGAACGCAATCTGGGGCAGGAGAGCGATCTGAAGATCGACCGCGGCCTCAACAGGCTGTGGAACGCCGGCGGACTGATGTACGCCGCTCCGGCGCGTTGAAAAAGGCGGCCGAACTTCATTACCACACCACCGGATGGGTCGCGCCCGTCTGCACGTTGACGAAACCCTGCGGCGCCTTGGGACTGGGAGCGACGAGCACCCAGCGCCAGGGCGCGCAGGTCAGCGTCGCAAAGGCGAGGCGCTCGGGGAAACCAGGGCCCCAGCGCGGATGGAAGCTCGGCTCATAGAGCCAGTCGATCTTCGAACCCTCGGCGTAGAGTTCCTCCATCTCCGCGTGGAGATCCTCGGCGGAGCGGCAGGACATCAGCCCACCGACCTCGTAACGCACCGTAGCGACGACCTTCCCCTCGCGGACCAGCGCCCAGCCGCCCTTGTTGCGGGCAAGCGCGTTGACGGCCAGCGCCATCGCCTCGTCGGACGAGCCGACGACCCAGACATTGTGCTTGTCGTGCGCGACGGAGCAGGCAAGCGCCGTGTCGGGCGTGCGCGGTCCGCAACCGAGCCAGAACATGCGCGACACGCCGGCCGCGCCGGAGAAGCGGTCGACGATCGCGAATTTCGTGACGTTAGCGTCGGGATCGCGTTGGACCTGCCCGTCGCGCACGGGAAGCTCGCGCGTGATAAAATCGTCGGCCCAATGGAAGGGCCTCAGGAGCGCTGCATTCATAGTGCCGCGACCCGGTTCCGCCGGTATCACCAAATCCGCCGCCACGAGATCCCGGCCGATATGGATCGTATCGGTCGCCCAGTCCGGCCAATCGATCTCCGGCACTTGTGCAACATAGGCCGTTCCCTCCGAGACCTGACAGCCGTCGGCCCAGACCTTGGCGATCGAGAAGCTGTTCAGGTCGGAAAGCAGCACGATATCGGCGTAGCGGCCCGGCGCGATGCTGCCGACCCAGGGAGTGAGCCGCATGTGCCGCGCCGGGTTGATGGTGACGGCCTGGATCGCGATTTCCGGCGCCAGACCGGCTTCGATGGCAAGGCGGACATTATAGTCGGTCGCACCGAGCCGTAGCGTGTCGGAAGCGCTGCGGTCGTCGGTCGCGAAGGCCACCTGCGACCAGTCGGAAAGGCCCTTCTCCAGAAGGCCGCGGATCACCTCGGGCAGGCTGTGGATGCGCAGCTCCATGAAAAGACCGCGGGAGAGCTTTTCCCAGAACTCCTCGAGCGCCCATGCCTCATGGTCGGAAGCAAGGCCGGCTGCCGCGAAGGCGGAGATGGAATCGATGTCGCGTAGGCCGGCCGCGTGCCCTTCGACCACGCCGCGCTGCTCGAAGGTCGCGCGGATCATGCCCCACAGCCGGTCGTAGGATGGGTTCTCCGGATTCCAGACCGCCGGCCAGTCCATCACCTCGTCGAGCCCGGCGACCATCAGGCTCTGCGACAGGAACGCCTTCTGCTCGTCATGGCCGTACCAGCCGCCGCCATGCTCGTAAGCCGTCGGCGGAACCGCGGAACCCGGCAGCGGGAAGATCTTCATGGGCGATCCCCGCCGGCGCGCCTCCATCCAGAAGGCGAGATTGTTGGCCCCGTCCACATTGGAGAATTCGTGACTGGCCTCGCAGGTCCAGGTATTGCCGCGCGGCACGACCAGCGCAGCCTCCCATTCGGGCGTGAGATGCGAGCTCTCGATATGCTTGTGGACCTCACCAAGGCCCGGGATAGCCAGCAGCTCCGGCTCGTGAAAACGTTCGGCGACGGCTCCGGGATAGACGCCGGCCGGCCCGACCCAGGCGATGCGCCTGCCTTTGACGACGATCTCCTGATCGTCCCGCCAGGTGCGGGTATGGACGTCGAACAGCCTGCCGACCCGCAAGGCGCGATCGGCGGGCCGGCGGCCGAGCGCCACGAGCGCCAGATCCTGGCGGATGCGGACCTCGGCGTCGGCGGTGATTTCGAGATCGTCGGGCGTGGTCATCGATGGGTACTCGCTTTGCCGTCCCCTCGATATCCGGCTCTGTCGTCGGATGGAAGTGGCCGACCGGGACCGGCCGCAAGGATGGTTCGTCGGCATGGCGGAGAAGGGGAGCATGTCACTGCCTTCCGCACCATTGCGCGCGGCGACGGCGCCGTCCGACAGATCGCCGGGCTGAGCGCGCGCGAAGAAGTGCTCGCCCGCCTGGGAGAATGGGTGGCCGGCTGATCGCTGTCTTGCCCGGGGCGGCGATCGCCGCTACAGCGCAAGACATGGTTGCAGAATCGGATCTCGACGAATACCGCGCGGCGATCACCAGATCGTTCCCCGAACTCTCGAACAGCACCTTCACTCCGTTGACGATGGGATGGCATTCCGTGGCCATCGACGTGGACGGTCGCCTGATCTTCAAGTTTCCGCGCAACGATATCGCCCGGGAGGCTCTCGAGCGGGAGGCCGCGATCCTCGCCGCGGTGCGGCCGGCGGTCACCATGCCGGTCCCCGACATCACCCTCCATGCCGGGCCACCGCTCTTTTCGCGGCATCACAAGCTCCGGGGCGAGCACCTCGTCACGGAGCAATATGAGCGCCTTCCGGCGGAAGCAAGGGACAGGCTGGCCGCCCGGATGGCCCGGTTCTATGCCGAATTGCACGCGCTCGACCAAGCGGCCATGACGGCAGCAGGGGCGAAACCGATCCTGCCATGGCTTTCGCCTGACGAGATCCTCGCCAAGGCCCTTCCGGTACTCGACGATGGGCTTCGCTCCTATGCCGAGCACACAATCTCCGCCTGGCGCGACCTGCCGCCGGATGCCCATGGCACGACCTACGGCTTCTTCGACGGCCATGGCTGGAACATGGCTTTCGACCACGACAGCAACACGCTCGCCGGGATCTACGACTTCGCCGATTCCGGCTTTGGCTCTTTGCATCAGGAATTCATCTACTCGAACCTGATCTCCGCCGATCTGACGGAGCGGATCGTCACCTCCTATGAGAGCCTGACGGCGCGCGCCCTCGACCGCCGCCGCATCGAGATCCTCACCGGCGCGCACCGCCTGTCGGAACTGGCCGAACTCGCCGACGATCCCGGACATCGCCCGGCTATGATCAAACATGTCGCCGACTGGGTCGCAGCGTATCGATAACGTTTTTGCCTGGCCGGAGGCTGTCTTTCTCGGCCCCCACGCATGCCCTCAAACATGAACGTTCCGCGCCTGCCAGTGCGCTCGCGGCTCAGATGTTGTTCGCGCCCATCTCCTTCGCGATGTACTCGGCCTGGCGGATGGCCAGCGTCACGATGGTCAACGTCGGATTCTCCGCTCCGCCGGTGGTAAACTGACTGCCGTCCGACACGAACAAGTTCTTGACGTCGTGCGCCTGGCCGAAACCATTCACCACGCCGTCGGAGGCCTTCTCGCTCATGCGGTTGGCGCCGAGATTGTGGGTCGACGGGTAGGGCGGCGTCGGGAAGGTGCGGGTGGCGCCCACTGCATCGTAGAGCGCCATGCCTTGCTTGTAGGCGTGGTTGCGCATGGCGACGTCGTTTGGATGGTCGGTGAAGGCGACATCCGGCACCGGCAGCCCATGCTTGTCTTTCAGTTCGTTGTGCAGCGCCACGCGGTTCTTCTCTTGCGGCATGTCTTCGCCGACGATCCACAAGCCGGCCATCTGGTCGTAATGGTCGAGCGCGGTGGTGAAGCTGCGGCCCCAGGCGCCCGGATCGAGGAAGGCCGCCATGAAGGGCAGACCGAGCGACAGGGTTTCCATCTCGTAGCCCCCGACGAATCCGCGCGAGGGATCGTGGCGCGCCTCGTCGCTGATGATGCCGGCCATCGTGGTGCCGCGATGCATGTGAACTTTCTTGTCGAAGATCGCATAGACCGACCCGGTCGTGTGACGCATGTAGTTTCTGCCGACTTGACCCGACGAATTGGCAAGGCCATCCGGGAACTTGTTGGAGGCCGAGTTGAGCAGAAGACGCGGGCTCTCGATCGAATTGCAGGCAACGCACACGAGACGCGCCTTCTGGCGCTGCTGCTTGCCGTCCTTGTCGGCATAGACCACCCCGGTCACCTTGCCGCTGTCGTCATGCTCGATCTTCAAGGCGAAGGCGTTCGGTCGCACCTCCAGCTTGCCCGTCGCCTCGCCCTTCGGGATCTCGGTGTAGAGCGTGGACCATTTGGCGCCCCATTTGCAGCCCTGGAAGCAGAAGCCTGTCTGCTGGCAGGCCATGCGGCCGTCGCGCTCGGCCGAATTGATCGCCATGCGGCCGGTGTGGCACTCCTTGTAGCCCAGCTTGTCCGCGCCGGCTTTGAACACCTTGAAATTATTGCTGCCGGGCAGGCCCTCGATCCCGTTGGTGCGGGTCACGCCCATCTTGTCTTCGGCCTTGGCGTAGTAGGGTTCGAGGTCCCGCAATGTCAGCGGCCAGTCCAGCAGATTGGCGCCCTCGACCTTGCCGTAATGGGTCAGGGCTTTGAATTCGTGCTCCTGGAAGCGCAGCGAGGCGCCGGCCCAATGGGTGGTCGTGCCGCCAACCGCCTTGACGATCCAGGCAGGCAGGTTCGGAAAATCCTTCGATACGCGCCATCCGCCGGACGTCGTGCGATTGTCCAGCCAGGCAAGCTGCGCGAAGGAGTCCCATTCGTCGTTGATGAAATCTTCGTATTCGACGCGCGGACCGGCTTCGAGAATGACGACGTCGATCCCTTTCTGGGCAAGTTCGTTGCCGAGCGTGCCGCCGCCGGCGCCGGACCCGATGATGACAACGACGCCATTGTCGTTGAGATCGTATTGTGCAGCCATGGATTCCCTCCCGATTCAGGATGTGGCGAAGTTACCGGCAGCGCCGGTACAGTCCTCAAAGCCACTCGATGTCGTCGAAGCCTCGGTCGATATAGCCGCCCTTGGAATAGGACTCGCCCTCGTAACCGAAGATCGGCCAAATCTCCTTCTGGTTGTAGAGACCGACCACCAGCCCACCGCGCACCGCCTGGAAGAACGGCGTGTCCTCGACCTGCTGCAGGACTTTTACGCGCTCGGCTTCCCAAGCTAGGCCGAGATAGCCGCCCTCGCCGGCACGCTTGTCGAGTTCGGCGACGCCGACCTCGATCAGGTCCTTGTGGGCGGTATCCTTGGCAGCGTTCTCATCATGGGATTTCACAGCGATCGCATAGTATTTGTCCGGCACCTGGTCGTGCGGGTAGATGTCGCGCGCGACCTGGATCAGCGTCGCCATCGTCTCGGGTTTCAAGCCCTTGGTCTCGACGCCCCAGGCTTCGCTGGTGCTCAGAACCGCAGAGCCGCTGACGACCAGCAACGCACCCGCCGCCGACCCGCGCCGCAGAAGCTCGCGGCGCGAGATGCCCGGCATTCGGTTGTAGACAGTGACCATCTTTTCCTCCCTGGCTTGCCATCACGCCGTTGCGGATGGCTGGCTGATCCGCCGGCGCCTCCTCACGCCAGCTCCCGATAGAGCGCCATTGTGTCCTATCGGACACGACGCGGCGCTCTATCTCTTTGTTTTAGCCGCATTTGTGCGACGCCAGATGATTCCACCTGGCTGCAAAATGCTCTACTGGTAGCGCCCGTGCCTCTGCAGCACCTCGATCTTGTAGCCGTCCGGATCCTCGACGAAGAAGAAGCGGGCAAGCAGCGCCCCATCGCGGTTGAACTCGACGATCTTGCGCGGATTGAAGCCGGCCTCTTCGAAGCGAGCATGCTCGGCGTCGAGATCACCGACGCAAAAGGCTATGTGGCCGTAGCCATCGCCCAGCGCGTAGGGTTCGGTCCGATCCTTGTTGATGGTCAACTCGACCTCGAAATCCGCTTCCGCATTGCGCAGATAGACAAGGGTGAAAGTCTCGAAATCGAGCCGGTCGGCGACATCGAGCCCGAAGGCCTGCCTGTAGAAATCGACTGAACGATCTTCGTCGAAGACACGGATCATTGAATGGATGGCCTTTGCCAATCGCTCCTCCGCCTTGGTCTGTGCCGGATGAAAAGATGATACGATTATGCGCCACCCGTCGTGCCAGTGGTGGCAGCCCGCTACCACGTTTGCGAGGTGCGAATTTTCGGCCCAAAGTCCGATTGCGCGGCCTGCTGTTTAGGCCGAATGTCGCAACTAAAGGCAGCCACACTGCAGCCAAATGACAAGAACAAGGGAGGAGACGATGTGCAGGGTGTTCGCGGGGCAGGATCCCGAGGGCTATCGCCAGATCAATCGCTCGATCCGCATTGGTGGCCATTCGACCAGCATCCAGCTCGAAGCGACGTTTTGGGCGCTGCTCGACGAGATCGCGGCCGGCCAAGGGCTGACGACGCCGAAGTTCATCTCGACGCTCTATGAAGAGGCGCTCGAGATCAACGGGGCCATTCCGAACTTCGCTTCGATGCTGCGCACCACTTGCGCGCTCTATCTGCGTGGAGCGCGGCCGGCGGCCGCCGACATCGCGGCATGCCAGCGTCGTGCCGCGTAGTCATCCATGCTGCTGTCGCTCCACCAACGCCCGTTGCCGTTGTTTTCCCCGAGGTGATCCTGCGTCAGTTATAGACGCCACCCGGATGCAGTTGGCCAAGTCGAGGGCGATCCTCCTGAGTTGAGCCTTGGGCAACGTATGCCCGCCG
This sequence comes from Mesorhizobium sp. 1B3, assembly GCF_050958605.1. Classification (NCBI taxonomy): domain Bacteria; kingdom Pseudomonadati; phylum Pseudomonadota; class Alphaproteobacteria; order Hyphomicrobiales; family Phyllobacteriaceae; genus Mesorhizobium; species Mesorhizobium sp. 1B3. Next base: position 218,364 of record NZ_JBJHDO010000008.1, on the reverse strand, counting down.
AACACAACCCCCTCAAGGCGCCGAAGGGGTGCCCGGTGGGTGTCGCCCGGCTCATCAGCCAGTCCGGATTTGATCACGGTGGAGTATTGTTTCCAGATGCCTGGCGCGTCGCCGCGCGCCGCAGCATTCATCATGCGCTGCCGCGCAATCCGCAGTCGCATCCAGCGGATCGCTTGCAACGCCGCGGTTCGGAAGTCGGGAGAGAAAAGGGTTGCCGTTGCCGCAAATGTCGCCAGGAACAAGAGCCCCGCCAAAATTGTATCGGTGATCGACAATCGATCGGTTCCGACTGTCTGAGCCGGCTGGAGGTCCAGCGCCGCTTCCATTTCCTCCAGCGAAGGTCCGGGGTCGCGAAACGCCACGCTGCGGGCCGGCAGGACGATGGCTTGCGGTTGGCCTTTGTCGATGTCGAACCAATGCAAAGTGAGTTCAGGCATGGTGACGGGATCGCCGGTCGTGGGGCGAATAAGCCACGAATAGCTGACGGACGAGATTGGCTGTGGCCGGTCGCTCTCGACGTAATCCATCGGACGGCCTTTCACGTTTGGCCGCTGCCTTTGCTTGTCCTCGAGAGGCAAACCAATGGCCATGCTGCGTCGCGGCGAGGCCGCCGACACGATCAAGCCTTGCGTCGTCAGTCCGGGCGCGGGAGGCAGGCTCGTCGGCAGTTGCGCTGCCGCTGTGACGGTGATCGTCCGGCGCACCGGCTCGCCCGGCGGAAGATCAGCCGGATCCGCGCTCCACTCGTCCCGAACGGTGACCGCCCGCGCCGGCAGCCACCAGACCCCGTCAGCGACCGGCGCTGGGTCTATCTCGAGTTCGACCGGCTCCGTCTTCAGCGCGATTTTGACGCGCTTTCCCGCACGGTCGATATAGGTCAGCTCCTGCTCGAAGGCCGGCAAGGTCAATACGCCACTTCTTTTCGGGAAGAGAGCGATCGTTTCCTCGACTGCGGGCGTGCGGAAGCCGTCGTCGGTAGCCGTGTAGACCTTGCCGTGGCCGAGCTTCAGAAGCTCGAAGTCGGGCGTCTCGTATGGCTTGATCCTGACCAGGGCGACGGGACGGACATAGCGAACATGCAGTCGCGCGACGATCATTTCCTTGACGAAACGCGGCCCCTGCTTCGGTTCGATCTCGATCCAGAACGACGCCGGGGGCCGGGTATCCTGGGCAAAAGCCTGCGAAACGAACAGACAAGCTAGGAAAAAGACGAACAGAGGGAGCTTCACCATTGGCCGCCTCCCGCCTGGAGCGCCGTGCCGGCCGCAAGCCGTTTGCCGCGCTCGGCCTGGATGCGCAGGCGAACGAAGTGCAAGGGCTCGTCAGGAATAGAAGCAAACCACTGACTGGTTGCTTGGGCGAGTTCCTGCTCGCCCGATTGCACATTGCCTGGTTGCGACAGATCGGTTTCGGCCCTGCTCGTTGTTCCGCCCCCCTCGCCGGCGCGCCCCATCGTATCGCTGGCCGATCCAGACGCGGAACCCTGTCCTTGCTCCGCCGTTCTGGTGCTCGCCTCGCCGCGCCGCTCGGCCTTGTTGCGTCCGCCGCGCGCGGCCTCGCCCGACGCTTGTCGGTCGCCCGCCATACCGTCGCCCTGGCTACTGGCATCGTCCCCGCCCTGGTCCGTCTGGCTTCGCGCCGCGCTCGATTCACGACCGCCGGAAGCGTTCGCCGATCCAACTGGTTGGCTCCCAGCGCTCCTTTGCGCAGCGAGCGCGGCAAGGACGAGCTTTCGGTTCGCCAAGGCGTCCTGATCCTCGGGGTTTCGCTTCAAAGCGATGTCATAAGCCTTCAGCGCCGACTGCAGCTTGCCGTCGCGAGCAAGCGCGTTGCCGAGATTGTAAGCGTTGTTGTTGTCGTTGGATTGCTTCCAGTCCCGGATCGCCGTGTCATAAGAGCCGGTTTGATAATGGGCGACGCCGCGCCAGGCGGGATCGTGCAGCAGTCTTGCGGCCAGGGCGGGATGGCCGGCATGGAGCAGCAGGCGGCCCAAACGGTCGTTCGTCGCAAGCACCAGCACGACTACGGCGAGCGCCAATGAAAGGCCTGTGAGCAATATCCTCATGCGCGCCGTCCGAATAATCGAAGCATCGGAAGGGCCGCCAGCAAAAGCATGTAGCGTCCAAGATCCTCCCAGATCAGGGCGCCGTAGCCTGCCCGCTCCAAACGCAACGGCAGGGCCGAGTTCAGCGTGCGGATAAGGCCTTCCAGCTCGGAATTTTCAGCAAAGACGCCACCGCCGGCGAAGGCAAGGCGCCGTGTGACGTCGCCATCAGCTCCAGGCGCGCCGTCAGCCGGGGCGTCGACGAGAACGGCATGGACGCGATGGCCCGCCGCTTGAAGGGCGGTTGCTGCCGCCAAAGTATCGTCATCCACACCGCCACCGTCTGTGAAGAAGACGACGTCACCGGCAATCATGGCACTGTCGGCAAAGATCTTCCCGATTTCATCGAAGGCCCTCGCGGGCCTGCTGCCGCCTTCGACCACAATTCCCGCCAGATTTCCGGTCAGCACTGGCTGCAGGAAGGAGCGGTCGGAGCTCAGAACCGTCGCCGCATAGGCATCGCCCGCATAAAGGACGATCGAGATCTGACGCGACGGATCGATCTCTTCCGCCACCTGAAGCGCGGCCGCCGCGGCCTGGCCGATGGCCCGCCCTTGCGTCATCGAGCGCGATACGTCGAGGGCGAAGATCACGCCTTCCAGGTTCCTGAAACTGTCGGCCGCGGGCTTGCGCACGGCAGGACCGGAAAGCGCCGCGCAGACGATGCAGGCCGCCAAAAGCCAAGGCGACAACAGCGCAACGCCCTTCGATGCCGGCTCGCGGAAATAGCCGTGCCGCTGCAGCCAGGCGAGCAGATGCGGATCGATGGCTTTCGCCCAATCGCCGATACCGCCCCGGTCTCGCCACAAGAAGATCAGCGCCGCCGCCAGCACGGCGGCAGCGAGCCAGTAGGGCCGAAGAATCGCTGTTTCGCCGAACGCGATCACAGCCGGCGTCCCAAGCCATGGCCGAGGACGCTCATCAAAACGGCGAGCGTAGCTGGAAAATGCCACAGATCCCGCGGCACGGTCACGGCAGCGTTGCCGACCTCGTTGGGCTCGAGCTTGTTCAGCGAGCCGACGACCGCACGCAGGTCCTCGACCGATCGCACACGAAAGGCTTCGCCGCCTCCGGCGCTAGCGATTTCCCGCAGGAGCGCGCTTGCCGTTTTTGGCCCGCCCTGCCCGGAACTCGACCGTTCGTCCAGATCGGTGCCGAGCGAGATCGTATGCACCTTGACCCCCATCCGGCTCGCCATCCCCGCTGCAGATTCCGCCGTGACGGACCCTGCCGTGTTGGTGCCGTCGGAAAGTAGGATCACCAGCCGGCTCTTGGCTTGCGATCGGTTGAGCAGCTTGATCGACAATCCCAGCCCTTCGCCGATCGCCGTCGAGCGGCCGACCATGCCGATATCGACATCGCGCAGGGCCGTGGCGACAGCATCGAGATCGAAGGTCGGCATCGCCACGATGAACGGCGAGTCCGCGAAGACCACTAGTCCGATGCGGTCGCCGCGCCGCTGCTGGAGCAATTCTGCCCCCACCTGCTTGACCGCATCCAGGCGTCTTGCCTCCTTGTTGTCGAGAAAGAAGTCCTTGCGCTCCATGCTGCCGGAGAAATCGATCGCAAGGACGATGTCTCGGCCCGAAAGCGGCAAGCCGCTGGCCGGCTGCAGGTTCTGGGGACCGGCAAGCGCCGCGACAAGTAGCAGCCAGGCCGCCCAGCCGACCAGGCTTACCGCCAGCGCCCGCCTGCCCCGTGCCGTCTCGTGCTCACCGGCCAGCGTGGACATGACCAGTGAATCCGGCACGACCAGCCGCGCTTCCGTCTGCGCCGGCATACGCAGCAACCAGCGGGCCAGCAACGGTATGGGCAGCAGCGCGAAAGCCCAGGGCGTGGCCCAAAGGATCGGCTGGCCGATCATCGCCACCGCTCCCGCACCAGCCTCTGAAGCATGACCCCGATGCGTTTCGGGTCGACCTCGATCCGCGGCGTGTAAAGACCGCCGCCGAAGACCGCCCCTTCGCCCTTGCTGAAGAAGTCCGTGTCGAGCACGCAATCGAGGCATGCCAGCCAGTGCTCGCCCTGGGCGCTCGCGATCTCGGCGTTCTCCCGGCGCGCCACGTAGCTGCGCAGGGCGGCTGCCAGCTCGGCCAGGCTTTCGGCTGCGTCGGCTGGCTTGGGGGCGCGGAGCGCGGCCAGCAACTCCGCCTCCGGCCCGCGCGCGCTGACGCGCCGGCGTTTCAGCGCCAGGAACAAGCTCAGCACGATGGCGGAGGCAAGCCCGAGCAAGGCGGCAACCAGCAGCTGTTCGCCGACGGCGAGGTCCAGCACCGGCATTCGGATTGGCCGCAAGGCGGCGAGGGGATCACCAGCGTCCGTCATGAAACCGCCTGACCGGATCGAGTTGATCGCACGGCTCCGTGCTTGCCAGAAAGGTCGCCACGCCGATGCCGAGTCCTCGCAACCATGACGCGTCGTTCCCATTCTTGCTTTCGACGGACGATTTGTCGGCCCATATGCGAACGCCGGAAAGCCCGCGCATGGTTACGAATGGATAGCGTCCCTTCGGCGCCTGCCGGCTAAAGGCGTCATCGATCAAGGCGACATTGATCCGGCCGCGATGCAGCAGTCCGTGCAAGGCATCGTCTAGGAATCGCCCGGGCGCGTCCAGTGAACTTGCCAGCACCAACGTTGCGTTGTGGGGCAGCAGCCCAGCCGCCAGGTTCAGGCAGGCGTCGAGCTGAGCGCACCCCTCCTGTCCCCGCCCGTCGAGGCGTGGGTGGGCTCTGGCCAAGCCGCCAATCACCGCCATCATGCCTCGGTTGCCCGACGCCGGCTTGACATAGACCGGCTCGCCATCGCCGAAAGCGAAGAGGCCGACGCGGGCGCCTCCTTCGACGGAAAGCCATCCGTAGAGCGACAGGATCTCGGCGGCGGCAACCGACATCAAGGCACGCCGGGTGCCGAACAGCATCGGTCTTCTGAAGTCCGCTGCAAGGACGATCGTCTGCTCCCGCTCCTCGCGAAAGGTCTTCGCATGCGGCATGCCGGTCCGCGCCGTCGAGTTGCGGTCGATATGGCGAAGGTCGTCGCCGAAATGCCACGGCCGGACGTCATCGATCTCGCTGCCCCGGCCTTGCCGCCGCGTCGTGATCGGGCCGGGCATCGCGCCGACCCTGAGATGGGATGCATGCGCCCGCGCCGTGCACAAATGGCGCAGTCTGAGCAGCGCGGAGATATCGATCGACAGGCCGCTGGGAGATTGCAGTTGCATGGCGGGCCTCACAAAGGGGCGATGCGATCGAGAATGAGATTCACGACGCTGCGGTTGGTGAAGCCTTCGGTCACGGCTTGCCACGTCAGGCCCAGCCTATGGGCGAGAATGTCGGACGCCAGGTCCTGGACATCGTCCGGCGTCGCATAGTCGCGTCCGTGCAGCAGGGCCCGCGTTCGCGCCGCCGCTGCCAAAGAGAGCGTGCCACGCGGCGAGACCGGGTACTCGATCTTCGAACCCACATCCTCGCCGCCCGATCGGTCGCGCGTGGCCATGACCAGCCGCACGATGTAATCCTTCAGCGCTGGGGCGAGATGGATATTGGCGGCCGCCGCCCGCGTTTCCACGATCGCATTCTTTTCGATCCTGAAATCGGTTTCCGCGATCTGTTGGCCGAACTGCTCGTTCTCGACGAGGTCGAGGATCTGGCGTTCCGCCTCCTTGCCGGGCGCAGCCAGGAGAACGTGAAACAGAAAGCGGTCGAGCTGCGCCTCGGGTAGCGGGAAGGTGCCTTCCTGTTCGATCGGGTTTTGCGTCGCGACGACCATGAACGGGTCGGGCAGCGGATGCGTCTGCCCGCCCGCCGTGACCTGATGCTCCGCCATCGCCTCCAGGAGCGCGGATTGCACCTTGGGTGGGGCGCGGTTGATCTCGTCCACCAGGACGAGCGAATGGAAAAGCGGCCCGGCGACGAATTCGAACTCGCCCTGGTCCGGCCGCCATACCGGCGTGCCGGTCAGGTCCGCCGGCATAAGGTCCGGCGTGCACTGTATGCGCCCGAAGCTGACGTCCATGCCTCCGGCCAGCTTCTTGACGGCGCGCGTTTTGGCAAGGCCTGGCGCGCCCTCGATCAAAACATGGCCGCCGACGATGAGCGCGATCAACAGGCGCTCGATCAGCTTCTCGTTTCCAACCACGGATGATCGCAGGTGGCGCTCAAGATTACGCCAGACGTCGCCGTCACTTGAATTGGAAACAGCCGCACCCGCCTTCATGGACGCCTCCACGCTCATGAACCGGTGCCTTGAGATCGAACCTACGGTGTCTGTGCTCGGCGAGTCAACGTTCGATCCGGTCAGCGCACGCGATCCATGATCAAAGGCCTTCCCGAGATTCGGAGCACCGCCCCTTGCGAAAGGGATATATAGGCTATAAATTAATAGCTTCCTATTCATGTGTGAGCTAATGATGCGGCCGAAGACAGAACGATTCGGGATCCTCGAGGAAGTTGCGAAGGTCAGCCGCAAGATCCGCACCCTGTTCGATGCGCGGGTGCGCGCGAAAGGACTGACGCTGGCTCGTGCCCGAACCCTGCTGCGCATCGCGCGCTGCGAGGCGTCCAACCAGAAGGCGCTCGCCGAGGAGCTCGAAATCGAGACCGCGACCCTGGTCCGTATCATCGATGGTCTGGAGGCTCAGGGATTGATCCAGCGCAAGGAAGTGCAAGGCGATCGACGGGCCAAGCAGGTGGTGCTGACAAAGGAGGGTCTTCGGCTCTCCGAACTGGTGGACGAACTTGCCCAGCAGATCGAAGGCGAGGTCCTTGCGGGCATCGACAAGCCCGACCTTCGAGCGGCTCTCGGAACCCTCCGCAGAATGGTATCGAATACCGATGCTTTGGCTTCGCGGTTTGGCGGGTAATGTTGGGATCCGCAGTGAGAAGCCCCGCCATGGGCGATGCTCCCGAAAGAGGGACGAAAGGGCGCGACCGCAGGCCGCTCCTTTATCGGGCGAGCCGCCTGTTCGAAGGGCCGCCCGAGCCGCCGCCGTCGCTGCCTGCACCTGCGCCATACGTTTCGCGGCATCCGTTGGTCGCAGCCGGATACGCCGCGACATCGGTGTTGATCGCCGTCACCTACGGCCTGGGTCTCAACTTCGTGAACGCCAATCTCTATCAGGTCTCGGGCGAGTTCTCGGCATCGATCAACGAGGCATTGTGGCTGACGGCGGCTTACATGGCGCCCAATGCGAGCCTTTCCCTGTTGCTCGTCAAGATCAGGGCGCAATTCGGATTGAGGCGTTTCGCGGAACTGGCAATCATCCTCTTCATCGCAGTCAACGCGCTGCATCTGGTTGCCAGTGGACTAGAAACCGCCATCGTGGCGCGCTTTTTCGCCGGCATAGTGGCGGCGCCGATGTCGACGTTGAGTTTCCTCTATCTGTTGGAGTGTTTCCCACCCGACAAGAAGATGACGATCGGCATGCCACTCGCGATGGTCAACACGGCGCTCGGAATGCCGATCGCGCGCCTCATCTCGCCGACGCTGTTCGATCTCGGCGGTTGGCAACCGGTCTATCTCCTGGAGGTCGGCTTGGCGCTGATCAGCTTTGCGCTGATCTACAAGCTGCCGCTCAACTCGCCGCCGAAGGTCAAGGTGCTCGGCGTCATGGATGTGGTGAGCTATCTGTTTCTTGCCGTCGGCTTCGGCACCCTGTCCGTCGTGCTCGTAATGGGGCGCTATTATTGGTGGACCGAAGCGCCGTGGCTGGGATGGCTGGGACTGGCTTCGATCGGCAGCCTCGCCACGGTCGTCGCGATAGAGATCAATCGCAAATATCCCTTACTGGACATAAAATGGCTGCTGTCACCCGGGGTATTGCATTTCGCCGGCGTGCTGATGCTCTTCCGGATACTGATGTCGGAACAATCGAGCGGCATCAGCGGCTTCTTCCAGCAGCTCGGCCTGGTCAACGACCAACAGAGGGGTCTCTATGCCGTGATCCTCGGCGCCACGGTCGTTGGGGGTCTCATCTGCGCGGCCGTGCTGAAGCCTGGCCGGGAACCCGCGATTCATGCCGTATCACTCACGCTGCTAGCTGTCGGCGCATATATGGATTCGCGAGTGACCGTACTAACACGTCCCGAGCAGATGTATGCCAGTCAGGCAATGATATCGGTTGCAAGCTCGCTCTTCCTCGCGCCCGCCATGGCGATGGGCTTCGTCAACGCCCTCAAGAAGGGCATGAACTACATCCTGAGTTTCCTGGTCGTATTCCTGTTCACGCAGAGCATCGGAGGGCAGATCGGATCGGCGCTGTTCGGAACCTTCGTCGTCATCCGGGAAAAATTTCATTCAGCAGCCATCGTCGAGCATCTGGTCTCGACCAATCCGCTGGTGGCGCAACGCATCGCGCAACTCGGCGGGGCCTATGGCAAGGTGCTCACCGATCCAATCCTCACAAAGGCAGAGGGTACCGCACTGCTGGCCCAGCAAGCGACACAACAAGCCTACGCGCTTGCCTACGCCGACGCCTTCTTCGTCATCTCCGTGGCGTCGGCTCTGGCCGCAGGCGTCCTCGTCCTGAAAATGGGCTGGCAGCATTTCGGCCGCGTCTATTCCAAAGCGCCTGCCCTCTCACAACAAGCATAGCCGTAGCTTACAAAAACGATGTCCAGATTGTTCAAGCACTTCCCCACCTATGTCGCGCTCCTTGTCGGCGCGATCGGCGCGCTCCTGATCCTGCGCGCGTTCAGCCTGCCACCGTTCCAGACGACGATCGAACGGACCGACGACGCGTATGTCCGCGGCAATGTGACGATCCTCAGCCCGCAGCTTCCCGGCTATGTCGCGGAAGTTCCGGTGACTGACTATGTTCACGTCAAGAAGGGCGATCTCATCATGCGCATCGACGATCGCATCTATGCGCAGAAGCTTCAGCAGGCACAGGCGACGCTCGCCGGCAAGAAGGCAGCGCTTGCCGCTTCGAGCCAGCAGGAGGCGAGCGGGCGGGCGCAGATCGCACTCGCCGAAGCCGGCGTGGCCAGTGCACAGGCTGCGGCGGAATTGGCGGAAGCGAATCTGAAACGCAGCGAAGCGCTCGTCGGCAAAGGCTTCGCGACACAGAGCGAAGTCGACGTAGCCCGAAACGCCGCAAGACAGGCGGAAGCAGCGATGGGCGAAGCTCGGGCGCGACTCGAGGTGGCGAGGCAGGCTCTCGCCCAGGTCCTGGTGGGTCGCCAGGCGTTGCAGGCCGATGTGGCCCAGGCCGGGGCCGCGGTGAAACTCGCCAAGATCGATCTGGACAACACTCGCATAACGGCGCCGGAAGACGGAGTGTTAGGGACCGTGGGCATCGGCGTCGGTGCCTATGTGACGGCCGGCTCGCAACTGACAAGCCTGGTGCCGGACCGCAAGTGGGTGGTCGCCAATTTCAAGGAAACACAGGTGGCCGGCATGAGAGCCGGCCAGCCCGCGACCTTCAGTGTCGATGCGCTCAATCACGCGAGGGTGGGCGGACACATCGTCCGCTTCTCGCCAGCCACCGGCTCGGAATTCGCCGTAATCAAGGCCGACAATGCAAGCGGGAATTTCACCAAGGTGGCGCAGCGCATCCCCGTCAGCATCGAGATCGACAGCGGAGAGGCTCTCGCGGATCGCCTGGCTCCGGGAATGTCCGTGATCGTCAGCATCGATACCAGCGCTGTTTCCGAAAACCCAAGGCTGGCGGCGCAATAAACGGCCGGGCGTTTCGGTCGGCGGTGGTCAAAACGGCCGGCCTGGAGGGGCCGGCAGGTCAGGGCGGCCATAGACCGCTGCGGACCTTCCGCTTCAACCATCCCGTTGTCGCGCAATAAAGCCTTGCGATCGACCCGAGCTGCGGATGCTTCGTTGATGGTCACCACCAAAAACATCGCGGTCAAAGCAACGCCACCGCCCGCGTCCAGCCGGCCGATGCCTTGCGGATCTTGACCGGGAAACAGGCGACGGTAAAGCCGGTCGGCGGCAGCAATTCAAGCTGGTGAAGCTTCTCCAGATGGCAGTAGAGTCGCTGACGTCCGGCTTTGTGGCCTTCCCAGACCAGCCCGTAATCACCGGTCTCCTCTACTCGTTCGCGGGTGTAGTTGAACGGTGCGTCCCAGCTCCAGGCATCCGTTCCCGTGATCCGCACGCCTTGGCGCAGAAGAAAAAGAGTCGCCTCCCGGCCAATGCCGCAACCCGCCGTCACATAGCCCTCCTGCGCGTAGCACGATCCGGCGCGCGTATTGACGACGACGATGTCGAGCGGCTGCAGCACATGACCGATCCGGTCGAGCTCGGCGCGGACATCATCGGGCGTGGCGACATAGCCGTCGGGGAAATGGCGGAAATCCAGCTTGACGCCGGGACGGAAGCACCAGTCGAGCGGGATTTCATCGATCGTGGGCGAAGGTTCCCCGCCCGACACCAGATCATGATTTGTGGTGGGATGGAAATGATAGGGCGCGTCGAGATGCGTGCCATGATGGGTGGTCACCACCAGCTTCTCGATCGCCCAGGCCGCCCCCTCCGGCAGATGATGGCTTTGGAGGTCCGGGAAAGACACGCGCATCCGGTCCAACGTCATGTCGTGGGAGAGATAGCTGATTTCCGGCCGGGAGAACTCCGGGTCGCTGACGACATCGTTCTCGATGGGTATGGACAGGTCTATGATGCGCGGCATCGGGAATGGCGTCCGTCTTGCTGATCGAAGGCTGGTTGAGTTCACAGCCCGAGATAGGCGCTGCGGATCGCCGGATCCGCCGCCAGGCTGGCCGACGGGCCCGACTTGGTGAGCCTGCCCGTTTCGAGGACATAGGCCCGGTCGGTGGCGGCGAGCGCCATCTCGGCATTCTGCTCAGCAAGCAGGATCGTCATGCCTCTCGCCTTGAGGATACCGATGAGCTCGCGCAGCTGGTCGACAACGATAGGGGCGAGCCCAAGCGTTGGTTCGTCGAGCATCAGCACCTTCGGACGCGACATCAGGGCACGTCCGATCGCGAGCATCTGCTGCTCGCCACCCGACATGCTGCCCGCGAGCTGGTCGCTGCGTTCGCGCAGGCGCGGGAACAGGCCGAACATGTCGTCGGTGAGCGACCGAAAATCGCCGCCACTGGCGAGCCCCATCTCCAGATTCTCCAGCACCGTCATCTGTGGGAAGACGTGGCGCCCCTCGGGCGACAGTGCCACACCGCGCGCGACGCGAAGATGGCTCGGAATGCCGGCCAGTTCGTGGCCGTCGACGCGGATCGAGCCCGATGAGGCGGCGAGACCGAGGATGGCCTTCAGGATCGACGACTTGCCGGCCCCGTTGGCGCCGATCAGCGCGACGGCTTCACCGGGCGCGACCGTGATTGCAATGTTCTCGACCGCACGGACCTTCTCATAAGTGACCGACACTCCGGACAATTCAAGCATCCTGCGCCTCCTGGGGCTTGCCGCCGCCCAGATAGGCGTCGATGACCGCTTTGTCGGCCTGGACCTCGGCAGGCGTGCCTTGCGCGATCAGTCGACCGCGATCGAGGACGATGATGCGGTCGCACAGCGACATCATCATGCGCAAATTGTGGTCGACGAGCACGATGGTCAGCCCGCGCCGGCGTAATTCGCGCAGGAGCTCGGCCAGCCTGTTGGCCTCGGTGTGGTTGAGCCCGGCCGCGGGTTCGTCCAACATCAACAGGCGTGGGCTGGTTGCCAGTGAAACGGCGATGGCCAGCATCTTCTGCTCGCCATAGGGCAGCGAACCCGCCTCCACGGAAGCCTTGTCGTCGAGGCCCACGAACCGCAGGCAATCCCAGGCGCGCTGGACGCGCCGCGCCTCCCGCTCCCGCCAGCCGGCTCCCCGCAGCACCGAGGCCAGCGCCGTCTCGCGCTCGAACGACGAGGCCGCCGCCAGCACGTTCTCGAATACCGTCTGGCTGCCGCAGAGCGCCGCCTGCTGAAAGGTGCGTGCCAGGCCCTCGGCCACAAGCATGCTCGGCGCATTGCCCGTGATCCGTCGTTCGCCATAGCGCACCTCGCCGCCGGTGGGCGGAGTGAAGCCACTGATGAGGGACAGGCAGGTCGTCTTTCCGGCGCCGTTCGGGCCGATAATCCCCACAAGCTCGCCCGGCTCGATCGTCATCGAGACGTCCTCAACTGCGGTCAGGCCGCCGAAGCGCTTCGTCAGCCCCTTGACCGAGAGTACCGGCGAGGGTTCGAAGGCGAGGTCGCCGCGCGGCGCGGGGGCAGTTGGCAACCGGAAGGGAGTGGAAAGCCGGAACAGCCTGGCGAGCCCGCCGGGTTGTATGCGGATGACCGCGAGCAGGATGATCGCGAAGATGGCGATGCGGTATTCGTCGACGAAGCGCAGCGTTTCCGGAAGGGCCGCGAAAATCGCTCCGCCGAGGAGCGGACCGATCAGCGTCCCCTTGCCCCCGAGAATGGCGATCAGGAGGCCGGTTGCAGAGAACATCGGGTTGAACAGGTCCGGCGTCAGGACCAGCGTGCGCGGGATGAAGAGCACGCCCGCGAACCCGGCAAGGCCCCCCGAGATGGCAATCGCGACGACCCGCTGGCGCATCGTGCGAATGCCGATGCTCTCGGCCAGATCGTTGGACTCGCGAATGACCATCCACGAGCGGCCGGTCGGGCTGTTCAGCAACCGGTGCACGACGAAGACGGCCACGGCAAGACCGGCGAGCGCGGCAAGCAGATAGTACTGGTGAAAGACGAGACCAAGCGATTCTATCTTTTCGACGCGGGGCCTGCGCACGATCAGCCCGAGCGGGCCGCGCGTCAGGTCGATCCAGTTGGAGACGACGAGCCTCAGGATCTCAGCGGTCGTGAGCGTGGCGATCGCGAAATAGGCGCCTCCCAGACGCACCGAGGCCACCCCGACCAGAGCGCCGAGCAGCGCGGCCGGAATGGGCGCGATAAGCAGCATAACCCAATAGTTGACGCCAAGATTGATGATCGTGAGCCCCGCCACATAGGCGCCGAGACCGAAGAACGCCGCGTGGCCGAAGGAGATCAATCCGAGATAGCCGACGGTAAGGTTGATCGACAGCCCGAAGATCGCGAGCACCGCGGCATACGCAAGCAGGCCGCTATAGTAGCTTTGGCCGGCAAGGAGGATGGGAGCCGCGACCGCAAGGAGCAGCACCACAAGGACGAGGCCGCGTCTCATCGGGCGCGCCCCGGGAACAGGCCGTTCGGCCGAACGAGCAGAAACACCAGAAGCAGTCCGTAGATGATGGCGGTACCCATTTCCTGCGGCATGAACGCGCTGGCGAGGGCCTCAAGCAGGCCTAGCAACAGGCCGCAGGTCACGGCGCCGGTGGCATTGCCCATGCCGCCGATGACGACGACGACGAAGGCGGTGATGATGGCGTGCTGGCCCATGGAGGGGGTAAACAGGCTGACCGGCGCGATCAGCGCGCCAGCCGCGGCGGCGATTGCCGCCGCGCCGAGGAAAGTGAGGGTGCGGATGCGGGCGACATCGATCCCGACGACGCGGGCGGCGAACTCGCTCTGCGCCACCGCCCGCACCTGGCGGCCGACCTTGGTCCGGCGCAGCACATATTCGACCAGGAGCAGAATGGCCACGCCCGACGCGAGCACCAGCAGCCGGTGATTGGTGATGACCACGGGGCCGAGCGACAGGCTTCCATCCAGCCCGTCGACGCGGGCCGGATTCGGGCCCCAGGTCGACAGGACCGACTGGTGCAAGAGCAGGCTGATCGCGAATGTGCTCAGCAGCACCGTCGACGGCCCGTCCTTCGTCGGCAGAACCGGCCTCACGGCCACGCGGTCGACTACAGCCGCGACGACGACAACTGCGAGGATGGCGACGATGAGGGCGGCTCCGTAGGGCAGTCCGAGCATGGTCGTCGCAAGGACCGCGCCAAGCCCGCCGAACATGTAGAGTTCGCCCTGGGAGAAATTGATGACGTGAAGGACGCCGAAGATCATGGTCAGGCCTAGCGCCACGAGCGCGTAGGCCATTCCCTGCGTCAGTCCGTTCACGGCCTGCTGGAGAAGGAGTTCAAACATCGAATGCCCCGCGTGCGGCGGGGGGAGGCGCGGGGCGCGCCGCCCCCGCCTCCCCTGGGAGGTTTCCGGGCGCCTATCGGTCGACGACGATCTCGCCCGACTTGACGACCAGCCGGATCAGCTCTCCGCTCGATGCCTGGCCGTCCTCATCGAACGACACCTGGCCGCGCGGCGTTTCCCACGTTTCCGAGCGGATCGTCTCGGCGATCTTGCCGGTGTCTTCGGCGGTTCCGGCCTTGTCCATGGCCTTGGCGGCAATCCAGACCGATTCGAAACCCAAGACCTCGATCTTCTCCGGCTTGCGGCCGAACTTCTCTTCGAAGGCGGCGACGAAGCGCTTGTTGAATTCGTTGTCGAGGCCGGCGACGTAGATGTCGGCGCTGAAGGCGCTCTCGGCCGCTGCACCGGCGATCTGGACGCCCTGCGTGTTCAGGATGCCCGGCATCAGGCAGCGCCGTCCGTCGAAGCCGAGATCGGACAGGGCGCGAAGGATGTTGCCATACTGCTCCATGTTGGACCCGACGATGCAGATCATGTCGGCGCCCGAGGAACGGGCATTGGTCGACATCGCGGCAAAGTCGCTCTGCTGCATGCCGAACGTGTCGGAATAAACCAGCTTGTCGCCGAACAGCTCCTTCATGTGGCTGATCGTTACCTGGCCGAAGTCGCTGTTCTCGGCGAGGATGGCGACCTTCTGCGGATTTACCGTCTCGACCAGGAACTTGTCGAAGGACTCCGCGTCCAGCGCCGTTGTCGAGTTCATCCGGAAGACCCGGTCGTAGCCCGATTTGGTCACGTCGGGATGCTTCGGCACCGAAGCAACGAAGATCGCCTCCTCACTCTCGACCACGGGGATGGCCGCGAGAGCGACGCTGCTCGAGATCTCGCCCGCGATCACTTTCACCTCGTCCTGGGTGAGAAGGCGCTGCACGGCCGCGACGCCATCCGGCGGCGCAAAGTTGGTGTCGTAGGTAATCAGCTCGACCTTGCGGCCCCCGAGGATGCCACCTTCCTTGTTGATCATGGCGACGGCGAGTTCGGCGCCCTCGACGTTCTGCTTGCCGATGAGGGTCTTGATCGGGTTGATCAGGCCGATCTTCACCGGGCTGCCCTCTTGGGCTCCGGCCTGGTTTGCTATGGCGAGCGCGACACCGAGCGTCAGCGCCGCCACATGGCGCTTGAGAATTGTCATGAAGGTCCTCCCTGTGGATGGCGGCGCAAACAAACCGACTTTCGGACGTATGTCAAGCGCTTGCTTTAATCAGTCGGCTGAATTATGCAGAGGCAACGGAGGAATGCGAATGAGTGAGGTACAGGATGCCGCTTCGGATACCCGGGAGCGGCTGATGGATGTCGCGGAGCGCCTGTTCGCGGAGCGCGGCTACGGCAATGTGCCGACCCGTATGATCGCCGAGGAGGCGAACGCGAACTCGGCCGCCGTCCACTATCATTTCGGTTCGAAGGAGAACCTGCTCGAAGCGGTCTTCCGGCGGCGCCTCGAGCCGTTGAACCGGGAGCGTATTGCCAAGATAGAGGCCGCGGTCGCCGGCAGCGAAGGAGCGCCGGATGTCGAGGTCGTGCTGCGCGCATTCATCGAGCCGACACTGCGCAAGCCGCGCAACGATGGCGAGCGCGCGTTTCGTCTGTTGTCGGGCCGCGCCTCGACGGATCCCAGTCCCGAAGTGAAGCGGATCCTGTTTCAGGCTTATGACGCGGTGGCCCGTGCCTTCGCCGACGCTGTCGCCAGGGCGTGTCCGCATCTGTCGCGCGAAGAGTTGTTCTGGCGCGTCGCCTGCGTCTACGGCGCCATGCTCTACATCCGCGCCGACAATGGTCGTCTCCAGCCGGTGTTCGGCGAGGAGTTCAGTCTTTCCGATCCGGAAGGAGCGCTGCGCTACGCGATCGCCTTCATGAAGGTCGGCATGCAGGCCCCGCCGGCCGCGCCGCTCGACTGACAATCCAAACCAGGAGTAGCTACCGTTGTCCCAAAGGATCTTGCTCAAGGGCGGGCGCATCGTCGGCGGTCCGCACGAACCGGCCGATCTTCTGATCGAGGGCGGCCGCATCGCGGCCATCGGGACCGCTATCGACGCGGCAGATGCCAGGGTCGTCGATGCTGCCGGCATGCTCATCGCTCCGGGCTTCGTCGACACCCATCGCCACATCTGGCAGACATCGATCCGTGGCGTGGCGGCGGACTGGAGCCTGGTGGAATACATCCGCTTCATACGGCTCGGCTATGCCACCGCCTACCGCCCCGAGGATGTGTGGATCAGCACCTATGCAGGAGCGCTGGAGGCGCTCGACGCCGGCATCACGACGATCTGCGACTTCTGCCACATCATGCGGACGCCGGAACACGCCGATGCCGGGGTCGAGGGACTCGACCGCGCCGGCATCCGCGGGCAATTCTACTACGGCTTCTACGATGTGCCGGCGGAGCCGCGCAGCTTTGCAGACCACGACGCGCGGGTTGCGCATGCGCGCCATTTCTTCGACGGGCGCTTCCGGTCGCGACCCGCCGGCGCCCTGGTCACGATGGGGATCGCGCTGACGGAGTTCAATCTGATCCCGGTCGCCCACACGGCGGACGAGATCGCCGTAGCGCGTGACTTCGATCTCCCGCTCACGATGCACATGGGCACATTGTCGACGCCCGATAGCGTCGGCCGCCTCCACGAGGCCGGCCTGCTCGGCCCGCGCATGCTGCACGTCCACTGCAATGCCTCGAGCGACGACGAACTGAAGATGATCGCCGACAGCGGTGGCGCACTGTCCATCACGCCTGAGACCGAGTTGCAGATGGGCATGGGCATTCCGGTGACGAATCGTGCACTCGCCGTGGGATTGCGGCCGACGCTCGGCATAGACATCGTTTCCGACTATTCCGGCGACATGTTCGCGCAGATGCGCATGGCGTTGCAGACAGCCCGCGCGATCGACAATCAAAAAACCTTGGACGCCGGCCGCATGCCGTCCACCATCGATCTCAAGGTGCGGGACGTCTACGACTTCGCGACCATTGATGGCGCCCGTGCGATAGGGCTGGACTCGCAGATCGGTTCGCTCGCGACCGGCAAGCAGGCCGACATCATCCTCGTGCGGCAGGAGGGGATTCACCACGCGCCGCGCACGCCGGATCCGATCGCGTCGCTTGTGCTTCAGGTTCGCCCATCGGACATCGACACCGTGTTGGTAGCCGGCGAGATGCGCAAGAGCGGCGGTCGCCTCGTCGGCGTGGACATCGAAGCGGTGCGGCAGCGCGCGCAGGCATCGGCCGATCATTTGGCCGCGGGTTTCGCCGAGGCCATGAACAAGACCGGCCAGACGACGACGCGGGCCAGTTATGGCTCGGAGTTGGCGCGCGCGACGGGAGGAGATGTAAAGTGAAGCTCGCCAGCCTGAAGGGCGGACGCGACGGGCGTCTCGTCGTCGTGTCCTCCGATCTGCGTCGTGCGGCCGACGCGAGCCCCATTGCTGGGACCCTGCAGTCGGCGCTCGACCGCTGGGCCGAGGTGGAGCCACGCCTGCGCGACCTGGAGCGCAGGCTGGAAAGCGGCGACGAGGCCGGGTTCGCCTTCGACCCGGCCGGCTGTGCGTCGCCGCTGCCTCGCGCATACCAGTGGGCGGACGGATCCGCCTATGTGAATCATGTCGATCTTGTGCGTCGCGCGCGCGGCGCGGAGCTGCCCGCATCATTCTGGACCGATCCTCTGATGTACCAGGGCGGCTCCGACGCGTTCCTCGGACCCCGCGACCCGATCGACCTGCCGGACCCGGGCTGGGGTGTCGATTTCGAGGGCGAGATCGCCGTCGTCGTCGACGACGTCCCGCTAGGCGCGAGCCGCGATGAGGCGCTGGCCGCGATCCGGCTGGTCATGCTGTGCAATGACGTATCGCTGCGCAACCTCATTCCAGGCGAGTTGGGCAAGGGCTTCGGGTTCTTCCAATCGAAGCCGGCGTCGTCGTTCTCGCCGGTCGCCGTAACTCCCGACGCCTTGGGTGACGCGTGGAGAGAGGGGCGCCTGCACCTGCCACTCCACAGCTGGTTCAATGGCAGCGCGTTCGGCAGGCCCGACGCAGGTATCGACATGACGTTCGACTTCGGCACGCTGATTGCCCATGCGGCCCGCTCGCGGCGGCTTTCGGCAGGGACCATCGTCGGCTCCGGCACGGTCTCCAACCGCAGCGAGGACGGAGGCCCCGGCCGCAGGGTCGACGAGGGCGGCGTCGGCTATTCATGCATCGCCGAATTGCGGATGATCGAGACCATCACTGCCGGCCGGCCCACGACCCCCTTCATGCAGCCCGGCGACACCGTTCGCATCGAGATGTTCGGACACGAGGGCGATTCGCTATTCGGCGCGATCGAGCAGATTTACTTTCCGGTCGGCAGCGACACCGCGTGGGCGGCGTGACCATGCCGTCAAGTCTCGTCCATCGCATGCCCTACGGTTTCGGCCCCAGCGCCGGACCGCGCCAAGGCCCAGACGGCCAACCCTTCGACTGGTCGGATACACCACGCCGGCGCGCGGTCACCACAAGCTACCTGACCGACGCTGCCTTGCTCGGCCGCCTCCTCCCACCGGGCTTTTCGCTGGCGGGAGAGCCGGTGGTGACGGTTGAGGTCCAGTACTTCACCGAACTGGAGTGGCTGGCCGGCCGAGGCTACAACACGCTGGGCGTCAAGTTCCCAGCAACCTTCCGCGGTGCATCGGACGAGGTGACCGGCATGTTCCTCGCCGTCCTGTGGGAGAACCTTGCCGACCCGATCCTCACCGGACGCGACGAACTCGGTTTCTCGAAGTTGTATGCGGAAATCCCCGAGCCGCGGATCTTGCGGGGCAAGGAATGTCATGGCGCCTCCTGGCTCGGACACCGGTTCATCGACATCGAACTCCACGACGCCCGGGAGGCAGAGCCGCCGGTTCCGGTCGGCCCAGCCACGGGCGGGACGTTGCACTACAAATACGTGCCCTCGACTGGCAATTGGGGTGGGACCGACATCGCCTATGCCTGCCACACCCCACCGGGCGGTAGCCAGCAGCGGACCACTCGCTTCCTTCGTGCCCTGGGAACCGTCACCTTCCACCCGACCGGATGGGAAGAGATGCCGACGCAGTTCCACATCGTCCAAGGGCTTGCCGCTTTGCCGATTCTCGAAGCGCGCGGCGCGACGATCAGCGAGACGCGCGGCGGCAAGGATCTCGCCGACCAGCGCCGCCTGTATTGAGGATATTCGATGACCGATGACCCGTTGCCGCCCTTCCGGCGGATCGTGACCGAAAATACCGCGGCAGGACGCTCGCGCATACTGTCTGACGCTCCTGTTCCGCACGTCCTGCAATCGGGGCCAGGTCGCGGCCTGATCAATCTGTGGGCCACCGATGGAATGCCGCCCGCGCTGGCCGTCGCCGATGGCGCTGCCTTGCCGGTCAGGCTCGAGCCGCCGGAGGGCGGTACGGTTTTCCGGTTCTTCCAGTTGGGTCCAAGATCCGGCACCGGTGACGATGCGGAAGCGGCAAATCGTGCGGCCGCAACGGCTTTCGAGCGAATGGGCGCGGCGCATCTGCGCGTCGATACGACTCGACATCCTTCGATGCACAAGTCGCACACGCTCGACTACATCATGCTTCTCAAAGGAAGGGTCCTCCTCATCCTCGATCAGGAGGAGACGGAACTGAAACCATTCGACGTGGTGATCCAGCGCGGGACGAACCACGCATGGGTCAATCTCGGCGACGAGCCCGCGCTGATGATGGGGGTGCTCATGGACGCGGCTGCTCCCGGACAAAGCGAACGGTCATGAAGCCCGCACCATTCGACTATCTACGACCGGCGACCAAGGTCGAGGCGCTCCAGTTGCTCGATACCCATCGCGATGGTGACGCCAAGATCCTCGCCGGCGGTCAGAGCCTGGTGCCGATGATGAATTTCCGCATGGCACAACCCTCTGTGCTGATCGACATCAACCGGCTCTCCGAACTCGCCTTCGTCGAGGAAAGAACGGACTGCATCGCCATCGGTGCGCTGACAAGGCATAACGACGTCATGCGACATCCGCTGGTGCGTAAACATCTGTCGCTCTTGGCGATGGCCTATGAGAACGTCGCGCATCACACGATCCGTAATCGCGGCACGATCGGCGGCAATGTCGCTCACGCCGACGCGGCCTCGGAAGTGCCCGTGGTGCTTACCGCGCTGGATGCGGAATTCGTCATCGAAAGCAAGAAAGCCACCCGCAACGTCAGTGCCGAAGATTTCTTTCTTGGCGTCTTCACGACGGCACTGGAGGCAGACGAACTGCTCGTGGAGATCCGTGTCGCGCGTCCTGATCCGCGTGCGGGTTCCGCGTTCGAGGAGGTGAGCCTGCGCAAGGGGGATTTCGCGATCGTGTCCGTCGCGGCGGAAGTGGTCGCGAATGAAGGAACCATCGAATTGGCGCGTATCGCGATCGGCGGCGTGGCGGACCGGGCGGAGCGCGCCTCTACGGCGGAGGCTATCCTCGCGGGGGCACCGCTTGTCGGAAAGACCGTCCAGGACGCGGTCTCGGCGCAGATCGATGCGATCGAGTTCCTCGACGCCCCTGGGATCTCGGCCGACTATCGAAGGGAGGCCGCACGGGCACTGCTCGAGCGCAACATCATTGCTGCGGCGGCGCGAAGCGAAGGAACGCAGGCATGAACGCGATTTCAATCGCACTGACGGTCAATGGCGAACGCATCGAGGAGGAGGTGGAATCCCGCCTGCTGGTGTCGGACTTCCTGCGCGACCGCCTCGGACTGACAGGCACCCATGTCGGCTGCGAACACGGCGTGTGCGGAGCCTGCACCATCCTGGTCGACGGACGCACGGTGAGAGCCTGCCTCATGTTCGCAGCCCAGCTCGACGGAGCGGAGGTGAGGACCGTCGAAGGTCTGCTTCTCGCGGACGGCGAACTGTCGCCGCTGCAATCATCGTTTCGCGACAGCCATGGCCTGCAGTGCGGCTTCTGCACGCCGGGCATGCTGATGACCGCGACCGAATTGCTGAGCCACGGGAGTCCGCTCGAGCGGGAAGATGTCCGGGAGGCGATCTCCGGCAATCTGTGCCGCTGCACCGGCTACGAGACGATCGTCGACGCGATTCTGGCGGCCGATCGCGTACAGCGCAGGGAGGACGCATGATGGCCGGCGATCGACGCAATTTCCGCTGGATCGGCCAGAATCTGAAGCGTCCCGAAGATTTGAGGCTTCTTTCGGGACGCGGTCGTTTCATCGATGACGTGAAACTGCCGCGCATGGCACATGCCGCGGTGCTTGCCAGCCCGCATGCGCATGCACGGATCGTGTCGATCAATCTGGATGCGGCCCGTGCTCTGCCGGGCGTCTACCTCGCGGTCTCGGGCAGGGAATTCGCCGAGAGCGTGGGGCCGATGCCGACGCTGTCATCGCCACCGGTCGTGCAGCATTGCATCGCCGTCGAGACAGTGCGTCATGTCGGCGAGCCGGTCGCAGCAGTGGTCGCCTCGTCCCGCTATGTCGCCGAGGATGCACTCGCCCTGATCGAAGTGGAATACGAGCTGTTGCCCCCGGTGGTGGACCCGGAGCAGGCCGTGCATGCGACCGGCGATGCGCTGCTGCATCCCGAACGGGGCAGCAACGTCGTCCACCACAGCCGCAATGTCTGGGGCCCGGTGGATCGCGCATTCGACGAGGCGTCCCATGTGGTTCGCCGCCGGCTCCGCTGGCCCCGCGTCTCACCCCAGCCGATCGAGACATCGGGGGCCGTCGTCGACTACGACCGGGCGGAGCGGAAATTCACCGTCCATTCGAACATGTCGCAGCAGAGCGTGATCGGTGCTCGGCTGGCGCGGGCGCTTGGCGTCGAGCCTTTCCAGATGAACTTCCATATCAGCGACGTCGGAGGCAGTTTCGGCGGGAAATCCTCGCTCTACCACGTGCCGCTGATCGCGGCCGGTCTCGCCCGACTCTCCGGACGGCCGGTCAAATATCTAGAGGATCGGCTCGAGCACATGGCCAACGGCAACCAGCATGCCTCCGATCGCGTCTATGACGCGGAGCTGGCGGTCGCGGCCGACGGCACCTTCACCGGCCTGCGGCTGCGGGTCATCGACGATTACGGCGCCTATTTCATGATGAACATGGGTTCGCATGGCAATGCGCTTGCCCAGGCGACAGGCCCCTACCGGATTCCGGCGCTCGAATACGAAGTGACGGCGGTCCTCACGAACAAGACGCAACAGGCACCCTATCGTGGCTTCGGCGGCGAGGTCGGCAATTTCGTCCTGGAACGGCTCGTGGATGCGGCGGCCGAGGAAACGGGGCGCGACCGGATCGCACTGCGCCAGCAGAATTTCATCGGGTGCCATGAGTTCCCGTACCGAATCCCCAACGGAAACATCTACGACAGCGGCGATTATCAGCAAGTTCTGGACAAGGCGCTGTCGCACATCGATCTTCGCGACTGGGAGCAGCGCAAGGAACAGGCGCGGGCCGAGGGTAAGCGGATCGGCGTCGGCATCGCCACAGTCAACGAGCGCAGTGTGCTGTCTGTCACCGAGCTCTGGTTCCTGGATGAGAAGCCGGGATTCCCCCAGACGAGCAGCCCGGAGAGCGCGCGCATCCGGATCAATCCCGACGGCGTTGCCGTGGTCACGATCTTTGCGCCGCATTGGGGAAACAGCCCCGAGACGACAGCCAAGCAACTGACGGCCGAATATCTCCAAATCGATCCGGATCGGATCGCCGTCAACTATGCCTCGACCGAAAGCGGTTTGATCTCCAAGGGGCCGGTCGGCAGCCGCTACACGGTCATGCTGGCCGGCGCGATCGCCGGCGCCGCGGAACAGTTGCGCGCCAAGATCCTGCGCTTCGGCGCCCATATGCTGGGTGTTCCGGAGGTGGAAATCGAGATCCGCGACGAGCATGTCGCGCTCGTCGCGGGTCCGTCACGCGCCGTTTCATTTGCCGATATTGCGCGTGCCGCGCACAGCTTCCGCCTTTCCTTCCCGGAGGGAGGCGACTTTAGCAGCGGGCTGTCGGCCGAATACACTTACGATCACCCTTATACGACGATGCCGAAGGCCGACAAATCGGACCTCGGCGTCTTCTATCCGATCGTCGGCCATGCCTGTCACATCGTCGCGGTCGAGATCGACGAGCGCACGAACCAGACGCGGATCCTCAAATATGTCGCCGTCCATGACGCAGGTACTATCGTTAACCCACGCATCGTCGAGGGTCAGATCCGCGGCGGCATCGCACAGGGCATAGGCACGGCGCTCTATGAGATCTATCGCTACGACCCGGAGGGCCAACTGCTGACGGCATCGCTGGCCGACTATGCGGTCCCTACGGCGCACGAGGTGCCCGACATCGTGGTCGATCATGTCGAAACGCCGTCGCCCTTCACCGAATTCGGGATCAAAGGGTGTGGCGAGGGCGGTCGGCTGGCCTGCATGCCAGCCGTGGCGGCCGCGATCGACGATGCGTTCCGCGACGAAAAGCTGTTCGTAGCAACGCTGCCGGTAACGCCGTCGGCCCTCCACGAAATGCGGCGCGCGGCGGCCGGTTCGACACGCTGAAATGGCATCTTTGGCGCGGCCGTGCCGGGGCACGGACCCGCTGTTCTGAGGCATCCGGAGCGGGCCCAGTGATCGGCCGCCGCCCATCATTCACGAGGATTGAGAGGTAGTTCGATGGCTTTGGTGATCGAAGGCGAAGAGAGAATTTCCGCGCCGATAGCGACCGTCTGGGCGGCGCTGAACGATCCGGACATCCTGCGCCAGTGCATTCCGGGATGCCAGTCCCTCACGATGGCGGAAACCGGCGACATGGAAGCCACGGTCGTCCTGAAGATCGGACCGATCAAAGCCACCTTCGCCGGGGCCGTCACGCTCTCGAACCTGAACCCACCCCGTGGCTACACGATCCAGGGGGAGGGCAAGGGCGGAATTGCCGGATTCGCCAAGGGGGGCGCAGACGTCAGCCTCACGCCCGATGGTGAGGATGAGACCGTGCTTCGCTATGCGGCCACCGCCGAGGTGGGCGGCAAGATCGCCCAGCTCGGCAGCCGCCTGGTCACATCCACGGCGAAGAAACTGGCGGCTGAGTTCTTCGCCTCCTTCGGCAAGGCCGTGAGCGCGGCGGGAGGCTGAGGCATCAAGACAGTACGACAAAAACCCTCAGGTCGCCGCTAAGCTACCACTTGGCTGGACACGACGCAAAAAGGCCGGCCTGGAGCGGCCGGCAGGCAAGGGATGGGCCGATGGGGGGTGGGGCAGGAGTGGCCCATCCTGCCACTTTAACGTTTCAGCCAACCAGGCGTTCCGATTTCGTAAGTGCCGCCTAACCTTTTGGCATCCCTTTCGGCCGAAGGTATCTCTTCTGCGACGCTATGCGGAACGGGGCGTTCGGCGCGCCATAGCCCTTGTAGCCGCCGCGGCGCTCGACGATTTCGAAGATGAAGCCCTCGCCCCAGGTGGGCGCATAGAGCTGAAAATACTCTCCGTCATTGTCGCGGTCATAAAGGATGTTCGCGGCCCGCAGCCGGTCGGCGAATTCGGGTTCCAGTCCGAAGCGCGCTTCCACATCGTCATAGTAGTTGGGCGAGATCGGCAAGGCTTGGAACCCGTTGGCGTGAAGCGTCTCCGCCGCAACGAAGATGTCTTCCGTCGCGAAGGCGAGGTGCTGCACGCTCGAGCCGAAGCTCTCCGCTATGAAATGGCCGGCCAGCGTCTTGCGATTTTCCGCACCATTGAGAGTGAGCCTCAGCCCACCATCCGCACTCTCGATCGCCTGGCTGCGAACGACCCCGCCGGGGTCGATGACGTCCACCATCGGCGTCTTGCTGGTGCGGAAGATCGCCGTATAGAAAAGAAGCCAGGTCAGCATCTCCCCGTAATCCATGGTCTGGCCGACATGGTCGATACGGCTGAGGCCGGCCGCGCGGGGAGCCTGGTCATCGACGACGGGGACGAACTCCCTCTCCCAGACCTCGGAGAGCTCGGACTTGCCGTCGATGAAGTAGACCACCCCGCCACCAACGCCCCGGATCGCCGGGATGACGAGTTCGCCAGGTCCCGGCGCCTGTTCGAACGGCTCGGCGCCCAGCGCCCGGGCACGCGCGACGGTTGCCGCCGCGTCGGCGACCCTCAAGCCAATCGCGTAGATCGAGGTGCCGTGGACGAGATAGGAGGAATGGGCGAAGCCCTCGCGCTCCTCGTTGACTACCAGTTTGATCCTGCCCTGGCGGTAGAGGGTCACGTCCTTCGTCACATGGCGCCCGGCCCTCTCGAAGCCGAAGCTGTGGAAGAGCGCGCCGAGCTCGGCAGCGCCGTTATCGTCGGTTGCGAATTCCACGAATTCCACGCCTTCGACGGCGATGCGATCCGGCATTTTGGGAACCGGTATGCGTATGTCCGGCTCCTCCCGCCGGACCTGATCCATCAAGTAGATCAACGAGCGCCGACCGTCCGCCGCGATGGAGCGCGCCGAGCCGCCGCGGAACTGGTCGTTGAAGATCTCCAGTGAAAGATAGCCGTCATAGCCGGTGGCGGCGACCGCGCGAGCGAAGGCCTTCACCGGCAAATCGCCTTCGCCCGGCATGTTGCGGAAATGGCGGCTCCAGTAGAGCAGGTCCATGTCGATCATCGGCGCATCCGCCAACTGAACGATGAAGATCCTGTCGCCCGGTATCGCACGGATGGTCTCGACGTCGATCTTGCGCGCCAGCGTGTGGAAGGAGTCGAGGATCAGCCCGACATTGGGATGGTCGGCGCGGCGCACTACCTCCCAGGCGTCGCGGTGATCTTTGACATGGCGCCCCCAGGCCAATGCCTCGTAACCCACGCGCAGACCACGCTTTGCGGCGCGCTCGCCCAACTCGCGGAAGTCGGCGGCCGCGCGATCGATGCCGCCCAGCGACGCCTGGGAGACCGACGAGCAGACCAGCATCAGGTCGGTGCCGAGTTCGGCCATCAGGTCGAACTTGCGCTCGGCGCGATCGAAGGCGCGTGAGCGCTGCGGTTCGGGCAGCCCTTCGAAGTCGCGGAAAGGCTGGAAAAGCGTGATCTCCAGACCGACATCGCGCACCATTTTGCCGACCTCCCGGGGTGACGCGTCGAAGGCCAGGAAATCGTTCTCGAAGATCTCGACCCCGTCGAAGCCCGCAGCCGCGATCGCTTCGAGCTTCTCCGTGAATTCGCCGCTGATCGAAACCGTTGCGATGGAGGTCTTCATGATTCGCACTCCAGGATTAGCTAGAAACCAGCCCGAAACTCCAGCCTACCGTAACGCCCGGCTCGACGGCGAGAGCGCGCCCATAGCTCCAAGAGAAGGTGCGAACATGTCCACCCACCACAGGCTCGGTCGCACCAGACCGGGGCATTCGCCGAGCCGATTCAGCCGGGCGGGCAGTGGCACCGCGTCAATGGGCGGAGACATCCTCGACATGTCCTCCTAGAAAGAGTTGGCCGACGCGCGGATCGGCGAGCAGCTTCGAGGCACTGTCGTGCATGCGGGTCTGGCCGAGTTCCAGCACGAGCCCGTAATCGGACATGGCGAGGGCCGCTTTCGCGTTCTGCTCCACCATCAGGATCGTCACGCCCTGATCGCGCAGCCGCGTCAGCGTGCGGAACACCTCCTGGACGAGGTTGGGCGACAGGCCGATAGAAGGTTCATCGATGAGGATCAGCTTGGGATCGAGCAGCAGGGCACGGGCCACCTCGAGCTGTTTCTGCTGGCCACCCGAAAGCTCGATCGCCTTCCGGTCGCGAAACTCGCGCAGCATCGGGAACTGGTCCATCACCGTCTCGATGCGTTGGCGCACGCGCGCCTGATCGGGCGCGGTGATGCCGCCGAGCTCGAGATTGTGATAGACGGAAAGCTGCGGCACCACGTTGCGCCCCTGCGGCACATAGGTCACCCCATGCCCGATCATCTGGCGCGGCGTCTGCCGCGTCACCTCCCTCCCATCGAGCAGGATTTGGCCGGAATGGATGTTGAGCAGTCCGAAGATGGCCTTGAAGACAGTCGACTTGCCGGCGCCGTTCGGTCCGATCACCGTGGTGATCGAGGCCTTCGGAATAGCGAACGAGACGCCGTTGAGAATAGTGATCTTGCCGTAGCCGCCGCGGATATCCTTCAGTTCCAGCACGGTCAGCCTCCGAGATAGGCGTCGATCACGGTCTGGTTCGACCTGATCTCGTCGGGCGAGCCTTCCGCGATGACGGCGCCCTCGGCGAGCACAATGATGCGGGTACACAGGCTCATCACGAACTCCATATTGTGCTCGATCACCACAAAGGTCGTTCCGTGTTCGGCGTTGTAGGCGACGAGCCGCTCCTTGAGGTTGGCAAGCATGGTGAGATTGACGCCTCCGGCGGGCTCATCCAGCAGCACCAGGCTCGGTCCGGCCATGAACGCCATCGCTGCATCGACCAGCTTCTGCTGACCGTAGGAGAGAGAGCCTGCAAGCTGGTCGCGCAGATGTGTCAGGCGGAAGAACGCGATCATCTTCTCGGCTGCGTCCGTCAGGCCTGCGTCCGATGGACCGAACAGGCGCGACAGCATCGTGCCGTGGTGTTCCTGCCCTGCGAGGATGATGTTGTCGATCACCGACATCTTCGGGAACACCGAGAGCTGCTGGAAGGTGCGGCCGACGCCCAGCCTGTTGAGGTCGGAGGCGCGCATACCCGAAACGCTGCGGCCATTGACCGACACCTCCCCCGCGTCGGGCGGAAGCTGGCCGAGGATGCAATTGAACAGCGTCGACTTGCCGGAGCCGTTCGGCCCGATCAGACCGAGGATCTCACCTTTGTGTACGTCGAAGGAGACTCCGCGCACCGCGCGGATGCCGCCAAAGCTCCTCTCTATGTTTCGGACAGAAAGGACGGGGGTGCTCATAGCTGGGCTCCCTCCTTGATATCGCCCCGCAGTTGTTGCCGGGGCCAGAATTTCTCGCGCACGCGTCCCCAGATGCCGATCAGGCCGGACGGCACGAAGACCAGCATGACGATGACGAGCGCCGAATAGATGATGAGGTAATAACCTTCGGTGAAGCGCAGCATCTCCGGCAGCAGGATCACCACGCCCGCCCCGACGAACGGTCCGAAGAAATAGCCGGCACCGCCGACGACCACCATCAGCAGGATGCGCAGCGAATGCGCCACTCCGAAGGAACCGGGCTCTATGAATTGCACGAGCGGGGTCACCAGGGCGCCGGCAAGGCCGCCATAAGCGGAGCCGATGGCGAAGGCCAGCAGCGTGATGCGACGCGTGTCGACGCCGAGGCTCTCGGCTCGGATCGGGTTCTCGCGCAACGCCTTGAACGCGCGGCCCCAGGGCGAACGCACGATCCCCCACATCAACAGCGCCGCCAGGGCCGTGATCGCCAGCGTGAAATAGTAGAAGTGCAACTGCTTCATCGTCGAGAACAGGCCGAAGTCCGGACGCGGCATCCCTACGAGACCATAGGTGCCGCCGGTCAGCCAATCCTCGTTGCGCAGCACGAGGAACACCAGCGTGTTGAAGGCCAGCGTGACGAAGGCGAGAAAGTGCCCCTTCACGCGCAACGCCGGATAGCCGAGCAGCAGGCCAACGACGAAGCAAAGGACGAGGCCGAGCGGCATGGCGAGCACCCAATGCCAGCCCGCCAGCGTGAGAAGTGCCGTGACATAGGCGCCGATCGCCATGAACGAGGCTTGCGCGAGCGAGATCTGGCCCGCGTAGCCGAGCGTCAGGTTGAGCCCCATGGCCGCGATCGAAAACACCAGCCATGAGGTGAGCACATAGATGATGTAGTTGCCCTGGCCGAGCGGCGCCACGATCGCCAGCGCGGCCAAAAGAAGAATGGCGAGGGCCTGCCAGCGTCCACGCATCAGACCGCTCTCCCTTCAGACGTTCCCATGATGCCCTGCGGGCGCACCAGGATGATGACGATCAGGAGAACCAGCGGCAAGGCCGCACGGTATTGGGCGGTGACGTAGGTTGCGGTCAGATTGTCGAGCACGCCGATCAGCAGTCCGCCCACCAGAGCACCGCGGATCTGGTTGAAGCCGCCCACGATGGCGGCGATGAAGGCGATGAGTCCGAGCGTCTCGCCGTTGGAGAATTTCGCCAGATACACCGGCGTGATGAGAAACGATGCCAGCGCGGCGAGCGCGGCGTTGATAAGGAAGGTATAGAGCACCATCCGCTTGACGTTCACGCCGAGGATTTCCGCCACCGCCGGGTTCTGGGCGGTCGCCTGCATGCAGCGCCCGGTGCGGGTGCGGTTGAGGAAGAGCGTAAGCAGCACGACGATGCCGAGCGAGATCGCCAGGTTCAAAATATCCTGGAGCGACACGACGGCGCCGAAGACGTCGATCGGATCGCTCGGGAAAAGCGCGGGGAACGGTTGCGCCTCGGCCGCGTAGAATTCCTTGACGCTCTCTTTGAGGAGAATGCCGAGCGCCATGGTAGCGATGATCAGCGTGATACCGCCATGCGGCAGGATCGGTTCGACGATCAGTTTCTTGAACAGGACGCCGAGGACCAGGATCGACAGCACGAGGCTGAAAAGCAGCGCACTCCAAAGCGGCATGCCGAAATAGCCGGTGCCGATGAGCACGAAGAAGGCGGGAACCATGACGAACTCGCCCTGGGCGAAGTTCACTGTCTGGGCCGCCTGCCAGACAAGCGTGAAGCCGATCGCTACGAGCGCGTAGATGGAGCCGGTCGCAAGACCGGACAGCAGGACTTGCAGGAATTGGGACATGGGCGTCTTTCGCTTGTCGGCAGCGGCGGCAAGCGCCGCCGCTGATTTGGAACCTGTCAGTTCGCCGGCACGGTGCCGATCACGACGGGCGCGCCGTCCTTGACCTGAACCATGAAGCTCGGGCGAGACATCTCGCCGGTATCATCCCAGCAGGTGTCCAGCAGGATCTTCGGATGATCCGCGACCTTGAGGCACAGGCCGTGCATCTTCTCGGCGAACTTCTCGCCATCGAATTCGCCGACCATGTCGGTGACGTATTTCGTCGTCCAGGCGCCGACATAACCCTTGATCGCGTCATGCGTCGGCTTGCGCTTGAAAGTCTCCTCGAACCTCTTGGCGAAGGCGCCGATCCCGGGCACATCCGTCGCGGTCGCCGTAACGCCGACATGCGCGATTGCGCCTTCCGCGGCGCCGCCGGCAAGCTCGATCACCTTGGCTTCGGTCAGCGTCACCTCGCCGACCAGCGGCATGGCGAGCCCCTGCTTCTTGGCCTCGATCAGGAAGCGCGCGGATTCCTCCTGGTTCATGTAGACGAACACGGCGTCCGGATTGGCCTCCTTGAGCTTCGACACGTCGGCCGCATAGTCGGTCTGGGCCTGCTCGGACGGCACATCGGCGATGACCTCGATGCCGGCCTTCTGCATCTCGGCCACGAAGACGTCATGGCCGCCCTTCCCGAATTCGTTGTTGACCCACGCGACCGCGACCTTCTTCGCCTTCAGAGTGTCGGTGAAATAGGCGGTCAGCGCGGGAACGCCCTTTTGCGCGCCCGAAGAGGTCCTGAAGACGAACGGATTGCCCTTTTCAACGATGCTCGGAGCTTCCGAGCCGACGAATTGCGGTATGCTGTTCTGCTGGGCGACAAGCATGTTGACCATGGTCGAGCCCGAATAGATGGTGCCTAGGATCGCGTAGGCGCCTTCGTCGATCGCCTTCTGCACCAGCGCGCGCGACACCTGAGGATCGGTCTGCGTGTCGTATTCCGTGATCTCGACCTTCTTGCCGAGGATGCCACCCTCGGCATTGATCTCCTCGACGGCCACCTTGATGCCGTCGCGCCAGTTCGTGCCCGCCGGAGCGCCGGCACCCGAAAGCTCGGCGACGACGCCCACCTTCACAGCTTCCTGCGCCTGCGCGGCTCCGACAGTGACGAGCAGTGCAGCCGACAATGCCAACCAGGTTTTGCGATTCATCGATATCCTCCCATAATCACAGTTGGGGTTTTACGGCACCGTCTCCACCAAGTGCCACCCACCGGGTCAATTCTTCAGGAGACGAAACTCACATCTTTCTCATGCAGCAAGGCATCGTGCCGCTCCTCCAGAAGGAATCCGGCCAGCGTTTCGGCCTGGGCATCGAACATGCCGTCCCCGCTCATGGTGCGACAGCCGATCCGCCTCGCTTCCGCAATGAGAGGGGTTGCGTCCGGCTTGGTGATCACGCATGCCACGAACTGCCGGGGTTGCAGCTTCGACACATCGATCGGCAGCGGATCCCCAGACGACATACCGGCCGGAGTCGCATTGATCACAAGATCGTAGCCGGACGGATCGTGGCTGCCGGCGGTCACTCTTCCGGGAAACCGCTCCACGAGCCTGGCGATGAACCCGTCGCGGCGGCCCAGGTCGATATCGTGCACGGCCAGCAGCGTGGCGCCTCGCTCCAGTATCTCCATCGCGATCGCCGCACCCGCGCCGCCGCAACCCACGAGCATCGCCGTCTTACCGCTCACGTCAAAACCCGCATGCCGAATGCCGTCGAGACAGCCCTGGCCATCGGTATTGTCGCCTTGCCATCCCGATGCCGTGCGGCGGACGACGTTCACGGACCGGGCGAAAACAGCGCGCTTGGTCGCACGCTCGCAGAACGCCAAGGCGGCGGGCTTGTGGGGGACGGTCACAAGCACCCCTCCGATATTGCGAACCAGCAGCAGCGCGTTCATCAATTCGCCAAGGCCTGCCGCCTCCACATGCATCGGCACGACGGCGGCGTCGAGCGACCGGCCAGCGAGGATGCGCGTGATCGCGCCAGGTGATCGCACCTGGGCGATCGGATCGCCGACCACGGGGAAAAGCTTGGTATTGCCTGACGGGACGAACCCCGTCATCACACCGCTTTCAGGCACCGAACCGACTTGCATGATCCTCCGCCAGCGCTTCAACCAGTCACATCAAACAGTAACGAAGTGCGGCCATAATATCGCTTACCATTTTTTGCGATTCCCATAACATCATGTTAGGACGGCGCGGCTGCACATCGCTTCTATGTAAAGGCTCCTGCAGCCGAGCCGACGGCCGCCATTTCCGCTCTCAGGAGTTCGAGGAAGGCCTCGGCATACACCGATAACGGCCGGTCATTGCGGTGGGCCACGTAGGTGTGGAAGGTACTCTCCGCCTCGATCTCCAAGGTCACGACACCCGGCACCCGACCGTAGGCTACAGTGAATTCGTCGATGATCGCGATGCCCAAGCCCGCCGCGACGAGGCTGCAGACCGTGGTGCCGAAGCGCGCCCTGATGTTCATCGAGTAGGAAAGGCCACGCTGTTTGAAGATTCCGGCCATGATCGCGCCATAGGGATCGTTGGGATCAATGCCTATGAGCGGATATCTTGCCATCTCTTCGGGAGTGATCGACCTGCGGCCGGCGAGTTCCCCTGAAGCCGGCGCGATGCAGAGCAGCCGGCCCGTGGCAAGCGGCGCGAAGTCGATGATGGAATGATCGAAGCGCGAAGAGATGGCGACCACCTCGCCGCGCCCGAGCAGCAGGTAGTCGATCGCTTCCTCGATCTTGAGGATGTTGATGTCGAGCGCGAGATCGGGAAAGCGCCGGCGCAGCCGCTCGACGGCACGCGGCATCATGACATTGGCGATCGAGGGCACCGAAGCGAAGCGCAGTTCCTGGCCGGCGCCCTTGCCCAGCGCCCCGACGGCATATTGAAGGTCCTCGACCTTGCGATAGACCGTGTCGAGCAGGTCGAAGATGGTGCGAGCCTCGGGCGTCGGCACGTAGCGTCCGGCACGGCGATCGAAGAGGCGGACACCGAGGCTGTCTTCGGTGTATTTCATGAGCCGGCTTATGCCCGGCGCCGAGACGTTGAGGAGCTTGGCAGCGCCCGCGATCGTCCCCGTCACCATGATGGCGCGCACGACTTCGATCTGGCGGAGCGTCAGCATCGATCGTTCCACTGACCGTGCTGGCTTTCCGGCGCTGTCATGGCACGGGACCGACCGCCGACGGTCGGCTTCGAGGCAGCAACAAGCATGGGGACGAGTTGATCACACGGCCCCTCCCTCGGCACTGCGATCACGATTCGCGTGGCGAGGCTTATAGCAGAACCGTTCACGCTCGCCACGGGGCGAGCGCGAACCGAGAGCCTATGCGGGTACCCGGTCGAGGAAGCCGATCACCTTGGCGATGCGGCCGCTTTCGATCACCGCAACGTCGGTGCCCTGGATCGGCGCTTCGGCGCCATCTGGCCCGAGTTCCCAGGAAAAGCGGATATGGGTGCCGTAGCCATTTGCCCCGTCGAGCAGGGTGAAACGGAAGCCGGGGAAACGTTGATGTACGCTGGCGATCAGGGAATCCAGGCCGTCGTGGCCCTCTCCGGCCATGACAGGATCGACATAAGTAATGTTGCCGGCGAAGGTCTCCTCGATCAGCGCACGGCGAAGCGCGGGATCGGGCTCGTTCCAAGCGGCGATATAGGCGGCGGCCAGCGTTTCTGCGTTCATCGTGGTCTCCTGTTTTTCGAGTGAACGCATTGGTTATCGCCGGGCCCTCGCCGCGGGTCGATTACGCTCCAGGTAATAGGATCGGGCCCGGCGGTTGACTTCGGGGCCCCACTTGCCGACCATTCGTCAAAAAGGAGAACTCATGACCGACTGGATGGCGATGCTGAACGAGCAGCGCAAGCTGGGCGACCAGTTTGCCGAAGAAATCCCGCGCACGCTGACCACGCCGGGCCTGACCCTCGACCAGGCGGCCAAGCTCTACAAGGCGTTGGAGAAGCAAGCGGCTTTTATGGAGCTGTTTGTCCGCAAGCTCGAAGAGAACAGTTTCGATCCCGACGTGATCCTGGCAGCAGAACGGCTGGAGGATCTTTTCGCAGAACTCGCCGCGGATGCGGCAGAAAAGACCAAGGAGCTGAGCCGTCCTGGCGCGTAATCAAAGCGCGAGCCGGGCTGGACCGGCCAGATCACCAACGTCAGCTTCGCCGTCGCCTTCAGCAACTCTTCGATCAAACGTGCACGTAGCGATGATCGTGTCGGCGATCGACGCGGAGTTCTCCTCGATGGGCTGACGTGACGCAGGCTTTGTCCCGGGCGTCGTGGCTGCGCAACTATCCATCGGTGGCGCCAGCGTATAGAGGGAAGCGCGCGCTCTGCCTCGAGCTCGCGCCACCACCGCCGATGGAAACAAACCCATGAGCACAGACCACACATTCGTTCTGACCCTTTCCTGCGAGGACAAGCCGGGCATCGTCGCCGCCGTGACGACGGAACTTGCCGCGATCGGCGGCAACATCGCCGAAAGCAACCAGTTCTGGGACCGGCAGACCGGCCGCTTCTTCATGCGCATCGCCTTCACGATCGGCGCGAGCACAGGCAAGGACGACATATTGCGGGCGCTGAAACCGGCCATCGAGCGGTTCGGCATGAAGACCGATCTTTTCGACCAAGCTAGCAAGCCGAAGATCGTCATCATGGTGTCGAAGTTCGACCATGCGATGCTCCACCTGCTCTATCAAATCAAGGCCGGCTGGCTGGACGCGGAGGTCGCGGCGATCGTCTCAAACCACGAGGACAGCCGGGCCACCGCCGAACAGGAGGGCATTCCCTATCATTGCTGGAAGGTAACGCGGGACAACAAGGCCGAGCAGGAGGAGAAGCTGCTCTCGCTCGTGCGCGAGACCGGTGCCGACCTCGTCATCCTCGCCCGCTACATGCAGGTCCTGTCCGACAGCCTGTCGAGGAGGCTCTACGGCAAGGTGATCAACATCCATCATTCCTTCCTGCCGAGCTTCAAGGGCGCCAAGCCCTACCACCAGGCGCATGAGCGCGGCGTGAAGCTGATCGGCGCGACCGCCCATTATGTAACGCCGGACCTCGACGAGGGGCCGATCATCGATCAGGAGACCGAGCGCGTCACCCATGCCATGAGCGCGGAGGATTTCGTCGCGGTCGGCCGCGACATCGAAAGCCGCGTGCTCGCCCGCGCGGTTAAATCGCATCTGGAGGCGCGCGTCATGCTCAACGGCCACAAGACGGTCGTTTTCTGAGAAGCGGGTGGGGCGTGTCGGTCGCCCTCATGAGCCGTCAGCCGGACCGTCCTCCGCCCTCTCGATGATGAAATCGTGCAGCAATTGCGCGGCGGGCGAGAGCGCCCGGTTGCGGACCTTGATCATGCTGTAGGGCTGGACCTCGATCTCGGCCTCGACGGGCAGGATCTCGACTGCACCGGCAAGGCCGCCCTCGGCGCCGAAGAAGGTCGCGACCTCCGTGGCGACCGGCGCGATTGCGTCGGACTGCGCGACCATCACGATCGTGAGCAGCAGCGAGCTGGTGTTGATGACCCTGTCCGGAAGAGGCACGCTGCGGGCGATGAACAGGCTCTCCAGAGTTCTGCGCAGCAGCGAGCCGCCAGGCTGGAGAACCCAGTCGTAACCCGTCAGCCTTTCGAACGCCACAGGCTCGCGCCGCAGCAGCGGGTGGCCGCGGCGCACGATCAGGCAAGCCCTTTCGATGCCGAGAACCCTGCTTTCGAACAGGCGCGGATTGAGGTCTTCCGGAATGCGGGCAATGATGAAGTCGTGCCGGGAAGCGAGCAGCTCGCGGGCAAGAACATTGCTAGTCTCGTTCTGGATGGTGATCTCCATACGCGGATAACGCCTGCGCACTTCGCGGATCGCCCGCATTGCGAGGTCCATGGCAGGTGCCGTCACGGCGCCGACGAAAACCGACCCGCCCTTGCCGCTCTTCAGGTCTGCGATCTCGCGATCCGCCTCGCTCATCTCCAGGAGGATGGTGCGCGCCCGGCGGGCCAGCGCCCTGCCATAGGGTGTGAGCGCGATACCGCGTGGCAGGCGCTCACACAACTTCACCTCGAGCATGGCCTCCATTTCCGCGATCATGCGCGAGGCGGCGGGCTGCGAAATATTGAGGACCTGCGCCGCCGCGCTCACCCGTCCCTGATCCTCGAGGGCGACGATCATGCGCATATGGCCGAATTTCAGCGCGCTGCGCAGCAGGCTTTCCGTGTCGGGCAGTTTCGGCGATGCTCCTGAATAATCGATCGGCATCGATGTCCCTGTTTCCATCCTCCCCTCCGACAAAATCTCCCGATGCGGCAGCTATCGAGACATACCAAAAGCGATATAGGAACCATCATAGTTTGCATTTGACAGTTATATGAAACGAATCCAACGTCCTTTGGCTGCGGCCCGGCTTGGCCGCGGGAAGGTTTCTTGCGCGCCGGTCCGAGAGGACGACCGGAGCAAGTTTGGGGAGGATTTCTCTGACGCCGAACCCGGCGCCTTTTTCTTCCGTGGCAGCGAGTGGATCGCATGCCGCGAACCATCAAAAATCGGGAGAGAGAAAAGTGAAAATCATCAAGACGTTCGTCGCGGCGCTGGCGGTCGGCATCGCCGCCATGACATTTTCCGCATCGGCCCAGGACAAGGGCACCGTCGGGATCGCCATGCCAACCAAGTCGTCGCTCCGCTGGATCAGCGACGGCAATGAGCTCGTCAAGGCGCTGGAGGCAAAAGGCTACTCGGCGGACCTGCAATATGCAGAAGACGACATTCCCAACCAGCTCGCCCAGATCGAGAACATGGTGACCAAGGACGTCAAGGCGCTGGTCATCGCGTCGATCGACGGCACGACGCTTTCCGCCGTATTGCAACAGGCGGCCGACAAGGGCGTGAAGGTGGTGGCCTATGATCGCCTCATCCGGGACAGCCCGAATGTCGACTATTACACCACTTTCGACAACTTCAAGGTCGGCGTGCTCCAAGCGGAGTCGCTGCTGAAGGGCCTCGGCTACCCGGAGAAGCAGGGGCCGTTCAATATCGAGCTGTTCGGCGGCTCGCCGGACGACAACAATGCGTTCTTCTTCTATGATGGCGCCATGTCGGTGCTGCAGCCACTGATCGACAAGGGCGTGCTCGTGGTGAAGTCCGGGCAGATGGGCATGGAGAAGGTCGGCACCCTGCGCTGGGACGGCGCGGTCGCGCAGGCTCGCATGGACAACATCCTGTCGGCCAACTACTCCGACGGCAGCAGGGTCGACGGCGTGCTCGCACCCTATGACGGCCTGTCGCGCGGTATCATCTCCTCGCTGCGCGGCGTCGGCTACGGCAGCGCCGACCAGCCATGGCCGATCGTGACGGGCCAGGACGCCGAGGTGCCC
Source organism: Mesorhizobium sp. 1B3 (assembly GCF_050958605.1). Classification (NCBI taxonomy): domain Bacteria; kingdom Pseudomonadati; phylum Pseudomonadota; class Alphaproteobacteria; order Hyphomicrobiales; family Phyllobacteriaceae; genus Mesorhizobium; species Mesorhizobium sp. 1B3. The sequence continues at coordinate 181,102 of NZ_JBJHDO010000008.1, read as the reverse complement.
TCGGTCAAGGCGATCATCGCCGGCGAGCAATATTCCACGGTCTTCAAGGACACGCGCGAACTGGCCAAGGTCACGGCCAACCTCGTCGATGCCGTGCTGTCGGGCAAGGAGCCGGAGATCAACGACACCAAGACCTATAATAACGGGGTCAAGGTCGTTCCTTCCTACCTGCTCGTTCCCGTATCCGTCGACAAGTCGAACTACGAGGAGATCGTGGTCGGCTCCGGCTACATCAAGGCCGACGAGCTGAAATAGGCAAGACATCGGCTGGGGCCCGGGATCGCGGCCCCAGCCGATGCGCGAGTACTGTGATGGACCAGACAATTCTGGAGATGCGCGGCATCACCAAGACCTTCCCCGGCGTGAAGGCGCTCCAGGAGGTCAATCTCGAGGTGCGCGCCGGCGAGATCCACGCCATCGTGGGCGAGAACGGGGCGGGCAAATCGACTCTGATGAAGGTGCTGAGCGGCGTCTATCCGTTCGGCGCCTATTCCGGCAACATCCGCTTCATGGGCGAGGAATGCCGGTTCCACGGCATCCATGACAGCGAAAGGCGGGGCATCGTCATCATCCATCAGGAGCTGGCATTGGTGCCGCTGCTGTCCATCGCCGAGAACATCTTCCTCGGCAACGAGCAGGCTCGCTACGGCGTCATCGACTGGGACGCGGTGCGGGGCAAGGCAGCCGCCCTGTTGCGCAAGGTCGGTCTGCGCGAAGACCCAGATACGCTGATCACCAATATCGGCGTGGGCAAGCAGCAGCTCGTCGAGATCGCCAAGGCGCTGTCGAAAGAGGTCAAGCTGCTCATCCTCGACGAACCCACGGCGAGCCTCAGCGAGAGGGACAGCGACGCGCTGCTCAAGCTTCTGATCGAATTCAAGGATCACGGCATCGCCTCGATCCTGATCTCGCATAAGCTGAACGAGGTCGGCAAGGTGGCCGACCGCATCACCATCCTGCGCGACGGCCGGACCATCGAGACGCTCGACAAGACCGATATCGACGAGGACCGCATCATCACCTCGATGGTCGGCCGCCCCCTCGAGGATCGTTATCCAACCCGCACGCCACGCATTGGCGAGACCATCTTCGAGGTGAAGAACTGGGTGGTTCATCATCCCCTGCATCAGGAGCGGCAGATCATCAAGGGCGTCGATATCAGCCTTCGCAAGGGCGAGGTGGCCGGCATAGCCGGGCTGATGGGCGCCGGGCGCACCGAATTCGCCATGAGCCTGTTCGGCAGGAGCTACGGCACGAAGATCAGCGGCGAGGTCTATCTGCACGGCAGGAAAATCGACGTCTCCAGCGTCGGCAGGGCCGTGGCCCAAGGCATCGCCTACGCCACGGAAGACCGCAAGACCTATGGCCTGAACCTGATCGACCACATCAAGCACAATATCTCGATCGCCAATCTCAGGGGCATTTCGGATAACGGCGTCATCGACGACATCAAGGAACTCAACGCCGCCAACGACTATCGCAGGAAGACCAACATCCGGTCGTCCAGCGTCTACCAGATCACCGGCAACCTTTCAGGCGGCAATCAGCAGAAGGTGGTGCTTTCGAAGTGGCTGTTCGCCAATCCGGAAGTGCTGATCCTCGACGAGCCGACACGCGGCATCGATGTCGGCGCCAAATACGAGATCTACACGATCATCAACCGGCTTGCCGAGGAGGGCAAAGCCATTCTGGTGATCTCGTCGGAGATGCCGGAACTGCTGGGCATCTGCGATCGCATCTATGTGATGAACGAAGGGCGCATCGTCGGCGAGATGGCCGGCAGCGAAGCCTCGCAGGAGAAGATCATGCGCGCCATCGTTCGCGGGGAAGGAAGAGCCGCATCATGAGCACGGAAACAGCTGGTACCACGGCGAGCCCGGCGAAAGCCTCGGCGCAGGCCGCGCTGAAGGAGAATTTGCGCGACTACGGCCTGGTGCTGGCGCTCATCGCCATCATGGTGTTCTTCCAGTTCACCACCAACGGCACGTTGTTCAAGCCGGTGAACCTCACCAACCTGGTGCTGCAGAACTCCTACATCATCATCATGGCCCTCGGCATGCTGCTGGTCATCGTCGCCGGCCATATCGACCTGTCGGTCGGATCCGTTTCCGGTTTCGTCGGCGCTGTCGCGGCGGTGCTGATGGTGCGGTATGGGTTCAATCCCATCCTGGCGGGGCTCATCTGCCTGATCGTCGGCGGGCTGATCGGCGCGTCCCAAGGCTACTGGATCGCCTATATGAAGATCCCCTCCTTTATCGTGACGCTGGCGGGGATGCTCGTCTTCAAGGGTCTGTCGCTGGCGCTGCTCGGCGGCCAATCGGTCGGGCCTTTTCCGCGCGAGTTCCAGTTGCTCAGCGCCGGCTTCATCCCCGACGTGATCGGCCCGATCACCATCGGCAGCGTGACGCTGCATTCGACGACGCTGGTCATCGGCATCGCGATCGTGGCGGCGATGCTCTATTTCAGCCTGAAAAGCCGCCGCAACCGCGAGAAGCACGGGTACGAGGCGGAACCCTTCGCCCTGTTCGTCGTCAAGAATACCCTGATCTCGGCCATCGTGCTGTTCCTGGTCTACATGATGGCGTCCTACAAGGGCCTGCCCAACGTGCTGATCGTCATGGGCGTGCTCATCGCGCTCTTCGTCTTCGTCACCAAGCGCATGACGTTCGGCCGGCGCGTCTACGCGATGGGCGGCAACGTCAAGGCGGCGGCTCTCTCCGGGATCAAGACGGAACGGCTCACCTTCTCGATCTTCGTGATCATGGGCGTCCTCTCCGCGCTCGCCGGCCTCATCTTCGCCGCGCGGCTCAACACCGCCACGCCGAAAGCCGGCCTGGGCTTCGAGCTCGACGTCATCGCGGCCGTATTCATCGGCGGCGCCTCGGCGATGGGCGGCGTCGGCCAGGTGGCGGGCGCGGTGATCGGCGCCTTCATCATGGGCGTCATGAACAACGGCATGTCGATCATGGGCGTCAACATCGACTGGCAACAGGTCATCAAGGGCCTGGTGCTGCTCGGAGCCGTGGTCTTCGACGTGTACAACAAGAACAAGACCTGAGCGGTTCGGGGGAGCGGCCGGCACCGGCTTGTCTCTTCCATTTTTCGTTAGGTCCGGCGGAGCGCTACGCCGGTTTTGGGAGCAACGAATGCTGATTTCGGAGATTGTCGATGCCGACGGAACCGTGCGTGTGGTCATGCGCAGCGGAGACGCCGCCCGGATCGTAAAGGAAGCGCCGAGCGTGTATGCGCTGGCAATGGAAGCCGCCCGTTCCGGAGAAAACCTTGCGGCTCTCATCGACCGCAAGGGCCTCGGCGACGCGGTGGATCTCGAGGCTGCCGATCGCGACGGCCGGCTGCGCTCGCCGATCAGCCATCCAGACCCGGCGCATCTTCATTTGACCGGCACCGGGCTCACCCATCTCGGCTCGGCCGCGACGCGCGACGCCATGCACAAAAAACTCGCCGACGACGGCGAGGAGCAGCTTACCGATTCCATGAAAATGTTCCGCATGGGCCTCGAAGGCGGCAAACCCGCGGCAGGCTCGGTCGGCGTGCAGCCCGAATGGTTCTACAAGGGCAACGGCGCCTTTGCCGTCGCGCCCGGTGCGCCGCTGATCTCCCCCGACTTCGCCAAGGACGGCGGCGAGGAACCGGAGATCGCCGGCATCTATGTGATCGGCGACGACGGCACCCCGTTCCGCGTTGGATTCGCCCTTTCCAACGAGTTCTCCGATCACGTGACGGAACGCGTCAACTACCTCTATCTGGCGCACTCGAAACTGAGAAACGCCTCTTTCGGGCCGGAAATCCTGGTCGGCGCGCTGCCGGAAGATATCAGGGGAACGTCGCGCATCCTGCGCGGCGGCAGGCCCTTGTGGGAGAAGCCTTTCCTTTCAGGCGAAGCGAACATGTCGCACAGCATCGCCAATCTGGAGCATCATCATTTCAAATATGCGCTGTTCCGCCAGCCGGGGGATGTGCACGTCCACATGTTCGGAACGGCCACGCTGTCCTTTGCCGACGGTGTCCGAACCGAGGAGGGCGACGTATTTGAAATCTCCGCGCCGGAATTCGGCCTGCCGCTGCGTAACCCGCTCAAGATCGCAGAGGCCGTGCCGGTCCGCGTGAAAGCTCTCTGATTGCCCCTCACTGTCCTGCCGGACATCTCTCCCCGTAAACAAACGGGGAGAGAGACGACGGCCGCTTGGGTTTCGCCAATCGCCAATGCCGATGATTGGCGAAAGTCGAGATGACAGCGTCCTTCTCCCCGTCTCTTAACGGGGAGAAGATGCCGGCAGGCAGATGAGGGGCTGTCCGAATGGGCGTGGGCGAAGCGGTCGACGGAGGGTTCAGCCCGAGAAGCGGGCGAGAGCGTCCATCTTGTCGCCTCGCGTGCGGATGCTGAAAGCCGTGACCTCGCGCCCCATGTCGGCCGCGACCACGCCGGCCGCGCGTTTAACCCGCTCCGCCATCTGCTCGAGCCGAAGCCCGAAGAGCGGTCGACCTGTTCCATCGGGAATGAGATCCTTGAACAGTATCTCCTTGCGGTCCTGCATCTCGAGTGTTCGAAGCGCGAGGCGGAGGCCCGCGACGAGCCCATGTTCGGCAAGGCTGCCAGGCACGAAGTCGCTGACCACGATCGTCTCCCCGGGATCCTTTTCGACCCGAATCCAGAAACGGCGGTCCGTCTCGGCTGTCACTTTGGCGGCAAAATCATCTTCGACGATTTGGAGCTTCGAGGCCGGATTCTCCCGGTGTACCCCCGGAAAGCTCAGGATGCGGGCGGTCATGAATCAGTCGTGGTTGTTGGTAATTGATTAACCATACAAACCGCGACGGATTAAACAAGTGGCTCAACCGAATTGATGAGGTCGGTGTTCCGGAGCCTCCATCCGCTCGGCGCGGTTGAAACAATCGAGAACGGACTGATCCTCCAGCGTCCGCAGGACCCGGACCGTCTCGATGACGGTCTCCAGGTCAAGGTGACGCATGGCAACCAGTTCGCCTGCACGCTGCTCGCGTGGGGCGTCATGGCAAGCCCGGGGGAACGGGAGTTGTGAAATGGTGCCCATGTGGGCTCTTGTCGGGGCATATTGGTTAACGAGTCGCTAAGTCCGGCCAGGCAAGGCCGGGAGCCGGACAATTTTGGTGACCGTTTCGGCTACGGAATTGAATGCGCAAGCCGGTCGGTTTGGCAAGAAGGCGCCTCGCCCCGGCATTGAAAGCGGCAGGCCGGTCGTATAGCCAATTGCTCAAACACGAGGTCACGAACGGATCAGAACGGATGTCCATTCTCGTCACCGGCGGCGCCGGTTACATCGGCTCGCATACCGCGGTGGAACTTCTCGGCGCCGGACACGACATTGTCGTGGTCGACAATTTCGACAACAGCCACCCGGAAGCACTCGCTCGTATCGCGCGCATTACCGGCCGGCAGCCGGCCAGTGAAGCCGGCGACATCCGCGACCGCGCCTTTCTCGAGGGTGTGCTGAAGCGGCACGGCTGCACTGCCGTGATCCATTTCGCCGGCCTCAAGGCGGTGGGCGAGTCCACCGAGAAGCCGCTCGCCTATTACGACCACAATGTGAACGGCACCCTCAGGCTGCTCGAGGCGATGAATGCGACCGGTGTCAAACGTCTGGTCTTCTCCTCGTCCGCCACCGTCTATGGCGATCCCCGACGCCTGCCGCTGCAGGAGGATCATCCGCTATCCGCGACCAACCCTTACGGGCGCACCAAGCTCATCATCGAGGAGATGCTGCGCGACCTCCATGCCTCGGACCCGAGCTGGGGCATCGGCATATTGCGGTACTTCAATCCTGTCGGAGCACATGAAAGCGGGCTGATCGGCGAGGATCCGAAGGGCATTCCGAATAATCTCATGCCCCTTATCGCGCAGGTCGCCTCGGGCCGGCGCGAGAGGCTGAATGTGTGGGGGAACGACTATCCGACCCCCGACGGCACCGGCGTGCGCGACTATATCCATGTCGTGGACCTGGCCAAGGGCCACTTGAAGGCGCTGGAACAGCTCGACACGCCGCGCTGCTTCGCCGTCAATCTCGGCACCGGCAGAGGCTACAGCGTGCTCGAAGTCATCAAGGCTTTCGAACATGCCTCCAATCGCAAGATCGATTACGTCGTTGCCGAGCGCCGGCCGGGTGACGTCGCTTCCACCTATGCCGACCCCACCCATGCCAACGAGTTGCTCGACTGGAAGGCCGAAAAGACCCTTCGGGACATGTGCGCCGACATGTGGAACTGGCAGGCGAAAAACCCCAACGGCTACGAGGGGTGACGGGGTGCGTCCTTAGAGGCTCGCTTCGCTCGCACCTCAGGATGAGGGAGGTCGGCGCCCCGTTTCATCCTGAAGCGCGTCCGAAGGGCTGAAGCGCCGCGAGGCGGACTCTCCACGGTCTTCATTCTGAGGTGCTCGCGAAGCGGGCCTCGAAGGACGCACGAGCCAACCGAAACCTCGCAGACGCTAACCCAGCGCCACCGCGATGAGCGCCTCCGTGAAGCGCCTGACCGAGCGCTCGCTCGCCGTTTCCTTCAACGCGACTGCGATGTCGTCATAAAGCCGGGCGTCGCCGGCCAGCCGCTCGACCGCCTCGGCAAAGGCTGCAGCCGTCATATCTCGCGCCAGAAGACCGGTCCGGCCATCGCGGATCTGTTCCTTCAGTCCTCCGACCGGCGTCGCGACGACAGGAAGGCCAGAGCCAAGTGCTGCCGCGGCCACGCCCGATTGGCTTGCCTCGACATAGCTGAGCGCCATGGCGTCATATCTGGCGAGGGCATCGGCGATTTCGTCCTCCGAAAGCCACCGGTTGACGACTTCGGCACCGAGCGCGGCAAGCCTGTCCTCGAAAGGCGACAGTGATCCTTCACCGAAAATGCCGATCTCGACGGGAATGCCCCGCCGACGCAACAATTCCGCCGCGTCGACGAAAAGGCCGAGGCCCTTGTATCGAAGGATACGCCCGAGAAAGAGCAGGCGAAACGGGCTGCCTTGGACGCGCCGTCGCGGCGCGTCGGAAGCATCGACAGCGAGGTCGGGAAGGAATAGCGGAGTGATCCGCTCCGCCTGCGCCACGCCGGCGCTGACCAGCCCATCCCGAACGGACTGGCTCAGTGTCACCACACGGTCAGCGTGCCTCGCTTCGGTGAGCAGCAGCCGGTTGACGATCGCCGTGGGATCGCCGGGATGTGCCTTGGCGTCGTGGATGATCGTCACGTAGCGCGCATCGGCTCGGCGAATTGCACCGACCATGAAGGGCGTCCAGACGTGGGGCATGATCGTGACCACGGCCTGGATTCGATCGCGAGCGATCCTGCCGGCGAGTTGACGCCGAAGCCCGGGGATGCGCCAGAAGCCGGTCAACGCACCGTAAGACGACCCGAATGTGTCGACGGGAAACAAGGCATCACCGAACGACGCGAAGGAAGCAAATTCCTCGTTTTGGCGCGAAACCGAGATGGTGGGCTGGATATCGGGCATGGCCAGCGCCTCGCGCCCGACAGCGCGCGCCAATGGCGTGGCGCCGCCCTTGCGGCCCCAGGACAGGAACATGATTCGACCGGAGCTCATAATACCGAGCCTGCTTCCTCTTGGATTTCGCCGCACTCGGTTCGCAAATGACACGCGACGATTCAAAAGACCAGCCGGCCAGACGGAATCACGGATCGTCAGAGCGCTGTTTGGTCAAGGGAGATCCTGTTGACCGGGAAGGCGGCCGTGAGCGTATCTTACTGTTCTTAGGCGATGCTCGGGCCGAGCCGACAACTACAAGCCCACGGGCAACGATTGCAATTGCATAGGCGACACCTATGTTCTAATGTATCAACAATTTATCGATCGACGAGGCGCCGCAATGACGATCACAACCCTGTCCAGTCGCGAGTTCCAGCAGAACGCCAACCGAGCGCAGAAGGCTGCACGCACCGGCCCCGTGTTCATCACCAACCGAGGCCAGCCAGCGCATGTGCTGCTTAGCTACCAGGAATATCAACGTATTACAGGTAAACGACGGAACATCGTAGCTGCCCTATCCATGCCTGGGCTCGAGGATATCGAATTCGATATTCCCCGCCCGCGGGGGTTGCCACGCCCGGCTGATCTTTCTTGATGTTTCTGCTCGATACAAACGTCATTTCCGAACTGCGCAAGGCCGGCGGCGGAAAAGCAGACCCTAATGTCGTCTTCTGGCTGTCCGCCCAGGACGCCACGGCCTTCTACATCTCTGCTGTCACGCTCATGGAGCTGGACCTTGGGATTCTATTGATCGAAAGGCGCGACTCGGCGCAGGGCGCACGCCTCCGGGCCTGGATGAACAACCACATTCTGCCCGAATTCTCCGAGCGAACGGTGCCGGTGGATGCGGCTGTCGCGTGTCGTTGCGCCCGGCTTCATGTTCCTGATCCACGCCCCGAGCGCGATGCGTTCATTGCAGCGAGCGCGCTTGTTCACGGAATGACGATTGTGACGCGCAACGCGGCCGATTTCGCCCCGATGGGTGTCACGATCATAAACCCCTGGAAGATTCCGCCGCAGACTCTCTAGCGAGACCGCCGGGTTATGGCTTCGAACAGCATTGTCATTGACGGTAATCGCCGACGAAAGAAGACCGATGCGGTTCGTCGGGATGCAGCTCTGCCGCGCGCCCCCTGGAGTACACATTGAGCCGGTCCGCTCGGCTGGCCTAATCAACCGAGGCTTGTTTTTGCCGTGGAACTCCATCAAAAGAGCTGTCCGTTGCGCTGATTTACGGATTCAGCGCCGGAAAACCTGCGAAGCGTGAGCCGTCACGGCCGCTTCGCCCTGGGAAAGACCAGACATGTCTTCGCTCGACACCAGCGCGCAAGCGCCGGCGAAACCTTGGCGCGACGAGTTGCGCGCGATGCTTCTTCTGGCCTGGCCGATGGTTTTGACCAACCTAGCCCAGACGGCCATGACCGCGACCGACGTCCTCATCATGGGACGGCTCGGACCGGAAGCGCTCGCGGCGGGCGCGCTTGGCTCGAATCTTTATTTCGGGCCGATGATCTTCGGGCTCGGTCTGATGCTCGCCACCTCGCCGATGATCGCCTCGGAACTCGGGCGCAAGCGCCATTCCGTGCGCGACGTCAGGAGGACCGTCCGCCAGGGGCTGTGGCTCGCCGTCTGTATCGCGGTGCCGCTCTGGCTCTTGCTGTGGCAGGCCGAGACGATCCTGAAGGCCATGGGGCAGGATCCCGAGCTCGCTGCGAAGGCCGGCAGCTATGTGCGCTGGCTGCAGTGGGGGCTGCTGCCCTATTACGGCTACATCGTGCTGCGTTCCTTCATCTCGGCCCTGGAGCGACCCGGCTGGGCGCTGGCGGTAGCCTTCTGCGCGGTGGCGTTCAATGCTATCACCACCTGGGGGCTGGTGCTGGGCGAATTCGGCATGCCTGCCATGGGCGTACCCGGCGCCGGCCTCGCGACTTTCTTGTCGAGTGGCCTGATGTTCGCCGGCCTGACGACGGTAGTGCTCACCGAGCGACGTTTCCGCCGCTACCGTGTGTTCGGCCGTTTCTGGCGCGCCGACTGGCCGCGTTTCGTCGCCTTGCTCAAGCTCGGTCTTCCCATCAGCGGCATCCTGGCTTTCGAGGTGATGGTATTCAACGCGGCCGCATTGCTCATGGGCCTGATCGATGCGGCGTCGCTCGCCGCCCACGCCATCGCGATCCAGATCGCCTCGATCAGCTTCATGGTGCCGCTCGGCCTCAACCAGGCCGTGACCGTGCGGGTCGGCCTCGCCCACGGCGCCAGGGACCGCGACGGCATTTTCCGCGCCGGCTGGACGGCCTATGCGCTGGGGGTCGGCTTCATGGCGATGACGGCCCTGGTGATGATCACCTGGCCGACGGCGCTGATCGGCGCCTTCATCGACACGACCGATCCCGCCAATGCGACTGTGGTGGGCATCGCCGTCACCTTCCTGGCCTTTGCCGCTCTGTTCCAGGTCGTCGACGGCGCGCAGGCCGTGGCGGCCGGCATGCTGCGCGGCCTGCATGACACGACCGTCCCGATGCTCTACGCCGCGATCGGCTATTGGGGCGTCGGCATGCCGCTCGGCGCGCTGCTCGCCTTCCATTACGGCCTGCGCGGCAACGGCATCTGGATCGGCTTGTCGGCCGGCCTCACGGTGGTGGCGCTGCTGCTCCTCCTGCGCTGGCTGCGCAGGGATCGCATCCTGGCAAGGGCAAGCGATCTTAGGCCGGCACTGCAGATGCATTGAGCGGAACCGCATTTCCGTTGTCGGGCGGTTGGGAGGCCCCCCTTTTGACGTAGCTGTTCAAGCAAGCACCACCGGCCTAATATCCGGTAGCGGATGGGCGCCGCACATTTGCAAGGGTGCGCGGATGAACTGCGCGGGCTGCGGTTTGGAAGTCGAAAGCGGCTTTGCCTTCTGCCCCAGATGCGGGCAGCGGCAACCCCGTCTGTGCGAGTCCTGTGGCTATCCCTGCGCTACCGATTTCGCCTTCTGCCCGAAATGCGGCTCACCGATCGGCCATTCCGCGACCGCTCCCCGGAACGTCGCCGGAAAGGTCTCGTCCGACCACCAGCCTGGCGTCGCTGATGCTTCCTCCCCGAGCGCCGATGGTGACCGCCGCACGATCACCGTGCTCTTCGCCGATCTCAGCGGCTTCACCGAGCTCAGCGAACGTCTTGACCCCGAAGTCATGCGGGAGCTCCAGAACGAGCTTTTCGAGGAGCTGACCGCCGCGGTGCAGAAAGTCGGTGGCTTCGTCGACAAGTTCATCGGCGATGCGTTGCTGGCGCTGTTCGGCGCACCGGTCGCCCATGAGGACGATCCCGAACGCGCGTTGCGGGCCGCTCTCGACATGGTGGAGCGGGCCGAACGGCTGGCCAAGAGCGCGAAGACCTTGGCCGGAACTTCCCTTCTGCTTCATGTCGGCATCAATACGGGCCAGGTCGTCGCGGGCGGCGTGGGTGCCAGCACGGCCAAATCCTATTCCGTGACCGGCGACACGGTGAACATCGCGCAACGGCTCCAGGCAACCGCCGCGCCCGGCGAGATTTTGGTAGGGCCGCTGACGCAGCGCCTGACGCGCCACGCCTTCTCCTATGAGACGCTGGGGGAGATCGCCCTGCGCGGCAAATCCGGGACCGTCCTCGTTCATCGCCTGGCGGGACCGCTCGACGTGCCCCGCGCCGCTCGGGGCCTGGAGACGCTTGGCCTCGCCGCCAGGATCGTCGGCCGCGACGAAGAGCTTGGGCGGCTGTTGGGCCTGCTCGATCTCGCCTGCAGCGGCGCCGCGCAACTCGTGCATCTGACAGGAGAGGCCGGCATTGGAAAGACGCGGCTGGTGGAGGAATTCATCGCGCGCATCCGAGACAAGGAGCATTTTGCCGATGTGGCGATCCGGCAGGCGGCCTGCTCGCCATCGGGGGAGCAATCCTACGGAACGCTGGCGGCAGTCCTTCGGAGCGCTTATGGCATCGGATCGAGAGCATCGGAAGAAGAGACCCGCGAGAGGCTTGCCGGTTCGCTCGATGAGCTCGAACTCGGAGGAGAGGAAACCGAGCGGCTAATGCCTCTCTTCCTCCATGTCTTCGGCTTCGGGGATCGGGACGGGGCATTGCGCCATCTCGAACCCGAGCAGTTGAGGCGGCAAATTCTGCATGCGATCCGAACCGTTTTCGAGCGACGGCTCGATCTGTCGCCCCTGCTGATCATCCTCGAAGATCTGCATTGGGCCGACGCCGTGTCGCTCGAAGCGCTTCGTTTCGTGATGGATCGACTGGAGCGCAGGCGCCTGATGCTGCTGGTCACCTATCGGCCGACGCTCGACATGGATCAGCTCGACTCGCGCAAGGCAAGCCATACGAGGCTTCGGCTGACGCCATTGACGCCGGCGCAAGGGCGCGGCTTGCTGACAGCCCTTTTCGGCAGGGGCTGGGCCGGCCCCGAAGGAGACCTTCAGGAGCGCATTCTCGAGCGCGCCGAAGGCAATCCGCTCTTCATCGAAGAGATGGCGCGCGGCATGGTCGAAAGCGGCGCCATTTCCCGGGACGGCTCTCACTGGTCGATTTCCGCCGAAAAGGCGATCGCCGTCATTCCGGCCAACATCGAAACCATGATCCTGGCCCGGATGGATCGCCTGCCTTCCGATATCCGTGCGCTGGTGCAGCGGGCGGCGGTGATCGGACCGCGCTTCGACGCCGATCTCCTGGCCAGGATCTCGACCGATCCAGCGCGTCTTGAATCCGGCCTCGATCACCTGTGCGACTGCGAGATTATCGAGGAAGTCCCTGGGACGAAGCCGACAAGATCCAGGTTATACCGGTTCAGCCAGACCCTGCTTCACGACGTGATCTATCAAAATCTGCTCTTGCAGCAGCGCACCCAGATGCACGAACGTATCGGCACGGCACTGGAGAAATCGAGCGAAGACGAGCTTCACCGGCTTGAGGATCTGTCCCGGCTCGGCCACCATTTCAGCTTGGGCGTCTCCAGGCCGAAAGGCGCGCTCTATTTCATGGCCGCCGGTGACCGGGCTCGCGCCATCTATGCCAATGACGACGCCCTGCGACTCTACCGTCAAGCGCTCGAAACGCTCTCGAACGATGAAGAGCAAAAAGGATCAAAGCTCGAGCTTCGCGAGCGGATTGCCGATCTCAGCATGCTCACCGGCCGGCGCGGCGAGGCGCATGATCAATACCGGGCGGTGCTGGAAGCGCTCGACAGCGATGGCGGCGACCGCGTGGCGCAAGCACGCCTCCTGCGCAAGATCGGCCGACTCCTCTGGGACAGCGGCAAGCGGGACGCGGCGGGCACGCACTACGCCCAAGCGGCCGAACGGCTTTCCGGGACAAGCGCGCCGATAGAACAGGCTCATCTTCTCCAGGAGCGCGGCCGTCTCGCCTTCCGTCTCGGCGATCACGCCGCGGCCGCCCGCTGGGCGGACAAAGCGCTTGGTCATGCCAGGTCTCTGACCGCCGACCGCGACCCCGACGTCCGGTTGGAGGCGGCGCGCGCCGTCGCCGAGGCGCTAAACACCAAGGGGGTCGCGCTGGCTCGACTGGGCCGCGCCAGGGAGGCCCTCAAAGAGGTCGAACGGAGTGTGGAGGTCGCCGAGGCGGCGAACCTGCTGCAGGCCGCCTGCCGCGGCTACACCAATCTGGGCGTGCTCTACAGCTTCACAGCCCCCACCAAGGCCATCGAAGTCTGCAGACGGGGACTGGAGATGGCACACATGATCGGCGATCTCGGGATGCAGGCGCGCCTTCTCGCCAATCTCGCCGTCGCCTCCTGTACCTTCACCGACAGGTGCAGCGACGAGGGCGTGCCCGCCGCCGAAAAAGCGATCGAAATCGATCGCGCTCTCGACCAGCGAGAGCATCTACCGGTGCCGCTCATCGCACTGGGGCAGATTCATCAATGCCACGGCCGTCCGGAGCTCGCCTCCCGCTGCTACACGGAAGCGCTCGACCTCGCCCGGGAGACCGGAGAGCCGCAATTGCTCGTTCCATGTTACGACGGCCTGGCAACCCTCAATCTCGATCTCGACGATTTGCCCGAGGCGGAACGTTACTTCTCACTGGCGCAGGACGTCTGCGCCCGGCACGGCATCGATCCAGCATCGCTCGTCGTGCTGCCGTTTCTCGATTAGCTGGGAAAGGAGCCGGACATGTCCGAGTCTGCGGCCGAGAGGCCACTACAACCGGGTGATCGGGCACCGGATATCGTGCTGGACGCCATCACGCGCGAGGGGAAGGTCGCGCTTGCCGATTACCGTGGCCAGAATCCCGTCCTTGTCGGCCTGTTTCGTGGCCTGCATTGCCCGTTCTGCCGGCGCCATATCGCGGCACTGGCGGAACTCGAACCGGAGCTGCGCAGGAAGGGCGTGCAAAGCCTGGCCGTCATCAATACGCCCATCGAGCGCGCTAGGCTCTACTACCGCTACCACCCGCTTCCCAACCTGCTGGCTGCCGCCGACCCTGAGCGCAGATCACACCGCGCCTTCGGCCTGCCCAATCTGCAGATCACGGAAAACGAGACCGAGTGGCCGTACAAGATCAGCATGGGCGCTGCGATGAGCCTGCGGCTCGAGATGCCCGGCGAGTTGCCCGAACCAATGGATCCTTTCGCGGCGTCGGAACTGCTCGACAGAAAGGACGGCTTTGTTGTCACCGAGGCCGACCAGGAAATGATGGCGTCCGGCCGCAGCCAGCTCGTCGGCCAATTCCTGCTCGATCGCGACGGCGTGGTGCGCTGGTGCTTCACCGAGGAAGCCGATGGCGGGCGCAAGATGTTCCAGGCACCGGGTCCGCAGGAGCTCATGACGGCCGCCGCGCTGGTGTAGCCAGTCATACCGGCGGCAATAAGGATTGGCCTTTGGGCAAGCCCCTCATCCGCCTGCCAGCAAGGGGAGAAGACCAATGTCGTCTTCGCTTTCGTCAATCTCAGATCCTCAGATCGGCAAGGTAGCTGTTCGCGGCGGCCGAGACCCGATAATCGGCCGGCTCGACCTTGGCCAGAAGCAGCGCCTCCCTTTGAGCACCGGCCTTGGCGATCAAGGTGCCGTCGGGCGCGGCGACGCCGGAGAGGCCCGCATAGGCGAACCGCTCGTCGGCGCCGCAATGATTGACATAGGCGACGAAGATCTGGTTCTCGAAGGCCCGGACCGGGATCATCTTCTGGGCGATGAGCGCAGCGTGGTCGCTCGCGGGCAACGCGGTCGGGACCAGTACGGCCTGAGCGCCGACCCTCGCCAACCTCCTGACATTCTCCGGGAACTCGACGTCATAGCAGATCAGGATGCCGAGCTTCAGGCCCTTGAATTCGATGATGCAGGCTGACGGCTTCTCCGGGCGGAACAGCGCGCGCTCGTAATCGCCATAAAGATGCGACTTGCGATAAACCACGGCCGGCTTCCCGGTCTCGACGAAGAGGGCGCTGTTGTAGACCGTACCGTCGGCGCGCTCGGCGAAACCTGTCACGATGGCAAGCCCCGTGCTACGCGCGATCTCGCCGAGCCGCCGTGCGATCTCCCCGTCCGCAGGCTCCGCAAGGCGAAGGATCGCCTCGCCGGCGCCGTAGCCGGTTACGGCAAGCTCAGGCGTCACCAGGAGCGAGGCCCCTTTTTCCCTGGCTTCCAGGGCGGCCTGCTCGATCCGCCGGAGATTGGCGGCAACATGCCCGGCTTCGGCCTGCATCTGGAGGGCGGCAATACGCATCAATTTCCTTCCGAAGACATGGCGCCGAAGAGGCGTCTGATATCGCCGAACCTGGCGATCAGTCCGAAGACGAGGGCGGCAACCGCCACGAAGAAGACCGATACTGCCGCCATGGTCGGCGTGTATCCGTAGCGCAACGCATTGAAGATCTTGATCGGCAGCGTCTCCATGGTGAAGCCGACGGTCATGTAGGCGATGATGTATTCGTTGAGCGACAGCACGAAGGCGAAGGCATAGCCCGAGACGAGATAGGGCAGGATCAGCGGCAGGACGACGGTGCGCTGCACCGCCCGGTCGTCGGCGCCCATGGTCGAGGCGGCTTCGACCAGCGATCGGTCGATCGACGCGAAGCCAAGCGACAGGGTGACGAGCGGCAGCGTGACGAAGAAGATCGCGTGGCTGATCGCCGCCGTCCAGGGCTGGCCATAAGCGCCGACGGTCGCCCAGAAGGTGAGGAAGCCGAGGGCGGTGATGACGGGCGGCAGGATGAATGGAGCGAGGCCCAGCACCTGGAACACGCTGGCCCAGGGCGCGATGCGCCGCCACATGAACCAGGCGAGCGGCAGGGCGATGGCGACGGCGATCGCCGCCGATGTGACAGCCAGGAGCAGCGAGGCGACCAAGGCACTTCGCCATTCCGGGTTGGTGAAGATCTGACCGTACCAGGCGAGCGAGAATCCCCTCGGCGGGAAGGCCAGGTCCTGCTTCTCGTTCACCGATACCCCGAGCACCACGATGATGGGCGCGGCGAGGAAAAGCGCCACGAGCGAGAAATAGAGGCGACGCAGGAGGGTCGAGCTCATGCCGCGTTCTCCCTGCGACCGATCAACAATGTGAGGCCGACAAGCGACAGCGAAATCAGCACCAGGAATACGGCCATCGCCGCGGCGAAGGGCATGTTCGACTGATAGATCGCCTGGTCGGTGATGAGCACGGAAAGCGTCCAGTGCTGTGGCCGGCCGAGGATCTGCGGCAGCAGATAGGAGCCTAGCGCAAAGACGAAGACCATGATGAGGGTCGCGACGATGGTGTTGCGCAACGCCGGCACGACGACATTCAGGAAGGCGCGCACCGGGGATGCGCCGAGCGTGCGCGCCGCTTCGAGCAAAGTCGGGTCGAGGCGAATGAGGGCGGGATAGAGCACCAGGATCGTATAAGGCAGCGCCTGATAGACCATGCCCGTCAGCACGGCCCCGAAGCCCGGCAACAAGGCCTGCGGCTCCGTCATCAGGCCAAGCGCGACGAGCAGGTTGGTGATGCCGGCGGTGCGCGAGAACAGGGTCGACCAGGCGAAGCCGATGATGACCTCGGACAAGGATAGGATCGAGAGCAGCCCGACCAGCCAGACCGTCTGGACGCGGCGCGAACGCTTGGTCAGCAGGTAGGTGAAGGGAAAACCGATCACCACGCAGCAGACGGCAACGGCAATCGCCAGCATCAGCGAGAAGCCGAGCACCGTGCCGAAGAAGGTGGAGAGGAAGCGCGCGTAATTGTCGAAGACGAAGTCGGTCTTGTAGAAGCCGGCGGGATCGCGCTTGAAGAAGCTGACCGCGATCATGATGGAGAACGGAACCACGAAGAACACGGTCAACATCGCCGCCGGGAAGAAAAGCGGCGTGTAGTCGGCGAGCGACCGGGGCGGCTCTCTTCTCATTGCTTGACCACCACGCAGTTCTCGGCCGGCAGCTTGATGCCGACCTTCTGACCGGCGGCGACATCGGGTCGCTCGCGCGGCGTGGCCACCGAGACGATGGTCGTTCCCGAAGCCTCCACGAAGGTTTCGATGGTGCCGCCGAGATCGCGCACGAATGTCACGGTTCCGTCGATAGTGCCCATGCCGGGCGCCGTGATCTGGACATCCTCGGGCCGCACCGAGACGGCGGCCTTGGAAATTCCGGCCGGCATTTTGAGTTCGGGCATGGCCTGACCGAGCACGGTGATGCGGCCTGAGCCGTCGATCGCAATCTCCAGCAGGTTGGTCGAGCCGATGAAATCCGCGACGAAAGCGTCTGCCGGCTTTCGGTAGATCTCGATCGGCGCGGCCGCCTGCCTGATCCTGCCCTCGCCCATGACCACCACGAGGTCCGCCATGGTCATGGCTTCGCGCTGATCGTGCGTGACGACGATGGTGGTGATGCCGAGCCTCTGCTGGAGTTGGCGCAGCTCCACCTGCATGGCTTCGCGCAGCTTTGCGTCGAGCGCCGACAGAGGCTCGTCGAGCAGGAAAAGCTTCGGCGAGAGCGCCAGCGCCCGGGCGATCGCCACCCGCTGCCTCTGGCCGCCCGAGAGTTTCGACACCGGACGATCTGCGAAACCCGGCAGATGGATCATGCGCAGCAGTTCCTCGACGCGTCTTTTCTGCTCCTCGCGGGAAGCGCCCCTGATCCGCAAGGGATAGGCGATGTTGTCGCCGACCGAGAGGTGGGGGAACAGTGCAAGCGACTGGAATACCATGCCGAGATTGCGCTTATGCGTCGGCACCGGTGTGATGTCCTGATCGTCCAGCACGATCGAGCCGGTGGTCGGCTCCTCCAGCCCCGCGATCATGCGGAGCAAAGTGGTCTTGCCGCAGCCGGAAGGGCCCAGCAGGCAGACGAAGGTGCCGTGCGGGACGGTCAGATCGACGTCGTCGACGGCATGGAAGCTGCCGAATTGCTTGGTTACATTCTTGAGCGCCAGTCCCGACATGTCTTGTCCGTCTGTTTAGAGGCCCGCCTGTGGAGGACGTCGTGGTAGACGCCCCCCTCTGTCCTGCCGGACATCTCCCCCACAAGGGGGGAGATTGGCCTTCATTTTGGCTTTCGCCAATCACCAACGTCGCAGGGTCAGCACTGTCTTGCTGACAGCCAATCTCCCCCCTTGTGGGGATGTGGGTGTCGTATCGCCGGCGTCGCCCCTCTTCGGCGCTCAGCCGACGATAAGCTCCGTCCACTTCTGATTCAGCCAGTCGGCCTTGGACGTATAGAGGTCGTAGCGCGGAATGATCGGCGGAATCTCCGACGACACGGCTGAGAATTCCTCCTCGGTCAGGTCGAGCTTGTCGCGCTTCAGTGTCGGCGCGGTGCCCACCTTGCGCGACATCAGGCCCTGGACCGAAGGCTGGCTCATATAGTCGATGAAGACGTGGGCCTCGTCGGCCTTCTTCGAGGCCCGCGAGATGACCCAGTTGCCGGAATCCTGGATGCCGCCCTCCTTCGGGAAGGTGGAGCGGACAGGATGGCCCTCGGCCGCGGCAAGGCCGGTGACGTCATGATAATATTGCCCCATCGGTATCTCGCCCGACTTCAGCGCCTGCTCGAACTGCGCCTCGTCGCGGTACCACAGACGGACATTCGGCTTCACCTCGGCGAGTTTCTCGAAGGCCTTCAAGATGCCTTCCTCGGTGTCGAGCGCGTTGGTGCCGCCGAAGAAGGTCTTCGCGGTGACTTCGAGCAGGAAGGAGTTGGAGACCAGGGCGAGCAGACCGAGCTTGTCCTTGTTCGCGGGATCCCACAGCGCCGCCCAGGAGTCGGGAGCGGTCGGATAGACCTGCGTATTGGTGACCAGCGTGATGTACCAGGCGACAGCCCCGATGCCCGCCACGCGGCCATCCGGATATTTGTTGACGAAATGTTCGAGCAGATCGCCCGCGTTCTTGATCTTGGCGACGTCGATCGGCGTCCACAATTCCGTCGCCTGCCCCTTCAGCGTCGAGGTCTGCGACATCATCGAGACGTCGGCCGGCGCCTGGCCGGCCCGGGCGGCCTGCTCGAGCTGCACGAGCCATGCTTCGCCCGTCGGCTCCGCCACCGACTCCACGGCGATGCCGGTCGTCTTGGTGAATTCGGGGAAGATGTGCTTGTCGAAGGAATCCTTGAAATAGCCGCCATAGACGCCGATCTTCAGCGACTTCTCCTGGGCACGCAGAATGGACGGCATGGCGAGCACGCCCGCCGTGGCGAGGCCGGCGCCGAGCACGGCGCGGCGGCTCACCGCTTTATCGATGATCCTGGTCATGTCATTCTCCTCTTGTGGCGCCGACGTTGCGGCATGTTCCCGTTGTTATGATTTCGGCCGTCCGTCAGCCCCGCTTCCCCTGGACGAAGGGGCTGAAGACCATCAGGCTCAATATCTCGAACAGCACCTGGGCGCCGGCATGGGCCGTGTTGGTCGTGGCATCATATTGCGGAGCGACTTCGACCACATCCCCTCCAACGAGATCGACGCCCTTCAGGCCGCGCAGCAGTTCAAGCACTTCGCGCGTGGTCAGTCCGCCAACCTCCGGCGTGCCCGTGCCGGGAGCGAAGGCCGGATCGAGGCTGTCGATGTCGAAGGAAAGATAGGTCGGCCCGTCGCCGACGGTCTTCCTCGCCTTCTCGATCACGGCGGGAATACCGAGGGACGAGATCTCTTCGGCATGGATCACGGTCATTCCGGATTCGTAGCTGAATTCCCAAAGATATTCGGACGCGCCCCGAATGCCGATCTGGATCGTGCGGGTGGGGTCCAGCACACCGTCAAGCACGGCGTTGCGGAATGGCCCGCCATGGTGGAACTTGGTCTGGTCGAAGGCGCCGCCCGTGTCGCAATGGGCATCGATATGGATCATGCCGACCGGCGCCTGTTTGCCGACCGCCTTGAGGATCGGATGGGTGATAGAATGATCGCCGCCGACGGAAAGCGGCACCACACCGGCGTCGACGATCTGGTTGATGCGACGCTCGATATTGTCGTGGCTCTGCTCCAGCCGGTAGCGGCTGGCAAAGGGCACGTCGCCGATATCGGCGACCCTCAACTCGTAGGTCGGCGCGCAGTCGAGCACATGGTTATAGGGCCCGATGCGCTCGATCGCGCGCAGAGCACGAGGCCCGAAACGAGAGCCCGAACGGTTGGTGACACCGAGATCCATCGGGACGCCGACGATCGCCACTTGAAGATCCCCGAAATCGGGCTGATCGGCATCGATGGCGCGATGCGGGGCGGACAGGAAGGTCGGCATGCCCGCATAGGGTGCCAGCCGTGTCCCGCTCTTGGAGAAGATACGATCGGCGACACGCCGGAACTTCGGGTCGAACATTTCGCCACCATGGCTTTCGCCATATTTGCGGCGCAGTTCCTCGAGCTTGCTCGGATCCCACGTCATGTCGCATCTCCCTCATGAGACCTCCGAACCTTGCAGCAGCGATATTGAAAAGACAATTGATATTGTTATAGGGTTTCATGTGAGAATTTCTCACATAGCCACCCCGGATCTGCTGCGATGGCGGGACGCCTGCCTCCTCTCAATCCACTTCGCGCCTTCGAGGCGACAGCCCGTCACGGCTCGCTGACCAAGGCGGCAAGCGAGCTGAACGTGACACATGGCGCGATCAGCCATCAGATCAAGGCTCTCGAAGCCGCGCTCGGAGTGCAGCTTTTCGAGCGCCATGGCCAGCGTCTGAAGCTCAGCCCCCAAGGTGCGGAACTCCTTCCGGCCGTTTCCAACGCCTTCGAGGGCATAGCGGCCGCCACGGCGCGCATGAAGCGGCCGGTCAGCTCGGGCACTTTGTCGATCAGTTGCGTGCCGGCACTGCTGACCTTTTGGCTGATCCCGCGGCTCGGATCCTTCGCCACCCAATATCCCGGCATCGAGCTCATGCTCGGCGCCTCAAACGATCCCGGCGAGATCCGCTCCGCCGATGTCGATGTCTGTCTCCTCTATGGCAACGGGAGCTGGACGGATTGCTGGCTGCAGAAATGGTCGGATCTCGAGCTTTTTCCGGTCGCGAGCCCGACGCTCATCAACAACCGGCCCATCCGCACGATACGCGATCTCGCCGACCAGACGATCCTGCATGCCGATGACGGCCGCGAGTGGCAGACCTGGCTCGCCGCGGCCGACGCACTCGATCTCCGCCGGTCGCAAAAGCACTATTTCAGCGACGCGCGCCTGTCGATCGAGGCGGCCGTGCACGGCCACGGCGTCGCACTCGGCGATTCCGTGACGGCGAGTTCGCTCCTCGCACGTGGCCAGCTTGTGACGCCCTTCAACCTCTCCGTTCCCGCCGTCGATGCCTTTTATGTCGCCTGCCGAAGCGACCTCAGATCGGTACCGATCGTACGTCTTTTCATCGACTGGCTCTTCGCCGAGAAGCGGCAAGCCGCCGGCAATGGCGAAACGCCCGTTGCCGGCCAGATCGCCATCCGCAAGAAACGCTCGCCGGCCGCCCGCAGGCCGCCGGCAACGCCGGCGCGAGGGTGATCCCCCTTCTTGGGATTTTCCGCGAGGGCCGGTAGTGTGAAGCATGACATGGAGGAGCCGTTGACCCCGTTCATTTTCAATACGACACCGTCGATCGTTTTCGAACCCGGCTCGTCGCGCCGCCTCGGCGCGGTCGCGGGCCGCAGGCTCGGCGCTTCCATCCTGTTCGTCACCGATCCCGGCTTGCGCAGGCTCGGCCTGTGTGACCCGGCGCTTGCCTCCCTGAAGGCGGAAGGCATGGCGGTTAGCGTGTTCGACACCGTCGAGGCCGATCCGTCGCGCGCCACCTTGGAGAAGGCCGTGGAGGCAGGGCGCGCCGCCGGCGCAACCGGCGTCGTGGGTTTCGGCGGGGGTTCCTCGCTCGATGTCGCCAAGCTGGCCGCGCTTCTCATCGGCTCCGGCGAGCCGCTGGACGAGGCGTGGGGAGTGGGCAAGGCCAAGGGCCCCCGCCTGCCGCTGGTGTTGGTGCCGACGACGGCCGGCACCGGATCGGAAGTGACGCCGGTCTCCATCATCACCGTAGGCGAGGAAGAGAAGCGCGGCGTATCGAGCGCGATCATCCTGCCTGATATCGCCGTGCTCGATGCCGAACTGACGCTCGGCCTGCCGCCGGCCATCACCGCCGCGACGGGGGTGGACGCCATGGTCCACGCCATCGAGGCCTACGCCTCGAAGAACGCCAACAACAATCCGCTGTCGAGAATGCTCGCCCGACAGGCGCTGCGCCTGCTCGGCGCCAACATCGAAAAGGCCGTCTTCGACGGCGGCGACATCGAGGCTCGGGGGGCCATGCTGCTCGGCTCCATGCTTGCCGGGCAAGCCTTCGCCAATTCGCCGGTCGCGGCTGTGCATGCGCTCGCCTACCCGATCGGCGGCACCTTCCACGTCCCGCACGGCCTGTCCAACGCCCTGGTGCTGCCGCATGTGCTGCGCTTCAACGCGCCTGACGCGGCGCCGCTCTATGCCGAGATCGCCGGCGACGCGTTTCCGCATCTCGACAGGCAGGAGGGCATCCAAGGCCGCTGCGCCGCCTTCATCGAGGAGCTCGCAAATCTCTCGAAGAAACTCGGAATGCAGACGCGGCTGAGGGAGATGTCGATCAGCGAGGAACATCTGCCGAAAATGGCGGCGGACGCGATGAAGCAGACGCGACTGCTGGTCAACAATCCGCGCGAAGTCACCGAGGCCGATGCGCTGGCCATCTATCGGGCCGCGCTGTGAGCGAGCGCGCCAGCCCTTCTCCACGGGAACGCTACCGCGCCTTCCGGACAATCACGACACGCTGGATGGACAACGACATCTACGGTCACATGAACAATGTGGTGCACTATTCGCTGTTCGACACGGCGGTGAATGGCTGGCTGATCGAGAAGGGCGTGCTCGACATCCATGCCGGCGACCAGATCGGCCTCGTCGTCGAGACCGGCTGCCGCTATTTCTCCGAGCTCGCTTTCCCCGATGTGGTGACGGCCGGGATCGTCGTGACGAAACTCGGTACATCGTCCGTGCGTTACGAGGTCGGCCTCTTTCGCAACGACGAGCAGCTCGCCGCAGCGGAGGGCTTCTTCGTCCATGTCTATGTCGACCGGGCGACGAGACGGCCCCGCGCCCTCGCCGACGGCCTGAGGGAAACCTTGAAACGCATAGAAGCGGATCCCAGTTGATCTGCGCCAAGGCTGAAATTCAATCGCGCCAGCGCATTCCGGCGTTGCAGCATCGCCGTGGATTCGATGCTATAGGCGAACAGGACGGATCGACCGGGCGGCGAAAGGCGGCAGAACGACATGGCGAAAACCGACATTGCGCGGCGGGTCTACAATCACACCTGGAAACTCGATCCGATCATCCGCAGCCTGCTCGACACGGATTTCTATAAGCTCCTGATGCTGCAGATGGTCTGGGGGCTTTACCCCAAGGTCGACGCCACCTTCTCGCTGATCAACCGCACCACTTCGGTGCGTCTCGCCGACGAGATCGAGGAGGGCGAATTGCGGGCGCAACTCGACCATGCCCGCACGTTGCGCATTTCCAAGAAGGAGATGATCTGGCTCGCCGGCAACACCTTCTACGGCCGCAAGCAGATCTTCGAACCCGAGTTCCTGCGATGGCTGGCCGACTTCCAGCTCCCGGAATACGAGCTTCGCAAGCGCAACGGCCAGTACGAGCTCGATTTTCACGGGCCTTGGATGTACACGACGATGTGGGAGATTCCCGCCCTCGCCATCATCAACGAGCTGCGCTCGCGCGCCACGATGAAATCCTTCGGGCCTTTCGCGCTCGACGTGCTCTACGCCCGGGCCAAGGCCAAGATGTGGGCCAAAACCGAGCGGCTCAAGGCGCTCCCCGGCATCAAGATCTCCGATTTCGGCACGCGCCGCCGCCACAGCTTCCTCTGGCAGAGATGGTGCGTGGAGGCCCTCAAGGAAGGCATCGGCGACGCTTTCACCGGCACGAGCAACGTTCTGCTCGCCATGGACACGGATCTCGAAGCGCTCGGCACCAACGCGCATGAACTGCCGATGGTGCTGGCGGCGCTCGCCAAGACGGATCAGGAGCTGTTGCAGGCGCCCTACAAGGTGCTACAGGACTGGCAGCGCTACTACGGCGGCAATCTGCTGATCGTGCTCCCCGACGCCTTCGGCACGGCCTCCTTCCTGCGCGACGCACCGGACTGGGTGGCCGACTGGACCGGTTTCCGCCCGGACAGCGCGCCGCCCATCGAGGGCGGCGAGAAGATCATCGAATGGTGGAGAGAACGCGGCCGCGACCCCAGGCAGAAGCTCCTGATCTTCTCCGACGGGCTCGACGTCGACACGATCATCAAGACCTATCACCATTTCCGCGGCAAGGTGCGCATGAGCTTCGGTTGGGGAACGAACCTGACCAACGATTTCGAGGGTTGCGCGCCGGTCGACGCAGACGGGCTGAAGGCGATCTCGCTGGTCTGCAAGGTTACCAGCGCCAACGGCCGGCCGGCCGTGAAGCTGTCGGACAATCCGGCCAAGGCGACGGGCGACAGACGCGAAATCGAACGGTATCTACGGCTGTTCGGCGAAGAGGACCGCGTCGAGCAAGCCGTGTATGTCTAGTTCCGATACCGATTGAAACGGGCTGGCCGGGTTAATACCAAAGGGCGTTGATCTTTGACCAAGTTGCCCCTCACTGTCCTGCCGGACATCTCTCCCCGCGCATGCGCGGGGAGAGAGACGACGGCCGCTTGGGTTTCGCCAGTCAGCACCGGTGCGCGATTGGCGAAAGCGACGACGACATCGGTCGTCTGCCCGCTTGCGGGGAGAAGGTGCTGGCAGGCGGATGAGGGGCTTGCCCAAAGGTTGATCCTTATGGCCGGCGTATAAGATGAGCTGTCGGTCTCGTTCGCGCGTCCTTCGAGGTCCGCTCCGCTCACACCTTTCATACCTGCTTCTGGCCATATCCCGCATCCCGTTCGCGATCGCTCTTCTTTCAGCCAACCCTGCCCTTGCCCATGTGTCGGATCGCGGCTTCGTCATGCTCCTGCCGACAGGGCATTACCTGGCCGGCGGCGCGCTTGCGGTTGCGGCGAGCTTCCTGGCGCTTGCCCTGTTGCCGCCAGCCCTGATCGACCGCCTGGCAAAAGGCCGTTTCATTCTGTCCGGCAATTGGCGACCGCGCGGCCGGACCGTCGTCAGCCTGGTTGCCTTCGCCGCCTGCGTCGTCCTCTTGCTGGCCGGCTGGCGGGGCAGTCGCGATCCCCTCTCGAACCCACTTCCCCTGACGATCTGGACCCTGGTCTGGATCGGCCTCACGCTTGTGCAAGGCCTGCTCGGCAACCTCTGGGCGTGGATCAGCCCCTGGTACGGTCCATGCCGGCTGATCCGCCGAGCCTTTCGACGCGACGCGGATGAGCCGATGCTGGCGCTGCCCCGCAAGGTGGGATACTGGCCGGCCGTTCTCCTCTTCTTCGGCTTCGCCTGGTTCGAGCTCATCGACCTCGCGCCCGACGATCCCGCGCGGCTGGCGACGGTCGTTTCGATCTATTTCGCCGCGAATCTCGCCGCCATGCTGGTCTTCGGCCATGCCGCTTGGAGCCGGCGGGGCGAATGTCTCTCGACTTTCTTTGGCCTCATTGCGCGCTTTTCCATCGTCGAACAGTTCAGGAAGGACGATCGGGAGGGACTGGCGTTGCGCTGGCCCGCCGCCAAGCTTTCACAGGCTGAGCCCTTACCGCCGAGCGGCGTCCTTTTCCTCCTGCTCACGCTTGCATCGGTGAGCTTCGACGGACTGTCGCGGACTTTTTTCTGGCTCGGTTTGAACGGCATCAATCCACTCGAATTTCCCGGCCGCTCGGCGATGACGGGCATCAATACAATCGGGCTCCTTGCGAGCTTCGCGGCGCTTTCGGCCGTCTTTCTCGTCGCCGTCTCGGCTGGCGAGCGACTGGCTCGGAGCGCGGGTGCGTTCTGGAACGGCGCGGGGCTGCTCGTCTGGTCGATCGTGCCAATCGCCCTTGCCTATCATTTTTCCCATTACCTCACCGTGCTTGTCGTCAACGGGCAATACGCGCTGGTCGCCTTGTCGGACCCCTTCGGCAGGGGCTGGGATCTCTTCGGCACCGCCGGGCTGCAGGTCTTTCCCGGCCTGACCATGGGCTCGCAAGCGGCCTGGCTGATCTGGAATCTCCAAGCCGGCACCATCGTTCTCGGCCATGTCCTGGCCGTTCTGGTGGCGCATATGATGGCGTTTCGCCTCCATCCCGATGCCAGGGCAGCGGCGCTCAGCCAGCTGCCTCTGACCGTCCTGATGATCGGCTACACGGTGCTCGGCCTGTGGCTTCTCTCGACGCCGACCGGCGCCTGATGAATCTTGGCGGGTTTGCCCTTGCGTCACCGGTCATTGTCACGCAAAAGTCTGATGATCCGGTTCGCACTGAACCGGGGGCGATCATCCGAAACAGTGTCGTTACAGGGGGAACTGGCATGACCGAGAACCGCTCTTCCGGCAAAGGCCCGCTCGCAGGCAGACTGTCGCGCCGCACCGCGCTGAAGGGTCTCGGCGCATCGGCGGGCTTGACGCTCGCACCTGGTTTCGTGCGCTATGCGCAGGCGCAGAGCTCCGCCCCTATCAAGATCGGCTTCCAGGCTCATCGCACCGGCATCGGCGCCTCCTATGGCCGCTGGTACGAGCGCACGACCAATGCAGCGGTGAAGTTGATCAACGAGGCCGGCGGCATCAATGGCCGCCCCGTCGAGATCGTCGTCGAGGACGACGGCACCGACCCCAAGCGCGGCGCCGAGGTGGTCGGCAAGTTCGCCACCCAGCACAAGACGGATATCGTCTACGGCACGCTGTTCTCCCATGTCGTCATCGGCTCGGCCCCGACCGCCGGCGAATTGAAGATCCCCTACTACGTGGTCAGCGAAGGCCACCACGTCGCCTCCACGAAACTCAACCGCTACTGTTTTCAGCCCGGCATCACGGACGTGAAGAGCCAGGTCATCTCCATGGCGCCGTGGATCGCCGGCAATGTCGGCAAGAAGGTCACGATGATCTTCCCGGACTTCGCCTTCGGCCACGATCATCGCGACTACCTTCCTCCCGCGCTCAAGGCGCAGGGCGCGGAGGTGATCGGCCAGATCGCGATCCCGCCGACGGAAACCTCCTTCACCCGCTATTTTCCGCAAATTCCGGCCGAGACGGAGGTGCTCTACCATGTCATGGTCGGGCCGGCCGTGCTGACTTTCGTGAAGGAGCTCGGCGAATTCTACGGCTCGAACCGGCCCCAGCTCTTCGGCTTCATCGACTCGCTGGAGGCGGTCGACATCAACAGCCCCGGCCTCGAATTCCTCGACGGCAGCCATTTCTGGGAGGGTTCGCCCCGCTATGCCCAGGACAACGATTCCGATGCGCAGAAGGCCTACCGGGCGGCCGTCGGCCTGGACGAAAACGGCGCGGCTGTCGGCGATCCCAAGGATGTCTCGACGGCGGCCCACATGTTCGGCTGCTGGGAGACGCTCTACGTCATCAAGAAGGCGATGGAAGACGCCGGCTACAAGGGCCCCGAGGACCGCGCGAAGCTCGTCGAGGCGACCGAAGCCTTGACCGCCTTCGCTGAAGGGCCGGAGCATCCGCAGGGCGACAAGACCTTCAACGGCAAGATCCACCAGTGCTTCGGCCACCAGAACATCTCCAAGGTCGAAGGCGGCAAGCTGAAAGTGGTGCATCGCACGTCCATCGAGGACGGCATGTACGAGGCCGAGGGCGACTACACGACGCAGGCGCTGTGAGGTTGTTCAAGTGCTTGACGTGAACGGTCTCGTTTTGTCACGCCCCCCTCTGTCCTGCCGGACATCTCCCCCACAAGGGGGGAGATTGGATGTCACACATCGCTTCACCAATCGTCGACGCGGCAGAAGAGGCGCCGATACCGAAACTGCCAATCTCCCTACGAGATTCACACATCCGGCGGAGCTTCCTGGAGCACCCCTCATCCGACCGCGCTTCGCGCGGCCACCTTCTCCCACAAGGGGAGAAGGGGGAGTTTTGCAGAAGCGCTCCTGCCAATCGCCAGCGCTGGCAATTGGCGTTGGCGTTGCGGCCGTCTTCCCTTCTCCCCTTGTGGGAGAAGGTGGCCGACAAGCTTGTGACGCGGCTGAGCCGCGGCACAAGCGCCGGAGGTCGGATGAGGGGTGTTCCAGAGACCGCCGACGATCCGTGAGATGTGTGAACTTCGTTGCCCCTTGTGGAGGAGATGTCCGGCAGGACAGAGGAGGGCAACGTAGGGCGCTTCACCCGCCGGTCTTCGCTCGATAAATGGCGTTCGGTCCTCACCTTCTGCTTGCCGCGCTCGAAGGCCTGGTCACATCGGCCGTGCTGGCGCTGATGGCGCTCGGCCTGTCGCTGGTCTTCGGCGTCATGCGCATCGTCAATGTCGCGCATGGTGAGTTCTACATGCTGGGGGCCGTGCTCGCCTGGTGGGTCTCATCGCTCGTCACGGGCCACCCTGCGCTCGGCTTCCTTGCAGCGCTCGTCGTCAGTCCGCTGATCGTCGGTGCGATCGCGCTTACCGCCGAGCGGCTGGTGCTCAGGCGCCTCGACTATGACGCAGAGGCAACGATCGTCGCCACGATCGGCCTGCTCTATATCCTCCAGCAACTGGCGCTCACCTTCTACGGCCCCGACGCGCGGCCTGTCGAGGCTCCCTTCAGCTACCGCATCCTGTTCCCCTGGTTCGGCTATTCCGGCTACAAGCTCTCGGTCATCGCGGCTTCCGCGCTTCTGCTGCTGACCACCTGGTTCGTGCTGACGCGCACCCGCATCGGTCTCGTCATGCGGGCAACCCAATATGACCGCGAAACGGCCCAAGCTTTCGGCATTCCGGTGGACAAGGTCTATGCCGGCGTGTTCGCGCTCGGCGCGATGCTGGCGGCGGTCGCCGCAGTGCTGATCGTACCCATCTCCCAAGCACATTACCTGATGGGACTCGACCCGCTGCTCCTTTCCTTCATCGTCGTCATCATCGGCGGGCTCGGCTCCTTGCGCGGCACGGTGGTGGCGGCTGTCCTGATAGGGCTCAGCGACGGCATCATCTCGGCCTTCTTCCAGCCGACGCTCGCCAAGATGGTTGCCACGCTGCTCGTCGCCCTCGTGCTCGTGTTCCGGCCGACGGGCCTTTTCGGGACTGCCGTGCGATGAATGCAAACGCCACGGGCCGGCGCGTCGTCGCCTTGCACGCCGCCGTCATCCTTGGTCTTTTCCTCCTGCAATTCGTCCTGCCGGATTACCATCACGGGGTGCTCGCCCGGGTGATGGTGCTCGCGGTGTTCGCCATGGGCTACAATCTGACGTTCGGTTACGCGGGGCTGCTCAGCCTCGGCCATGCGATGTTCTTCGCCGCCGGGCTCTACGGCGCGGGCTTGCCGCTCTATCATCTCGGATGGGGGGTGGCGGCGTCCTTCGCCGGCGGCATCGTCGCGGGGGCCGTTCTCGCTCTGGCCATCGGACTTCTGGCGCTCAGGACGACGGGCGTCGCCTTTATGATCGTGACCATGATGTTCGCCCAGGTACTCTATCTGACCGTCTTTTACTTCGGCACCTGGACGCGGGGCGACGAGGGCCTGGTGCTGCCTCAGACGCAGCGGATCCTCTCGGCGGGCGGGATACAGCTCGATCTTACCAATCCCATGACCCGGTACATGGCGGCGCTCTGCCTGTTCTCGATCGTGCTGATCGCAATGCTGGCCGTCATACGCTCGCCGCTCGGGCGAGTGCTGGTGGCAATCCGCGAAAACGAGGAACGCACGCGGATGCTGGGCTATGATACCTTCGCCAACAAGCTGATCGCGGTCGTGGCGTCCGGCGCGATTTGCGCGGCTGCCGGCGCCGCCTACGCGCTGCTCTTCGGTTATGTCGGAGCGACCTTCGCATCGGTGCAATATTCGATCCTGCCGCTGCTGTGGGTGCTGCTCGGCGGCGCGGCGACGACGCTCGGGCCATTCGTCGGGACGCTCTTCATGTATTACGCAGTCGACATCACCAGCGGCTTCACCTCGGCGTGGCTGCTCGTCGTCGGCGTCGCGCTCATCCTGCTCGTGCTGTTTTTCCCGAAGGGCATCCTCGGCACGATCCGCGAGAAATGGCTGCCATGGCTGCCGTGACGCCGCTGCTCACGACCACCGGGCTAAGCCGCAATTTCGGCGGCCTGCGTGCCGTGGACGGCGTGGACTTCAGCCTCGCCGCCGGCGAGATCCGTGCCATCATCGGCCCGAACGGGGCTGGGAAGACCACCTTCGTCAGCCTCATCTGCGGCCGGATCGAACCGACGTCGGGGCGGATCGTCTTCGACGGCGAGGACATCACGTCAATGCCCGCGCACCGACGGGTGAGGAGGGGCATCGCCTATACGTTCCAGATCACCAGCGTCTATGCGCGGCTGTCGGCTTTCGACAATGTCGCGCTGGCCGTCGAACGTCGGCTTCTCGACGCCAAGGGCGAGCGCCCCAGCAGGAGAGCCCTGCAGGACGGCGTGATGGAGGCGCTCGAACGGACCGGCCTCGCGGATCGCGCCGGCCATGTCGCGGGAACCCTTTCCTATGGGCACCAGCGCCTAGTCGAAGTGGCGATGGGACTGGCCCTGAAGCCGAGACTGCTCATCCTCGACGAACCTACCCAGGGCCTATCGGATGGCGAGATCGACAATTTCGTCGGGCTCGTGCGCGACATCGCCAGGGACTCCACGGTGCTTCTCATCGAGCACAACATGCCAGTGGTTATGGTTTTGGCGGATCGGATCACGGTGCTCAATGCCGGCCGGGTCCTGGCCGAGGGCGCACCGGAGGTCATCCGCGCCGATCCGGCCGTGCAGGATGCCTATCTCGGGGCTACCAGCAATGGCTGATATCCTGACAGTAAAAAGATTGAGCTGCCGTTACGGAGCCGTTACGGTTCTCCACGGCGTCGAGCTGGCGCTCCGCAAGGGCGAGGTGTTGTGCCTGCTCGGCCGCAACGGCGCGGGCAAGACCACGCTTCTCAAGGCGATCATGGGGCTGGTGCGGGCCGAAGCCGGCTCCATCAGGCTGGGCGAACGCGAGCTGACGCGCCTGCCTCCGCATGAGGTGCCGAAGGCGGGCATCGCCTATGTGCCGCAGGGAAGGCGGCTCTTCGCCGAGCTTACCGTCGCCGAGAACATAGAAATCGGGCTGATGACGCGCGGCAAGGGCAGGACGACACGCGATGCCGTGCTCGACCTCTTCCCCGTTCTACGCCAACGCCTCTCCCAACGCTCCGGCACCCTGTCGGGCGGCGAGCAGCAGATGCTGGCCATGGCGCGCGCGCTCTGCATCGAACCCGACGTCCTGCTTCTCGACGAACCGACCGAAGGGCTGATGCCGTCGATGATCGCCCGCATCCGCGACACGGTAGCGGAGCTGCGGGCCCGAGGGGTCTCGACCATATTGGTGGAGCAGCGCGTCGACGCGGTGCTGCCCGTCGCCGACCGCGTCGCCTTTATCGAGAATGGGCGCAATCGAGAGACGGTCGACGTCGAGGCGCTGAGGGCCGATCCCGGGATGGTGCGGCGCTATGTCGGGGTGGGGTGAGGCGTCTTAAATACCCCTCCTCCAGTGAGGTCGGATGAGGGGTTTGCCCGCAGTTACCCGAAGAAGATGAAACCGACCAGCAGGAACGTCGGGATAAGAACGGCACCCGACCACAGCATATAGCCGAAGAAGCTCGGCATTGCGATGCCGCGCTCCCTGGCGATCGCGTACACCATGAAGTTCGGTGCATTGCCGATATAGGTGTTGGCGCCCATGAAGACCGCGCCTGTCGAGATGGCGGCGAGCGTGGTTGCGAAAGTCGTCATCAACTCCTGCGGGTTGCCGCCGGCAAGCTCGAAGAAGACGAGGTAGGTGGGCGCGTTGTCGAGGAACGACGACAGGAGCCCGGTCAGCCAGAAATAGGCGAGGTCGTTGGGCTCGCCCGACGGGGAACTCACCAGGGCGACCAGCGGCGCCAGCGCGCCTTCCGGACCGGCCTGCAGGATGGCGATCACCGGCACGATGCAGATGAAGATGCCGGCGAAGAGTTTCGCCACCTCGACGATCGGGCCCCAGGCAAAGCCGTTCGCGCGGCGGAATTCCTTGCGCGTGACCGCAAGCGACACGACCGCCAGAGCAACGATGCCGACGTCGCGCAACAGGTTCTGCAGCTCCACCGAAACGCCCTGGATGGTGAAGGCGATGCCGGGCTTCCAGGCGGCCGACAGAAGCACCAGCCCGATCACGCCACCCAGCAGCGGCAGGTTCACCAGCCCGCGGATGCGCAGCTTCGAATCCGGCGTCGGATCCTTGATCTTCGGCAGGCCCTTCTCGCGCTGATGCAGGAAGATATCGAGCGCCAGGAAGACGGCGAGCACGATGCCCCCCACCATCAGGGTTTCGGTGAGGAGATGGCCGGTCGTCCAGAAGAAGTCGACACCGCGCAGGAAGCCGACAAAGAGCGGCGGATCGCCGAGCGGCGTCAGCGCGCCGCCTATATTGGAGACCAGGAAGATGAAGAAGATGATGACATGGGCATTGAAGGGCCGGTTGTCGTTCGCTCGGATGATCGGCCGGATCAGGATCATCGAAGCGCCGGTGGTGCCAACGAAAGAGGCCAGAATCGCCCCGATCACCAGAAGCCCGGCATTCACCATCGGCGTGCCGTGAATGTTGCCCGTCACCAGGATGCCGCCCGCGATGGTGAACAGGCCGAACAGCAGGATGATGAAGGACATGTATTCCAGAAGCAGCGCGTGAAGCACGGCGCCCGCCATTGGCGCCCAACCGAAGGAGAAGGCCAGCGGTACGACGACCAGCGCGGACCACAGGGCAGTGATCTTGCCGTAGTGATGCTCCCAGATGTGATGAAAAAAGAGTGGCCCGGTGGCGATCGACAGGAGCAGCCCGACAAAGGGTAGCGCCCACAGAAGCGACATGGTCGCGCCCGGAACGCCTTCAGCCGCCGACGCGACTGATGTTGCCGACAACAGAAGAACCGTCGCGAGACCAGCAGCGGCACAGTTCGATAGTCGCATCGGCATTAACCCCCCTTCCTGAACGCGTGCGAGGGGGCTTAGCCGATGCGATCGGACAGGTCCAGCCAAACCGGCATCAAGCGAGGGTGACGCCCGCTCGTTTCATCAGGCCAAGCATCGTGTCGAGCGAGCCGGCGAGATCGATCGCCCGACAAGCTTCGAGCCGAACCGTGGTCGTGAAACCATGCGCGAGCGCATCGAGGGCCGAATAGGCCACGCAATAGTCGGTGGCGAGACCGGCGAGCGTGATCTCGTCTATACCGCGCTCACGCAGGTATCCGGCAAGCCCCGTCGGCGTCTCGCGGTCGTTCTCGTAAAAGGCCGAATAGCTGTCGATCGCCCGATCGTAGCCCTTGCGCAGGACCAGTTCCGCCCGACCGCGCTCGAGCCCGGGATGGAAGTCCGCGCCGGCCGTTCCCTGGACGCAATGGTCGGGCCACAGCGTCTGCTTGCCGTAAGGC
This sequence comes from Mesorhizobium sp. 1B3, assembly GCF_050958605.1. Taxonomy (NCBI): domain Bacteria; kingdom Pseudomonadati; phylum Pseudomonadota; class Alphaproteobacteria; order Hyphomicrobiales; family Phyllobacteriaceae; genus Mesorhizobium; species Mesorhizobium sp. 1B3. Next base: position 147,650 of record NZ_JBJHDO010000008.1, on the reverse strand, counting down.
ATGTCGATGGTCTCGAATGGCTGCCGCCCGGCATGGCTCGACGCGAAGCTCGAATGATGCGGCGTATGCCAATCCTGGGTGAGGATGACGTGCTCGAAGCCGGGCGAAAGCCTGTTGATGATCGGAACGACCTCGTCGCCCCCAGCCACGGCCAGAGCCCCACCCGGACAGAAATCGTTCTGAACGTCAACGATGATGAGAGCGTGCTTGGCCATGATGTCTCCTGTCGCCTGAAGTGCCGGAACGTCAGCGGAAAAAGGTCGCGGCGTCAACATGCTGGAAGATGATCTTGCCATCCCCGGATGGGCGCACCGCGAAAGTCGGCTTTGACAAGCGCCGGGGCCTTGATATCATTTGTGTGCAAATAATTCTCCGGTGCCGGAGGCATTGCGTGATCCGTTACGCGAAACCCAGGGCAGTCGACGAGGCGCTGCAACTCCTCGCTGAGGATCGGTGGAGAATTCTTGCGGGCGGCACGGATTTCTACCCCGCTCTCGCCGGCCGCCCCATTCGCCAGAACGTGCTCGACATCAATGGCCTCGACGCGTTGCGTGGCATAACGGAAACACCGGATCATTTCGTCGTCGGCGCACGAACGACCTGGACTGACGTTCTTCAACACAAGCTGCCCGCCGCCTTTGACGCGCTGAAGCAGGCGGCACGCGAGGTCGGCTCGGTCCAAATCCAGAATGCCGGCACGGTTGCGGGCAACCTATGCAACGCCTCGCCCGCCGCCGACGGGGTGCCGGCACTGCTGGTCCTCGATGCCGAGGTGGAGTTGCGGTCGCTGGAAGGGGCCCGTCACCTGCCTCTCGCCATGTTCATTCTCGGCAACCGTCGGACGGCGCTGCGGCCCGGCGAGCTGATGACGGCGATCCACATTCCCAAACGTTCCGCGTCCGGAACGTCTTCATTTTCCAAGCTCGGCGCGCGCCGTTATCTTGTCATCTCCATCGCCATGGCCGCGGCGCGCGTGGAGACAGGTGTGGACGGACGGCTGACCGACGTGGCCATCGCCGTCGGCGCCTGCTCGCCCGTCGCGCACCGCTTGATTGGGCTTGAACAAGCGCTGGTCGGGAGATTGCCGAGCCCTTCGCTCTTCCGGGAGATCGAGCCGGATCACTTTTCAGCGCTGGCGCCGATCGACGATGTGCGCGGCAGCGCGGAATACCGGCAGGCCGCCGCCTGGGAGATCGTCTCGCGGGCCCTCGCGGCCGCCACCGGCGAAGAAAGGCGGGATGCCGCATGACGTTCGAGGCGCAGTCGATCGAATTCGAGGTCAACGGGTCCACCGTCAGCCTCGCCGTTTCTCCGGTCGTGCGTCTCTCAGCCCTGCTGCGGGACGAACTGCGCCTGACCGGCACCAAGGTCGGCTGCGACGCGGGTGATTGCGGAGCCTGCACGGTGCTGGTCGACGGGGAGCCCGCCTGCGCATGCCTGATGCCGGCTGCCTCCGTTTCGGGGCGAAAGGTACGAACAGTCGAAGGCCTGGCCAACGGCACCCTCTCGGCGCTTCAGGCTTCTTTCCTCGAACATGGCGCCGTGCAATGCGGCATCTGCACGCCGGGCCTGCTCGTCGCCGCCACGGCTCTTCTGGAGCGCATGCCTCGTCCGACGGAAGCGGAGGTCCAGGATGCGCTGGGCGGCGTGCTGTGCCGCTGCACCGGTTACCGCAAGATCATCCAGGCCGTGATGGATGCATCGGCCCGAACGAGAGAACTTGACCGGAGGTTGCCCGAGGCGACCAGGGCGGTGGGCGCCACGCCGGTGCGCCTCGACGGGATAACCAAGATCACCGGCACGGACATGTTCGGTGCCGACGGCTTCCCCGCCGATGCTCTTGCCGTACTCGTCATCCGCTCGCCCTTCTGGCACGCACGTTTCACGTTCGGCGACCTCGACAGTTTCGTGAACTCGCGACCCGGCCTTGTCGGCGCTTACACAGCCGCGGACATCACCGGCAGAAACGCCTTCGGCGTCATCCCTCCCTTTGCCGACCAGCCGGCGCTCGCCGAACGTCAGGTCCGATTCCGGGGCGAAGCCGTCGCCGTCGTCGCCGGCGAACGCGACGCGATCCTGGGCCTCGACCCCGAGGAATTCCCGATCACCTGGTCCGAGCTTCCCGCCGTCACCGAAATTGCCAGCGCCCGGGCTGCCGGATGCCTCCATGAGGGCCGGCCGAACAACATATTGGTCAGCGGCCTCGTCGAGCGCGGCGATCCGGAGAGCGCGCTTGCCGGCGCGCATCTGACCGTCTCGGGCAGCATCGAGACGTCCTTCGTCGAACACGCCTATGTCGAGCCCGAAGCCGGCTGGGCGGAAATGGACGGCGACACGCTGGTCATCCGCGCCTGCACCCAGGCCCCCTATATGGACCGGGACGACACGGCCAAGGTGCTCGGCCTCGATGCGTCGAAAGTCCGCATTATCCCCACCGCGACGGGCGGCGGGTTCGGCTCGAAGCTCGACCTTTCCGTGCAGCCCTATATCGGCCTGGTCGCACTGAAGACCGGGCGCCCCGCAATGCTCGCCTACTCCAGGCAGGAATCGATGATGTCGACGACCAAGCGGCATCCGGCCGTCATGACGGCCACCGTCGGAGCGGACCGGGAAGGCCGCGTGGTCGCCATGACCTTCGAAGGCGATTTCAACACCGGGGCCTATGCGAGCTGGGGGCCAACGGTCGCCAATCGCGTGCCCGTCCACGCGTCAGGTCCCTACATGACGCCCAACTACCGCGCCTGTGCGCGCGCGATCCATACCAACGGCCCAATTTCCGGTGCCTTCCGCGGCTTCGGCGTGCCGCAAGCCACGATCATGCAGGAGACGCTCTACGACGTGCTGGCGGCCAGGCTGGGCGTCGACCGGCTGGCTTTCCGACTGCGGAATGCGCTTCGGAACGGCTGCGAAACGGTAACTGGGCATCGACTCGATAACGGCGTCGGCATCGCCGAATGCCTGGAGGCGCTGGAACCGCATTGGCGCCGCGCCCTGGCCGAGGCAGATGCATTCAACGCCGCGAATGCCGGGACCAAGCGAGGCGTCGGCATCGCCTCCTGCTGGTATGGTTGCGGCAACACGGGCTTGCCAAATCCCTCTACCATCAAGATCGGCGTCGCCGGCGACGGCGCGGTGTTGCTCCATCAAGGCGCCGTCGACATCGGACAGGGTGCCAATACCGCGATCACGCAGATCGCCGCCGACGCGCTGGGGCTGCCGATGGCGGCCTTCCGCCTGGAAAGCGCCGATACGGCCATTACGCCGGATGCGGGCAAGACCTCGGCCTCGCGCCAGACCTTCGTGACCGGCAAGGCGGCGGCAAAGGCCGCGCTGGCGTTGCGGGAGGAAATCCTGCGTTTCGCCAATGTGTCCGGAAAGGCCGCGCTTTCCCTGGACGGCGACGTGCTTGCGATCCGGGAAGGCGAGGCGACGCGACGCATCGTCTTGTCCTCGTTGCCGAAGGACGAGGAAGGCTTCGTCTTCCGCGCCGAGGAAACCTATGACGCTCCGACGAAGCCACTCGACGCGAAGGGGCAAGGCGTACCCTACGCCGTCTATGGCTATGGCGCGCAGATCGCCGAGCTCGAGGTCGACATGACGCTCGGCACGGTCAAGCTCGTCAAGGTTACCGGGGCGCACGATGTCGGCAAGGCGATCAATCCCTTGCTCGCCGAAGGCCAGATCGAAGGTGGCATCGCGCAGGGCATTGGCATGGCCCTTATGGAGGAATACGTCCCCGGCCGCACCGAAAACCTGCACGACTATCTGATCCCGACCATCGGCGACGTTCCGCCGATCGAAACCATTCTCGTGGAAGTTCCGGATCCGGAAGGGCCGTTCGGCGCCAAAGGCCTGGGAGAGCATGTGCTGATACCGACGGCGCCGGCCATACTCAACGCCATCCGCCATGCCACGGGCGTGCTGGTGACGAAGGTCCCGGCAACGCCGAGCCGTGTGCTTGCTGCCATCCGCGCGGGAAATGCGGCGCCATGAGCGAGCTTTCCGAACGTTTCGAGACGCACGAGCCCGGCGCCAAGCAGGCGGGCGAGAAGATACGCTGCGACGCGTGCCCGGTCATGTGCTACATCGCGGAAGGCCGTACAGGCGCCTGCGACCGCTACGGCAATGTCGGCGGCAAGATCGTCCGTACCGATGCGCTCGTCATCCTGAACCACGCCGAGGAAGCCGGAGGCCCTCTCGTCCCGTTCCTCGACGATGCCGAGTGGGACGGCGCGCTCCTCAACACAGGCCCTCGCTTCGTCAGCGCCATAGGCGCCGGCACGACCTATCCCGACTACAAGCCCGCGCCTTTCATCGTTTCGCAGGAGGTGGAAGGCGTCGACCTCGTCACAGTCGTGACCGAGGGCATCTTCAGCTATTGCGGCGTCAAGGTGAAGATCGACACGGATCGTCACATCGGGCCAGAGACGGCGACGGTGCGGTCGCAAGGCGAGGCGGTCGGCCATGTCACGACAGGCGAATATGGCTCGCAGATGCTGTCGCTCGGCGGCGTCAATCATCTCACCGGCGGATCGAAGTCGGAAGGCCGCGTAACCTGCGATACGCTGCTCGACCTCTGCAACCGCAAGCCGGTCGAACTGACGATCGACGGCGGGGGCACCGTGATCGTGGAGGCCGGCAAGCCGCCGGTCATCGACGGGCACGCCGAGCACCGCATGCGCGTCGGCTGCGGCTCCGCGACGATCGGCATGTTTGCCTCCCAGTGGCGCGGACTGGTCGACGAGGTCGTGGTGGTCGACGACCACATCACCGGCGTGGTTTCCGAACACCAAGCGGGCAAGGTGCTGGGCTGGGAGGACACCGGCATCAAGATCATCGGCCGGCGCTCGACCCCGGGCCGCTATTTCAAGGTTTCGGATCCGGGCCTCGGCTGGGGCGGCACGACGATTTCCGACCCGCTCGCCATTCTCGGTGGCTGGAATCCGGGGAAAGGCGCGAAGCCCGGCCTTTCGCTGCTGATGGTGTCCACAACGGGTGAGCAATTCGCCTATTACGAGCTCGACGAGGATTTGAGTCCCGTCGAAAAACCGTTCCCCGAACGGCTGCGCAAATCGGTCCGCTTGATAGAGGAGAATTGCGAACCGGCCCTCTGCACCGTGCTCTTCGTCGGCGGCGCCGGCGGGTCCCTCCGCGCCGGCGTCACCGAGAATCCCGTTAATCTAACGCGCTCCGTCCAAGGCCTGCACACCTATGTGACGGTCGGCGGCGCCCCCGCCTATGTCTGGCCGGGGGGCGGCATCACGTTGATGGTCGACGTGATGCGCGTGCCGGAAAACGCATTCGGTTATGTGCCGACGCCCGCGCTCGTGGCCCCGATCGAGTTCACCATGCGACGCGACGACTATATCCGGCTCGGCGGCTATGAATCGGAGATCCGCTCGGTAGACGATATCGTGGCGCGCGGCGGCGAATATGCCAATCCCCGCCGCGGCCAGGGCGCGCCGGTCGCCAATCCCTGGCCACCGCTCTATCAGCTGCAACGCTATCCGGGGACCGGCCCGGGATGATCGGGCCCCAGGCCGGAATGCTGCCGGACGGCCGCAGGCTGCATCTCAACCATGGGCCGATCGATCTGGTCATCGAGGCGTTCGGTCGAGAAGACGAACGGCGTGTCGCCTATAGACAGGCAGCCGAACGCTTCGAAACCATTCTCGAGGAACTGGTCTCCGAGCTTTCCGATCTGAGGCTCCCCTCGACTGTCTCGCCACGTCTTTTCGCCGGCCCCACCGCCGCGCGCATGGAAGCTGCGGTCTCGCCGCTCGCTCGCGTCTTCATAACCCCCATGGCCGCTGTCGCCGGCTCCGTGGCCGACGAGATGATAGCCGCGATGCTGAAGGGGCGAAAACTCGACAAGGCCTATGTCAACAATGGCGGCGACAGCGCGCTCCACCTTTCGGCAGACCAGGAGATTCGCGTCGCTATCGCCGGGACAGGACACCGATTGGCCGACCGCATCATGATTCGTGCCGCCGACCCTGTGCGCGGGATCGCCACCAGCGGCTGGCGCGGCCGCAGCTTCTCGCTGGGCATTGCGGACGCCGTGACGGTCCTGGCGCGCAGTGCCGCCGAAGCCGACGCCGCCGCCACGATCATCGCCAATGCCATCCACTTGCCCGGCCACCCCGCTATCCGGCGCGAACCCGCCAGCAGCATCACCCCGGACAGTGATCTCGGAGAAAGGCTGGTGACCACCGATGTCGGCGAGCTTCTGTCGGCGGAGGTTTCGCAGGCCCTCGACAGCGGCCTCGCGATGGCGGAAGAACTGCGAGCAAAAAACCTTATCGCCGCGGCTGCACTTTTCCTGCGCGGCGAGAGCCGCATCTGCGGGCCTTTGGTTACGGCCGGCGCGACCCGCAACAATACGCATTTTTCGGAGGAGTTGATCCATGGCTGAGTTTCCGATCCGCAAGATCGCGGTGCTGACGGAGGAGATTTTCCACGAAGGCGGGCCGACAGCACAGCAGCCGCGGCGGCGCGCGGCGGCCATGGCGCTGGTCGGCAATCCCTTCGCCGGACGCTACGTCGAAGGACTGCAAGCTGCGATGGACGATCTGAAGCCACTCGGCCTGATGCTGACCGATCGCCTGATCGGCGCGCTCGGCGGCGATGCCAAGGCGATCGACGCCTATGGCAAGGGAGCAATCGTCGGTACGGCCGGCGAGCTGGAGCACGGTGCGCTGTGGCACGTGCCGGGTGGCTATGCGATGCGCGAGCGCCTCGGCGAGGCGAAAGCCATCGTGCCCTCGGCCAAGAAAGTCGGCGCCTTCGGATCGCGCATAGACGTGCCGCTCGGACACATCAACGCCGCCTATGTGCGCAGCCATTTCGACGCGATGGAGGTGGGCCTTAGCGATGGGCCTCGTCCGGACGAAATCCTCTTCGTCCTTGCGATGGCTTGCGGACCGCGGGTGCACAACCGCATGGGCGGCCTGGAAGCCAAGGACATAAAAGCCTGGGACGGCCTGCGGTGAACAGGGAAGAAGGCAGCCTGCGACTGGTCGACACCGAGCCCGGCGACGAGACCTACCGTCTTCAGGATCAGATCGGCTTCGTCCTGCGCAAGGCGCATCAGCGCCATGTCGCGATCTTCGCCTCGCGCATCGGCGACCTGACCCCGCCCCAATTCGCCGCGCTCGCCAAGCTGCATGAGGTCGGCGCAACTTCGCAGAACCAGCTCGGCACGCTGATCGCCATGGACGCCGCCACCATCAAGGGTGTCATCGACCGGCTGAAGGCACGAGACTTCGTCGAGATCGCCCGCCACGATGGCGACAAGCGCCGGGTGTTGGTCAGCCTGACCGACGCCGGGCGGCAGGCGGTAGAACGGCTTATCCCTCTCGCGCAGGAGATCACCGCCGAAACGCTGCAGCCGTTGACGCAGCGCGAAGCGGGCACGTTGCTGAAGTTGTTGGGGAGGATCAGCGAGTAGTGACAGGACAATGGGCCTGTTACGGCCGCGAATGTCGAAGAGCTCCTCCTCGGCGGCCCCGATCTCGACCCGGGCGGCCGTTCTCAGGGATCAGCGCGTCGCCGTCTCCCCGCACATGGCCTCGGAAAGTCCACGAGACCTTGGCGCCCCGGCCGAGCGTGATCGCTCTGCGCCGGACATGACGCTCGTCCTCAACCAGCACGGCCACGTCGAACGGCCTCACTCGTGATGCTTTCCTCTCGCGACCCTTTCGACCGCGACGGCGCGCTGCATCACTTTGCCCCCTTGGCCAGGGCACGCTGCCGCGCCGGCCGCGACAGGACGCGGTCGAAATAGGCGTTGATCGCCGGCGCCTCGACCCCGAACTTTGCCGCCCTTGCCCAGGCACCCATGTCGCCAAGCACCACATCCACCGCGCTGAAGCGGTCGCCCAGCGCAAACTCTTTGTCTGCAAGCCTGCGCTCCAGCGTGCGCAGTTCATTGGCGAAATCATACGCGGTCGCCGGACCGACATCGACGCGCACCTCGTCGGGCAGCAGCATGCGATGGCGCAGCTTGTTCCACAAAGGCGCCTCGAATTCGGACTGGAGAAAATGCATCCAGCCATCCATCTCGGCCCGGCCCGCGCAGCCCGGCGCCGCGCCCATGCCCTTGTCTGCGTGCTTGTCGGCCAGGTAGACGCAGATCGCCGCGGAATCGGTGACCACCACGTCGCCGTCCACCAGCGCCGGCGACTTGCCCGAAGGGTTCAGCGCGTACATTTCGGGTGAGTGGATGCCGACCTTCACGAATTCATAGGGCTCGCCGAGCTCTTCCAGCATCCAAAGGACACGGCCGACACGCGTTCCGGGCGCACCAACGGCTTGATACATTTCGACCTGCCTTTCCTCCACAAGATATTCCCCAGTCTAATCGATGCTCCGGGTTACAGCGAGTCGAACAGCCTTAGGATCCATGAGATCTGATAGATCAAGGTTCCTGCGACGAAGACCGCATGGAAGCGTCTGTTGGGGGTGATTGCCGCGACGATGCAGAGAGCGAACAATAGCGGCGTTCGGATCAAATACTCCCAGCCGAACCGCTCGAAATGCTCCTTGCCCTTGATGAGCGTGTCGACCAAGTCAGCGGCAAAGGTGACGGCCAGCAAGCCGAAGAACCAGCCGCGTCGCGAAATGAAGAAATCTTCATAGCCGGCATAGTCGAACATACTGTCTGGAAACAGCAGCGCCGAAAGCAGGAACAGCATTACCGCATAGGCGACGATGAAAAGGTACGTCTCGAAGGTCCAGCGCGTGATGCCGAACAGGCCGAACTCCCACCACCAAAAATGGATCAGTGTCAGCAGTACCGAGGCGACCCAGGCGAGATGCACAGGGTAGAGCCGATATTGTCCGGGATGCTGGATGATGCGAGCGACACCCGTCAAGAGTCGCGTTACGCCGAGGCCGACGACCATGCCCATGACGATGCGGATGTGCGGGAAAGCCTCCGCACCGTGAGTGGTCCCCGGCTCCACGGCTACAGCCTCGCCGTCAGCAGCACGACGCCCGCCGCGATCATGGCAACGCCGAGCCAGTTGAAGAGGGATAGCCTCTCGCCGAGGAAAAGCACGCCGAAGACGGCGACCAGAATGACGCTCAACTTGTCGAGCGGAGCGACACGCGCGGCGTCGCCGAGCTTCAGCGCCCGGAAATAACACAGCCAGGAGGCGCCGGTGGCAAATCCCGACAGGACGAGAAAGGTCCAGGTGCGGCCGGACACGGAGCCCGGCGGCTGCCACTGGCCGGTGGCGACGAGGATGCCGCCGACCATCGCCAGGATGACCACCGTACGGATGAAGGTCGCGAGATCGGAACTGACGTTCTCCACGCCGACCTTTGCGAAAATCGCCGTGAGCGCGGCAAAACACGCCGACATCAACGCCCAGAACTGCCAGGAGGCGACCAGGGATTTCATCAGGACAACCAGACCGCGAACTGCTTCCTGTCCCGGTTTAGAGCAGGAAGCGGCGCTGCGCCATAGGCAACACCGTCCGGCTGACAGACGAGGAGTTCCTCGTCGGCGAGCACCTCCCAAGTTTCCCCTCGATGCGGCATCACGCGACCGAAGCGGCGGGTCCACATTCCGGCCTTGGAATGGTCATGCAATAACCCGTCCGGCGACAGCTTGTGTCCTCATTTGCCGTATCAGGTGGAGGTGCCCCCAAAATTGTCTGTTCGCCCAACGATGGAAAGGAAGATCCATGCGTAAGACGACAATTCTCGCGGCCAGCGCCGCCCTGATGCTCGCCTCTGCGGCGAGCGCCCAACAGCAGCCGGCGCCGGCACCCGCAGCGCCCGCGCAGCCCGCCCCAGCAGCGCCGGAAGCGCAATCCGGAGTGCCTGAGATCCAGAGCGTCAGCGTCGTCGACATCACCGAATTGCCGGAGACCACACAGACCCAGGTAAACGAGCTCGTTTCCCAGCGAAGCGAGGAGGACCTGCAGAAGCTTCGCAGCTCGATCGACGCGACGCCGAAGGTCAAATCGGCTCTCGATGCCAAGGGGCTGAGTTCCGCCCAGGTCATCGCCGCCACCATGGGCAATGACGGCGCCCTGACCCTGATCACCAAGAAACGGAGCTGATGGCCCGGCGCGGCGGGACGGCCTTCATCCGCCCCGCCGTATCTGCCTGGGAACCCCGTCCGGGCGGGAATCGTTCTGTTCTTTTCGCGCCACCAATTTTGCGCCAGCACGACTCTTGAAAGGGGTGGACAATGCCGACGTTCATCGAAGCCAGATCCCTTCAGGCGATCGCCGCGGCCCTGTTCCTTACGACGGCCATTCCGCAGGCCACGCTTCTCGCGCAAGGCCTCGATAATAGGGAGGCCGTCGACAAGATCATCGGGTCCGACGTGAAGGAGGAAGAAACACAGGCCACGGTCGATGCCGACAAGGTCATCGCTGCGATCGAAAAGACCGGCGACAATATCGGCATGGTCCGCAAAACCTCGAAGCTCGACAAGGTCGATATCGTCTTTCTGACCGACGCCGCGGTCACCGAAGGCGGGCCGCCGCCCGAGATCGAGGCCAAGGTCAAGGAGCACCAGGCGGAAGTGACCGAACTTCGTCAGGAAATCGAAGGCAACGCCATGCTCTACCATGCGATCGATTCTCGACAGGTTCTGATCCGCGACGTGCTTGCCGTCGATTTCGACGGATCCAGCAGCGTGGTGATCTACGCTGCCGCCAAACCACCGCGGTAGAGCGTTTGGCAGCCAAGTGGGAATCACCTGACGTTGCAATAACGCGGCCAAGCTCCAGGTTTTGCCCGGGCATCGAAGCTTCCATCACCTTCTGCTGGAAAGCCGTATACGACACGGGCCGAAAGCGGAGCCGGCATCGCGCCCCTGGCCCGGCTCGAACCGCACGGCAGTCTCCGCGGGAGCGTGTGTCTGCTTCGGCGATCGTATGTCGAGGGCTCGGAAGGTGCGCCTGTGCGGCTGTCAGGATTGATCGACGGCGTTTGAGGGTCTAATTCCAAGGCCGTCACATCTTCTCCCCCTCCCAAGGAATCCCTGATGGCCGATCTTTCCGCCTTCCCGATCACCAAGCGCTGGCCCGCGAAGAATCCCGACATATTGCAACTTTACTCGCTGCCGACGCCCAACGGCGCGAAGGTTTCGATCATGCTCGAGGAGATCGAGATTCCTTACGAGCCGCATCTGGTCGACATCGGCAAGAACGAAAGCTGGACGCCGGAATTCCTGTCGCTCAATCCCAACGGCAAGATCCCCGCGATCATCGATCCCAATGGCCCGGGAGGCAAGCCGCTCGGTCTGTTCGAGTCCGGCGCCATCCTCACCTACCTCGCCGAAAAAACCGGAAAGCTGATCCCCGCCGATGCCGCCCGACGTTACGAAACGCTGCAATGGGTGTTCTTCCAAATGGCGGCGATCGGCCCGATGTTCGGGCAGGTCGGCTTCTTCAACAAATTTGCCGGGCGGGAAATCGAGGACAAGCGACCGCTTCAACGCTACGCGGCAGAATCCAAGCGCCTGCTCGGTGTGCTGGAAGGCCGCCTGATCGGTCGCAAATGGGTCATGGGCGACGAATATACGATCGCCGACATCACGACCTTCCCGTGGGTGCGGAACCTGAAGGTCTATTACGAGGCCGATGCGCTGGTCGGCTTCAAGGACTTCCCGAACACCATGGCTTGGCTCGAGCGGGCTTTCGACCGGCCGGCGTCGCAGCGCGGGTTGAGCATTCCCGCGCGGGGGTGACTCCAGAGGGCCCACGCGTCCATTCGGACGCGCCGGGCGCTCTGCAATGGCTAGAACTGGGCGGCGTATGCCTCGTCGGTCGCCATGGCGTACATCAGCGCCGCGCGAGGCGCTATGGTCGAGTAGAGGATGTGTTCGTGCAGAGCGTGCGCGCCGGCCCCTGAGCAACCGAGGCCGTCCAGCACAGGCTTGCCCAGAGCGGCCACAATATTGCCGTCGGAGACACCGCCGCGCTGGGTTTCGCCAAGAGGCAGACCCAGCCTGTCGGCAAGGCCGCGCGTCGCTTCATACAGCCTCGCCACTTCGCTTGAACGGACAAACGGCGGGCGGTTGATACCGCCTGTAACTTCGAGCTTCACATCCGGATCGAATGGCCGGCGAGCCAGGATCGCCGCCTCCAGCCGTTTTGCCTCGTCCATATTATCGACGCGCATATCGACCTCCGCCAACGCTTCGGCCGGCACGACATTGGGCCGTGTGCCTCCGGCGATGGTGCCCACGTTGAAGGTGGCGTGAGGTTCGCTTTCGGTCATCGCTTCGATCTCGATCACATGTCGGGCGATCTCGCGTATTGCGCTGCGGCCTTCGTGGAGGCTGCCACCGGCATGGGCGGAAACGCCGGTCGCCTTCAGCGTGAAGTTACCCCAGCCCTTACGCGCGGTGATGACGGTACCGACCGCCTCGAAGGACGGTTCGGGAACCATGATCATCGCTGCTTCCCGGCCGAGCGTCTCGATCGTGCCGCGGGAAACGTGGCTTCCTATCTCCTCGTCGCTGTTGAGAAAGACGACCACGGGGCGGGGCGGAGCGATCCCTTCCCGAGCCAAGTCGAGCAGGGTAAGCGTGGCGAGACAGGAGCCCGCCTTCATGTCGAATATGCCCGGCCCGAACACCTTGTCGCCATCGCGACGCACCGGCCTTTCCGCCAGCGTACCGGCCGCCCAGACAGTATCGATATGGCCCATGAACAGGAGAGGCTCGGCATTGGAGCGTGCCGGGTCGTAGCGCAGCACAAGCTGGCCGCCCCTCCCTTCGCTTGCCGGAATGCGCCGACGTTCGACGGGCAGGCCGTCGAACAGCCCTTCCACGTGATCGAGAAGGGCGTCGATGAGGTCGGGGCGATCGGACGGGGTCTCGAACCCAACCCATTTGACGATCTCGGCAAGGATGCGATCGGCGTCGAACGCGCTGACCGGGCGGATGCTTTTCGGCTTCATGAGCGAACCTTTGCGGTTAAGGGTTGTAGGCATAGACGTGACGCGCCGTGTCGGCACTGATCAGCCCGTCCTCGAGGTCGGCCACGACGCGGCCCCGAGCGCGCAACGAAGGATCGCCCCAGCCGCCGCCGCCGGCGATGCGTATCTCGACCACGTCATCGCGCTTCATTTCGAAGGTGCTGTTGCCCGCCAGCTCGATCACTTCGCCCTGCCGCTCGATCCTGAGGCTCGACCGCTCCGCATCGCGACCACCATTGCGTCCCTTCGGCGGAAGCAGGAATCGATCGGAATAGAGGCTGAGCGTTACGTGGTCCTGGGTGATCCTATAGCGGCGGAATACCCCCATGCCGCCATTGAACTGTCCTTCCCCCCAGGATTGCTCGCACAGGCCGAAGGACTCCATGCGCAGGTGTTCATAGATCTGCTCGATGGATTCCGTCGGGGTCAATCGGCATGACGAAAGAATGTGATCGGTGGCATGGATCGCATCATAGCCGCGAGCGGCGCCCCAACCACCACCGAGGACGTCGAGGTGAATGCGCATCTTGCCTCCCGGAGGGGCAAAGGACAGGAAGAGCCCTGTCGTGGCGTTGTTGCCCTGAGCCGGGATCCTGTCCGGGATCGCATGGCCCAGCGCGTCATGAATCGCATCGAGGGCACGGCAGGAAGCCGTGGCGCGGGCGCGCACCGGCGCGCCAGGATGCGGGTTCAGGATGGAGCCTTCCGGGAGTATGATGGTCAGTGGCCGATTGCAACCGTCATTTGCAGGCATCTCGGTATCGGAAAGCACCGCTCGGATCGCGGTGACCGCCGCCGCGACACTCGATGCGTAGGGCGAATTGAACATGCTGCGTACTTGCCCGGCGGTGCCGGTGAAATCGATGACGACCTCGTCTCCCCTGACGGTGACCTTGACGCGGATCTCTATCGGCGGGCCACCCTTGGTAACGCCGTCGCCGTCGGTGTAGGCGATGCCGGTCCAGCTGCCATCGGGAATCTCGGAGATGGCCGCCCGCATACGACGCTCCGAATAGTTGAGGGTTTCCGCCATGGCTTCGCGCAGGGTTGCCAGGCCGTAGCGTTTCGCCAATGCGAGGATGCGCTGCTCGCCAACGAAATTGGCTGCGAATTGCGCGTCCATGTCGCCTCGGCCGATCTCGGGAGTCCTTATGTTGGCGAAGAAGAAGCGCTCGAAATTGCCGCCCTTCCAGTCACGTTCGAGGTCGAGGAGCAGCGGAGGGATGACGACGCCCTCCTGCAGGAGCTCGCGGGCCGCGGTGTTCACCCCGGCCGAGCCGCCGCCGATGTCGAGGTGATGGGCGGTGCTGCCGGCCCATGCCAGCAATTCGCCCTCCCAGAAGATGGGGCTGAAAACGATGATATCGTTCAGGTGCTGGCCGCCGCTATAGGGATCGTTCAGGATGACGAACTGCCCCGGCGCGACGCTCGTCAGGTCCAGAACCTTGCGCGCGGCTGTGAAGGCGGCGCTCAGCGCCGCCGTCTGCATCGGGATCATCTCCGCCTGCGCGATGACCCGCCCTTCGGCGTCGAGCAAGGCGGTGGAGCAATCGCGCGCCTCGCGCACCACGGCGGAAAAGGCCGAACGGATCAGATTCGTCGCCATCTCGTCGGCCGCGGACTGCAGCGCGCGTGCGATGATCGTAAGTGTGGTCTGGTCGAAGCTCATCGTTTGTCTCGCAGCAGAAGGTCCCCGGTCGGCAGGCATTCGGCCTGCCAGCCCTCGGGCACGATGGTCGTGGAGGTGGGTTCGGTGAGGATGGCCGGCCCCTGAAGGGACTGGCCGGGTTCAAGCCAGTTGCGGGCAGCGAGGACTGCCATTCGGGGCTGGCCGCCAAGCATGATCTCCACCTCACGCGGCATGGTGGAACGATCGGTGTCGGTCCTGGTGACGATGTCCGTGTTGCCCTTTTGACTGAGGCGCAGCCGGTAGGAGACAACCTCACAGGCCAGCGAGGTTCGGACGTAGCCATAGCGCAGTTGGTGCGCCCGCTCGAAAAGTTCGCGAAGAGCCGCGGCCGATGTTGTCTTCCCGTCGCTCCAGATCGTCAGTTCGAAAGCCTGCGAGGCATAGCGCATGTCCAGCCCGTACTCCACTCGATAGCTGCCCAGCTTCAGGCCGTTCGCGGCGGCCACTGCTTCTGCCTCCCGAGAAAGTTCCGCCAGCGTATCCGCATCGAGCGTGCGTTCGCTCAAGGCATGAAGCCGGCTTACGACATGGTCGATCTTGGTTTCGGCGATCAGCAGGCCGAAGGCGCTCGCGAGCCCCGGCGACCACGGAATGAGGACGTCGCGCATGCCGATTTCCTCGGCGACCATCGCCGCGTGAAGAGGTCCTCCGCCGCCATAGGCGACGAGCGTGTAATCGCGTGGATCGATGCCGCGGGTGGTCGAGACCATGCGCACCGCGCCGGCCATGTTGCTGTTGGTCAGGCGCAATATCGCGTCCGCCTTTTCAGCCGTGGTGCCGCCCAGCCCCGCTTCGGAAAGGCTATCGATCGCACGCGTGGCGCAATCCAGGTCGAGCACCATCTTGCCGCCGAAGAAATCGGCGGGGCGGAGCAACCCGGTCACGAGCTGGGCGTCCGTCACCGTTGGGCGAGCGCCACCTCGGCCATAACATGCCGGACCGGGACTTGAGCCGGCGCTTTCCGGTCCTACCGCTAGGAAGCCGCCCTGATCGACCTGGGCGATGGAACCTCCGCCCGCACCAATGGTCGCCATGTCCACCGAGATCGTGCGCAGCGGCAGATCGTCGACGACGAGTTCCGAGACCATGCCCGGCGAAAGGCCCGGCGCGATGGCCACGTCGGTGCTCGTTCCGCCCATATCGAGCGTCAGGATGTTTTGGATGCCGTTGCGGGCAGCGAACCACGTTGCGGCGCAGACGCCGGCGGCGGGACCGGAAAGCAGCATGCGCACCGCATTGGCACCGGCCGAGCCGGCGGGCATCACGCCGCCGTTCGATTGCATGATGCGAAGCACACCTTGATAGCCGCGGTCGCGGACGCCCTGGTCGAGCTGGTCGATATACCGCTCGACGATCGGCCCGACGAAGGCGTTCACGACCGTGGTGACCGAACGCTCGTATTCCCGAAACTCCGGCGAGACTTCGTGGCTGGCCGAGATCGCGATGTCGGGTGCTCGTTCGCGGATCATGTCCGCCAGGGCTTTCTCATGCGCGGGATTGGCATAGGCGTTCAGGAGGCAGATCGCGATCCCGTCCACGCCCTGTGCCTGGAAGGCCTCGACTTCTGCCCATGCCGCTTCCAGGTCGATCGCCTTCAGGATCGTTCCGTCGGCCGCGATGCGTTCGCCGACCTCGCGGATCATGTGGCGGCGGATTGGCGGCACCGTGCCTCGGTATTGCATGTCGTAGACGCCACCGTTGCGTTCGCAGCGCCCCAGGATCACCGTGTCGCGGAACCCGCGCGTCGTCAGCAATCCCGCCTGCGCCCCCTTGCGCGTGATGAGGGCGTTGGTCGCGACGGTGGATCCATGGGTGATCTGCGCCACGTCCTCGAGCGGGAGCCCGGTCTCCGCGATGAGCGACAGCACGGCGTCCTGAATCGAATGGGGCGTCGACGGTGTCTTTCCGGTCTGGACCAAGCCGGATGAATCCACCCAGACGAGGTCGGTAAAGGTTCCCCCGACCTCGACTCCGATCCGGTAGGGCGCGACCGGGCTCCCGGTTTGCGGGCTGATCATGGCATGACTCCTTCGTCCCATGCCGCCAGGGCATGCGGTACTTTCCAGTGGTGGTGCAGACTTTGCGGGGACCTAGCCGGCCCCCGACACCGGCGATCTCATGGAGGTGCGGCCGCGTCGGCGCCGTCGATCGACGGCACCGCGGCAAGCAGGGTTTTGGTGTAGTCGGATTGCGGACGGCCTAGTATGTCGTCGGCGGTGCCGATCTCGACGATGTCGCCGTGGTACATGACCGCCACACGGTCAGCCATGGCTCGCACGACGCCAAGGTCGTGCGTGATGAGGAGGTAGGTGAGCTTCTGAGAACCCCGCAACTCCTTCAGCAAGTCGAGAATGCGGGCCTGGACGGAAACGTCGAGCGCCGAGGTGGGTTCGTCCAGGACCAGGATCTCCGGCTCCATGGCCAGCGCACGCGCAATGTTGACCCTCTGCTTCTGCCCGCCACTGAGCGAGCGGGGGTGGCGCGCCATCACCTCGGCAGGCAAGGCGACCATTTCGAGAAGCTGGAGCACCCGTGTCCGTCGCGCGGCCCGGTCCTTCATGCCGCGCAGCTTGAGCGGCAGCGAAACGATCTCCTCGATGGTCTGACGGGGATTGAGCGCTGAAGAGGGATCCTGGTGGACCATCTGGATCTTGTCACGATAAAGGGCGCGATCCCTCAAGCCAGCCTCTCTCAGGCCGCCGATGTTGATCTTCATCTCTCCTTCGCTCGGCAGAAGGCTGCCGCAGATCATGTTCGCAAGGGTCGATTTTCCGGAGCCGCTCTCTCCTACGATGGCGAAGGTCTCGCCGGCGGCGACATCGAAGCTGACGCTCTTCACGGCTGCCTTGTCGCCGAAATAGCGTGTCAGCCGCTCGACGCGCATTTGCGGGCTGGCAGCGCTATCAAAACTCTGGCGTTGTTCGACCTCGGCATGAAGGCGCGGAATGGCGGCGACCAGACGCCGAGTGTAAGCGTGCCGGGGCGTATCGAGTATTGCGCCGGTCGGCCCCGTCTCGACAACGGCACCTTGGTACATCACGTAGCAGCGCTGGCAGAGCCAACGCGCAACACCCAGGTCGTGGGTTATATAGAGGCCCGCGAGGTTTGCCCTCTCGACCAGATCCCGAATGAGTTCGACGGTGCGCTTCTGCACCGTCACGTCGAGCGCCGTCGTGGGCTCGTCGGCGACGAGCAGCTTCGGCTTGCCGCGCATGGCGAGCGCCAGCAGCACGCGCTGTCGCATCCCTCCGGAAAGCTGAAGCGGATAGGAGGACAGCACCCGTTCAGGCTCCCGGATCTTCACCAGGTCAAGCAGCTCGATCGCATGCTCCTCGGCTTTCGCCAGGTGATCCCGGCTTCGCCGCAGACGGGCGTAGCGCCAGAGGCTCCGCCCCGCCGCGTCCCAGGTCAGGTAGTCCGCCATTTGATGGCCGATTGTGAAGCTCGGATTGAGCGCGCCCATCGGATCCTGCGGCACGTAGGCGATCTCGCGCTTGAGCGCTTCGCGCGCGGAAGCGTCGATCGTGAGGAGGTCGCGCCCGAGGAGCCGTGCCGAACCGCCCAGCACCCGGGCGTTCCGGCCCAGGATTCCCAGAACGTATTTCGCGGTGACCGTCTTGCCAGAACCGGATTCTCCGACAAGTCCGACCATCTCGCCCGCGTTCACGGAGATGTCGATGCCCCGCAGCACCTCCTTGGCTCCCGCATGGGTATTGAAACCCAGCCGGAAATTCTCGAGGGAAATCAGCGGTTCCTGCATGGCGGACTTTCGATCGACAAGAGGTGGCTGCGGAAGATCATCCAGCGATCCGATTGGTCAGGCCCATTCGCGCCATGAGCGACGCGACGTTCAGCGCCGCGAGCGCCGGACAGATCACCGGTATCGGACTGTCGATGCGGGGCGCGAGCCCGAAGAGAGCCATGCAGCCGAGCACCACGCTGTCGGCGCCCTCCTGGTGGGCTGCATGAGCTTCGACGGACAATCGCTCGAGCGTCTGGTCGAGGTCTGCACGAAGCTCGAGAACGGGCTTGTTCACCTGGCGCACCGACACCAGCCTGTCGCCGAAGCCGTATCCGTGGATCCGCTGCCTGTTCATCCTGCGGCTGCCCGCCGGCATGATCAATGTGAAGCGCTCGCCTGCCAGGGAAGCGAGCTGGCAAGCCGCCATCAGGGGGCCGATCACCGGCGGAGCGAAGCTCTGGCGAAGCGCATGCACGCCAGGATCCGCCGCGCACCAGGGAATGACGGCATTCACCGTGGAAAGATCCTTCGCCTGAAGAGTACGGCCGATCTCCACGCCTGCCCAGTCGCGCTCGGCTTCGGTCTCGATGCTTTCGGGCCCGACGTCGTTGCGCCAGAGCTCCAGCTCGACGTCGGGCGCCGCGTTGGCCAGGAGGAAGGCCCGACGCTCGGCAATTGCCTGGTCCGTCATGGTGACGTTGGGAATGACGATCGCGATTTTCATGGTGTTCACTCGATTGAGGTCGGTAACGTCATTCGCCGGCGAAGAAGTCTCGTAGCCCGTCGCCGATCATGTTGAGGCTCATCACGGTCACGAAGATCGCAAGGCCGGGAAAGAGCGACGGCCACCAGGCTCCGGGCAGATAATTCCGCCCCGAGGCGACCATCAGACCCCACTCCGCCGCGGGTGGATTTGCGCCCGCGCCGAGAAAGCTGATGGAGGTGCCGATAAGGATGACGGCGCCTGCGTCCAGCGATGCCGTCACGAGAATGGACGAAGCCATATTGGGCAGGATTTCGCGGAACAGGATATGCCGGTCGGACGCTCCCATCTGGCGGGCGATGTTCACATAGGCCTCGTTCTTCAGCGAAAGTGTCTGACCATGGGCAATGCGCGCGAAGACGCGCCACCACACGATCGACAGTGCGATCATCGCGTTGACGAGGCTGGGGCCGAGCAGGACGCTGATCGCCAGCGCCAGCACCAGTGCCGGGACGGAGGAAAAGACGTCCACCACGCGCATGATGACGCGCTCCACCGCCCCGCCATAGTATCCCGCGACCATCCCCAGAGGCACCCCGATCACCACGGCGACGGCGATGACGACGAGGCCGAGGCCGAGCGACATGCCGGTACCCGCCATCACGCGGCTGAGAATGTCGCGCCCGGCCTCGTCGGTTCCGAAAAGGAACTCGCTGGACGGCGGCTCGAGCATCCGGTCGAAGTTGACGGCGTCGGCAATGTCGTCCGGATAGGGCACCAGCCACGGCCAAGCCATCATCACGAAGCAGAGGATCAACAGGCAAAGGCTGCCGAACACTGCCGGCTTGTTGCGCAGGAAACGCCGCAGGCCGCCGAAGCTCAGCACCTCGCTGAGTTCGCTGTCCAAGGCGGCAATCGTCCCTTCGCCGCGGGAAGCATCCGGGAGCCGGGTCATTTCTCTGCTCCCAGTCGTATGCGCGGATCGACGATCGGATAGAGGAGCTCGACGACGAAATTCAGCACGACGACGAAGAGGCAGATCACCAGCGTGATGCCGATGACGCCGTTGAAATCGTTCGCGATGATGGCATCCGCGCCGAAGCGCGCAAGCCCGGGCCAGGCGAACACCTTCTCGACCACGAAGCTGGAACCGATCATGATCGGAATGAGGAAGCCGATGATGGTCAGCGTTGGTGTAGAGGCGTTGCGCAGGACGTATTTGAAGTTGATGAGAAACGGATGCATGCCCAGCGCGCGGGCATATTCCGGATAAGGCTTGTCGAACTCGTCGATCATGGAGGCACGCACCATGCGCATGATCGTGGCCAGCGGGCCGGCGGCCAACACGAGCGCAGGGCATATCAGGTGGCTCAGCGCATTGCGAAAAGCCGTGAAATCCAGTGCGATGAGGCTGTCGACGGTCAGAAATCCCGTGAAGGCCGCCGGCATGTCGACGCTGGACCGACCGGTGATCGGCACCAGGGCCAGTGCCAGCCCGAACACGAACTGCATCATGATGCCGACCCAGAACTGCGGGAAGGAAACACCGATCAGCGCCACGATGCGACTGGCCTGATCGGCGATGCGGTCGCGATAGACGGCTGCCAGAACCCCGAGCGGCACGCCGGCGACGACGGCGATGGTCAGAGCGGCGAAGATCAGTTCCAGCGTCGCGGGCAGTCGTTCGAGAATGACACTGGTGACGTCACGCCGTTCCACGAGCGAGAGACCCATATTGCCGGAAAGAAGCCCCGTGACGAAATGGACGTACTGGGCGGGCAAGGGCTGATCGAGCCCGAGTTCCGAGCGCAGTTGCGCCATCTGCTCAGGCGTGGCCCTGTCGCCAAGCGCAGCTGCCACCGGATCTCCCGGCAGAACCCTGGTCAACAGGAAAACCAGTATCGAGACCCCGACCAGCACCACGAGCATCTGGCCGAGACGAGAGAGAACAGCAAAACCACGCATGAGAAAAGCTTCGTTCCTGGGACACCGAGCACGATCCAGGCCGGAAGGGGCCGGCCTGGATCGCTCGCTCGGTTACTTTTGGTTCCTCGCGAAGTCAGGATTGGCATCGTCGAGGCGCCATTTCTCGAAACGCATGTCGTAGAACATTGCGCCGCCGCTGTCGGGGAAGGCTTCGACATACGACCAATAGGTGGTCGAGCGAACCTCCGTGTGGGAAAAGACGGAAGGGCTATCCTCGGTGATCAGTTTCGCCGCTTCGCAATAGGAGGCCTGCTGCTGCGCTACATCGGTCGACGTTTGCGCCATCTCGAGCAGTTCCGTCACCTTCGGATTTTCGTAATACATCCCTCCGGGCGGATAGGGGTCGCCCCAACCTGCCTTCCGATAGTAGCTGAGGAACAGCATCGGATCGGGATATTTGGCGGGATCGTAGAAGACGGTGAGATCGAAAGCCGTCTCAGGCTTGGTCTGCGCGGCCGTGATGTCGGCCCAGCGGACTGCCTGGACTTCCGCGTTCAGCCCGATCTTCTTGAGGTTGGTCGCGGTGAGGAGCGCGATGTTGTTGAAGCGCTCGCTGCCGGCAACGGCCGCTATCTTCAATGGACGCTTGCGAAGCTCCTCCGCGGAATATTTCGACTTCGAGAGATACTCGCGCGCCTTCTCCAGATCGAACGCATAACCGGCGATGGGCTCACAATTGCCGAGCATGGAATCGGGCACAGGCCCTCCCATGGGACCGCCGGCTCCGGTGATATGCTTGATGAGCGTGGCTTCGTCGTGCGCGGAGGCGACGGCGCGCCGGACCCACACGTCGTCGAGCGGCGCCGCGGAGTTGTTCATGATGAGGTACCAGGCCGTCTGCATCGCATCCTGGCGCATCTTGAAGCGCTGATCCGAACTGATCTGCCGCTGTACCGGGATCGGCAGCGACCAGTCCCCGACATCGATCTCGCCGGCACGCAGCTTGGTGCCGATCGTAGCCATTTCAGGGGTGATCTGAAACTCGACGATTGCGGGAGCCTTCTGGTCCCACGGCGTCAGGGTATAACCCTCGAACTTCTTTAGCCTGACAAGCTCGCCCTGGCTGTAGCTCTCGAGCATATAGGGGCCCGAGCCTGCGTCGCCCGATCGCAAGTATTCCGCGCCATAGTCCTTCATGTCGCCGTGGGGGCCGTCCCCGAGGTTCGCCAGGATGACCTTCTTGTTGACGATCTTGAAGGTGACAAGCGCCTTGAGAAAACTTGAACTTGGCTTGTCGAGCCGGAACACCACCGTGGATGCGTCGGGAGCCTCGACGTTGTCCTTGTTCAGGCCGCGGAAGTTCGACGCCGCCGGGCCGTTCAGCGCGAGCATCCGCTGCATCGAAAACGCCACGTCCTCGGCTGTCAGCGGTGATCCGTCGTGGAATTTCAGACCTTCGCGTATCTTGAAGGCGTAGGTCTTGCCGTCCTCGGAAACCTGCCAGCTTTCTGCGACCCACGGCACCACACCTTTCTCGGCATCCGGCCAGACGAGGCTGTCATAGAGATTGTATCCGGATGCGAGCTCCCAATTGTTGGTCTGGTAGACCGGGTCAAGCGTGCTGACTTCCATGCCGACGCCCAGGCGCAGCTTGATGTCGGCGGCCTCGGCCAGCGGCATGGCGCCGAGCACAGACAGCGCGCAGGTAGCAGCAAGCGCGTAGCTGCGGACAGCACCAAGCCCGCGGAAGTTTCTCCGTTTCCACGTCATTGAAGTTCCCCATTCTCAGGAAAAGCCGGATGCTCACGCGTCCCGGCGGTGGCGGTTATCGATCTTTTTTTTTAAGAATAAGACTGGTCGGCCAGGCATTTTTCAATTGCTTTTTTTGCACCGCCGTGGTGACCTGAAGTCACCATCTGCCGCCGGTCGATTGCTTCCGCGTCTTCGGGTCGCGAACGATTTGGCGTGCAGGCGAACAGGAAGTGGTGCATGAGTCTCAAGGTCTCACAGCTGCCGTCCCTGACGGCGCTGCGTGCTTTCGTGACTGTCGGGGACGTTCTGAGCGTTCGACAGGCGGCGGAAATTCTTCACGTCGACCATGCTTCGATTTCGAGGCATCTGCGCGGCCTCGAAGAGAGCATCGGCGCTCAGCTTTTCGAAAGAAACGTGCGATCGCTTGCGCTCACGCCCTTGGGCAGCACATATCACAGGCAGGTCAGGCAGGCCTTCGACGTCTTGTGCGAGGCGACTTCCGCGGTCATCGAAGCCCGGCCGCGGGTGCTCACGCTTCATGCCACGCCGGGGCTCGCACATGAGATGCTGCTGCAAAGCATCCCAAAGCTCGCAGACGCACTGGCGACATGGAAGATCAATCTGCTGACCAGCATGGATGGTTCGATCAGCCCGGCTCCTCCGGGGGAGGTCCATGTCCAAATACGCTACGGCGCCATCGACGATCTCAATTCAGGATATATCCAGCACAAGATCTACGAGCCGCGCCTGTTTCCCGTGGCAAGCCCGGCTCTTCTTGAACGGTATCCGCCCATCACAACGGTGGACCAGATGCTGAGTCTGCCGTTCCTGTGCAGCGACACGACGGGTCTGTGGGATGAATGGGCCATTCGCGCCGGAGCCGGGCGGGCCGTTCAGATGCGCGGCATCGAAATGCCCAATACGCACCTTGCCCTCCAGGCCGCCACGCTGGGACAGGGGATTGCGCTCGGCAACTCGTTGCTCGCCAAGAACGCGATCGCGCGCGGAGAACTCGTGGAGCTCCTGGACACCGATATCACGATTTCCGCATACTACCTGATCTGCCCATCTTACTATTGGGAACGTAGCCCTATCGTCGAGTTGCGGCGCTGGCTCGCAAGGGAACTCGGTTTAGCGGAAACTGCCGGCTAGTGGCTGTTTGCTAGCCAACTAACCCTTGGCCTGATCGGGCAATCCCGGAAGGATCCATGGCCAGGGATCCGGAAATTCACCAACCGGCACCTCGATCACCGTAGGCAGATCCCTGCCGAATGCGTCGCTCAACGCCTGCTCCAGTTCCGCCGGCGTCCGTGCTCTCTCGCCATATGCACCGAAGCTGCGCGCAAAAGCCGGGAAGTCAGGATTGGTCAGGTCGGTGGCGATCACTCGCCCGCCATAAACGGTTTCCTGGATACGGCGCACATTGCCGTAACGCCCATCGTTGAAGATCAGCGTGACGACGCCAATGCGATGTTTGACCGCCGTGGCGAGCTCGGTCGCTGCGAACATGAAGCCGCCATCCCCGGCGATCGCGACCACCTGGCGGTTCGGATGCGCGACCTTTGCTCCGATCGCCGTCGGAAAAGCATAGCCGAGTGTGCCCTGATAGCCGGAAGTGATCAGGGTTCCCGGCTGGCTGGCCGGAAAGGCGGCGTTCGCAACGTAGCCGACCTGGGTGTAATCCGTCACGATGACGCCGTCTTCCGGCAGGGCGGAGCGAATGGCGCGGATCATCTCCATCTGCGGAGCGAGTGCGTTTTCCATCCTGGCTGCCCCGGTCTTTTTCGCGACTGTGATTTCAGGGCGCGAAGCAACCGTCAGGTCCGGCAGCAACTCGATCAATCCGGGCAGGGCCGTTCGCGCGTCGGATCGGATGAAAAGATCGGCTTCCCGGACGGCGGGCGCCGAATGGGGATCGATATCGATGACAGCCAGCCGCATGCCTTCCGGCCGCGGCCATGCCCGTAAAGGATGCTTCATGCGCGTGCCGACCGCGATCGCCAGGTCGCAATCGGACCAAAGCTCCGCGGCGGAAAGGAAGTTCAACGAAAGCGGATCGCGATCGTCCAGGATGCCCTTGGCGCGGCCTTGTGCGACCACGGGAATTCCATATGCATGCGCCAATCGGCGAAGTTCGTCCGCCGCGGCGACAGCTCCACGGCCGGCAAAGATCAAGGGACGGCGGGCGCTCCGGATTAGGTCGGCAAGAGACGCTAGCCGGCTTCTGTTCTGCTCCTCGGTCGCATGTGGGGTGGCGCTCGCCGGCGAATGGCCCGACGAAACCTTTGCGGCAAGCACGTCGGGCGGCAGTTCGATCGCCGCAGGGCCGAAGCCCGGGCGACCAAGGATATCGAGCGCATTGTGGATCGCCAGCGCCACATGCTGCGGAGAAAAAACCAGTTCGTGTGAGCGCACCAGCCGCGATACGATGCCTGCCTGATCCGGCAATTCGTGCAGTTCGCCATAACACTTGCCGATGCGGGTGCTGTCCACCTGGCCGATCAGAGCCAGCACCGGACTTCCGCAGGCATAGGCAGTGGCGATCGCCGCGCCCGCGTTCAGCATTCCGGGGCCTGGAACCACGGTGAAAACCCCCGGCTCGCCGGCAGCTTCGGCATAGCCGAACGCCATATAGGCAGCACCCTGCTCGTGGCGGCTGTCGATCACTTTGACCCGCGACCGATGGTCGTGCAGCGCGCTGAAGAGCGCGTCCAATTGAATGCCCGGGAGGCCGAAGACGGTCGTTACCCCGCGCTCGATCAGACTGGTGACCGCGAGGGTTGCGCCATTCGCTTCTTCTTGCGCTATCGAATTCCGCCGATCTTCCGTCAGGTCCATGCCGTTCGCCATCGCTATTTCCTGCTGGAGTTGTTCAACTCCAGTACGCGACGGCCTTTGATCTCGACAATTGACAATTCGACACCAGCTTGGTGCAGCGAAGTCACCAGGGCTCGCCGATCACCAGCTCACGTCCCCGCCGTTCGGCGAAATGGACTGTCCGACCATGAAGCTCGCTTCGTCCGACGCGAGATAGACGTAGGCGGGTGCGATTTCCTCCGGCTCCGCGATGCGCCTGATCGGGAGCTGCGAGGTCTTCCATTCCCGCCAGGCGGGATCGCTCGCCCGCCATGTCATCGTGTCCGTCGGACCGGGACAGACGCAGTTGACCATGACGCCACGCGCCGCGACCTCCTGGGCGACCGCTGCGCTCAGCGCTACCACCGCTGCCTTCGTGGCGCTGTAGGCGGCGGCTCCTGCCGCCGGCTTGTGGGCGAGTTGGGACGCGGTATTCACGATGCGCCCATAGCCCTGATCGAGCATTGCAGGGAGGGCATGGTGCATTCCGAACGCCACACCACGCAGATTGACGTCCATCAATCGTTGCCAGACAGCCCAGCCGATCTCGGTGAAGTCTCCAGGCGGCTGACCGATCCCGGCATTGTTGACCAGTATGTCGATCCTGCCGTGATGTTTGATCGTTCTTGCAACGGCGGCCGCAACATCGGACTCTATCGTCACATCGCAGCTCACATGGATCGCCTGTCCGCCTACAGCGGCGATCGCCTCCACGGCTGACTGCCGTTCCGCTTCGGCCGCGTGATCGGCAATGACGACACGCGCTCCCTCGCGAGCGAAGGAGAGAGCGACGGCACGGCCAATGCCGGTCGCCGCCCCGACGATCAAGGCGCTGCGGCCCGCAAGTCGCATCGAGCGCAACTTTCTCAGGCCGTTGCAGTGACCATGATTTCGACCGTGTATTCAGGAGCCGCGAGTTTTGCCTCCACGCAGGCGCGGGCGGGAGCATGCCCCTCCGCCACCCAAGCGTCCCAAACGCCGTTCATTTCGTTGAAGGTGGCGATATCGGTAAGCCAGATCGTTGCGTTGAGGATTTTGCTTTTGTCGGATCCGGCCTCGGCCAGAAGGCCGTCGATGCGCGCAAGGATGTCGCGCGTCTGTTCGGCAACGGGCTTGCCTGGGGCGCCGCTCGCGACTTGGCCAGCGAGGTAGACAAGCCCTCCGTGCTGCACGATTTGGCTCATACGCTGATTGGTGTGGCTACGTTGGATCGTCATCGGGGATCTTCCTGATTTGGTTCGAGGGATTAGGTTAAGGATTCTTCGCGGCCGCGCACGAGCTGGGAAAGAGCCACCGCGATGACCAGCGCGCCGCCATAGAACAAGTCCTGGACAAAGGTGTCGATTCCGAGGATCGACAGGCCGGTGATTCCGGTGACCAGCAGGTAGACGGCAATCATCGATCCTATCGGGTTGAATCTACCCGGCGCAATCGTGGTCGCCCCAAGATAGGCGGCAGCGAAGGCGGGCAACATCAGCTGCGTCCCCGAATTGGGGTCTGCCGAACCCGACGTTCCCGCGTAGAAGACGCCGGCAATGGCCGCGAACAGACCCGACGCAAGGAAGCAGATCAGCCGCACCCGGGTTACCGGTATTCCCGAGAGGCGAGCCACGTCGCGTCCGCAGCCCACAAACAGCGCCTTTCGTCCCAGGGAGGTGAACTCAAAGATGTAGAGGAGCAGCAGCGCGAGAGCGAGAGCATAATAGAAGGCCAGCGGGATGCCGAGGAAACGCGTCAGGATGACCGCGTTGACGAGGCTCCAATCGATCCCGCCGATCGTGCGCGAGCTGCTGATCCACAGGGTAATACCGTGAAGGAAGGTTCCCGTGCCCAAGGTGACGATCAGCGAATGGATACGGAAATAGAGCGTGAAGAAGGCATTGAGCAGTCCGGTCAGCAGGCCGACCACCAGAGCTGCCGCAATGGCCCAGCCGATCGGCCAGCCCTGTCCGACATTCAGGACGGCGATCACCATGGATGAGAGGGTGAGCACTTGCGCGATGGACAGGTCGATGTCGCCCGCGGTCAGTGGGATGATCAGGCCCAGCGTGAGAATGACCAGCACGGCCTGCGAGCCGAAGATGGTAGAGAAGTTCGGCCAGGTCAGGAACGTATCGGGCGACAGGATGCCGAACACGGCGATGATCAGCAGCCAGGCGACCGGCAGGGCGAAGCGCTCGAGCTCCGTCAGGAAAGCGTTGCGACGGCCTTGGCGCACCTCGACTGCGCTTGGCTGGTTCGCTGCTATTTGGCTTGCTTCTGTCATGGGGAATTCTCGTTGAGAAACTCGCCGGAACCAACTCCGGCCTGACTGTTCAGACAGCGCTCTGTGATTGCGGTTTTCGTGACGTCACTGCCCGCAAGGCTCCCGACGACCTGGCCGCGGCTGAAGATCAGCACCCGATCGCAGATCATCTCCAATTGCTCGTGATCCGAGCTGGCGCAGATGACTGCAGCGCCTCGTTCGGCAGCGGCACGAATGAAGCCGTAGACCTGATGACGAGCCCCGACGTCGACGCCTTGCGTCGGCTCGTCGAGCAGGATCAGGCTCGGCTCGGTCTGCAGCCACTTGGCCAGTACGACCTTCTGCTGGTTGCCCCCCGACAGCTCCCGCATGAGGCGGGCAGGATTGGGCGGACGCACGTCGAAGGACTCGACGAGGCGGGCCGCGTGCCGTGCGACTTTGCCCGCGGTGAGGAACAAGCGCGGCAACGTTCGCCCCAGTGCTGGCAAGGCAAGGTTTTCGGCTACGCTCAACCCTTCGGCGATTGCCGACTTCTGTCTGTCGGCCGGGACAAGCACCATGCCGCAGTCGATGGCTCGGCCCGGCGTCAGGTCCGCGATGTCTAAGACCTTGCCGTTCAAGCTAATCTGACCGCTTGCCGGCGTGGCGCCATAGAGGTGGTAAGGGATGCGATCGTAACCGGAACCGACAAGGCCTGTGAGGCCCAGCACTTCGCCCGCCTCGACGGCAACGTCGAAACGAGGCAGTCCTTCGGCGACAAGACCTCGGACAGCGAAAGCCTCGACGCCCCGCTTCAATGTCGCCGTTGCGCGTTCCGTCGCCAGCCGGCGGCCGACAATGGCGTCGATGAATTGAGTCTTCGACGCTTCGGCCGTGGTCAGGCTGGCGGCAATCCGCCCGTTGCGCAGAACCGTAGCTCTGTCGGTAAGCTCCTTCACCTCGTCAACGTCATGCGAAACGAAGATGACGCTTGTTCCCTGGCCCGCCAACTTCCGGACAAGCGAGAACAGCCTGTCGACATCGGCGCCCGACAGGAATGGCGTCGGTTCATCGAGGATCAGCAAGCCACCGCCGGCATCGGAGGTTTCCGCGATCTCCTGGAAGGCACGAACGATCGCGACGAGCGCACGCTCCACCGGAGCTAGGTCGGCGATCTGCATCCTGGGATCGATCGCGAGCCCGTGGCGAGCAAAGATCTCCCTCGCCTCTCGATGGGCACTCGGCCAGCGGATCAAGGGATTGGCCTCTCGCACCAGCCGGCGCGCCAGAAGGTTCTCGGTCACCGACAATGTCGGGACGAGACCCAGCGCCTGATGGACAACGGCAATGCCATAGCGGCTGAATTCGCCGGGCGGCAATGGAAGCGGCAGCTCGCGCCCTCCGAGCGTGACGCGTCCCCCGTCGGGAACATAGACGCCCGACAGCATCTTGATGAGCGTCGACTTGCCCGAGCCGTTGTGACCGAGCAGGCCGTGGATCTCGCCATAGTTCACGCTGAGCGAGATGTCGTCCACGACCTTGGACCCCCCGAAGGACTTGGTCAGCCCTTCGACGACAAGGTTTGCGGCAGCTCGACCGGCTACCGTCGAGGTCATTATTGCAGGCCCCAGAGCTTGCGGTAACCGGAGACATAGGCGTCACCATATCCCGTGGAGATCTGGGGCGGGGTGCCGGCCGTCTTCGCATTCGACGCGTCGAAGATATAGAGCGGGACCTTCGGGTCCTTCACAGGCGGCAGCCCGCAGAGCATGCGCATTTCCGCATCCACGATGGCATGGGCCACCCAGTCGATGCTCTCGCCGATATCCATTTCCACGCTGCCCTGCTGGACCAGTTGCAGCACGTAGGGGCTGCCGTTGAAGGTCGCGATCTTGACGCGATCGGCCGACTGGGTCAGTTGCACAGCGGGAACCACGAATTGCGCCATGCCGTCATAGATGGGCAGGATATAGTTGATGGAGGGGTCGCGCAGCAGCGCGGCCTGGACGGTAGACTGCATCCGTGTAGCCCAATCCGTAACCGGCACGTTCAGATACTGGACCTTGCAGTCCTCGCATGTATCCATCACCTCCTTGATGCCGTTCTGGAGCGAATTCGCGGAAAAAGAATCCTCGGCGACGATCGCCAGAACATTCGCCTTCCCTTCGGTCTTCATAACCGCCCATTGGGCCATCAGCCGGCCGGCCTGTGTATAGTCGATGTGAACATTCTGGAAAGGTGTCGGCGCGGGCGTATCGAAGCCGGACGCATGGGCCGCCACGATCTTGATGCCTGCCTGGTCTGCCTGCGTGGCCTGCGGGACGAGAACGCGCGGATCCGACATCAGAACGTCGACGAGATTGTAGCGCTGGGTAATGGCCTGGTTGATGCCCTGAATCCATTGCGACGGCTGGCCCTGGGTTTGGTAGTGGTCGTACTGGAAACCGATCTCCTTGGCGATCTCGGTCATTCGCGTAGCGACCGCGCCCGTGAATTCGACCGCGCTGGAGAAGGGCACAACCATCATTTTCTTGCCGCTCATGCAGCTCTTGGCGTCGAACGGTTCGCCCGGCGCAACGAAGGTCGGAAGCTTTTGATGCTCGGCAATGCTCGCCTTGATGGCGTCCAAATCCGTCGCCATGGCGGAACCCATGGTGACGGAGCCGATGATTGTTGCCAGGCCTGCCAGGCCAACAAGATGATTGATCCTCATGTCATCCCTCTCTGGATGGTCCGCTTTCGGCGGATTTGTTGTGTTTGCAGGCCCGGCTCAACCGGGAGCCCGCTATTGCCTCCGAGCTGACGAGTTCTTCCCGTCCTTTACACGGGGTAGGATCGTGAGGACGGACATTTCACGCAATCGAAATGATTTGAAGCAGACACTTCAAGAATTCTGAAGTAATATGTCGGCATAAGAGCGAATGCCTGTCGACAGGTCGATGGCGGGCCGCCAATCGAGATCACGCAAAGCGGCTTCGATGCTGTAGGGACCCTGAGGATCCGAGAGCGGATCGAGAGCCGGCTCGACCTCTATCGGTGGACCAGGCACAATTTTGCGGACCTGCTGGGCGATCTCCCGGAGTGTGAAGCCCCGGTCGGCGGCAATCGTATAGGCCGGCGAACCGAAAGACCGGGCCGCCAGGGCTGCCTTCAATGCCGCCGCGACATCGTCGATATGGACATAGTGATAGCGCTGCCGACCTCCGATCGGCAGCGACAGCGGCCGGTTCTCCAAGCCCGCGACGATCATGTCACGGATGAAACATGGGGTTCGCCGGCCAGGACCGTAGACCGCGGCGATGCGCAGGCTTGCCCCCGACATGCCGTACTGCCGGCAATAAGCCTCCAGAAGGGCTTCGCCGGCGACCTTGCTCGCCGCATAGGGCGTGGATGGGTGCAACGCACGCGCCTCGCCGACCTGGACGTCGGGAGGCGTCGGGCCGTATACGCTCGCCGAGGAAGCGAATATGAAGCGGGGCACGAACCTCCTGCGAGCAAACTCCAAAAGGTTGATGGTGCCTGTCGTATTCGCGCCCGCCACCCGTGCAGGATCGTCACGATGGAGCGCGGGGCCGGAAATCGCGCCGCAATGGACGATCGCGTCAAATCTCTTGCCGGATGCGACCCTCAGGAGCCCCTCCAGATCGCAAAGATCGCACGCAAGGACGCCACTGCCTTTCTCGCCCGCTATGTCGACGCCGGTGACGTCGTAGCCTTCCTTTTGCAGGATCTCTGCCGTTTTCGAACCGACGAAACCGGCAGCTCCGGTCACCAGGACCGCCCCCGTCATCTCCTTGCTCGCGGCGGATGGTTAGCGCGCCAATGGTCGGCAATGTCGATGCGCCGGGTCACCCATACATCGTCCGCTGCCGCGACATGGTCGAGGAAGCGCTCCAGGTCCGCCGCCCTGCCCGGCCGTCCGACGATGCGAGTGTGAAGGCCGATGCTCATCATCCTTGGGGAAACCTCGGCCTCCCAGCGCAGGAAGTCGAAGGCCTGGATGAGATAGGCCGAAAAGCTCGGCGACTGGTATCCGTAGGTGTTCACGTATCGCCCATCGTTGTTATCCAGCGTATAGGGGACGACGAGGTGATCCTGGCCGTTCACCTCCACCCAATAAGGCAGATCGTCGGCGAAAGAGTCCGCGTCGTAGGTAAACCCTCCTGCTTCGACGAGCAGGCGGCGCGTGTTGACGCTCATGCGGCCCGTATACCAGCCAGTCGGGCGGGACCCGGTCACCTCGGTATGGATGCGGATCGCCTCGGCGATCTGCGCCGCTTCCTGTTCTTCGGGCATCTCCGCGTACTGGATCCAGCGCAGGCCATGGGAAGCGATCTCGAAATTGGCTTCCTTCATCGCGGCGACCGCTTCCGGGTTCTTCTGGAGCGAGGCGGCGATGCCGAAGATCGTCACCGGCAGTTTGCGCTCCGTGAACAACCGGTACAGCCGCCACCAGCCGACACGGCTGCCATATTCGTACTGCGATTCCACATTAATATTGCGGATGTTGGGAAAGGCCACGGTAGGCTCTTCCGTGAGAAACGCTTCGCTCTGCCGGTCGCCATGCAGCACCGAATGCTCGCCGCCCTCCTCGTAGTTGATGACGAATTGCACCGCGAGTTTCTTTCCTCCCGGCCATTTCGGGTCAGGCGGAGTGCGGCCGTAGCCGGCCAGATCGCGGGGATATGTCATGGCTTGCTCCTCTCTCAGTAGGCCAGGGCATGCAGCCCAGCGGCGAGCACGCGAATACCTGCAACGATGTCCTCTATCGATGAAAATTCATCGGGCGTATGGCTGCGTCCATCCTTCGAGCGGACAAAGATCATGGCCACCTTGGCGATGGCGGCCATTTGCTGCGAATCGTGGCCGGCACCACTCGCCATAGTCATGTAGGGCACGGCCTGTTCAGACGCGACGCGCTGCAATGTCGAGACGATTTCCGGATTGGAGGGCGACGGCTCGTGATCGATCATCACGCGCCAATCGACCTCGAGGCCCCTCCTGTCGGCGACCTCGCGCATGAGGTTTTCGTGCATCTCGTAGAGGCGGCGCCGCGCGGCCGCGTCCGGATGACGGGCGTCGATCGAGAACTCGACGCTGGCCGGGATGATGCCGGGAAAATTCGGCTCGACGAGAACCCGTCCGACCGTCGTGACCGCCGGCCGACCCACGCGGTGCGCCGTATTGATCAAGCCGGACGCGATCTCGGCGAATCCCGCCAGCGGGTCGTGGCGGATGTCCATCGGAAAGGCGCCGGCGTGGTTCTGGACTCCGCTGATCCTGGCGCCGTAATGGCGGATCCCGGTGATCGCGTCGACCACCGCAACCGGCAGACCGGCTTGTTCGAGAATAGGCCCTTGCTCGATGTGGAGCTCCACGAAACTGTCTATGTCATCGCGCTTCGCGTCGGGAATCCGGGCCGGATCGAGGCCGACCTCCCGCATGGCTTCAGCGATCGTCTCTCCCGAGAATGCGATGACGCGCTCCGGGTCACCGGGTGCGATGCGTCCGGTCACCGCGCGCGACCCCCAATAATTGGCGTTGGGGAAGCGGCTCGACTCCTCCTCGCAGAAGGCGACCGCCTCCACTGTGCGCTTGGGTGGCCCGAACTGCTCCTTCAACGCCTTCACTGCGATCAAGGCCGCGACGGCGCCCAGCGCTCCATCGTAGCGACCGCCGGGCGTCTGGGAGTCGATGTGGGACCCCGAGGCGACGGATTTCTCCCCGCTCGATCCGCGAAGCCGTCCCCACACATTGCCGACAGCATCGCGATGGACGTCCAGACCGGCCTCTTCACATGTCCGCGCATAGTAGTCGGTCGCGGCAACCCATTCCGGCGAGTAGACCGTGCGGGAGACCCCGGTCGCGCCGACGGCGCCGAAGGACGCGAGCTCCATAATGACTTTCTCGACGAACGCCGGATCGATCTCGATAAGCTTTGCTGAACTGGGCACGGTCTCTCACTCAATGGTCGCTGAATATCGAAACAGGCAATCGGGACCTGCTCTGTGGGCGATATGCATCCCACACGGGACACTCCAGGAAAATCGAATTATTTCGGAGGAGACACATCAGAAATCCTGAAGTATGGTCGCCGCAGGCGGAGAACCGGCTTGTGAACTATAGGCAGATCGAAACCTTCTACTGGGCGGCACGATTGGGGAGTTTCGCCCAAGCCGCCGCCAGGCTGAATGCCACTCAATCGGCTATTTCTATGCGCATTCAGGAGTTGGAGGCGCGGATCGGCGTCCAGTTGTTCGATCGTTCACAGCGAACCGCGAGGCTCACCCCGCAGGGCACGTTGCTGATGTCCCACGCGGAGGAGATCCTGCTTGCCTCCGATCGGTTCCTGCACGCCGCCGCCGAAAAGGAGGAAATCGTCGGTTATGTGAGGCTCGGCGTCGCCGAGATCGTGGCGCTGACCTGGCTGCCGAGACTCATACGTTTCGTGCGAGAGAACTATCCGCGCCTGCAGCTCGAGATCGAAGTGTCGTTGTCGCACCTCATAGAGGAGAAGCTTTACGCGGGAACGCTCGACGTCGCCTTCGCGGCCTGCGAAATGTCGCCGTCCCGCTTCGTCTCGACGCCGATCGAGACGATCCAATTCGCCTGGATGTGCAGCCCGGATCTGGCAGCTGTTCCCGAGGTGCTGACGCCCAAGCGGCTTTCCGAGCTGCCCGTTTTCGCAACGTCGCGCGAATGGCAATTTCGTGGTTCGACCCTCACTTGGCTAACGACGAACGACGTGCACTTTCGCAACGTGACCATCTGCAACACGTTCCGCACCGCCGCCAGCCTCGCCATTGCCGGTCTGGGCTTGGCCTATCTTCCCGAGCAGCTTTACCGAGCCGAAATCGAGACGGGCCGCTTGCGGCGCCTGCGTTCGGATCCGGAACCCTCGCCTCTGCAAATTTACGCGATACGCCCGCTGAACGCGGCAGCACCAACCCATCTGCTTCTCGAGAAAGCAGCCGAGACGATTCTTGCCGAACCTGTGGTGGGAGCGAATGCCGTTGCCGACAAATGATTGGCACGATTTATGAACGCGGCTCCGCGGCGATCGCCGACCAGCACATTTCGGCGATGTGATCGCGCTCCGTCTGCGTCAATGGCGTCTCGTCGCTGCGCCGCCATTTCAGCACGTTGCGGATGCCGCCCCCGATGAAGCCTCCGATGTCGCTCACCGGGAAATCGCGCAGCACGCCTGCCGCTTTCGCTTCTCCGACCAGCTTGGCGGTGAAAGCGGTGACGGGCGCGAAGGCGCGGCGCAGCTCGCCACCGGGGATGAGCGGCACGTTCGAAAGATATTCGAACAGGATGGCGCGGTCGCGATCGGCCCAGATGAACTCGATATAGTCCTCGATGTAGCGGCGTATGCGGGCCTCGTGCGGCATCGTAGGATCGTGCTCGACGACGAGCGCCGCCGCAGCTTCCTCGGTCAGGCGCTGATACACGCCCCAGATCAGGTCGTCCTTCGACCTGAAATAGTTGTAGAGCGAGCCCGTCGCGACTTCCGCGGTCGCGGCGATTTCGGCCATCGAGCACTGCAAGCCGTTCCTCACGATGAGGTTCGCGGCCGCCGCCAGAATGCGTTCCCGCTTGTCTGTAACAATTGCATCCATGAATGAACGTTCATTCACCTGTCATGAAAGCTAGGTAGCGATAACCGGGTCCCCGCGCAAGAGCCCATCGCGCGCTCTACAGAATTGTTGCCAGCCCGACAGGAACCAAGCCCATGTCAGACGCCCCATTGACCTTCGTCCACCTGACCGACCTCCATATCGGCAACCCTCTGGTCGAAGACGACCATCTCTATTCCGATACCGCGACCACGCTTCGTCGGATTCTCGCCGAAGTGAAGACGATGGTACCGGCCCCGCGCTTCGTTGTCGCGAGCGGCGACCTCACCAACCAGGGAGATACGGGCAGCTACGAAGAGCTCAAGGCCATCATCGCCGAGGCGGAACTGGACATTCCGGTTCTCTATACGCTCGGGAACCACGACAAGCGCACCGGCTTCTACCCGGTGATGCTCGGCCGCACCGAGGGTCTCGACAAGCCCTACGACCATGCCCAGGTTATCGACGGCATTCACATCATCCTCATCGACACCAGCACGCCCTTCAAGATCGGCGGCCATTTCGAGCCCGGCCAGATCGAGTGGCTCGTGGACGAACTCGACCGGCACCCCGAACTGCCGAAGCTGATCGTGATGCATCATGCGCCGGCGCTCGATCAGCGGCCGGAACTCGAGTGGGAGTCTCTTTCGATCGCGGACACTGACCGTCTGCGCGCCGCGCTCGAGGGCCGCAGCGTGCTGGGCATCCTGTCGGGCCATATCCATTTCGACCGCGTCAGCAACTGGTACGGCATCCCCGTGGTGGTCGGGATCGGCCAGCATGCCGCCACCGATGTGCTCTACCTCCACGAAGGCCTCCGCATGGTGTCGGGAGCCTCCTTCGCGGTCGGGACGGTGCGCCCCTCCGGCCTAACGATCTCCTTCGTCCCGCAACCTTCGGAGCGCCGCGAGCTCAAGGTCTACACCTTTGCCGGCATGGCGGAGCTCGTCAAAGGCCACGAGGCAGCCGCGGCTGTCGCTGCCGAATGAGAGGAACCGAAGCCATGAACCGCAAGACCTTCCTCGCAAGCAGCCTCGCGCTCATTGCCGGTACCGTGCTGCCGGCCTTCGCCCAGCCCATCCCCGCCACCGTCGACCAGCCGGTGACGATCAGCTACTACAATTACAACCTCGCATCGGCCGGAAACGGCGCCGAGGCCACGAAGCGGCTCATCGCCGAATTCGAAGCGGCAAATCCGAACATCAAGGTGGAAGGCATCGGCGTCGGCCCGGCCGAGATCACCAGCCGCATTCAGGCCGATGTCGCCGCCGGCCGTGTTCCGGACGTCGTCCAGATGGTCTTTTCGGACCTGGAATTCACCGTCGACAATCTCGGCGCGGCAGCGCTCGAGGACATGGTTCCGGCCGAGGAACTCGCCGCGCATTTTCAGGGCATGTCCCCGCAGGGGCTGAAGCTCGGTGTGCTGAACGACAAGACCTACGGCCTCGCCTACACCTTCTCGACACCGGTCCTTTTCTATAACGCCGATCTATTCAGCCAAGCCGGGCTCGATCCCGACAAGCCCCCCAAGACCTGGGCGGAAGTCAAATCGGCGGCGCTCGCTATCGTCGACAAGACCGACGCCGAGGGCCTGGCGACCGGAATCTTCGGCCCGACGGCCGGCGACTGGCTGTTCCAGGGCGTTCTTCGCTCCAACAATGGCGGCCTGATGTCGGCCGACCGCAAGTCGCTCACCTTCGCCGAGCCGGCCGCGCTGGAGGCGGTGACAATGCTGCGTGATCTCTATGAGAGCGGCGCCTATGCCAATCTCGATCTCACGGCCGCCATGGAAGGCATGGCCTCGGGCAATGTCGGCATGTATCTCCAGACCTCCGCGATACAAGGCTTCCTGGTCAAGGGCGCCGAGGGCAAGTTCGAGCTGCGCGCCTCGACCATGCCGCGTTTCGGCGACAAGCCGCAGCGTCCGAACAATTCCGGCAGCGCGCTGGTTATCCTGAGCCGCGATCCCCTCAAGCGCCGGGCTGCCTGGGAGCTCATGAAGTCCATGACCTCCAAGGAGGCCTATACGGTCATCACTGCCGAGATCGGATACCTGCCGCTTCGGACCGATATCGTCGACGATCCGAAATATCTCGGCAACTGGGTGAAGGAACACCCGCTCATCCAGCCGAATCTCGAGCAGCTCGGTCTCCTGGAGCGCTGGGAATCCTTTCCGGGCCCGAATTACCGGCAAATTCAGAAGACCATGATGGAAGGCGCGGAAATGGCCGTTTTCGGAGGCGTCGATCCAGCCGAGACGATGCAGGCCGCGCAGGCGTCCGCCCAGGCAATGATGCCGAAGTGATCATCGGCGCAGGCCGGCCTCGCTGAACCGAGGCCGGCCTCTCCAGATAAACCCGAGGTTTGGTTCATGTCAGAAGCCGTGCTGAGCACCCGCGTCACCGCATCGACGAGCAAGCGCTTCGCCGGAGTGCGCGTTGCCCCGTGGCTCTATCTCGCGCCGGCCGTTTTCACGCTGACTGTCTGGATCTACTGGCCGCTGGCCGATGCTTTTCGGCTGAGCTTCTACGAATGGAACATGTTGCCGACCGCGCCGCGCACCTTCGTCGGCTGGCAGAATTACATGCACATATTTGCGCTGCCGAAATTCTGGCAGGCATTGGGCAACACGGTCATCTATGTCCTCGGCCTCCTGCCGATGTCGGTGCTCATCCCGCTCGCCATCGCCATCCATACGCACGACCTTCCCCAGCGCTCCCGCAATCTCTATCGGGCCGTCATCTTCGTGCCGATGATCATCGCGCCGGTTGTCGCCGCGGCGGTGTGGCGCTGGCTGCTCGATCCCGGCCACGGCATCGTCAACGAAGCCATGACCGCCCTGGGCTGGCGTCCCATCCGCTTCCTGCAGGACCCGAAACTCGCCATCTGGACGATCATCGCGATCACCGGCTGGAAGCTGATCGGCTTCTCGACCCTGATCCTCTCCGCCGCCAACGCCAACATCAACCCTTCCCTCATCGAGGCTGCGCGCATGGACGGCGCCTCGAAGTGGCAGATCATCCGCAACATCAGGCTGCCGTTGCTTCGTTCGACTGTGTTCTTTCTCGTGCTGATGACCATCCTGCTCGGCGCGCAGTGGAGCTTCTCGTTCATCCACGTGCTGACGGGGGGCGGCCCTCTCGGCGCGACCACGAACATCTTCTACATCCTCTGGGATTTTGGTTTCTCGAGCCTTTCGGTCGGCTGGAGTTCGGCAGCCGCGGTGATCCTCTTCCTCGGCTTCGGCGTGCTGGCCTTCGTGCTTTTCCGCCTGATGGACAGGTACTCCTTCCATGACAACTGATCCCAGCCTTCGCGCTGCGCGCGCTGGAATGAACACGGCAGCCGGCCACATCGTCATGGTGCTGCTGGCGATCTTCAGCCTGTTCCCGGTTTACTGGATGATCGTCACATCGCTGCGTCCAGCCAATGCGATCTTCGACACGACGCCTTGGCCGACCGCGCCATCCCTCGCCAACTATGACTACGCGTTGAGCGCGATCCCGATCATCGAGATGCTGGGCAACACGCTTCTCGTATCGTCGGTCGTCACGATCGCCCAGCTCTTCACCGGGCTTCTTGCGGCATATGCCTTCGCCTGCTGGCGTTTCCCCTTCGACAAGCTGATCTATACGCTGATCGCATTGACCTGGCTGGTTCCCTTCCAGGTGGTGATGATCCCGAACTACCTGCTGGTTTCCAGTCTTGGACTGCTGGACAGCGTGACGGCGCTCATCCTGCCGCATTTCGCGGCCGCGCTCGCCATCCTGCTTCTTGCCCAGGCCATGCGTTCCTTTCCGCGGGAAGTGCTGGAAGCCGCCCGCATGGACGGGGCAAGAAGCTGGCGTATCCTATGGGAAGTCATCGCGCCCAATCTGCGCGGCACGATCGCGTCGCTTGCCATCCTGATCTTCATCTCCACCTGGAACGAATATTTCTGGCCGCTGCTCCTTTCCCGCACGCCGGAGAACAGCGTCGTCCAGATCGGCATCCAGATGTTCATGACGTCGGAGGGCACGCAATGGGGACCTCTCATGGCGGCCTCGACCATGGCCAGCCTCCCCATTCTCGTGCTTTATGTCGTCCTTCAAAGGCAGGTCGTCCAATCCTTCATGCAATCTGGAATTCGCTGATGCAAACCACCTCCCGGCGGCACCTCGCCATCGATGGAACCTTCAATCTCCGCGACCTCGGCGGCTATCCGCTCGCTGGCGGCCGGACGGGCTGGCGCCGCATCCTGCGCTCCGACGGGCTGCACCGGCTCGGTGAGGAGGGCATCGCCAGTCTCCTGGCCGAGGGCGTCGCCACCGTCATCGATCTGCGTCGCCACGAGGAATGCCGGGCACAGCCCAATCCGTTAGCCAGCCGCCCGACCGTGGCCTACCACCATGTATCGCTGTTCGACCAACTCGCCCCGGGCGCGATGTCGGACCAGGACGTGCTTTACGATCTCTATATTCAGGCATTGGCCCGGCGTCAGGAAGCGATCGCGCAGGTCCTGAGGAGGATCGCGGATGCGGGGGAAGGCGCCGTCCTGTTCCATTGCACCGCGGGCAAGGACCGCACCGGCATCATCGCTGCATTGCTGCTGGCGGTTG
Organism: Mesorhizobium sp. 1B3; assembly: GCF_050958605.1. Taxonomy (NCBI): domain Bacteria; kingdom Pseudomonadati; phylum Pseudomonadota; class Alphaproteobacteria; order Hyphomicrobiales; family Phyllobacteriaceae; genus Mesorhizobium; species Mesorhizobium sp. 1B3. The sequence continues at coordinate 107,592 of NZ_JBJHDO010000008.1, read as the reverse complement.
CCGGCGTGGAAACCGCGACCATCGTCGAGGACTACGCGCTGACCAAGGCCAGGATCGCGCCTTTGATCGCAATCTTCCTGGACGAGGCCGCCGCTCGCGGCACGGATATCGAGACCTTCAGGCCCCTGCTCGCCTGCGAGCCGAAAACCATGGCTGAAACGATGGCCTATATCGCCCAGACATATGGTTCAGTCGAAGCCTATCTCGCCGCGATCGGACTCGCTCCGGTTACCATCGCACGCCTGAAGTCACGCCTTGTGGAAAGCGCCTGACGGCCGGCGGGGATCGATGTCGTCGCGACGTGCCCAGCGCGACGACAGATGACGGTCGGGCTCAGATCAATCCTCCCGGAACGCCCGTTCGACCTGATCGCGCATCGGCTTGACCAGATAGGACAGGATCGTCCGGTCGGTCGTCTTGAAGAACACTTCGGCCGGCATGCCCGGCGTCAGCGTCAGCTCCTTCAACCGGTCCACCTCTTCCTTCGGCAAGGTGACATAGGCTGTATAATAGCTGACGCCGGTCCGCTCATCGACCGTCAGGTCAGGCGACAGGTTGCGCAGCTCGCCGTCGAGTTCCGGCGTCGTCGTCATGTTGAACGCCGACAAACGGATGCCGGCCTGCTGACCCGGCCGCAACTGATCGATATCCTGCGGAGCCACGCGCACCTCGATCGTGAGTTCGTCGGACACCGGCACGATCATCATCAGGCTCTCGCCAGGCGAGATCACACCGCCGAGCGTGTGCACGGACAATTCGTGCACGATGCCGTCCTGCGGGCTGCGGATATCGATGCGCTTGAGCTGATCCTCCGCCGCGACGCGGCGCTCCTCCAGTTCGGAGACCTTGCCCTGCGACTCGCGCAGCTCGCCGGCGACTTCGCTGCGCATCTGCTGGTCGACATAGATGATCTGCAGCTCGGTCTCGCTGGCGCGCCCCTTGGACTGAGCTATCCCAGCGGTCAGCTGGCCGAACTCGCCGTCGAGCCGCACCGCGTCGCGTTCGAGCGCCGTCATGCGCTCAAGGGAGACGAGCTTCTGCTCCCAAAGCTTGCGCACGCTTTGGAGCTCGGTCTTCATGATCTCGATCTCACGGCCCTTGGCGACACGCTGCTGCTCGAGGCCCGCGATCTCCTCACCGAGTTGGGAGATGCGCTCGCGCAACTGCGACTTCTGCCCCTCCCTTGCCGAGCGGCGGAAATCGAACAGCGAGCGCTCGCCGGCCATCATACGCTGTATGGTGGGATCGTTCTCCCGTTCGACCAAATCGGGAGGGAAGACGATCGCATCGGCTCCGTCGCGTTCAGCCTCGAGCCGGGCGATGCGAGCCTTCAACTCATAGAGACCCTTCGCAACGATCTCCAGATTGGCGCGCGTCATCGTCTCGTCCAGTCGGACCAGTACGTCGCCCTGCTTCACGCGTGTTCCCTCGCGGACATTGATCTGCCCGACCACGCCGCCCGAGGGGTGCTGGATCTTCTTGACGCTGGAATCGACGACCACACGCCCGGGTGCAATCACGGCTCCCGAGAGTTCCGTCGTTGCGGCCAAGCCGCCAATGCCGCCGATGAAAAAGACAGCGGTGGCAACACCGGCCAGAAGATAGCGGCGGATCGAACGCTCGATCGATTTTTCGTTCTGTGCCATCACGCCTTGCCTTCCTCGGTCCCAACCACTTTGAGCGGCACCTGCACGGGCGCGGGTCGCTGCGCCGGAACCGGAGCCGGCCGCAAGACCTTGCCGAGCACCTCGTTCTTCGGCCCGAACGCTTGCACCCTGCCGCCGGCCATCACCAGGACCTGGTCGACACTGGCCAATGCGCTGGGGCGGTGAGCGACGACCACGGCGATGCCGCCGCGGTTGCGCACACTCTGGATCGCGCCGGTCAGCGCCTCCTCGCCCTCGGCATCGAGATTTGAATTTGGCTCGTCCAGGATGACGAGGAACGGGTCGCCGTAAAGCGCGCGCGCCAGGGCGACGCGTTGCCGTTGACCGGCGGAAATGGTGCTTCCCGCTTCTCCGATCTTCGTATCGTAGCCGTCCGGCAGCCGAACGATCAGATCGTGGACGCCCGCCGCCATGGCGGCCTTCAGTATCTTCTCCGATGGTGCGTTCGGCTCGAAACGGGAGATATTCTCGGCGATCGTGCCGTCGAAGAGCTGGACGTCCTGTGGCAGGTAGCCGATATGGATCCCGAGCGCCTCCGGCGTCCATTGATCCAGCGTAGCGCCATCAAGGCGCACTGTGCCGCGCGCCGGCGTCCAGACCCCCGCGATGGCGCGGGCGAGCGACGACTTGCCCGACGCGCTGGGACCGATGATGCCGAGCCCGGCTCCCTTCGCCAGCGTGAAGGTCGCATCCTGCACGACGAGCTTGCGGTCGCCTGGCGGCACGATCGTGACACTCTCGACGGCAAGCGTTTCCTTGGGATCCCGCAGTCCGACACTCACCTGGTTCTCGGGCAGCATGTCCAGGAGCTGCTTGAGCCGGCTCCAGCCCTGGCGCGCCGAGACGAATCCCTTCCAATGGGCGATCGCCAGCTCGATGGGAGCAAGGGCGCGGCTGGTCATGATGGAGGCGGCGATCATGATGCCGCCGGTCGCCTGGCCAAGCACCACCAGATAAGCACCGATGGCAAGGATGCCCGATTGCAGCATGAGCCGCAGGATGCGTGAAATCGTGCCGAGCGTGCCTGACACGTCGCTGGCCTTCGCATGGGAAGCGAGATAATCGGCATTGATCGCCGCCCAGCGTTCACCCATCCGGGAGCCGAAGCCCATGGCCTGCAACGCTTCGTTGTTGCGGCGCGTCGCCTCGGCAAGCGACTGCCGGCCCTGGGCCTGCTGCCCCGCGACCTTCGTCGGGCCTCTGGTGAGCACCTCGGCCAGCAGGGTCAGCGCGAAGAGCACCACGGCGCCTGCAAGTGCGGCCACCCCGATCCAGAAATGGAAAAGGAAGCAGATGCCTATATAAAGCGGCATCCAGGGAAGATCGAACAGGGCGGTCGGACCGGGGCTGGACAGGAAGGAACGGACCTGGTCCAGATCCCTCAGCGGCTGCAACCCGTCGCCATTGATCTTCGTGCGCAGCGGCAGGCGCATCAGCGCCGAATAGACTTGGCCGCTCATTCGCGCGTCGAGCGCCGAGCCGAGGCGGACCATCAGGCGCGAGCGAATGAGCTCGAGCACGCCCTGGAAGGCGAACAAGGTGCCGGCCAGGATCATCAACCCAACGAGCGTCGGCACGCTCTTCGAGGGGACGACGCGATCATAGACCTGCAACATGAAGATGGAGCCGGTCAACGCCAGTATGTTGATTACACCGGTCATAAGACCGACGCCCGTAAAGGCTTTGCGGAAGGACAACAGCGCCTTCGCTAGAGTAAGTCGTGGCACATCAGTTGAAATTGCCGACATTCAGCACTCAGCGGTTTTAAAACCATAACGAGTAACATTATGGTCAAATCCCGTCCCAATTCTTTTCTTTGTTTTACTCAGGATCTTCGGTTCGACGCCCAGATACATGAACAGCGTCTGATCGGCATATCCCCGGTCGGTAACTTTTTATAGCATACTAAAACATACCTAATAAACGGAGGCGCGGCCGATATTCCGGTGGACGAGCGACAGCGCCGTGCCGCGACTTGCGCCAAGAGGCCTCCCGGGATTGAAACCGAAGCCTCCGGCAAGTAGGAGTGCCCCGCGCCATCATCATCACTCAGGAAACCGCGAAATGTTCCAGCATGTCGAAGCCTATCCCGGCGACCCGATCTTCGCGATCGTCGATGCCTTCCAGAAGGATACCAGGCCGGGCAAGGTCAATGTGAGCATCGGCCTCTATTATGACGGCGAGGGCAGGATTCCGGTGCTGTCGTCGGTCCGCAAGGCGGAGGCCATGCGCGCCGCAAATGCCGAGCCGCGCGTCTACCAGCCGATCGAGGGACCGGCCAACTACCGCGCTGCCATCCAGGCGCTGGTGTTCGGCGCCGGCCACGAGGCGATCGCATCCAAGCGCATCGCGACGATCCAATCCATCGGCGGCTCCGGCGCGCTGAAGGTCGGCGCGGATTTCCTCAAGCGACACTTTCCGGACAGCGAGGTCTGGGTGAGCGACCCGACCTGGGACAACCATCGCTCCATCTTCCAGGGCTCCGGCTTCAAGGTCCATTCCTATCCCTATTACGACCCTGCCACCGGTGGCGTGCGCTTCGACGCGCTTCTCGACACGCTGAAGGCAATCCCGGAGAAAAGCATCGTGCTCCTCCATCCTTGCTGCCACAACCCGACCGGCGTCGATCTGTCACGCGAGCAATGGGCAGAGCTCATCCCCCTGATCGCCGAACGGCAGCTCATCCCGTTTCTGGACATGGCCTATCAAGGCTTCGGCGATGGCATCGAGGAGGATGCCTATGCTATCCGCGCGATGGCCGACGCAGGTATCAGTCTCCTGGTCAGCAATTCCTTCTCCAAGAACCTGTCCTATTACGGCGAACGCTGCGGTGGACTTTCGGTCGTCTGCGCCGATGAGGACGAGGCGGCTCGCGTGCTCGGCCAGCTCAAATTCACCGTGCGCTCCAACTATTCCAATCCGCCCACCTATGGCGGCCAGGTCGCCGCGACGGTGATGCTCGATCCGGCCCTCCGCGCCGAATGGGAAGGCGAAGTGGCGGTCATGCGCGCGCGCATCAAGGCGATGCGCAAGACGCTCTACGACGTGCTGACAAAACGCGTGCAGGACCGGGATTTCGACTATCTTCTCTCGCAACGCGGCATGTTCAGCTACACCGGCCTGACGCCGGAGCAGGTCGACCGCCTGCGTGACGAATTCGCCGTTTATCTCGTGCGTTCCGGCCGCATGTGCGTGGCCGGCATCAACGAGCACAACGCCGCGACCGTCGCGGAGGCGATGGCCGCGGTGATGGCGGAATAAGCGGTCTCGGCCCGCGGCATGCTACCTCGGTCCGACAGAGGGGTTTCACACATCGCCTCGGACCGAAACTGCTGATGGAAGCGATATCCACGGCGCTGGCGCGACGTGTCGCTTCTGACGGCACGGCAAGCTGGAATCCGCATCATGTCATGCGGATTCCAGCTTTATGCGCAATTTCCAACATTTAATTTAAACTTTACCATACTTGCCACTTCTGCTTGCTGCGACAACAGGTTAGGGGAACCATTGACCTGCCGGACGAGTTTTCATCCGCGAAGGGATCGAGACGATGTCACGCAGCAACGGCATGAAGCCGAATGAAATCTCGAAGGAAATCAAGCGCCAGATTGGCCAGCAGGCCAATGCTCGCTATCTGCGTGCGCTGCCGCTGTTTCGCGTAGACAAAGAATTGCCGAAATCATTCCATGGCCTGCTGCGCGATATCGATCGCGCCGAGCGCAGCCAGAAGGAAAGGCGTTCGAAGACGATGTAGCGAAGCTGCCGGGCTAGGCGCCTGCCCGACGCCAGGAATAAGACGCGCCTTTACCGACGCCATCCGCAGCTTTGGCGGTCGGCTGATAATAGAGGCCGATTCCACCAAACTCCCCTTTCTTCAGCCGCTCGACCAGCACCGGATGGGACACTTCGAACTCGTCGAAGCCAAGCCTCAGCATGTGCGGCAACTGGTCGATAAGCACCTGGCCGACGGCGCGCACCGCACCACCGAAGTGGTGACGGCTCCTCAGGAGCTCGGCCTTGGAGAAGCTGCGACCGTCGCTGAAGGCGGGGAAAGCCAGCGCCACGAGGGAAAGCTGGCCGAGCAGTTCGACGATCGCTTCCAACGGCTCGCCAGGCTGCAGCACCACGCCCAGCCGCTCCCTCGCCGATCCGCGAGTCTGTGGGCCGAGACCAAGGAAGACCTCCAGCGGCAGGATGACGCGGCTATTGGTCGATAGCGCATCGGCCGTGTCGGCATGGCGCCATTCATCCTCGCGAAAGCCCGCCGGGGTCCAGAGGCGCGTTGCCGCGCCGGCATTCGGTTGCGACATCGTCCAAATCCTAAAACAACTGGCTGCCCAGCGATCGGTCGAGGCCCGAAAGATGAATGCCGCATTCGGTCTTGGCCTGCCCTGCCCAGCGGCCCGAACGTGCATCCTGTCCGGGCTTCACCGGCTGCGTGCACGGGAAGCAGCCGATCGACAGATAGCCATAGGCGACCAGCGGATTCTCCCGGAGCTTGTGCAGGCGCATATAATCGGCAAGGTCGGCGGTCGTCCACCGGGCCAGCGGGTTGACGCGGATGCGCATGCCCACCGCCTCGAACACCGGAAGGGCGACCCGCGTCGCAGCCTGGAAACGTTTGCGGCCGGTGAACCAGGCGCGAAACGGTTCGATGCTCCGGGCCATCGGCTCCACCTTCCGGAGGGCGCAGCAAGCATCCGTATCCCTGAGATGGAGCGTGCCGTCCGGATCCGCGCGGTCGAGCGCCGCCTCTTCCGGCGTGACGATGCGGATGTCGGTCAGGCCGAGATCGGCGGCCAATGCATCGCGATAATCGAGCGTCTCGCCGAAGTGCTTTCCCGTGTCGAGGAAGATTACCGGCGTGGCTCGGTCGACCTGCGCTATCATGTGCAGGAGCACTGCCGAATCCGCCCCGAACGACGACACGGCGGCGACCCCGCCGGCGAATTCATCGAGGGCTGCAAACTCGACGATCGCCCGCGGCGTTCGGCCGCCATGCCGCGCATCGAGCTGGGCCGCCCGGGCGGCGACCTGCTCTTCCGTGCCCGCTTCAGGCAGCCTTGGCTTCGCCGCCATAAAGCGCCTCCTTGAACGGAGCCGGACCGACCCGGCGGTAGGCGTCGAGGAACTTCTCGTCGCGGCCGAGGCGCAGGGCCAGATAGGTCTCGACGATCGTCTCGATGGCATCGGTGATTTCTTCGGGACCAAAGCCACGGCCGACGATCTCGCCGATCGAGGTGTTCTCGTCGCCCGAGCCGCCCAAGGTGATCTGGTAGAGCTCCGCACCCTTCTTCTCGACGCCCAAAATGCCGATGTGGCCGACATGGTGATGGCCACAGGCATTGATGCAACCCGAGATCTTCAGTTTCAGCTCGCCGATCTCGCGCTGACGCTCGAGCGAGGCGAAGCGCCGGGAGATTTCCTGCGCGACGGGGATCGAGCGCGCATTGGCTAGCGCGCAGTAATCGAGCCCGGGGCAGGCGATGATGTCCGTGATCAGGTTGGAATTGGCCGTGGCCAGGCCGATCTCGACCAGCGCATCATACACCGCCTTCAGATCTGCCCGCGCCACATGGGGCAGGATGAGGTTCTGCTCATGGCTGACGCGGATCTCGTCGAAGGCATATGTCTCAGCTATGTCGGCGACCGCTTCCATCTGGCTGTCGCTTGCATCGCCCGGCGACTCGCCTATGGCCTTCAACGAAATCGTCACCGCCGCATAATCGGGATGGCGATGGGTGATCACGTTCTGGTCGAGCCATTCGGAGAAGGACCTGGAGTCGAGCCGTGCGAGCCGCACCACCTCGTCGCCTTCCGGCCGCGCCACGAGAGCCGGCGGCGCGAAATATGCGCCGATGGCGCGGATATCCGCCTCCGGCAGCTTGAGCTCGCTCTGCTTCAGCGCCTCCCACTCGGCCTCGATTTGCCGAGCCAGCTCATCCGCGCCGGTCTCGTGCACGAGAATCTTGATGCGCGCCTTGAATTTGTTGTCGCGGCGGCCGTGGAGATTGTACACGCGCACGATCGCCGTGGTGTAGGAAAGCAGGTGCTCCTCGGGTAGGAAGTCCCTGATCTTCTTGGCGATCATCGGCGTGCGGCCCTGTCCGCCGCCGACATAGACGGCAAAGCCGAGCTCGCCCCTGTCGTTCTTCTTCAGATGCAGGCCGATGTCATGGACCTGGATCGCCGCGCGGTCGCGTTCGGCGCCGGTTACCGCGATCTTGAACTTGCGCGGCAGATAGGAAAACTCGGGGTGCACGGAGGACCATTGCCGCAGAATCTCGGCATAAGGGCGGGGGTCGGCGACTTCGTCAGCCGCGGCGCCGGCGAAATGGTCCGCGGTAACGTTGCGTATGCAGTTACCGCTGGTTTGAATGGCGTGCATCTCGACGCTCGCGAGCTCGGCGAGGATCGCCGGCACGTCGGACAGCGCCGGCCAGTTGAACTGGATGTTCTGGCGTGTGGTGAAATGGCCATAGCCCTTGTCGTATTTGCGGGCGACGTGGCCGAGCATACGCAGCTGCCTGGACGACAGCGTGCCGTAGGGAATGGCGATGCGCAGCATATAGGCGTGGAGCTGCAGATAAACTCCATTCATCAGCCTCAGCGGACGGAACTGGTCTTCCGTGATCTGGCCGGCGAGCCGCCGGTCCACCTGGTCGCTGAACTCGGCGACGCGGGCCTTGACGAAATCGTGGTCGAACTCATCGTAGCGGTACATGTCTTCTTCCGTGAACGCGTCACGCCGCCCGGACCAGCTCCGGGCGAGCCTGCTTGCCGAGATCGCTGCGGTTCGTGGGACCGGCGGCGCGGATGCGCTCGCGCAGCCGTATTGGCACCGGCACGCCGTCGATCAACTCGACATCGATCAGATTGACGTCGACGACCTCGTTGTTGTCATGGGCCGTCTTGCCGATCGCCTCCAGCCGCCCCTCGGTTTCCTTGTCGGAGGCAACCTCGGCGCGCCCTATCGTTTCGGCCCACGAACGATCGACAGCGAACCAGACGGCCTCACCGTCGATCAGGCGATTGGCGGTTAAGACCTTCATGCTGGCGTCCTTTCGCCTTCGGGCGCCGGGACGGCGAATCTCCCCATCGCGAGCGGCTCGGATTTGGCGAAGTTCGCGCCGGCGACGGCATCGCCGATCACGGTCATCACCGGCCCCGTGAGATCGCTTCGGCCTTCGAGCGACGGCAGATCGGCGAGCGTGCCGTGGAAGAGCCGGCGACCGGCCAGGCTGGCATTCTCCGCCACGGCGACCGCAGTGTCGGGCGACAGGCCGGCTTCGATCAGCCGGGCGGCGACATCGGCCGCGACCGAGCGCCCCATATAGACCGCGACGGTGGCGCCGGAGATGGCGAGCTTGGCCCAATCCGGCAGCGTGCCGCCTTTTAGGTCGTGGCCGGTCGTGAACACCATGGAGGAGCTGACGCCGCGCAGCGTCAACGGCAGTTCGAAATCAGCGGCGGCCGCGAAGGCAGCCGTAACACCGGGCACCACCTCGTAGGAAATGCCGGCGTCGCGCAGTGCCTGCATCTCCTCGCCGGCCCGGCCGAAAACCAGCGGATCGCCGCTCTTCAGGCGCACGACCTGTCTGCCCTTGCTTCCCAGCTCGACGAGCAGCCGATTGATCTCGGCCTGGCTCTTGGAATGGCAGCCCTTACGCTTTCCCACCGGGAGCCGCTCCGCGTCACGCCGTCCCATGGCGACGACGGCCTCGGGCACCAGAGCGTCGTGGACGATGACATCCGCCTGCATCAGGAGGCGCTGGGCGCGCAGGGTCAGCAGGTCTTCCGCGCCGGGCCCGGCGCCCACCAGCGCGACATGTCCTCTCGCGGCGCGGCGGCGCTTCAGCAGTTCCTCGGCGGCCTGGCGCGCCTCGTCCGCATGCCCCACTTCCATCTGGCGCGCCGGCGCGCCGGAGAAGAAATCGTCCCAGAAGCGGCGACGGAGATCGCCCTTGGGCAGCAGCTTCTCGGCCACGCCTCGGAACGACTCGGCAAGCAAGGCGAGCCGTCCGAGCGAAGGCGAAAGCATCTGATCGATCCTGGCGCGGATGAGCTGGGCGAGCACTGGGCCAGCCCCTTCGGTCCCGATGGCGACCGCAACCGGGGCACGATTGACCAGCGCGGGCGTGAAGAAATCGCAGCAGTCCGGACGGTCCACCGCGTTGACCGGCAGGCCGAGGGCGCGCGCATCGTCGGCAATGCGGCGGTCGAGCGCCGCGTCGCCCGTCGCGGCGAAGACGAGCACCGCCCCATCGAGCGCCGATGCATCGTAAGGGCTTTTCAAGTGAACGGCGCCATGCTCGATGATCCAGCGATCGAGCTGCTCCTCAGGCGTGTCGGCGACGATCTTCAGCGAGGCGCTCGACTGGCCGATCAGCCGCGCCTTGGCAAGCGCCTCGTCGCCGTTGCCGACGATGACCACGACGCGGCCTTCTACCCGTACAAAGACGGGAAAGGCATTGAGCTTGGCTTGTTTCTGCGTCATGCGCGGCTTTCCTCGGGAGGAACAATATCTACCGGCAGGCGCCAGCGATCAGAAGGAATGCACTCGCGCTGCCCACGAACCGGTGCAAACTCTTTTCCGCAGCTTTCCAAGGTGAAAGAAAAATATTCCGCCACCATAGAAAGAAGGCCGCCGCAACACGTCAGCGACCGGCTTGGCGAAGGGTGATCTTCTAAATTCTATAATATTAGTAGAATTAATCTGGCAGGAACTTCGCATGGGACAGGACGTTGGATTCGGAGATTGAAAAGCGAACGGAGCGCCGCCATGCCGAGCATCAGATTGAAACGAGGGATGTGGGTTGTGGTGGCGGATGGCGAGAAGGCGCTCTTCCTGAAGAACGAAGGCGATGCGACTTACCCCGACCTGAACGTCGTACGGAAGATCGAGGAAGAGAACCCGCCGACACGCGAGCAGGGTACCGATCGCCCCGGTCGCTACAGCGACGGGCCAACCGCGCATAGAAGCGCCGTCGATGATACCGACTGGCACAGGCTGGCCAAGGGGCGCTTCGCGGAGGAGATAGCAGAGCGGCTCTACAAGCTCGCGCATCGCGGTGAATTCGACGAGATCGTCCTGGTTGCGCCGCCCCTCGTGCTGGGCGAGATCCGCAAGAAGCTGCACAAGGAAGTCGCGGACAAGGTTTCGGGGGAAGTGCCGAAGACGCTGACCAATCTGCCGGTCCCCGACATCGAAGCCATCCTCCAGCAGGAGTGAGCCGGTAATCCCCCGCACGCCTTCCCGCATTCCGCGCGGTTGATTTCCTTGAACGCATCCGGGTAGGTTGACAGCGCTGATTCACATCCATCGCCGTGACGAACGGTGCCCTTGGCGATGCTAGGCTTAGGGACCGAGCGTTTGCACCAACAGGCGACACCGCGAGCATCCTGCAGAGCGCCACAGACATGTCTTTCTGATCCCTTGCGTAGGCCACTGTGACCGCCGCCGATCCCCTTCACATCCTGAAAGCCGTGTATGGCTACGACGCGTTTCGCGGGCGGCAAGCGGAAATCGTCGAGCATGTGATGGCCGGCAACAACGCTTTCGTCCTGATGCCGACGGGCGGCGGCAAATCGCTGTGCTATCAGATCCCGGCCATGGCGCGGCCGGGGATGGGCATCGTCGTCTCGCCATTGATCGCTCTGATGGCCGATCAGGTGGCTGCCTTGCGTCAGGCGGGGGTGAAGGCAGTTGCGCTCAACTCCGACCTGCAAGGCGATGAACGACGAGCGCTGTGGCGAGACGTGTCCAGCGGCGCGCTGGACCTCCTCTATGTGGCCCCAGAAACGCTGCTCAGGCCCGAAATCCTGGAGCGGCTCGGCCAGGTTCCCCTGTCGCTGATTGCCATCGACGAAGCACATTGCCTGTCGCAATGGGGGCACGATTTCCGTCCGTCATACCGTCAGCTCGACGCGCTGGTCGCGCTGTTCCCGGACACACCGCGCATGGCGCTGACGGCCACTGCCGACGCGCCGACGCGGACCGAAATCCTGACGCATCTCAAGATCGCGGAACGCGATGCCTTCATTGCCGGTTTCGACCGCCCCAACATCCGCTACGCCATCAAGGAGAAGGACAATCCACGGGGACAGCTGAAGCGCTTCCTGAAGGACCATGAGAACGAAAGCGGCATCGTCTATTGCCTCTCGAAACGAAAGACGGAGGAGACGGCGGCTTGGCTCTGCGCGCAGGGCTATGACGCCCTCCCCTATCACGGCGGCATGGACAAGGCTGCGCGCGAGGCGAACCAGGCCCGCTTCCAACATGACGAAGCCGTCATCATGGTGGCTACCATTGCCTTCGGCATGGGCATCGACAAGCCGGATGTACGCTTCGTCGCCCATCTCGACCTGCCGGGCAGCATCGAGGCCTATTATCAGGAGACCGGACGCGCCGGACGCGATGGCCTGCCCTCCGAAGCAATGATGCTCTATGGCTATGAAGACATCGCGCTGCGCAGCCGGTTCATAGAGGAATCGGACGCGCCCGAGCAGCGCAAGCGCATGGAACGGCAAAAGCTCGATGCACTCCTTGGGCTGGCCGAGACAGCGGGCTGCCGCCGCCAGGCGCTGCTCTCCTACTTCGGCGACCACGGCGAAGCCTGCGGCAACTGCGACACCTGCGCCGAGCCGCCGCAGTTGTTCGACGGGACAATCGCAGCGCAGAAGGCCCTGTCATGCATTCACAGGACCGGCGAGCGCTTTGGCCAGGCCTATATCGTCGATGTCCTTCTGGGTGCCCAGGACAAGCGCATCGCCGACTTCGGCCACGACCGCATTTCCACTTACGGCATCGGCAAGGAGCATGACAACCGAACCTGGCGCGCGATCCTGCGCCAGTTGATTGCCCTGCGCCTGATCGCGGTCGACCTGGCCGGGCATGGCGGCCTGTCGATCTCGGAGGCGGGGCGCCAATTCCTGCGCGAGAAGCCAACGCTCATGCTGCGCGTGCCGGCAACGCCGAGCGCCGGGCGAGACAAGGTCTCCCGCAACCGGACATCGACCGCCCTGCCCGACGCCGATCGCGCATTGTTCCAGGCGTTGCGGGAAAAGCGCATGGAAATCGCCCGAACGCAGAATGTACCGCCCTACGTCATTTTCCACGACAAGACGCTGATCGAACTGGCCGCCGCCCGCCCCGCCTCGCGCGCTGAGATGGCTGCGGTTCCAGGCGTCGGCGATGCCAAGCTGGAGCGCTACGGTCCAGCGTTCCTGGCGGTGATTGCCGAGCACGCGTAGCGGTTAGACCTGATCATGGTCTAACTGGCGAGGAACTCGCGCAGCAGCGATATCTGCTCGCTGTTCGCCAGCGTGGGCGCATGCCCGCAGTCGGAGATCGTCACCAACCGCGGCTTGGGGCCACGGCTCGTCATCCGGGCCGCTGTGACCTCGGACAACACGTCCGACGTCGCTCCGCGAATGAGCAGGGTCGGGGCCGAGACCGCGTCGTATTTATCCCAGACATCCAGATCCCCCTTATGGGTGGTGAATTGCGACACGATGGCAGGGTCGTAATGCACCGTGACGCGGCCGCCATCGGTGCGCCGCGCCGAAGTGTCGGCCATGCGGCGCCAGAATTCGGGCGTGTTCTCGCCGAAGGGGGCGTAGTTGCGACGCAGCCAGGCTTCGAGCTCGGCGACCGTGTCGTAGACCGGCGGCGTACCGACATAGGAAGCGATGCGGCCGGCGCCTTCGGCGGGAATGTCCGGGCCAACATCGTTGATCACAAGATGGGTGATGCGCTCTTTCAGCACCTCCGCCGCCAAGGTGATGCCGATCAGGCCTCCCATGGAGGTGCCGATCCAGCGCAGACGATCTATGCCGTAATGCGCGAGAAGGCCGAGGGCGGCCTCGCCGAACATGCGATAGGAATATTCGACCTCCGGCCTCTTCGCCCAGCTCGACAGGCCGCGCCCGGGCGTGTCCGGACAGAGCACGAAATATTGTTCGGCCAGCGCGGAGGCAGCCTCGTCGAAGTCCCGGCCTGTCCGAGCGAGCCCATGCCACATGACGAGCGCCGGCTTACGCCTGTCGCCCCACTCGGTGACATGGATCTCGAAGCCGGCCGCCTGGACATAGGTCGAACGAGGAAACGTCATTTGCGGGTACCTTTCCCCATCAATGTTCCGGCGATCCCCGCCGGGAAGAAATAGACGAGCAGGATGAAAAGGAGGCCGAGCCAGAGCAGCCAGCGGTCGGGATTGAGAAGGTCAGGCAGGAGCGGCAGCCCGGCCGTCGCCTCGGCCCCCGCCTCCATGAGGTCCTTCAGGTAGAACTGCGCCAGGCTCATGATGACGACGCCAATGACCGCGCCCACCATCGTCCCCATGCCGCCGATGACCACCATGAGAAGGATGTCGATCATGATGCCGAAGGAGAGCGCGACGTCCGGTCCGACATATTTCAGCCAAACAGCCCGCAGCACGCCGGCAAGGGCCGCCACCACCGCCGCGATGCAGAAGATCGCGGTGCGGTAGAAGACGACGCGGTAGCCGATCGCCTCGGCCCGCATCTCGTTCTCGCGGATCGCTTCCAGCACCGTGCCCATGGGAGAGGCGACGATGCGCAGCATCAGAAGGAAAAGGGCGAGGCTCGACAGGAACACGAAATAATAAGCGGCGATCTTGCCGTTCATGGCGACTCCGAACAGGCGCAGCGTCTTGCCATCCGCGTCGGTGAGCAGTTTCGTCGCGGCGGAGAAGAGTTTCGGCACCTGGTAGGTCATGCCGTCCTCGCCGCCGGTCAGGTCAGAGAGCTGGCTGGCCAGCACCATCATCACGGAGGCAGCCGCGAGCGTGACCATGGCGAAGAAGATCGCCTTGACGCGCAGGGACAATGCGCCGATCAGTACGGCGAGCACCAGCGCGCATAGCACTCCCGCGACACCGCCAAGCAGGATCGCATCCCAGCCCGGCCCCATGGTCTTCAACGCCATCGCGGTACCGTAGGCTCCGAGCCCGAAGAACATCGTATGGGCGAAGGAGACGATGCCGGTATAACCGATGAGCAGGTCATAGCTGGCGACAAGCACGATGAAGACGCAGATACGCGCCGCCACCTCCTGCGCCCGCACGTCGGGGAACAGGAACGGCGCGAAAAGCAGGCAAAGGCCGATGAGCCCGGCGACGGCATAGACCGCGAGCCGCCCGGCGGGAATGTGGCGATGAGCCGTTTGCGCCAACGAAGGGGACGTTGTGACGACCATTGGCAACTATCCCGTGACGGCCGGCTTGAGGCCCCTGGGCCGCCACAGCAGGATCGCCATCATCAGAAGCATGTTCGAGGCGAGCGACAGTTTCGGCGCCAGGAACGCAACATAGTTGGCCGTGAGCCCGACCAGGATGGCGCCGAGCAGCGACCCTTCGATCGAGCCGAGCCCGCCGATGATGACCACGATGAAGACGAGGATCATCATCTCCGCGCCGATGGCCGGAGTGATGAGGCCCTGATATCCGGCCCACATCGCCCCGCCCATGGCGGCAAGGGCGGAGCCGGCCATGAAGACGGCGATGAACAGCCGGTCGATACGGAAGCCCAATGCCTCCACCATCTCGCGATCCTCCACGCCGGCCCGGATCAGGAGACCGACGCGCGTGCGGTTCAGCGCAAAATGCATGGCGGCGTAGACGGCCAGGCCGAGCAGGAAGGCGAAGATGCGGTAGATCTCGACCGCCACGTCGCCAATGACGACCGACCCGTTGAGCACGGAAGGACGAGGAACCGCGATCGGCGCGCCGCCCCAGATCGCCAGGATCATCTGCTCCGCGACGATGAGCGCGCCCATGGTGATGAGGATCTGGCGCAGATGGTCCTTGTAGACGGGCTTGACGATGACGCGCTCGAAGAACCAGCCGGCGACGGCACCGAAAGCCGTGGCCGCGCCGATTGCCGCAAGCAGGGCGAGGAGATTGAGCGCGGCGCTACCGCCGGTCGCCCAGCCGCCGAGCGCCGCCAGCACCGAAGCGGCGACGAAGGCACCGAAGGAAACGAAGGCCGAATGGCCGAAATTCAGCACGTCCATGAGCCCGAAGACCAGCGAGAGGCCGGAGGCCATCAGGAAGATCATCATGCCCATGGCAAGGCCCGCCACGGTGAGCGTCACCCAGCTCGACGGAGAGCCGATGAGCACAAGAGCGACGAGGGCAAGCGCAACGGGCAGCAGGTTGACGCCGCCGAAGCGCGAAAGGGTGTTCGACAGTCCGTTCATCGAGCACCCCCCTCTGGCTTGCCGGCCATCTCCCCCTCAAGGGGGGAGATCGGCAGTTTCAACGCCGCTGGCCTTTCCGCGGCGTTGATGATTAGCGAAAGCCGCCGCGACAGCCGATCTCCCCCCTTGAGGGGGAGATGGCCGGCAGGCCAGAGGGGGGTGCAACGCAGACTGCTCATTGCCATCCCTACTGATGCGCCGCGAGCGACAGGCTGAGCAACTTCGTCTGCAGCGCCTCGTCGGCCGCAAGCTCGGCCATGTCGCCGCGATGGATGATGCGGCCATCGTCGATCACCGCGACGGTCGCGCCGAGCGATCTGGCGAAGAGGAAGTTCTGCTCGACGAGAAGGATTGTCGTCTCCCTGGCAATCTCCTGGAACGCCGAAATCATGTTGCGGATGATGGCCGGCGCGAGCCCTTTCGTCGGCTCGTCGATGAGGATGAGCTCGCGCCGTTCGACGATCGCGCGGGATATGGCGAGCATCTGCTTCTGGCCGCCGGACAGCGCATGGGCCTGCTTCGTCCAGAAGCGTTCCATCGCGGGAAACAGTGCGAAGATGCGTTGGAGCCGCGCGTCGTCGAAGCGGCCTGTCGCCGTAGCGAGCCGCATGTTCTCCTCGACGGTCAACCCGCCGAAGATCCCCATATTTTCCGGTACATAGGCGATCCCCAGACGGGCGATGTCGGGAGTGCTCAGCGCCGTGACGTCGTGATGGCGGAACACGATCGCGCCCTTGCGCGCGCGCCACAGGCCCATGATGGTTCGCAGCGTCGTGGTCTTGCCGGCGCCGTTGCGGCCGAGCAGGACATGGACGCCGCCCTCGGGCACGTCGAGCGACACGCCATGCAGGATCTGGTACTGGCCGATGTCGGTGTGGACGTCGTCGAGACGCAGTATCGCGCTCATGCCGCCGCCTCCGCGGGGACGCCCAGATAGATCTCTCGCACGACAGGCAAGGCCATCACCGTATCGGGCTTGCCGTCGGCGACCAGTTCGCCATTGTGAAGCACGACGATGCGATCGGCGAGCGCACGGACCACGTCCATCTTGTGCTCGACAAGAAGGATGGTCTTGGACCTGTCCTTCCGGATATCGGCGATGAGGTCGAGGATCACCGGCGCCTCGTCGACCGACATGCCTGCTGTGGGCTCGTCGAACATGAAGATTTTCGGTTCCATGGCGAGCAACAGGGCGACTTCCAGCTTGCGCTGGTCGCCGTGCGGCAAGCCCGCGGCCGGCAGGTGCGCGACCGAGGCGAGACGCACCCGCTCGAGATAGCCTTCCGCCTCTTGGCGCAATACCGGGAAAGCTGCGGCGCGTCGCAGGAAACGCGCGCCGACGCCCCGGCGCGCCTGCACGGCCAGCCGGACGTTCTCCAGCACCGACAGCTTCGGAAAAAGGTTGGTGAGCTGGAACGCCCGGCCGATGCCGACCTTGGCGCGCGCCGAGGGCGCAAGACCGGTGATATCGGATCCTTCCAGGAAGATGCGCCCCTCCGTCGGCGTCAATTGGCCCGACACGAGATTGAACCATGTCGTCTTGCCCGCCCCGTTCGGCCCGACGATCGCGGTCAGCTCACCGGGCACGAAGGCGCACGACACGCCGTTGACGGCCGCGTGGCCGCCGAAGCGGATCGTCAGGTTTTCGGTCTTGAGGGAAGGCGTAGCCATGGGGTCGGTTCGGCAGCCCCCTCTCCGCCTTGATGCAGGCGGAGAGGGGTAAGCCCGTTCCTATTCCTGATTGTTGCGTCCGACCGGAATCTTCATTTCCTCCGGCTTGATCTCGCGCACCAGCTCGGGGATCGCCCACTCGACTTTGTCGTCGACCTTGATCTTGAAGTGGTACATGGATTGCAGCGCCTGATGATCCTCCTTGCGGAAGGTCATCGGGCCCTTCGGCGTGTCCCACGTCATGCCTTCCATGGTCTCGATCAGTGTCTCGGTCTCCCAGTCCGACGCCGTCTCGAGCGCCTTGGCAACCGCCAGCGCGGCCGACATGCCGCCTGCCGTGAAGAAGTCCGGCGGCGTGTTGAAGCGCTTCATGTGCTCGGCGACCAGCCAGTCGTTCACCGGGTTCTTGGGCGCTTCGTAGTAATAATACATCGCGCCCTCCATGCCCGGCACCTTCTTGTAGCCAACCAAAGCCGGCAGGATGTTGCCGCCGCTGGAGAGCTCGATGCCGTAGCGGCCGGGGTCGGCCGCCGCCAGCGGGCTCATGGCGTCGATGCCGGCAACGTTGATGAAGATCACCTTACGGCCCGGCTGGTCCTTGAGCGCATTGAAGAGCCGCTCGATCGTCGCGGTGAAGTCGGTCGTCTGCTGCGGCACATATTCCTCGGCGACGACATGGGCGCCGGTCCCTTCCAGGGCCTTCTTGAAGGCGGCGATACCGTCCTTGCCGAAGGCATAATCCTGCGCCAGCGTGGCGACATAGAGGTTCTGGTCGGGCTTCAACGAGATCGCCTGGGCCTCCATGTCCATCGAGGAATTCCGTGATGTCTTGAAGACGTAGCGGTTCGAATCCTTGCCCGTCAGGCTGTCGGCCACCGCCGGCTCGACCAGCAGGATCTTTTCATATTCAGCCGCGACGGGCAGCATGGCGAGCGCCACGCCGGAAGAGGTGTCACCGACGGCGAGCACGACGTCCTCGTCCTCGAAGGCCTCGGCCAGCAAGGCGCGGGCAATGTCGGGCTTGAACTGGCTGTCCTTTTTGACAATCTCGAGCTTGCGGCCCTTGATCTCCATGGTGCCGTTGGTGGCGTATTCGAGGCCCATCTCGAAACCGGTCTGCGTCTGTTTGGAATAGGCTTCGAGCGGCGAGCCCGAAAGCCCATGGATCAGCGCGATCTTTGCCGTACCGTCCTGCGCCGACGCCATTGGCAGCGTCAGCAGCATCGCCCCGGCCGCCATAGCGGCGAGTATCTTCTTCATCTCTTCTCCTCCCCAATGGCACGAGCGCAGCCGCTCGTGCGCGCCCGCATTGGCCGGACGCGATTCTCGTACGAACGGCCCTGGATGTTGATACATCCAGGGTGCCTCAGTCGCCGGCGCGGCCCTCCGGCCGCTTGGCTTTCGCGCCAACAGGCGCGGCGCGCAGTCGCGCGCTCCAACGGTCAATTCTATTGACCGTTGGTTATTGCAATTGCCTTGAAGGAATTCCGTACCGCGCGGGGCCGGCATATGCTTGCCTTTCGGGTGCCCGGCCGGATAAAGCTCGGCCCGGCATCCGGCAGCTCGGACGCGGATCTCCTCCCTCGTTCGCCCGGCCTGGTCCATGGTCTCACCCCTGGCCGATCGGGCGTCACTGCGGGCATATTGGCCGGGCGCCTGAAAGGCTTCAATATCGTAGAAATACGCCATGAAGGATATGCCTGAGACGCTTCACGAACTGGCTTTCGAGCACGCGCCGGTCGGCCTCGTGGTCACCGAGAGCCGCATCATCCGAGCCTGCAACCCGGCGTTCGCGGAGATGTTCGGCTACGCGCGGACGGAACTGGTCGATCAGTCCTTCGCCATCCTCTACCCCTCGCATGAAGAATTCCTGCGAGTGCGCGACGTCGGCGTGGAGCCGCTGCGGAAAACCAACAAATATTCCGACGAGCGCATCATGGCGCGTAAGGACGGCTCGCTGTTCTGGTGCAGGGTGCGCGGCCATTCGCTGACGCGCGAGGACGACCCGCTGCGCCGCGCCGTGTGGAGCTTCGCCGACCTTTCGCAGTCACGCCCGGTGCTCGGCTTCTCCGCCCGCGAAAGGCAGATCGTCATGCATCTCGGCGAGGGCCGCACGAGCAAGGACATTGCAAGGGTGCTCGACATATCGCCGCGCACCGTCGAGGCCTACCGCGCCCGCCTTCTGCGCAAATTCGCCGCCAACAACGTGGCCGAGCTGCTCGCCCATCTCGGCGGCATGCCGCAATAGTGCAAGCTGGAGCACGGCCCAACGATCGATCGCCGCGCTGGCCCCTCATCCGACCTCGCTTCGCGAGGCCACCTTCTCCCACAAGGGGAGAAGGCTGGAGCTTGGCATGAGCGCTCCCTCCCAATCACGAACCTAGGCGATTGGCATCGACATTGGCGCCAGCCTTTCCTTCTTCCCTTGTGGGAGAAGGTGGCCTCGCGAAGCGAGGTCGGATGAGGGGTAGGCGCCGAAACAGCGGCGGTCCAGCGTCAGACGTGCTGGCCGCCGTTGATGTGGATTTCCGAGCCAGTGACGTAGGACGCCTGCCCCGAGCACAGGAAGAAGATGATGTCGGCCACTTCCGACGTGGCGCCGAGCCGGCGCAGCGGGATCGTCTCGACGATCTTCTCGGTTCCCGGCGACAGGATCGCCGTGTCGATCTCGCCCGGCGCGATCGCGTTGACGCGGATACCATGCGGCCCGAAATCTCCCGCCATCTCGCGCGTCAGCGATCCCAGCGCCGCCTTCGAGGTGGCGTAGGCCGTTCCCGCGAAGGGATGCACGCGACTGCCGGCGATCGAGGTGACGTTGACGATCGAGCCCTTCGCTGCGGCGAGTTCCTTGAACAAGCCGCGCGCCAGCATGATCGGCGCGAAGAAATTGACCTGGAACACATCGCGCCAGACATGCATGGGCGTATCGATCGAGTTCATCCGGCCGCCGTCCTTCAGCTTGGGCGAGATGCCGGCATTGTTGACCAGCGCATGAAGCTGTCCGCCATGGGCTTCCAGCCGGTGGCGGATCTCGGCGACCGCCACGCCCACATCCTCCGCATCCGACAGATCCACCTTGATGTGGTCTTCCGGCCCGGCCGGCCAAGGGCAGTCTTCGGAGAATGCCTGGCGAGAACAGGTGATGACGCGCCAGCCCTCGCGCGAGAAACGTTTCACGGTCGCGTGGCCGATGCCTCGGCTCGCGCCCGTCAGGACGATGGTCTTTCGTGTGTCGGTTTCAGCCATGGTGTTTCCTTCGGCTCGCTATGTAGCCGAAGCCAAGGGCCATGGCGAGAGGGCGCAGATCCGGCCGGCACGCCTGCAGTGAGGCCGCTCCAAGCAGGTTCGCGTGGCTTCGTCCACGCATCACCTGCTTAGTCTCTTCTTTTGCCACAGGTTTTTCTCGGAAAACCGCGGACACTTTTGCGAAACCCGCTCATCCGCCCTTGCCGAAGATCGCATCGAAAATGGATCCCGACCGCCGCTGCGGCGCGCCGCCGCCGACATCGGCGGAGGGCCGCCTGATCGAGGCGGTGGACGAATCCCGCCCGAGTTGCGGCTCGAAGCCGCCCGCCGCCTCGATGCCGCGGGAGGCAGGCGCGTTGCGGCTTATCGCAGGCGTGTCGTCTCCTACTCCCACCGGCGGCACCGGGGCGGTGTCGAACGTAGGCTCGGGATGCCACTCGCCAGGCAGCTTCGCCACGGGAACGCCCTCATGGGCGGCGAGCATGAATTCGTGCCACGCCTGGGTGGGCAAGCCGCCGCCTGTGATGTTCTTGGTCGGAGAACCGTTGTCGTTGCCGAACCACACGCCTGTCGTCAGATTGGCGGTGTAGCCGATGAACCAGGCGTCGCGCGACTTCTGGCTGGTGCCGGTCTTGCCCGCCGCGGGCCAGCCGAACGCCGCCTTGCGCGCCGTTCCGGCCTCGACCGTGCTCGCCATCATCGAGTTCATCATGCCGACGATCTCGGGTCGCAGGACGCGCGGCATCGCGCTTCCTTCGTGCTCATAAAGCACCTCGCCGGAGGCAGTCGTCACGCGGCGCACGAAATGCACTTCCGGGCGGTAGCCGCCATTGGCGAACGGCACATAGGCGGCGGTAAGCTCGAGCGGCGTCACTTCCGACGTGCCGAGCGCGAGCGATGTGTTGGCCTGCAGCTTGGATTCGATGCCCAGGCGGTGGGCGGCCTCGACCACGGCCTCCGGCCCGACCTCCATGGTGAGTTGCGCTGCCACCGAGTTCAGCGACTTGGCAAGCGCTGTCGCCAGCGTGACCTTGCCGAAATACTTGCCTTGATAATTCTCGGGCGTCCATTTGCCGATGCGGATCGGCGCATCGTTCCGCACGCTTTGCGGCGTGCGGCCCTGCTCCAGCGCCGCCAGGAAGACAAAGGGCTTGAAGGCGGAGCCAGGCTGCCGGCGCGCTTCGGAGGCGCGGTCGAACTGGCTGGTGGCGTAGTCGGCTCCGCCGACCATGGCCCGCACCGCGCCGGTATTGTCGATCGACACGAGCGCGCCCTGGCTGACATTGAGCTTCTTGCCGCTTGCGCCGATCAGGCGACGGATCGAATCCTCGGCGAGCTTCTGGAGCTCAAGGTCGATCGTCGTATCGACGATGACGTCGGAGCGGACCTCGCCGATCAGCCCCGGCAGCTCTTCGACGATACGGTCGGCGACATAGTTCTCCGAGCCCGTCCAGAAGGCGGCGGCGCGTGCGGCGGGAGCCTCCATGGCCACCTGCAGTTCCTTCTGTTTGATCATGCCTTCGTCGCGCATGGCGGCGAGCACGAGTTGGGCCCGCTTGCCCGCCGCCTGCGGGTCGCGAGCCGGCGAAAGCCGCGACGGGGCCTTGAGGAGGCCGGCGAGGAGGGCCGCCTCTGAAAGGGTCACGTCGCGCGCAGACTTGCCGAAGTAGCGGCGCGACGCCGCCTCCACACCATACGCGCCCGAGCCGAAATAGACCCGGTTGAGATACATTTCGAGGATCTGGTCCTTGGTGTGGTTGTGCTCGAGCCAGAGCGCGAGAAGCACCTCCTGGACCTTGCGCTCGACCGTGCGGTCGGGCTTCAGGAAAAGGTTCTTGGCGAGTTGCTGGGTAAGCGTCGAGCCGCCCTGGGAAAAGCTGCCGGACATCAGGTTCTCGGCCATCGCGCGGGCGAGACCGATCGGATCGAAGCCGAAATGGGAATAGAAGCGGCGGTCCTCGATGGCCATCACCGCCTGCGGGATGTAGGGCGACATCTCGTGCAGGCCGATCGCCTCTCCGCCAGTCATGCCGCGATTGGCGATCAGCTGGCCGTCGACCGAAACGATTCGCACGTTTGGCGGACGGTCCGGAATGGTCCAGGTGGTGGCGGCCGGCATCTTGGCGCCATAGTAAGCGACCATGCCGACGCCGGCGATGCCGACCCAAATGCCAAGAACGACGCACCAATAGAGGAATCGCCCGATGAGTCCCAACGAGCTGCGCCGCTTGCGGCGCGGAGCCTTCGACCCCTTCCGGGCCTTCGCCGACGATTTCCGCTTTCCTGATGCGCGCTTTCGGGTGGCCGGCAATACGCGGTCCTCTTCACTCACGGAAAGACCGGACGACCTTTCCTGCGCCAGCGCGCCGAAGGTCGGCTCTATGCGCCTGTCGCGTTTACCCATGTCGTCCCCGATGCTCATCGGCCCCGGTTGAAGGCTAAATGCGGCGATTTAAGGGGGCGTTAAATTCGCGCCCCCGTCCGCACCACGATAGCCGGGCCGAACATCAGGGGTTGCAGTCGGAAGAATTTGCTGCTCTTAGATTTGCGGGGGCAGTCAAAAACTGAAGTCGAACGTGCCGCCTATCCGTCTATTCGCGGTCTTCATCGTGGTCTTTCTGCTCACAGGCTGCGGTGGCCCGCGAGCGATCCTCGGGCTGGGCGCGAGCGTCTCCAGTACCGAACCTGCGGCGATAATTCCTATCTTTGTCGCAACGACGCGCGCGCGATCCGACAACCTTTCGCTGCCCTTTTCGGCTAAGCGGTCACAAACGCTCAACTTCGCGGCGTTCGATATCGCCATACCGAAAGCCCACAGGCCCGGTTCTGTCGAGGCCTCCGGCCGCACGCCCGACCCGGCGAGGCACTTCATGGCGCGAAGCTTTCAGCCGATCGAAGGGCGAAAGCAGTTCATCCAGAAGCTCGACGCGGCACTGA
The DNA here is from genome assembly GCF_050958605.1 of Mesorhizobium sp. 1B3. Taxonomy (NCBI): domain Bacteria; kingdom Pseudomonadati; phylum Pseudomonadota; class Alphaproteobacteria; order Hyphomicrobiales; family Phyllobacteriaceae; genus Mesorhizobium; species Mesorhizobium sp. 1B3. Next base: position 83,850 of record NZ_JBJHDO010000008.1, on the reverse strand, counting down.
TGCAGCGCGCGCCGGACAAGCGCGAACTTTTCATTTTCGTCCACGGATACAACAACAATATCGCGGACAGCATCTTTCGTGCCGCCCAGATAGCCCACGACTACAATGTCAGAGCTGTCACGCTCCATTATGCCTGGCCATCGGGCGGCGCACTTCCGCTCTATGTCTATGACCGGGACAGCACGGTCGTCGGGCGAGGCGGGCTGGCCGAGACCATCGAAATAGCAGCGCAAACCAAGGCCCGGAAAATCATTCTGGTCGGGCATTCCATGGGTGCCTATGTGGTCATGGAAGCATTCCGCGAACTGGCGCAGACCGGCAGGGGGCGCTACCTCAAACGCTTGAACGGCGTCGTGCTGGCCGCACCGGACATAGACATCGATGCTTTTCAAAGCCAGGTGCGGGATATCGGCGAGTTGCCCAGGCCCTTCATCATCGTCGTTTCGCGGCGCGACCGGGCCTTGGGGATTTCCAGGCGAATCGCCGGTGGGCATCCACGCGTCGGCAGCGGCGCGGACATCGCCCTGCTGCAGAAGCAGCAGATCGCCGTTCTGGATGCCTCGGATCTCGATAATGGGGGCCACAACATCTTCGCCAGCTCCGAGACGCTGATGAGCCTCGCCAGCGAGGGCGAGTTGATGCGCCGGGTGATCGAAGGCGAGGGCGCCAGCGCGGCGGAGACGATACTGGCCGACGGCTCCTCGGTGGTGGAGGGCGCAGCCTCGCTGGTGATCTATCTACCCGCGAGAATCCTCGGCGCCGTGATTCAAGCCGGTGCTGTCCCGTAGCAGTTTTTCCCGGCTGAAGCCGCGGGATCGATCGGTTCTCCGTACAAAGATTGCCGGCCCGACGGAACCTTTTCTTCGTCGTAGGCATTTCGTTGCGTTGTCTTCCGACCAATCAAGGACTTCAGCGGGGAACAAAGAGCTTCATGGAAAGCCAAATTCACGTAGCGTCTCTCTCCGACGAGAGCCGCTATCGGCTCCTTGTAGAGGCCATCACCGACTATGCAGTCTACATGCTCGACCCCGACGGAATCGTGACGAGCTGGAACTCCGGCGCCCAGAGATTCAAAGGCTACGCCCCCTCGGAGATCATCGGCCAGCATTTCTCGCGTTTCTACAGGCCGGAAGATCGCGCGGCCGGACTGCCGGAGAAGGCTTTGGCGACGGCGGCGTCCGAAGGGCGTTTCGAAAGCGAGGGCTGGCGGGTCCGCAAGGACGGCAGCCTGTTCTGGACGCATGCTGTGATCGATCCCATTCACGATCCCAGCGGCAATCTTGTCGGCTTCGCCAAGATCACCCGCGACCTTACCGAACGCAGGGCCGCTGAAATGGCGCTCAAGCGCGACGAGGAACAATTCCGTCTGCTCGTTCAAGGCGTCAGCGACTACGCCATCTACATGCTCGACGCCGACGGCCGCGTCGCGAGCTGGAACATCGGAGCACAGCGGATCAAGGGCTACGCTCCCCAGGAAATCATCGGCCAGCATTTCTCTCGCTTTTATATCGAGGAAGAAAGGCAAAGCGGCGAGCCCCAGCGCGGCCTCGGGATCGCCGCAAGAGAAGGACGCTTCGAGAAGGAAGGCTGGCGCGTTCGCAAGGACGGCTCTCGTTTCTGGGCAAATGTCGTCATTGACGCGATCCGAGACGACCGAGGCGAGCTCATCGGCTTCGCGAAGATCACCCGCGACATTACCGAACGGAAAGAAGCGCAGCAGGCACTGGACGAGGCACGCGAAGCACTTTTCCAGGTTCAGAAGATGGAGGCTGTCGGCCAGGTCACCGGCGGCGTAGCGCACGACTTCAACAACCTTCTCATGGTGGTGCTGAGCAGCCTGGAACTGTTGAAGCGTAAGCTCCCCGAGGACCGGAGGCTGTTTTCCCTGGTAGAGAACGCCATGCAGGCCGCTCAGCGCGGCGCGGCCCTCACCCAGCGAATGCTCGCCTTTGCCCGCCGCCAGGCGCTGGATCAAAGACCGATCGACCTGGTCGAGCTTGTGCAGGACATGAGAGATCTCCTGCAACGTTCGCTCGGACCGTCAATCAACATCGAGACGCGCTTTCCTCCTTCGCTGGCCAAAGTCAGGACGGATAGCAACCAGCTCGAAGCCGCCCTGCTCAATCTCGTGCTCAATGCACGCGATGCCATGCCTGAAGGCGGATCCATCTTTGTCTCGGCCTCCGAAGAGATCCTCTCGCGGGCCCATGCGAGCGGCCTGCAGCCGGGTCGCTACGTCTGCTTCTCCGTAGAAGACGAGGGCGAGGGCATGGACGAGGAGACTCTGGCTCGCGCCGTGGACCCTTTCTTCACGACCAAGGGAATCGGAAAAGGCACCGGGCTCGGCCTGTCCATGGTACAGGGTCTGGCCGCGCAATCCGGCGGGCAACTGATCCTGAAAAGCCGCAAAGGTTCTGGGACAAGGGCGGAGATCTGGCTTCCCGTGGCGGACGCCGCAGACGAAACTTGCGCTGTCGAGGTCGACGCATCGGGCGAAATAGACCCCACGACGAAGGAATTGTCTGTCCTTGCGGTGGACGACGATGCCCTGATCCTGATGAATACCGCCGCGATGCTCGAAGATATGGGTCACAGCGTTCTGGAAGCTGGGTCGGGCGAAGCCGCGCTCGCACTGCTCCGGAACGGAAGCAAGATCGACCTCGTCATCACCGATCAGGCGATGCCGGGCATGCGGGGCGACCAGCTCGTCAGCACGATCAGGGCGGAGTGGCCGGACCTCCCGGTCATTCTTGCCACGGGTTACGCCGAACTGCCCGAAGGCGTGGCCACGGACGTTCCGCGCCTCGGAAAGCCCTTCTTTCAGCAACAACTCGAAAACGCAGTGAACGAGGTCACGCGCACAAGAAACCCGACGAAACGGATGTCGCAGTTCCTCCGCTCCGCGTCGTAGTGCGGTGAAGGCGTCCGACAGAAGCGACGCGTCCATTGGTGCCGTAGACAACCGGCCTACGGCCCAGGGCCTCTCTTGACCGGCTTAAGCTTGCGCTTGGAAAGATGAAAGCCTCGGGTCGGGCCGGTCGCCTCCTCGCCACGCACATAGTGTCGTTGCCAGCCCTGAGCGACCGCTTCGGGATCCCGCGCCGCCAGCTTGCCGTTGAAGTCGCCCCGGCTTTTGACCTTCGCTTCGTAGGCCGCCTTGAGCGCGGGATTTTCCTCGATCGAGCGAATTTCCGGCTGGACCGCGTCGAGCACGGCATGCGGCATCGGCGTTATGAAACAGAAAGGCTCCCCCTTTTCGAACTGGACGGTGCCCGGCCGCGTGAAGCGCCAGTTCATGGTGAAGGGGAAATCCAGCCACTCCGTCTCGACCAGGCCGTCAAGCGGCACGATGTTGCGCTTGAAGCCATTTGGCGAGCCGCGCACCCAGAGCCCCCATCCCGGGCTGGTGCGAAAGAGATATCCCGTGTGGAAGGTCAGCACGCCGTGGCCGAAATGCGAACTGACCAGCCGCGCCACGCGTTGCCCGTCGTCGAGAGCCCGGATCGACAGAGACGAGGTCGCGGCCCCGCCGGTCCAGGTCGCCACGAACGACGCCGGAGACAGAACTTCCCAGCCGCTGGCATTGGCGATCGAGAGCGGAATGCAGCGATAGGCGAAACGCTGGTCTGTCGCGTCCATCCAATCGCGGGCGGCGCGAGCCGGCTCGATCGCCGGAGGGTCGGGCTCCAACGGGTAGCAGACGAGCTTGGGTGGCGCGCCGCGGACCGCATTCTCCGCCGTGCTTCCGGTTTCGTAACCTGGTACCGCGACATCCGTCATGAAGTCCTCCGGACCGCCCGGCCGGGAAGGTCCCACGCTATCCCTTGCCGAGCAAGCCCATTAGGCAGAATGAACAAGGCGGCTATCCGCGCCTGCATCATCGCCGATCCCAGAACTCCGTGACATCTCCATGGGCGGGACCGCCGGAAATGGTCCTCACCATAAGACCTTGAGACCGATACGCCCGCCAGCGCTCCAGCTATCACCGTCGTCGAAGCCGATATTGTAGTCGCCAGAGGCGAAGAGCCGGACGTTCTCGGCCACCTCGCCCGAGACCCCCAGCCCGAAGCTGCCCCAGGTGCCGCCGAGATCGGTGTCGAAGCTGACCGGATTGGCACCCGACAGTCCGGCGAAGGTGGTCTGGGCATCAGCGCCGAAGCTTGTCCACACATTAGCCGACAGCCAGCCGGACATGCGCCGTCCGCTGGCGATAGCCCAGCTTCTGGTAAGCCGCCCCCCCAACCGTCCATAGATGGCGTCGGCATCGGAAAACGAGATCAGGCCGAAGGAATCGGCGCCATCGTCGAGGGCCACATGCTGGTAGGCGAGCTGCGCCTGCGGCTCAAATGTCCACCCGGAGCCAAGATGGAACGGATAACCCGCCTCAAGCGAAGCGGCGATGCCCCACCCTTCGGTGTCGAAAGTTTCGCTGAAGATCGAGGTGGTTTCGGCCTGGTCGTAGCGGGTGCCCTGCAGCACCGCATCGACATGCCAACCCGAAGCACCGAGATGAGTCCAGTAGCCGCCCAGCGAATAGGCGTTCATGTCGGCGGTGCCGGCGGCACCTCCACCGAGCACGGCATCGACGTCGGCCGAGCCGCGGGCATAACCGAGATAAATGCCGGCAATGTCGCGCGAGCCGTCCTCATGCTGTTTCCTTATGATATCCATGCCCGCCTGTAGGCCCCAGACGTTGAAGTCATAGCTGGGACCATGGTCGAGGAAGCTCCTCAGCGCGCCGCGAAGATCGCTTTCGCGGAAGTCGGTCTCCCCGGTTTCGCCGAAGATGCGACCCCAGGACGCCATGCGGGGCGGACTCGCCCCGGCATAGACCGCCGCCGCCTCCGGCGCCGGCGTGCAACGTAAACTCTTGGACGGTTCCTTGCACCAAATCTCCTCAGCAGGAGCGACGGGATCGGCATAGTCGTAGCCGACACGGTCGTGGTAGGTGCCGAGCATGCCAAGCCCGAGGCGCTGCGCAAGCGCTGGCAGCGCCATGTCGAGCGGAACTTCGACGCGGTGGTGCGGCAATGGCGGCGGGGGTGGCCCTGGTGGAGAGGGCGGCCCCGGTGGCGGAGGTGGGCCGGGTGGCGGAGGTGGCGGTGATGGAGGCACAAAAACCGAACGCAAGAACCAGCTCTCCGCATTCGACACGCCGCCACGGAAGAGGCTGTATTCGTAAGCCCCGGCCGCGACACGGCTGCCGAGACTGAAAGCGTCACCGGTGGTCGTGGCGCCGTTCTGGGCATCGATGACCAAAATGCCATCGGCCAGCGTCAGCGCACCGCCGCCTGTGGTGTTGGTGATGAGCAGCGCGGTGCTGCCGGTGCCGGAGCCGCCATCTATGATCAATCGATCGGAGGGAGCGCTGTCGGCGCCGAGAAACGTGTTGAGCGCGAGCCTCCCGCCCACACCGACATATTCGGGCGTGGTAAGCGTCTTGTAGCTGGAAAGCTGGCTGGAATCGCCGACTGGCGGCGCGTACTGAATGAGCCCGGCATTCGTGACCTGCTGTGTCACGGTCGAACTCTTCGTCATCGACCAGGTGCTGGTTGGATCGACCGTGACGTTCGTGACATCGAACGCCGCGCCTGTCCATGTCGAACCGGTCATGAGGCTGATATTCGCGATGGAAAGCGGCTCGGCCATCGCATCGCCAGTCAAGACGCTGGCGCTCGATGCCTCGAAATTCACGACAGTCGGCTGGGGGAAGAACGAGCTTTGATCAAAGGCCTCCAACAGGAAGCCACCGCCACCAGTCATGACAGCGCCGTCGGTAGCTGTGACATTGAGCGGCCCCTGAGCCAAGACAGCGGTCTGTTCCGTGCTGACAAGGCTGCCCCCCGACAAGCGGAAGGTGTTCATCGAACTGGGCGTACCGTTGAGGGAAGCGAGACCGGTGGTATTGGGGCCGCTTGCCAAAACCGGCGTGTCGGTGAGATCGATCACGCCGGGTCCGAAATTGAAGAACAGCGCCGCGCCGCCGCCTGAAGTCGCTATGCTCGAATCGCGGCCGACCACAGTACCGCTGTCGACCCTAACCCCGAACGAGTTCGGGCCCGTCGTCGTGATCGCATTTTCAGTCATGTCGACCAAGCCGCCGAACGACGTGTTCGCGCCGGCGAAACCGTTGCCGGAAGTCACATTGATGGTCGTCCCGATGCTGATGACCGAGCCGTTCGGGCCATCTGCCTTGAGGCCGGCGCCGGGACTGCCGCTCGTCACGCTGAAGCTTGAACTAACCGGCCCGTCGAGCGTCACGAGGTTTGCAGTCGTAAGCGTGTAGAATGTCGGATTCTGAGCTGCGTTTATGTCAATCACGCTCTGGCCGGACACGGTGATGCTCGAATTGGGACGCGCCCATACGCCAGCCGCGGAGTTCATTCCGGTAACCGTCAGGTTCTCCAGGGCGATGCTGCCACCGTTGAAGGCCACGACACCCGTGCTGCCAGCGGTCCCGGCAGCCGCCACGCCGGTCAGATTTATCGTCAGCCCGCTGCGGATCGTGGCCGAAGAAACCGTGGTGCTGTCGACCGAAACGCCGATGCTGTTCGTCCCGTTCATCTGCAGCGTCGAGCCCGCCAGCAAGCTAACCTGACCGCCGTCATGAACATAGACGCCCATCGAGCCGCGCCCGTTCATGGTGACGGGTATCAGCACGTCAGGATTGACCCTGCTGCCAGTGTGTGAGGCGCCCAGCCCGACCGAATTGAAGGCGGCGGTTGTTACGCTTGTGCCAGCGTGCAGATTGACGGTCCCGCCGTTCTCGGCAATCGCGCCGTGACCGGCAGAGATGTTGGTTCCCGCAGCAGCAGTGTTGTTTATCCCGACCCCGCTGGCATCGATTGTTCCCCCGATCGCGGCCAGGGCCGAGCCCACGCCTGTGGTGGTGATCGACGCGCCATTGACGGTGATGGCGCTGCCCGCCCCATTCGCGACGAAAGCGTGGCCGCCCTGGGTCACCACACTCAGATTGCCGTTAGGAACACCTATCGTGCCGCCATTCGCCTGGACGGCATTGCCATTCACAGTCTGAACGATGATCGGGCCGGTAGGAGCGGCTGCCCCGTCGATGACAAGCACACCTCCGGTAACATTAATGCCGTTTGTCAACCCCGCCGCGGTAACTTGCGTACCGCCCACGATGGTCGTCGTCCCCGTCGTGACATTCACGGGCCCTGTCACCGGGCCCGGCCCAATGGTCTGAGCCATCGCCTCGCCAGATATTAGCGCCAATGCCGCAGCGAGGCCGCTTGGCAAGAGCGCGGTCGACGCCAGCAGCGTCCGTCTCTTAGAAATTTCGGAGAGTGAAAAACGCGCGGAAGCGGGAGCAACAGCCTGTTTCGCTTGCTGCCGGCTGCGGCGGACAAGGGCCTGGAGTGGTCCTTCCATCGCGTTCCCCTCACCGTCACCCCCGCCACAAGGTTTCAGTAAAGCGCTTGGACTCACTTTTACAACTTAGAGCAACATGCCATCGGTCTCGGTCGCCAGCAATAGCCCTAAGCCAATGATTTTCTTAAGAAGCTGTAGTTGCAGGAATAACTCCAGAGCAGTTGCAAGAAAGTCACTGCGATTTCGCTCACCGACTTCTCGGCAATCCGGACATAATAAGCGAGGTTTTCGCCGCAACTCCCGACGTGCTTTCAGCCGCCAAGACAAAATCTTGGCCGACCAGTTAAAAGGAGAGCAAGTGAAGCGGTAGTTCCGGCCGCCGGAACTACCGCTCGATCTTGGCCGGAGTTGGCGACCGGATCAGCTATAGGGCGAGTAGCACTGCCGGCGCGGCCCGTTATAGGGCTGGAAGGTGTTGTCGTAAGCCCTGTAGGACTTGTAGCGGCTGTAGCACCAACGCACATGGGCGTCGCCGGCCGGCCGTGGCCGGTAGGCAGGCGGTGGCGACGGCTGGTTGGCGATGGCGCCGCCGATGATCGCGCCGGTTATGAAGGCAGCCGGGGGAAACCACCAGTCATTGTAACGCCGCCATCCCGGGCGCTGGTAGCGATAGCCTCGATAGCCGTTGTAGTAGGGCCGCCCATGATAGCGATAGTAACCGCGCCGGTGCTGGACCTGCTCAACCTCGGGAGACGGGCGTTCCACCTTCATCGGCTGGATCGGCGCCGCCGAGGCGGAGCCGGTCGCGGCAATACCCGTCATAGAGAGGACCGCCGCGCAGATCGCCGAAACGATTTTCCTCATGTCGATCTTCCTTCCTGTTCCATCAACCGTGGATAGAATGCAGAGATAGGACTCCGTGGATGAATGGAAACTGAACAGAAGATGACGATTTGGTAACCTTTTCAAATGGTTCCAAAAATCGGAGCGACGGAGCCTCGTTCCCCACCCTGTTCGGACGCGGAACGAGGCTGTGCCTATAGGCTTCAGCTATGGGCGAAAATGTCGTCCTCGTCCCAGCCCATGAGGTCGAGTTTCGCCCGCGTCGGCAGGAAGCGGAAGCAGGCCGCGGCCTCCTCGGCGCGGTTCTCGCGAGCGAGCCGCCCCGACAGCGCGTCGCGGAGCCGGTGGAGATAGAGCACGTCCGAAGCGGCGTAATCGAGCTGCTCGGGCGTGAGCGTCTCGGCGGCCCAGTCCGACGACTGCTGCACCTTGGACAGGCTGACGCCGAGAAGCTCGAAGCAGATATCCTTCAGCCCGTGCCGGTCGGTATAGGTGCGGGTGAGGCGCGACGCGATCTTGGTGCAGAACACGGGCTCGGGCATGGCGCCAAAGGCGTGATAGAGCACGGCAAGATCGAAGCGTCCGTAGTGGAACAGCTTGGTGATGCGGGCGTCGCGCAGCAGTGCCACCAGATTGGGCGCCGACTTCTGGCCCGGTGCGATCTGAATCACGTCGGCGGTTCCGTCGCCCGGTGAAATCTGGACGACGCAGAGACGGTCGCGATGCGGATTGAGCCCGAGCGTCTCGGTGTCGATGGCTACCGCCTCGACGTCGTAGTTCGCGAGGTCGGGCAGGTCGTTTTTGTGGAAGCGGATCGTCATGTCTGTCGCCTCAGCCCTTCCGTGTCAGCGCATCGAGGATGCGGGCCCAGGAACGCTGGCCCTTGTGGAAGGAAGAGAGATCGTATTTCTCGTTGGGGGAGTGGATCCGGTCGTCCGAAAGGCCGAAACCGACCAGCAGCGATTCCATGCCAAGGAATTTCTGGAAGTCTCCGACGATCGGAATGGATCCGCCCATCGCGATCATAACGGCCGGTTTGGTCCATTCGTCGGAAAGCGCCTGCCTGGCGCTCGCCAAAAAAGGTGAGTCGTAGGAAAGCTGGATGGCGGGCGAGCCACCATGGGGATGGAACTCCACGGAGCAATCGGCCGGAATGCGGTCCTCGACGAATTTGCGGAAGGCGCTGCGGATGGCGGCCGGGTCTTGCTTGTGCACCAGCCGGAACGACACCTTCGCCGAGGCTTCGGCGGCGATAACCGTCTTGAACCCTTTGCCGGTGTAGCCGCCGGAAATGCCGTTGAACTCGGCCGTCGGGCGTGCCCAGACCAACTCCAGGATGGAACGGCCCTTTTCGCCCGAGGGAATGGACAGGCCGACCGGGCCGAGGAAAGTCTCGGCCGTTTCGCCGAGGTTCTCCCACGACTTCAGGATCTGGGACGGCGTCTCCTCCACGCCGTCGTAGAAGCCGGGTATCGTAATCCGGCCGCTCTCGTCATGGATATCGGCCAGGACGGAGGCCAGGATGCGGATCGGATTCGCCGCCGCCCCGCCATACTCGCCGGAATGAAGATCGCGATTGGCGGCCCTGACCGTCAGTTCCTCCCCGACGAGGCCGCGCAGCGCGACCGAAATGGCCGGCGTCTCGCGATCCCACATGCCGGTGTCGCAGACCATGGCGAAATCGGCTTTGAGCTCCTCGGCGTTGGCCTCGAGGAAGGGTTTCAGCGAGGGCGATCCCGATTCCTCCTCGCCTTCGAAAAGCAGCGTCACCTTGCAGGGCAGCGAACCGTGCACCTCTTTCCAGGCGCGGCAGGCCTCTACGAAGAGCATGAGCTGCCCTTTGTCGTCGGAAGCGCCGCGGCCGGTGATGACCTTGCGCCCCGGCTCGATCTCCTTAAGGCGGGGATCGAACGGATCGGCATCCCACAATTCGATCGGATCGACCGGCTGGACGTCATAATGGCCGTAGAAGAGTACGTGTGGCGCGCCGGCAGGTCCCTCGTGATGGGCAACCACCATCGGATGCCCGGGCGTATCCCTGACGCTGGCCTCGAAGCCGATCGACTTGAGATCGGCGACCAGCCATTCGGCGGCCTTGCGGCAGTCGGAGGCATAAGCCGGATCGGTCGAGATCGACTTGATCCTGACCAAGTCGAAGAGGCGGGTGAGGCTCTTGTCGAGATTGCCGTCGAGCCGGTCGAGAACGGGAGCAAGCGTGGACATGTCAAAGGCCTTTCGATTCTTTGCCGCTAAACTAGCGATGGTAGCGAAAGACGAAAAGCCCGACGGGCTTGCATATAAAAAAGCCGCCGTGGTGGAGGGGAACCACGGCGGCGCTTTACGAAATGATGCGGCAGCCCGGAGAGGGGGATGAGGCTGCCGCACTGTCCGGCCTAGGCGGGGGACGGGCCTTCGATCCGGACTCGGCAAAAAACTTGCCGATGCGCGTTATCTGGCGTTGAGAAGGTGGCGTTTCAAGGGCACGAAGATTACATCTTTGTAACAAACACGTGAGCCGAAATGCCAGTCTCCTGACATGTCGCGCCTGTTTCCAATGGACAGGCTCCGGCGCGCACGCTACCCGTTGCCCCATGAAAAAAGGCGATCATCTTTTCCTTGTAGACGGTTCCGGCTACATCTTCCGTGCTTACCATGCTCTTCCGCCGCTGAACCGGAAATCGGACGGGCTGCCGACGAGCGCCGTCCTGGGTTTCTGCAATATGGTGTGGAAGCTCATTTGTGATGCGCGCAATACCGATGTCGGTGTCGCGCCCACCCATTTTGCCGTCATCTTCGATTATTCGTCGAAAACCTTCCGCAGCGATCTCTACCCAGAATACAAGGCCAATAGATCCGCCCCGCCCGAGGATCTCGTCCCGCAGTTCGGCCTGATCCGCCATGCCACGCGCGCCTTCGGCCTGCCCTGCATCGAGATGGAAGGCTTCGAGGCCGACGACCTGATCGCCACCTATGCACGCCTGGCCTGCGAGGCGGGCGGCGACACCACCATCGTGTCGTCCGACAAGGACCTGATGCAGCTCGTCGGTCCGACCGTGGCCATGTACGACCCGATGAAAGACCGGGAGATCAAGATTCCCGAGGTCGTCGAGAAATGGGGCGTGCCGCCGGAAAAGATGATCGACCTGCAGGCGCTGACGGGCGACTCCATCGACAACGTGCCGGGGGTGCCGGGCATAGGGCCGAAAACCGCCGCGCAGTTGCTCGAGCAGTTCGGCGATCTCGACACGCTCCTGGCGCGCGCTTCGGAGATCAAACAGGAGAAGCGCCGCGAGTCGATTATCGCCAATACGGACAAGGCACTGATCTCGCGCGAACTCGTTCGATTGAAGAACGACGTGCCGGTGACGGAGGCGCTGGAGCACTTCGTCCTGCAGCCGCCGGACGGGCCGAAGCTCATCGCCTTCCTCAAGACGATGGAGTTCTCCACCCTCACCCGCCGCGTCGCCGAGGCGACGTCAACGGATCCGGCAGCGGTCGAGCCGGCCGCGGTCCCGGTCGAAGCCGGTGCCGATGCACACGGGCCGGATGTCGGCGCCGGCACGATCGCGCTGACGGCCGAGATCGAGGCCGCTCCGACGGACGGAGCGCAGGGCAGGCGGGGCACTCCCGTAGTGGCCGACGACGGCCCGCCCACCGCACCCGCCGGCGCAACCGATCCCACATCGCCGTCGATGCTGGCGGCATTGCGGGCAGAATCGGCGGTCTCCGCCAAGTTCGACGTCAACGCCTATGATTGCATCCGCGACCTGCCGACCTTGCAGGCGTGGGTGGCGGAAGCTCGGGAGACAGGGCTCTTCGCCTTCGATACGCAGACGACGTCGCTCGACCCGATGCAGGCCGAACTCTGCGGCCTCTCGATCGCGGTACGGCCGGGCCGGGCCGCCTATGTGCCCCTCGCCCACAAGAACGGGCAAGGCGATCTGCTCGGCGGCGGGCTTGTCGAGAACCAGATCGCGATCCGGGAAGCGCTCGATGCCATCAAGCCGCTGATGGAGGATAGATCCGTCCTCAAGATCGGCCAGAACCTCAAATACGATGTCGTGGTCATGAATCGCCATGGCATCGAAGTCGTGTCCTATGACGACACGATGCTGGTTTCCTACGTGCTCGACGGCGGTACAGCCGGCGGGCACGGCATGGATTCTCTTTCGGAGAAATGGCTGGGGCACACTCCGATCGACTCGAAGTCGCTGACCGGCTCCGGCAAGTCCTTCACCGCGTTCGACTTTGTCGAAATCGACAGGGCGACCTGCTATGCCGCGGAGAGCGCCGACATAGCATTGCGGCTTTGGCATGTCCTGAAGCCGCGCCTCGCGGCAAAGGGCGTCGTTTCCGTTTACGAGCGATTGGAACGCCCGCTCATCCCTGTGCTGGCACGCATGGAACAGCGCGGCATCGCCATCGATCGCCAGATCCTGGCGCGGCTCTCGGGCGACCTGGCCCAGGGAGCAGCGCGACTGGAAGACGAGATCTACGTGCTTGCCGGGGACCGCTTCACCATCGGTTCGCCCAAGCAGCTCGGAGACATATTGTTCGGCAAGATGGGCCTGCCGGGTGGCTCGAAGACCAAGACCGGGCAATGGTCGACATCCGCACAGGTGCTGGAAGACCTCGCCGCCGAGGGACATGAGCTGCCGCGCAAGATCGTCGACTGGCGCCAGCTCACGAAGCTTAAATCCACCTATACGGATGCGCTGCCCGGCTACGTCCACCCTCAGACGGGGCGTGTCCATACCTCCTACGCGCTCGCGGCAACCACGACGGGGCGGCTCTCCTCTTCCGAGCCCAATCTGCAGAACATTCCCGTGCGCACGGCCGAAGGGCGCAAGATCCGCGCCGCCTTCATCGCGGAAAAGGGCAACAAACTCATCTCGGCCGACTACAGCCAGATCGAGTTGCGCGTGCTGGCCCATATCGCCGAAATTCCGCAACTCACGAAAGCTTTCGAAAGCGGCGTCGACATTCACGCCATGACCGCCTCGGAGATGTTCGGTGTTCCCGTCGACGGCATGCCGTCTGAGGTCCGCCGCCGCGCCAAAGCGATCAATTTCGGCATCATCTACGGCATTTCTGCCTTCGGCCTGTCGAACCAGCTCTCGATACCGCGCGAGGAAGCGAGCGAGTACATCAAGCGCTATTTCGAGCGCTTCCCCGGGATCCGGGACTATATGGAAAAAAGCAAGGCGCAGGCCCGCGAGAACGGTTATGTCGAGACGGTCTTCGGGCGGAGAATCCACTACCCCGAAATCCGTTCCTCCAACCCGTCTGTGCGCGCCTTCAACGAGCGCGCCTCCATCAACGCGCCGATCCAGGGCTCGGCGGCCGACATCATCCGCCGCGCCATGGTGCGCATCGAACCGGCATTGGAGAAGGCCGGGCTCTCTGCTCGCATGCTGCTTCAGGTGCATGACGAGCTGATCTTCGAGGCGCCGGAAAGCGAAGTGGAGGCGACGATCCCCGTCATCCGCCAAGTGATGGAACATGCCGCGATGCCGGCGATCGCACTCGCGGTGCCGCTCCAGGTGGATGCGCGCTCGGCCGACAATTGGGACGAGGCGCATTGATACCGGGGGCTGGAATGCTGCCGGGGGCCCGGCATCGGTTGGGACAAGCGGTGGGGCATGCCACCGGCAAATAAGGCTTGAGGTCGGCAAACCCTCATCGGCCTGCCGGCCACTTCTCCCCGTGTCGCGGAAGTCGTAAGGGCAAGGTCCATATACCCTGCAAGTCGAGCCAAAGACTAATAGAACAGGTGATGAAACGGCACGGCAACCACGAACGCGGCGGAGGCTATCCAAACCGCTGTCGCGATATGATTGCCAATGCGAGCAAAACGTCCTTCGAAAACCCGTTGGCCCGACACACCGGGCTTGTCGCTGCTAAGCGAAGCGGAGAAGGCATTGCGCCGCCAATTAACCTCTAGATAAACATCAGTGAACTCTAGAAAGACTCGGGCGGCCGGGAAATAGGCTTTGTAGACAGCCTCCTTGGCGGAAAAGCACAGCGTAGCGGCAAGGATGTCCGAAGTCTCTCGGGACGAGACACGGCACCACTCCTCTCGTGAACAAACCTGCGCGCATATATTGGGAGGCAGCGCCCTAATTTGCTCGATGTCTACTCCGATACCGACCAAGTCCCGCGTTCTGGCTATGTGCGCTACGCACAGGTCGCCAGAGTGACTTATCGCGCCAATGTAGCTGTCGGGCCAGATCGGCACACCCCAATCTCCGACGCCAATTGCGACCGGGGGGCATCCGAGATCTGCGAGAGCACGACGGGCGAGCGCGCGCCCCGTAAGGAATTCGTGGCGACGTTTGACCACTGCGTTCGCCACCATAGCGGCCTCACGACGATCGAATGGCCGAATCGGTTGGATTGATCCAGCGGCGATTGCTGTCCCCGAAGGCGCGACTGCGCCAAGCCACACAGCCAAGATCTGATCAGACCTGGGTATCAGATCAGATGCAATGCCACTGCTCTGACATCGGCATATTGCCGAGGGGAGAACATCCGTTCTGTCTGCCGAGCAGGATTCGTCGGTAGGGGTGCTGCGAATGGAGTCGAGAGGCCCGGCAATGATCGCCGTGTCATCGGTAGGCAGGCACTTCGTGGTCGACGTGATCCCCTCCCATGTTTCTCCAAAATTGGCCACCGGACGGCTTTCTGGGAATTGCCGTTGCAAGGGTGCAATCCGGCCCACGACAGCCAAGAGCCTAAACCAACGATTGACATAGCAGGTCAGCGAAATCAGGCAGGTTGCTGAACTACGACGCCTTCGGAAAAAGAACCCGCTGGTCCGTAACACAACTGATAAACCTGGCTCACAACCCAAACAGAAATTGTGAAGAATATTCCAAGCACAACACACATGGCTAGCAATTCTGGAATACCAGAAGCCTCTAGAACATCTTTAAGATTCAACACCAGCAAGTGGAGCACAAAAATTGGAAGCGTACATTGGCCAAATGCGGCAACGGCCTGGAGGCAGACTCGAGCCGATGTGGATAGCTCTGTCAGTCTGCGAACCAGGACTGAAACTCCGCTGGCTAGAACAAACACGGTACCAATGTAGAAGGTCCACCGCCACATACCCATGTCTCCGCCGTTCCCATACATGGACTGTAGCGTACCGGAGCGTGTATACAGTATTAGTAATCCTGCTAGCATGCTGACAATCCCCACGATCAGGCTCTTGGCTGCCATATTTTCGTTGAAATGCCGCCGCAGGTAAATTCCCGCTAGTATTCCAGCCAACGCCCCAACTGACATGTTAAAGTAACTAAACTTTTCAACCAATAGAAGATTAAATATTTCAGGTGCATCTGAGTCATTGACTCCTTCCGCCAGTTTAAATAGGAAATAGAACAGCACCATCAGACCGATGCATGATAGATATTCGGATCTCGAAGCAGATATTATGAGAAACCATATTGGAGCGGTTGCGAGAGCAATCGCGTAGTATTGCAACGGACCAACTCCGCCTGCGTATAGCGACCAAAGAGTAAGGTGCTCTCGATCGGACGCAGCTGCCCCTGCCACCATTATGACGATGCCGGCCACTAACATCCAAGTTCCGGTCAAAAGTAATTTTATTGTTTTTCCGGGACTGGTTCGATACTTCGGGTAGTAAATGTTCCCTAAGGTAACTCCGAAGACAAATGCAAATCCCGGAGTAGCAACGTTGAATAAGACAGCAAGTGCGTGCTCCAAAAAAGGTGCTTTCAAGGGAAATCGCATGAGAAATCCCGGCATCCAGTGGTTAGCAACGTTGAGAGCTAATAATACGCCTCTCACAATATTGAGATTAAGATTTCTCTTGGCATCCGACGATAGTTCGGATTGAGACGCAATAAGGTCGTTCTGGGCAATCTGTCTAATCGTTCTGCCTTGAAAAATTCCCCTTGCGACCTCGGTGGAAATCCCATGCTTTCTCATGCGAATCAGAGCTTGCATTGCACTGAGCGAGTCTCCACCAAGCGCAAGAAAACTCTCGGTCACCCCTACTCTCTCAAGACCCAATGCATCCTGCCAAATTTTTGCTAAAGTGCGCTCAATATCATCGGCTGGAGCGATGTAATCTGACTGTTCAGGAGCCTCCTCCAGATTCGTCAATTTCAGTCTATCTATCTTGCCGTTCGGGAGCAGCGGAAAGTTTTCCAAACGAATGATTGACGCGGGAACCATGTAGGACGGGAGGACTTGTTCCAACAATTCTCGGACTTGTCGGCTGCTGATGTCAGAATCTCGTTCTCTGGTGAAATAGCCGACAAGCTGTCTGGTCCCCAGCGCATCATCTCTAGCTGAAACAGCAGCTTGCTTGATCCCGCTAATAGATGCCAACGCCGCCGAAACTTCGGCTGGATCGACGCGAAACCCGCGTATTTTTACTTGATCGTCCGCGCGGCCTACGAACTCAACGTCCCCATCTGGCAAGTATCGGCCGAGATCGCCGGTCCGGTAACAAATATCACGCGCTGCGTTTGTAAAAGGATTTATGATAAACTTAGCCTGTGTCTCGTCTTTATCGTTTATGTACCCGCGAGAAAGATAGGGAGTGCGTATCCAGACCTCTCCAAGTTCGCCAACCTCGGCCAACGTCCCGGTGTCCCGCATTACGAGTACCTGAACATCAGCGATACCGTGTCCGATGGGGTATTTGCGTATCCCGCTAGACTGAGAAGGCACTTCAAAATGAGCCATCGCTTGCGGAGTTTCGGTAGTGCCATAGAAATTTATCTGTTTGGCATCTGGGGCAATCTTGTATAGGCCACTATAAGTTCGCTGGGTCAGAACGTCGCCACCCCAAAATAAATACCTCAACGCACTAAACCTTAACGATTTCCCCTCTGCCCCCATAATTATGATCTCACCCATTGCCGGCGTGAGATGGGCCACTGAAATTTGCTCTTTAAGGAACCAATTCGTTAGCTGAGGCGCATCTGAGATGGTGTTCTGATCAGGAATATGCAGCGAGGCTCCTATAGAAAGCGGCGTGAAGATGTCCCTAAATATCGGGTCATGGCTGAGGCCGGAAAGCAAAGAGAATCTGTCATCTCGCGACAGATGGTGTTCATGTGCGTGCCAATCCACAAAATGACATAGCGGCGCATGTCCAGTCACAACGCCTTTCGGCTGTCCAGTGCTGCCAGAGGTGAATACGATATAGGCAGGTCTATTCGGATCTAAGTCGGCGCTTTTATTTTGGCCGTCGGAAAGACTAAAAGCCTCTAAGGTGGCGCGAGGCCTTTCTGAGATTCTTAACGTGGCACATTTCTCGACGCACGACTTTGGAAGATAGGTAGCAGCGTCTACGGGAATGCCTCCGCATATCAGAACTACAGATGGCTCCAAAATGTCCCCGACAGAAGCAATTCGCGCTTTCGGGTAGGCTGCGTCCACTACACTAAACGGTACACCCGCCCTAGCTGCGCCTAAAATTGCAAAAACAAGTGCTGGACTGCGATCTGATACGATCAATATTCTGTCGTGGGAGCGAATGTGCCGTGCCAATAGCGCATTTGCAACACCCCGACTTATCTGCTCTAGCGCACCGTATGAGCAATGCTCGTTGCGGTATACCAACGCCGTGGCGTTTGGAGAAGCATTTGCTTGATGTAGAAATGAATCAAAGATTAACGATGATCCAGTAAACGTCAGAGTTGTTGTAGGATCAGGTAGTAATTGCCTAATCATATAAGCCTCAGATCGCTTTCTGAACTAGCAGGGATATATTGAGGCTTGACTGCATGGCGGGACTGCGGTCGACACCTCGCCAGCATAGGCCGCTTTATCATCCCCCGCGAGATCTGATAAGTATTTTTGTTAGATCGGGCGCTTAGATTGCTGACAAGTATATATATTTGTCAATTGGGGAACATGCCGGAATGCGGCAAGCATCAACTCATTATACTTCTTATCCTTTCCGCAATATCTTGGTCCTTATTGGAAATTTCCAGCAAAACGTAGGCCATTTTTTCTGCGAAAGCTTGATCATTCCTGATCAACTCACAGGCAGCTCGCACGATCTCCGAAGCGAAAGCACCATAATATTCGGAGATGTATTTCGGGATCGGCGCGATTGGAAACTGAACCTGTGTCGGTCGCCCTTGGCCTTGCGGGATCATCCGTAAGACTCCCTTCTTTGTCAGACTCTTAAGGATATTTTCCACCTTGTCCCGATGGACGCCCAGCAAATTCGCCAAGGATGAAACCGATTGCGGGTGTTTCTCCTTGTTGCCCATCTGGATATGCGAGGCGAGAATGACCTCGTGCGGCGTAAGGCCCGCCGGAGCAAGGACGCCGGAGGCGACACGGGTGATGAAACCGGCTACAACGTCCATAATTTCATTAGACACCTTGCTCATATTTTCTCCTTCGGGTGCTTTGTCGTAGTTGCGGAGAGCATTCCCCGGATAAATGTTTGCGACGGAGTGTCTCCTGACGGTGATCTCCAGTATCGTACTGACCTGATGCAGTATGGCGCAATGCCATAGCAGTAGAATACTTTGCGTAGTTCTGTTATTATTTTCTATCATCACGCCGCACCGAAGTCTAAGGGCTATAGGCTTTGCGAGCATTTGTCGCCAGATTGATCCTTTTCTCGACCTTGACTGCCGGATGCGCCAGTTCGGCCAGGGCAGACGCCATACCAACGCCGGGCATTGCAAATGAAATCGAGTTATCAATCATTGCGACTTGCGTAGGGAACCGATGGTCGCCTCAGATTGGTGACCCAACTGTCGCTGGTTGGGCGACGGTCGTCGCATACGCTGCCTGTGCGGCGTTGGGCTTTATGGCTCTGCTGCGCGCACAGCGCGGCCGCGAACGGGTTTTCTGGGGATTTGTTATGCTCGCAATGCTGGGGCTTGGAGTGAACAAGCAGCTAGACCTGCAATCCATGCTGACGGCAGGCGGACGCTGCCTGTCCCAACTTCAAGGTTGGTATGAAGAGCGACGGGCTTTCCAGCGGAATTTCATCATCGGGCTTGTCACTGTGGCTACCCTGTTCCTCGCCTTAGTTTTGTGGCTAATGCGTGGATGCTTGCGGCGGAACGGTCTGGCGATACTCGGACTTGCATTCGTGGCCGGCTTCGTAGCGGTCAGGGCTGTCGGATTTCACCACTTCGATGTTCTAATCGACCGCCGGTTTCTCGGCCATCGCCTTAACGTTCTGTTTGAACTATCCGGGCTTGTTTTTATCGCCGTCAACGCCTTGGCGCTGCTGCGACCACGGAGGTCACCACGATGTCGTCGCGTGCGTGTCAACCTCCGAGGGGCCTGATCGCCATTGCTATCACCTAGGCCAATGCTATGGGCTGGAGAAAAAACCGGAGAAGGACGCTGTCATTTCCACTTTCGCCAATCACCAACGTTGGCGACTGGCGAAACCCAAGCGGCCGGCGTCTCTCGCCCGCTTGCGGGGAGAGATGTCCGGCAGGACAGTGAGGGCGTCTCGCGACCGATCAAAGATCGACCGCCCATGATATCATTCCGCCGGCGGCTTCTTCCGGTCGGAATGACCGAGGGCGCGGCCGGGGTCTATCACGTCACGCACAAGCTGCTTGAGCCTGGCGGCATCGGGGAAGCCGCCGTCGCGCTTCCTGTCCCACACCAGCTGGTCATCGCAGGTGATCGTGAAGATGCCGCCCGTGCCGGGCACGAGCGCCACTTCGCCCAGATCGGTGCCGAAGGTCGACAGAAGCTCCTGCGCCATCCAACCGGCGCGCAGCAGCCATTGGCATTGCGTGCAATAGTCTATGCGGACCTTCGGCCGATCGGTCATGCGGCGCTGAGCTTGGCCATTGTCTCGTCGTCCACCTCGAAATTGGCGTAGACGTTCTGCACGTCGTCGTCGTCCTCGAGCGTGGCGACCAGCTTCATCAGCGACTGGGCGCGTTCCTCGTCGACCGGCACCGTGTTCTGCGGCTGCCAGATGACCTTGACGCTCTCGGCCTCGCCGAGTGCGGCCTCGAGAGCCTTGGAGACCTCGCCCACGCTTTCGAAGGCGCAAAGGATGGTGTGGCCCTCGTCGTCCGACTGAACGTCGTCGGCGCCGGCTTCGATCGCCGCTTCCATGACCTTGTCGGCGTCACCGGCGGATGCGGGATAGTAGATTTCACCGACGCGGTTCCACATGAAGGACACGGAGCCGGTTTCGCCGAGCGAACCGCCGGCCTTGGTGAAGGCGGCACGCACATTGGAGGCCGAACGATTGCGGTTGTCGGTCAGCGCCTCGACGATCAACGCCACGCCGCCCGGGCCATATCCCTCGTAGCGCACCTCTTCGTAGTTTTCGCCTTCCCCGCCGGCAGCCTTGTTGATGGCCCGCTGGATGTTGTCCTTCGGCATCGATTGCGCCTTGGCGTTCTGGACAGCCAGTCGCAGGCGCGGGTTCATCGCCGGGTCGGGCGTGCCGGTCTTGGCTGCAACCGTGATTTCGCGCGCGAGCTTGGAAAACATCTTCGACCGGGCCGCATCCTGACGGCCCTTGCGATGCATGATGTTCTTGAACTGTGAATGGCCGGCCATGGAACCCCTGTGACGACGGTTTCGATATTGTCTGGAATGGCGCGCCTTATAGTTATTTTGGCGTCAAAGGTCCAGTCTGGCCCGCATTCCTCACCGCTCGCGATCGGCAAAAGTCTCGCGAAAACGTGACTACGCGATCATGGCGCCGGCTTGCCATACTCGCTCATCTGACTGCCGCGCCATCGCGGCAGTTCCGTCGGAGGAGGATGCCCCATGCGCATGTCCCTGATCTTCGCCGCGATAACGGCGACGTTGCTCGGCGTTTCCGCGGCCCGCGCCCAGGATGAGCCGGTCCCGAGCCATTGCGTCGCGATGGCCAATGCCTTGCCCAATGCGACCTATGTGAACTTCACGCCGGCGGGCGGCACGAGCGAAGGCGAGGTGAAGCTCACTTATGCCGGCCATTCCACCTACGTCATCGAGACGCCGGCCGGCGTGCGCATCGCCACCGACTATAGCGGCGTCTACGGCACCGACCCGCTGCCGCGCGTGGTCACCATGAACAAGGCGCACCGCACCCACTACACGGACCTGCCCGAGGCCGGCATCGAATATGTGCTGCGCGGCTGGAATCCCGAGGGCGGGCCGGCCAAGCATCGGCTCGTGGTCGACGATGTCTATATCCGTAACGTGCCGACCGACATCCGTCGTTTCGACCAGATGGAGAAGGACGGCAATTCCATCTTCATCTTCGAGGTGGCAGGTCTCTGCATTGGTCATCTCGGCCACCTCCATCATAATCTCGAGGACGCACACTATGCCGCGATCGGCCGGCTCGATGTCGTCATGGTGCCGGTGGACGGCGGCATGACGCAATCGCTGGCCAACATGCAGGAGATCACCAAGCGACTCTACTCGTCGGTCGTGCTGCCGATGCACCGGCATTCCACCCCGATCGAGGAGTTCACCCTCAGGATGGGCGAGGGCTTCGCCGTGGATTTCCGTGACAGCCCTTTCCTGACCCTCTCGACAAGGAGCCTTCCGCAGCGTCCGACGATCATCATCCTCGAAGGCGTCTGAGCGAAGGCTGAAAACTCACCGCTCCAGGTCGGCCTTGAGCCGGTCGAGGATGCTGACGGCGTGAGTCGCGTATTCGCTGATCCAGCGGTCATGGATCTGCTTGATCGGCATTGCGTTGAGGTGGTTCCAGCGCTCGCGCCCCTCGCGCCGGGCTATGACCAGTTCGGCCTCCTCCAGGACCTTGAGATGCTGCATCACGGTGCAGCGGTCCATCTCCGGAAACGCCTCGCAAAGCGCCCCCGTCGTTCGCGGCTGATCCCTGAGAAGATCGAGCAACTGCCGTCGACGCGGATGCGACAAGGCTTTGAAAACACGATCATCTTTCGATTCGCTTGACATGTTATGTTTTTATAACACATTGTGGCGACAGACAAGCAAAAGGAGGTAGCGATGTCTCTCGGTTTCAGGATTTCCGGCCGCATCGGAAAACCGGTTGCGGAAGTGTTCGACGCTGTGGTCAACCCGACCAAGCTCAGCGGCTATTTCACGACGATCGGCGGAGCGAGCGCTCCGCTCACCACGGGCACGACAGTGACTTGGTGGGGCGACGTGCCCGTCGAAGTGGACGAGGTGACGAAGGACAAACGCATCGTGCTGCGCTGGGACGCCAGCGTCCAGGAGGGCGAGCCGGCCTACAAGACGCGCATCGAAATGAACTTCGAGGCGCTCGACGACGGCGGCACCATGGTCACCATCGCCGAGTCCGGATGGCGCGAAGGGGAAAACGGGCTGGAGAAGTCCTATCTCAATTGCGGGGGCTGGACGCAGATGCTGTGCTCGATGAAGGCCTATCTCGAATACGGCATCAACCTGCGCGAGGGCTTCTACCGCAGCGAGATGCGCGGCGAGCGCGCCAGCGAAACCAACCTATAGCAATGCGCCGCGCATGGAGGAGGAGGCTGGCGCCCCTCCCCCAAATTCCTGTCTCGCGTTCCCTTTCTTGCCGGACGATCTTTTAAGGCGCTTGAAATCCCCAGAGGGCACGTCTAGCATCCATTTGTCCGATATACAGGCATCATGTCCGGTATATTGGACGTGATGGCCCCGACGTGTGCAGACCGGACGGAGGAGGCGGTTCCCCTCAGGGGAGCCGGAGGTTTATCGTCCCGTCCCACCACGTTGAGGCGCAAACTTGGAGGGGAACAACATGCTCAAATCGTCATTCTTCGCATCCGTGAGCGCCCTTTGCCTCGGCCTCGTGCTGAGCCTCGGCGGCGTCTCGCAGGCCGAAGCTGCCGCCAAATGCGTCAAGGGCGACCGCAAGGCACCCTACACGATCGGCTGGGCCAACATCTATTCCGTGCCGACCTGGATGAAGCAGACCCAGGGCACGATCGAGGCCCAGGTCGAGGAGTTGAAGACGAAAGGCCTGGTCGACAAGCTCGTCGTCACCGACGCGCAGGGCGATGCCAACGTCCAGATCCAGCAGATCCAGTCGATGATCGATTCCGATGTCGACGCAATCATCCTCATCGCCGGCTCCTCCACCGCGCCGGCCCGCGTGCTGGCCGACGCCTGCGCCAAGGGCATCGCCATCATCAATTTCGACAGTCTCGTCGACACCGACGACGTGACGGCCAAGGTCAACACCGATTCCGCGCAATGGGGCGAGCAAGCCGCCAAGTTCCTGATCGAACAGATGGGCGGCAAGGGCAACATACTGGTCCTCAACGGCCCGGCCGGCGTCTCCGTATCCGACGACCGTCGCAAGGGTGCCGAACCCGTGCTCAAGGCCAATCCGGACGTGAAGATCCTCGCCGAGACCAACACTGCCTATAACGTCGCCCCGGCGCAGGAGGCGGTGACCAGCCTTCTCTTCGCCAATCCGGAAATCGACGGTATCCTGTCGCTCGGCGGCGCGCTCTCGGCCGGCGCCGTGCTGGCGCTCGACAAGCAGGGACGCGAACAGGTGCCGATCACCGGCGAGAATGCCCGCCAGTTCCTCGAACTCTGGAAGGAAAAAGGCCTCAAGAGCTGGGCCACGATGCAGCCCAACTGGCTCGGCGCCTTCGCAACCTATGTCGCCGTCCAGGCGCTCGAAGGCAAGGACATCCCGAGCTTCGTAAAAATTCCGCTGCCGGTGATCGACAATTCGAACATCGACGAATATCTCGCCCGGGCAGCCGATTTCCCGGCTGACGGCTACATCTATTCGCCTTACGATCAGGCCCTGTTCGACAAGCTGCTCGCCGAGCAGTAAGCCCGAGAGGCCGGCACAGGTGGCTAGCGAAGCTCCGCTTCTCGCCGCGCGGGGGGTGTCGAAATCATTCTTCGGCAACCCCGTCCTGCGCGATGTCTCCATCTCGCTCGTGCAGGGCCGCGTCCACGCGCTGCTCGGCGAGAACGGCGCGGGCAAGTCGACCCTCATCAATCTCCTGTCCGGGGCCTTGCCGCCGGACGGCGGGACGATCGAGGTCGACGGATGCTCCCTGCCGCGCATGACGCCGCCCGAGGCGCGGCGTGCCGGCATCGCCGTCGTGCAGCAGGAGCTGAGCCTGACATCCAGCCTGTCGATCGCCGAGAACGTCGGGCTTGGAGCTTATCCCAGGCGTTTCGGCATGGTCGACTATCCGGCGCTCGCCGCACGTGCGAAGGCCGCCTGCCAACTGGTCGGTTTGCATGAAGCACCGTCCACTCCTGTCGGCGAATTGTCGCTCGGCCGGCGGCAGATGGTGGAGATCGCGAAGGCGCTCTACCGCAAGCCGCGCGTGCTTATCCTCGACGAGCCAACCTCCTCGCTGTCGGCGACCGAGACGAGGATCCTCACCGATCTATTGGGGCGCCTCCGCCGCGAAGGCATCGCTATTCTCTACATCTCGCACCGGCTGAACGAGGTGATGGCGCTCTGCCAGCACGTCACCGTGCTGAAGGACGGCGCCTGCACCGCCGATCGTCCTCTGGCCGGCACCGACACGACCGGCCTGGTGCGCCTGATGGTGGGCCGCGATCCCGGCGATCTTTTCCCCTCCTGGCATCCTTCGCCGGGCAAAACCCCGGCGATTTCCGTCAGGGGTCTTGCAGCCGGGCAGATGCGCGACGTCGATCTCGAGGTGAAAGCCGGCGAAGTCCTCGGCGTCGGGGGGCTTGTCGGCCAGGGCCAGGAAGACCTGCTCCTCGGCCTCTACGGCGCGCTTCCAGCCAAGTCCGCGACGGCGGTCTTCGCCGGCAAGTCCGGCCTCCCGGCCAGCGTACCGAAAGCCAACCGGCTCGGCCTCGCCTACGTCCCGGCGGACCGCAAGCGCGAGGGCCTGCACCTCATCCATTCCATCCTGACCAATCTGATGCTGCCGGCCTTCGCGCGCATGCCGGCGCTGAAGCTGCGCAGCCGCGGCCGGGAGCGCGCGCTCGGCAAGGAGCTTGCAACGCGCTTCGCCATCAGGGGCGATCTCCAGCGCCAAGCCCAGGCACTCTCCGGCGGCAACCAGCAGAAGGTCGCCCTGGCCAAATGGATGCCGCACGATCCGCTGGTGCTGCTCCTCAACGACCCTACGCGCGGCGTCGACGTCGAGACCAAACGCGAGATCTACATCATGCTCCGCCAGTTCGCAGCGGCCGGAAAGGCTGTCGTGCTTCTCAGTTCCGACACGCCCGAACTCGTGCATCTGTGCGATCGCGTCGCAGTGGTGCGCGGCGGCCGCATCGCCGCCACGCTGGAGCGCGAGGCGCTGAGCGAGGAGGCTATCGTGGCCGCCGCGCTCGGCAGCGACCGTGCGAGGGCGACGGCGTGACAGCTTCCGCCTATTTCAGCCCAACCGCCTTGCGCAACAAATCATTGGCGCGTGTTTGCCAACCTTTGCCACCCGCCTTCAGCCGGCCGACAACATCCGCGTCGAGACGAATGGTCACTGCCTGCTTCGGGTTTTCGCTTTTAGGTCGACCGACCTTGTTGCGCTGTATGGCGGCATATATCTCAGGCTGGGCTTCCGCAAAGGGCCTTGCGCTGGCTAGTTCCTGTTGGGTTAAAGGCCGCTCAATTTCGGGATCGGGTCCGATCAATTCCCCGGTGGTATCGTCGACCCACCATCCATCATCATCCTGGTGGACGCCTCCCGCGGCAATTAGCGCCCTCATCTCTCGGTCGTATGTTTCCCAACGACGATACAGTTCGGCCTCGTCGGCATCCGACCATTCGCCGTTCGGACCGCCGAGGTCCTTGGTCACAAAGCAAGGCCATCGCTTAGTCATGGACGCGGCTCCTTTCCTTCCTGTCGGCGGGTCGCATGGAAATGACGGAAATGGCTTCCGAGCCCAGTGGCCGGTAAACTACGACGATAGAGCCTGTGCCGAACCGGCCGATCGCGAGCCGTCGGCCACCGTAGGTACCCAGTTCCATCGCGGTTTCGAAAAATACCCCGGACAGATCGGCGAAGTCATAGCCATGTTTGGCGAGATTGCTTGTTCGCTTCCGCTCATCCCAGATGATTTCCATCCCCACCCACGCATTTCTAGATTTTTGTATGTACGAAAAAGGTCAGAAAAGTCAACTGTCGAGATGACGGCATGAGCACCGTGGAGCCCACCGCCGCCGGACCACTCTATTGGCCCGTCCAAGCGCGCCGCAATGCCGGGGTGCGCGGTCTTTTCGTTGTCGTCGCGGCGTTCTTCGTCGCCTATGGCATATTGTTCCCCGGCCTGTTCTCCCTGTCAGGTTTCGCCAAGTTCACGCAGAGCTGGTTCCCTTTGGCGCTGGTCGCCATGGCGCAAGCTATTCTCATGCTGGCCGGGGGCATCAGCCTCGCCATCGGCGCGACGGTCAGCCTCGGCGCGGTCATTGCAGCCACCACCATGTCCGGGCCGCTCGGCGTGGCCGGCGGTGTGGGGGCTGTAGCGCTTGCCGGCCTGACCTTCGGCGCGGCGACCGGCCTGATCGTGGTGAAACTGCGCCTTCCGGCCATCGTGGTGACCCTTGCCGGCTCCTTCATCGTCGGCGGAGCGGCACTCCTCATCCTGCCGCGCCCCGGAGGCTCGATCCCCGCCTGGCTGTCCGACCTCCTCGCCGGCAACACGCCTGCAGGCTTCCTGATCCTCGTCGCGATCGTGCTTCTATGGAAGCTGTATCTCGCCACGCCGCTGGGCCTGAGCCTTTATGCCGCCGGCGAGAATCCTGTCGGCGCCTATCGCTCCGGCGTCCCGGTCGATGCCGCGCGGATCGCGGCCTATGCGATCAGCGGACTGCTTTCGACCGGCGCCGGCCTGTTCGTCGCCGCCCAGACCGGCTCCGGAGATCCGGTGATCGGCACGGCCTTCACGCTGAACTCGATCGCGGCGGCCGTGCTCGGCGGCATCGGTTTCCTCGGTGGCCAGGGAACGATGCGCGGCGCGCTGGCCGGCAGCCTGCTCTTGAGCCTGATGATCTCCGTCATGTTCTTCCTCGGTTTCACGCCCGTTGCCCAGTATGTCGCGCAAGGCCTGATCATCATCGGCGCGGTCGCGATCCCGCAATTCCGCAAGGTGCAGAGATGAGCAGCGTTCCCGCCCAAGCCCGTGCGCTTGCCGTCCTGCGCAGCCGCCCCTTCCTCACCTTTGCCGTCGTGGCGGCGGTCTGGGTCGTCGCCAGCATCTTCAGCCGTGGTTTCGGCGCCTATGGCCATCTGCGCTATCTCGTGGAACTCGCCGCCGTGATCGGCCTCGTCGCGGCGGGCCAGACCTTCGTGGTGATCGCCGGCGGCATCGACCTTTCCGTCGCCGCGATCGTCACCGTCAGCGCCGTGGGACTGCCCTTGCTCGGCTGGCAGGCCGACCCGACGGGACTGTCAGCCGTGCTGCTCGTGCTCGCCATGACCTCGGCGATAGGCCTCGTCAACGGCTTGGGGGTCGCCTTCCTGCGTGTCCACCCGATGATCATGACGCTCGCCATGGCGACCTTCCTGCAAGGGCTGTTGATCATCCTCGCAGGCGGCAGCGCCGTTTCCGTCCAGAACCCGCTGGTAAGCTGGCTCGGCAATGCCCGCCCGCTCGGCATTCCGGCGGGCGTCGTGCTCTGGTTGGTCGTTTCGGCCGCTGTGCTGGTGCTGATGCATGCGACGCCGTTCGGCGCCCGTGTCTTCGCGCTCGGGGCGAACCAGCGCGCCGCCGAACTGTCCGGCGTGCCGATCCCGGCCACCACCATCGCGGTCTACGGCATCAGCGGCTTCACCGCGGGGCTGGCGGGCGTTCTCGTGCTCGGCATGAACGGCCAGGGTTATGTCGGCATCGGCGATCCTTATCTGCTCGCCTCGATCGCCGCCGTCGTGCTCGGCGGCACCTCGATCCTGGGCGGGCTCGGCACCTATGCCGGCACGATGCCCGGAGCGATCCTGCTGGTGACGATCACCGCCCTCATAACCGTGGTGAACGCCTCGCCGGGCTGGCGCAGCATTCTCTTCGGCTCGCTGATTCTCGGGCTGCTGCTGTTTTCAGGTCGCGAGGCCGCCCGACGATGAGGTATCGACACGATAAATGCGTTGCGCCGTGCCGAAGAACAGCGCGCGCTGTTCCGCTTCGGAGAAGCCGGCGGTGATCTCCTTGAAGGAATCGTACACCTCGTCAAAGGTGGCATGCAGGCCGGCGACCGGGAAGTCACTGCCGAACATGGCGCGCTCGGGCCCGAAACAGTCGATGCAATGCATGACGACCGGCCGCAGGCTGTCGAGGGTCCAGTCGTGATCGTAAGCGACCAGGTCGGAAATCTTGATCGCGACGTTTTCCCGGCGCGACAGGATCGCGAGCCCTTCGCGCCAGCGCCGCATGCCTTCCTCGTCGCGGTCGATCGGGCTGCCGCAATGATTGACCACGAAAGGCTGGTCCGGAAAGTCCGCCGCAAGCCGCGCCGCGGCGGCGAGCTGGCGGGGAAACGCCATGAGGTCGAAGACGAGATCGCGACGCGCGAGCAAGGCAAGGCTGGCGCGCCATGCCGACTCGTCCATGATGCCGTCGCGCGCGGCGAATCGCCGGGCGGGATCGGGATCCCAGCTCAATATGTCACGAATCCCGACGACGCGATCGAAAGCCGCCTGCGCGTCGATCAGCTCGGCTGCGTGCGGGCTCGCCAATGGAACGTGTGCGACGTAGCGCGCGGGGACCCCGGTGGATTTGTCGAGCGTCTCCAGCCAGCGCGTCTCACCGAGAGAATCGTCGCTCCGCCAGCCGGCCTCGACATGTACCGTCGCAACGACAGCATGGCGCGCCGCGTCACGCCGGTAGTCTTCGGACAGGTAGTTTCGGCGCAGCGGTTCGAGATCGCCCAAACCGCCGCGCTGCGCAGCCGCTGCATCGAGCCAGGGATGGCGATGCAGGTCGAGATCCCACAGATGGTGATGAGCGTCGATGATCGGACCGGAATAGATTGGCACGCCTTCCCTCTCCTTTACCGCAGGAATATCACCGGCAGACCGGCGAGGCATCCTGCTGTTTCCCCATCGGAGATTGACCCATGCATACCGGCCTCGTCCATCAGCTCGATTTCGATCGCGACGGCAAGACGATCGACTTCCTGAGCATCCCCTTTTCGATCGACCGCTCCCCCTATTATCAGGTGAAGGTGCCGATCTGCCTCGTCCGCAACGGCGATGGTCCATCGGTGCTGCTGATGGCCGGCAATCACGGCGACGAATATGAAGGCGAGCTGTCGCTGGCCAGGCTGATACGCCGGCTCGAGCCAGGCCGCATTCGCGGCCGCGTCACCATCCTGCCGATGGCGAATGCGCCCGCTGTGATGGCGGCGAAGCGCTGCTCGCCGCTCGACGGAGGCAATCTCAACCGCGCCTTTCCCGGCGATCCCACGGGCACGCCGACGTGGCGGCTGGCGCATTTCCTGGAAAGCGAGCTTTTCCCGCGCCACGACATCGTCTTCGACATCCATTCGGGCGGCACTTCCATGGAGCATCTGGCCACGGCGCTGATCGAGCGCAACGGCGATCCCGACCGGCATGAACAGGCACTGCAATTGATGCGGTCGCTCGGCATGCCCTATGGCTTCATTGCCGAGAACG
This sequence comes from Mesorhizobium sp. 1B3, assembly GCF_050958605.1. NCBI lineage: Bacteria > Pseudomonadati > Pseudomonadota > Alphaproteobacteria > Hyphomicrobiales > Phyllobacteriaceae > Mesorhizobium > Mesorhizobium sp. 1B3. The sequence continues at coordinate 54,136 of NZ_JBJHDO010000008.1, read as the reverse complement.
GGCCGGCCGCACCGACCTCGATGGGCGCGGCGCGGCGAGCAGGGGCGATCGGTGTCAGCGGAGAATTCGGCGGGGGCGGCACCGCGACGGTGGACAGCATGGCGCTGACGGCCCGCGCCATCGACAGCCTGCTGGTCGCCGCCAACATCATGGACGGGCCGGTGCTCGGTCCCGCGAAACCGCCGGAGGGCCCGATGCAGCTTCTTTCGCTTGCCCGGCACAGCCAAGGCATCTATGCCACGCGCCGGGGCTGGTACGAGCCTGCCGTTCGGCTGGGCGCGCGTGTCGCCGTGGGCGATCTCGCCGGCTGGTACCATGATCTCGAAAGGCTGGAAGCGCCGGAGGAGCCGTTGCTATTCGCCGAAGGCGGCATCGTGATCTCCCGCAGGCTGCATACACATTGCGAGGCCGGCGACTGCCTGATCCAGGTGGCGGAGCCTGTCGGGAACTGAGAGCATATGGATATTGTGATCCGGGACGCCCGCATCATCGACGGAACCGGCGCGCCCTGGTTCCGGGCGGACTTGCGCATCGGCCACGGCCGCATCGCGGCCGTGGCGCCCGGCCTGCCGGTCGAGGGCGCAACGGTGATCGACGCCGGCGACCGCTATCTCGCACCCGGCTTCATCGATGCCCATTGCCATGACGATCTGATCACGCTTCGCGAGCCGCAACGGCCGGAGAAGATCCTGCAGGGCGTGACGACGGTCGTCGTCGGCAATTGCAGCTTCTCGCTCTATCCGGCCGCCTCCGGGTCGCGCGCGCTTCTTGCCGAGCATTTCGGGGCTCTGCTCGGCAAGACTGCCGACAGCGAGATCTTCGACGACCTTGCCGGCTACCGCAGAGCCCTGGAAGACAGGGGCACGGCGCTCAATGTCGTATCGCTCGTCGGCCACGCTGCGCTGCGCCTCGCCGTCATGGGCTACGAACCGCGTGCGGCGACCGCCAGGGAACGCCGGGCCATGCAGCGCCTACTGGGGGCGCAGCTCGAACAAGGCGCCGCCGGCTTGTCGCTCGGCCTCGTCTATCCGCCCAGCGCCTATGCCGACGAGGCGGAGTTGGTGGCACTTGCCGAAATTGTGCGCGATCACGGGAAGCTGCTCACGGCCCATGTGCGCAGCTACGAGGGCGGGCTGATCGCTTCTACCGAAGAGTTCCTGGCGATATTGCGGGAAGCCGGAGCGGCCGGCCTCCTTTCCCATCTGCAATCGGCCGGCAGGCCCAATTGGGGCAATGTGCCCAAAGTCATCGAAAGGCTGGAGGCGGCGAGGAACGAAGGGCTCGATGTTTCCTTCGACATGTATCCCTACCCGGCAGGCAGCACCTATCTGCTCCAGCTCCTGCCGCCCGAGGCGCTGGCCGGCGGCCATGCCGCGCTCGCGCGACGCCTCGCCGATCCCGCGGCCCGGACAGAGCTGCGCCGCTGGGTCGAGGAAGGCGGCGACGATCCGCATCGTCAATCGAAGGTCTCGCTGATCGGCTGGGAGAATGTCCGTCTCTCGGCGATCGGCACTGCCGCCTTGAAGCACTTCGAAGGGCGCTCGATCGCCGATGCCGCCGCGTCGGAGGGCATGGAGCCCTTCGACCTCATGGCGCGGCTGATCCTCGAGGATGGCGGCGAGACCGGCATCGTGCTCTTTCAGCTCGACGAGGGCGACCTTCACGCCGCCTGCACGCACCGCCTGCATCTCGCCTGCTCCGACGGCCTGCCGCGCGCCGGCACGCGCCCGCATCCGCGCGGCTTCGGATCCTTCGCGCGCTTCGCCGGCAGGCTGGTGCGCCAGGGCTGGTTCCCGATCGAGGACGCGGTACGGCGCATGACCTCGGCGCCGGCGCAGCGCTTCAATCTGGCCGATCGCGGGGTGATACGCGAGGGCCTCGTGGCCGACCTCACCCTGTTCGCCGCTGAGATCGACGACCTCGCGACGTTCGACGATCCCGTGCGCTTCGCCACCGGCGTCAGCCATGTCTTCGTGAGGGGCGAAGCGGTGGTCGTGGATGGACAACTGACCGGCAGCCTGCCCGGCAGGCTGATCCCTTGAAAAGAACCTGCGGAGGAGAACGCATGCCACTATCGATGTGGACCTATCCCTGGGACGTCCAGGATCTCGGCTATGAGACAGTGGAACGGGAGCTCACGCAGCGCGCCGGGCTCGACACGATCAGCCTGGCGACTTCCTACCATGCCGGCCGTTTCCTCCAGCCCAGAAGCCCGCGCCGCAAGGCCTACTTCCCGGAAGACGGCACGATATATTTCCGGCCGGACAAGACCCTCTGGGAAGGTGTCGCCATCCAGCCGAAACTCGCCGACGTGATCGAAAAGGGCGGAGATGTGCTGCGAGAACTCGTCCGTCGGCGCGACCAGGGCGGCATGAAGATCTCCTGCTGGACGGTCTGCCTGCATAATACCAGGCTCGGCATGCTCCATCCCCACGCCGTCACCCGCAACGCCTTCGGCGACCCCAACTATTACAATCTTTGCCCGTCGCACCCCGATGCCCGTGCCTATGTGCGCGTGATGGTCCAGGACATCAGCCGCAACTACAGGCCCGACCGGATCGAACTCGAAAGCCCGTCCTTCATGGGCTTCGCGCATGAATATCACCACGAGAAGGACGGCGTCGGCCTGACGCCGGAAGACGACTTCCTCCTGTCGCTCTGCTTCTGCCCGTCCTGTCTCGCCCGCTCGACCGAAGCCGGCGTCGACGGCGAGGCCGCGCGGAAGCTGGTGCGCCAGTGGATCGCCGAGAGCTGCGAGCGGGCCGTGCCGGCGCGCCGCTTTCCCGATTTCCCGGCGAGCGGGCTCGACACCTTCGCCCCCTGGCCCGAACTCCATGCCTATCTTCTGTGGCGCTTCGAGCCGGTGACGAGCCTGGTCGACGAGATCCGCGCCGCGACCGATCCCGCGACGCAGGTCGTCATCATCGACTTGAAGGACGGATGGCTCGGCGGCTGCGATCTCGCCGCACTCGGCAAGGTCTGCGACGGCGCGATCCTTTGCGCCTACGACATGTCGCCCGAAGGCGTGACCGACTTGCTCACGGCCGGGCGAGCCGCGCTCGGTCCGGACAAATTCCTCGGCACGGGCTATCGGCTGTTCTATCCGGAGATGCCCGATGCGGGCGCCCTCGCGGCCAAGGTGAAGCCGGCGCTCGAAGCCGGCGTCGGCATCAATTTCTACAATTACGGACTGGTGCCCGCCGCGCGGCTGGATTGGGTGAGGCAGGCGCTGGATGCTAAATAGCCTGCCCCAAAACTGGCCCCTGCCGCTCGCGACTGGTATCATTTTGGTATTAGCCAGATTCGCGAGCACGCCATGTTCTCGTTTGAAGGGTTCCGCCTGAACCGTTCGAGCCCTGCCTATTTTCAGCTCAAGAACTGGATCAGCCAGGCGATCCGGTCGGGCAAATCCCATCCCGGCATGACGCTGCCCTCCGAGCGGGAGATCGCCGAAGAACTCGACATCTCGCGTGTCACCGTGCGCAAGGCCCTGGACGGACTGGTCGCCGACGGTCTGGTGGTGCGCCGTCACGGCAGCGGCACCTTCGTCGCCGGCCCACCGCAGCGCGTCGCCCAAAGCCTGTCGCGCCTCTATTCCTTCAGCGAGGACATGCGCGCCAGAGGCCGCGAGCCCGGCACGGCCTGGATCTATCGCGAAAGCGGTCCGGCCGATGCGGAAGAAGCCCGTCGGCTGCGCATAGCGCCCGGTGATCCCGTGGCGCGACTTCATCGTCTGCGCTTCGCCGACGGCGAGCCGATCGCCCTGGAATGGACGGTGAGCCCATCCCGTTTCCTGCCCGACCCGCAGGCGGTCGGCGTCTCCTTCTATGAAGCCTTGAGGGCACGCGGCCACTCGCCGGTCCGGGCCTTTCAGAACATCACAGCGGTGACGATCGGCGGAGAGTGGGCGCGCCTGCTGGAGGTGGAGGACGGCCATGCCGCGCTGGACATCCACCGTGTGGCCGAACTCGGCGACGGAACACTCGTCGAATGGAGCCACTCGATCTTTCGTGGCGACGCCTATGATTTCGTCGTCGATCTCTCCTTCCCGGATTGATAAGGCGTCGCTGGCGACACCACTCGCTCTAACATTGGAATTTCGATGAGCCGTTTTCTCCTGGGTATCGACGCCGGTTCCTCCATGACCAAGGCCGCCGTGTTCGACAGGGACGGGGCCGAGATCGCGAGCAGCACCCACCGTGTTGTCCTGCACCGCCCCCGACCAGGCTGGTGCGAGACCGACCCGGTCGCGGCTTGGGAGGCAGCGCGCGCCGCCATCAAGGGCACGCTCGACAAGGCCGGGATCGGCAGCGACGACATTGCGGCCGTCGGCATTTCCGCCGCGATGGTCGGCGCCTGGCTGGTCGATGCCAGCGGCGAAGCATTGCGGCCCGGCATCATCTGGGAAGACAGCCGCGCCCAGGAGATGCTCGACCGTCGCGCGGCCGAAGATCCGGATTTCTACCATCGGATCTTTCAGGAGGACGGCTGCGTCATGCAGCAGGGCTGCACGCTGCCCCTCGTCGCCTGGCTCAGGCGGCACGAGCCCGAAATCGTGGACCGTGCCGCCCATATCTTCAGCTACAAGGATTTCCTGCGCATGAAGCTGACGGGGCAAGCCGCGGCCGACCGGACGGAGGCAGCCGTCGCTCCGGGTGACGCGCGTCGGAGCGGCCGCAGCGACGCCATGCTCGATCTCTTCGGCCTTGCGGACATCGCCCACAAGCTACCGCCGGTTCGCGATTCCGAAAGCCTGGCTGGAACGGTTACGGCCGAGGCCGCCGCCGCGACCGGATTGAAGGAAGGTACACCCGTCGCAATCGGAGCAGGCGACGTGCCCTCCACCGTGACCGGCGCCAGCGCGCTCGAAGACGGCATGGCGCTTGCCGTTCTCGGTACGACCTGCATCGTCGGTGTCGTCTCCGACACCCCCGTCTTCACGCCGCCCGACCTCGGCCTGCTCTTCACGCTGCCCGGCGAAGCCTGGTTCCGCGCCATGGTGAACGTTGCGGGCACGCTCAATCTCGACTGGGCGATCGAGACGATCATGGCCGAAGCCGCCCGCGATCCCGGCGTCTTCGCGAAGCTCGACGCCATGGTTTCCGCCGTGCCGGTCGGCAGCGACGGCGTGGTCTTCCTGCCCTATCTCAGCGACAGCGGCATCATCGCGCCTATCGTCGACGCCCAGGCCCGCGCCGGCTTCCACGGGCTCACGCCCCGCCATGGCCGTGCGCACATGATGCGCGCCGTCTATGAAGGCGTGGTGCTCGCTATCCGGGACCTCCTGGCCGACCTGCCCGATATCGGCGACACGCTGCTGCTCACCGGCGGCGGCGCCAAAAGCCATATGTGGACACAGATGATCGCCGACGCGCTCGGCAAGACCGTGCATGTGCCGGCCGGAACCGAGTTCGGCGCGCGCGGTGCGGCCCTGCTCGCCGGCACGGCCATCGGCTGGTTTCCGTCGATCCGGGAAGCCTCGATCTCGACCCGGCGGATCGAACGGAGCCAAAACCCGGCGCCATCGGCCAAGCCGGCCTGGGATGCGGCGTTCGCGAACTACCGAAAATATCGGGACAAGGCGATCGCGGCGCGTTGACGAAAATGCCGGCGCCTGCGTAGATTGAGTGGTACATACCACATTGCTCTAGCGGGATATACCGCCTATGATGGTCGACCAGGTGCCGCTCTATCAGCGCATCGCCCGCTCGCTGGAAGCCCGGATCGGCTCCGGAGCGCTGAAGGCCGGCGACCGCCTGCCCTCCGAGCGTCAGATCGCCGAGGATCTCGGTGCCAGCCGCATGACGGCACGCCACGCATTGAAGTCGCTGGAGCGGCGGGGCCTCGTCGAGACGCGGGTCGGCCGCGGCTGCTTCGTCGCCCAGCCCCGCATCGAGAAGCAACTGCGCACTCTGAGCGGCTTCACCGAGGAGATGCGGCGCGCCGGCCGCCGGGTTTCGAGCATCGTGCTCGATGCGGGCTTGGGCGCCGCCGATCCCGAGGTGGCCAGCGCTCTCGATATTACTGAAAACGAGCCGGTGCACAGGCTGGTGCGTGTCCGCCTCGTCGACGCCGAGCCGGTCGCGGTGGAGCGCACGGAAGTTCCGGTCGCGCTCGCGCCCGGCTTGCTCGAGCGCACCGATTTCTCGATGGATTCGCTCTATCGCGTGCTGCGCGACGACTATGGCCACATGCCGACCGAAGCGGAGGAAACCGTCTTCGCCGACACGCCGGATGCCGCCACGTCTGCCGCTCTCGACATCGAGCCCGGCACGCCGATCCTGAAGTTCACCCGCTGCACCTTCGGCCGCGACGGGCGGCCGCTCGAATATGTTCGCTCGTCCTACCGGGGCGACTGTTTCACGATGCGGGTTAGATTGAGGCTGACATGACAAAGATCGCAACCGCCGCCGCCTATCTCAACGAGCTGACCGAACGTATCGGCAAGCTCCTGGAGCAGAATGGCGCCTCACTTGCCAAGGCCGCCGACGCGATCGAAAAGACCGCGAGGGCCGACGGGCTCGTCTATATTTTCGGCACCGGGCACAGCCACACCATGGCCGAAGAGGCGCACTACCGCGCCGGCGGCCTGGCGCTTACCGTGCCGATCCTTTCGGGCCCGACGATGGTCCACGAAGGCGCGGTCGCAGGGACGGTCTTCGAGCGCATGCCCGGCCTCGTGGCGCCGATCTTCGACCGTTATCCGATCGGCCCGGACGACGTGTTGATCATCGTCTCCAACAGCGGCGTGAATGCCGCACCCGTGGAGGCCGCCCAGATCGGCCGAGAACGGGGCGCCACTGTCATAGCCATTACCTCGGAAACCTATTCGAAGGCAGCTGCCAAGGGCCGCACGAGGCTCGCGGATGTCGCAGACATCGTGCTCGACAATGGCGCGCCTCCCGGGGACGCGATCACCTCCGTACCGGGCAGCGAGCTTCGTGTCGGACCGATCTCGACGCCGGTCGGCGCGGCGATGATGAACGCGGTACTGGCCGAGGTCGCGGCGCGCCTCCAGGCATCGGGCGTCCGCGCGCCGATCTATCTCAGCGCCAACATGCCGGGCGCGGCGGAGGTCAACGAGGCGCTGATCGCCCGCTACCGTCCACGCAATCCGCATTTATAGTCAGAGACGCTTTTCGGGGATTCCGCGCCTTTGGGGAACACGGACAACAGGGAGACGAAGACAATGAAGACGATTTTACCTTTCGCGGCAGTCGCCGCATTGCTGAGCAGCGCCGCTTACGCGGAACCGGTCAGCCTGACCCTGTGGCATATGGAACAGCCGCCGCACCGGGTCCAGCGCGTGCAGGAACTGCTCGACGAGTTCAACAAGGCGCATCCCGACATCGTCGTGAAGCAGGAGCCGCAGAGCTGGGGCGAGGTTTATGCCAAGGCTCCGGCCGCCATCGCGGCAGGCACCGGCCCTGATCTGCTCTTCGCCATTCCGGACTTCACCACAGTGATGAAGGGCATCGACGCGGTGGTGCCGGTCGACGACCTCGTCAAGGAACTCGACGCCAAGCATGGCTTCGTGGAGGCGACGCTCGCGCCCTACAAATATGACGACCATGTCTGGGCAGTGCCCGCCTACAACATGGCGATCTCGCTGTGGTATCGGAACAGCGCGCTGAAGGAAGCGGGGCTGCAGGTGCCGAAGACCTGGACCGAATGGAAGGCTGCGGCCGAGAAGCTCTCGACCGACGGCAAATACGGCATCGGCCTCCCCGCCAACAAGCAGCTCTACACCGACCAGACAGTGTACAGCTTCATGGTCAATAACGGCGCGGCCGACATCTATGCCGACGACGGCACGATTGCTTTCGACAAACCCGAGACGGTCGCCGCCTACCAGTATTACAGCGAGCTTCAGAAGCTCTCCCCGCCGGACAGCACATCCTGGACCTGGGGCGAGGCCGAGGCCTGCTTCGCCAGCGGCACATGCGGCATGATCCTGCAGTTCGGCGTGATCAACACCTACGACACCCAGGCCGAGGGCGATGCCGCCGATCTCGGCGTGGCGCCGGTGCCGCATGCCGACGACCAGTCTGCCTCCGGTACGATCTCTTATTCGAACGCCATCATGCTGACCACCAAGGACAAGGCCAAGCAGGACGCCGCCAAGGTGTTCCTGACCTGGCTGCTCGAGCCCGAGACCTATGGCCGTTTCCTGACCATGGAGCCCGGCCTCTTCCTGCCTGTGACCGATGACGGGGCCAAGGCCGCTTCCTTCTGGAACGATCCGGTCGTCGCCAAGTACAAGAGCCAGGTCGAGACGATGGTGGCGAATGCCAGCGCCGGCAAACTGTTCGGCTTCACCACCGGCAAGGTGTTCCCGTCGATCGGCGCCATCTCGGCGCAGAATGTGATCGCCGAGACCCTGCAGCATATCGTGGTCGATGGCCAGAGCGCCGCGGAAGCCGTCAAGGCGGGTCAGGCGCGCATGACCGAGATCACCGCCAAGAAGTAACGAACCGACGCCGGGGCAGCAGGGCATGACCTATCGATGAAGAACACAACGCTGGCCTTCATCTTCGTTGCCCCGGCGCTTCTTTTCCTGCTGGCCGTGCTCGGCTGGCCGCTGGTCCAGGCGATTATCCTGAGCTTCCAGAATGTCGGCGTGATCGGCTCCGAAGGCAGCTTCGTCGGCTTTTCCAACTATCTATCCGTGCTCGGCGGCGCAGGCTTCTGGAAAGCGTTCGGCCGCAGCATCGTCTGGGTCGTCGCCAATGCCGTCGTTCAGACGTTGCTCGCCCTCGGCACGGCCCTCATCCTCAACCAGAAATTTCCCGGCGTGCGTATCGCCCGGACCTGGATCATCCTGACCTGGATCGTGCCGACCGTGGTGGTCGTCATCATCTGGCGCTGGTTGCTTTCGACTTCGGGCGGCATGATCAATCCGCTGCTCATCCAGGCCAGCATCATCGACCGCCCGGTCGGTTTCTTCGCCACCCGCGAAGGAGCGATGACAACACTCATCATGATCAATTCGTGGCGCTGGTTTCCGTTCACAGCACTGATGATGCTCGCGGGCCTCACCCGCATTCCCGGCGATCTCTACGAAGCCGCGCGCATCGACGGCGCGAGTGCCGTCAGGCGTTTCACCCGCATCACCTGGCCGCTTCTGCAGCCGACGCTGCTGGTGCTGGCCGTCGTCGGCACGCTTCTCTCGTTCAACGTCTTCGACGTGATCTGGCTGCTCACCGCCGGCGGACCGGCCCAGGCGTCGCAGACCCTGCCCGTGCTGATCTACGAGACGGCGTTCAAGGGCTACAGGTTGAGCGAGGCCGCGACGATCTCGGTCATCACGAGCGTTCTTCTCATGGGTTTCGCGTTCCTCGCCACCCGCGCCATGACCGCCAGCGAGGCCGTGCCATGAAACGCAGCGTCCCGCAATCACTGTCGCTCTATGGCGGCCTCGGCCTCCTGGTGCTCGTCGTGGGGCTACCCTTCTGGTGGGTGATCACCGGTTCGTTCAAGGTGCCGCGCGAGATCATCCAGCGCGTGCCGACAATGTTCCCGCAGAGCTTCACCACTCAGCATTTCCAGAAGCTCCTGCAGTTCACGGATTTCCCGGCCTATCTCGTCAACAGCCTTGCCGTGGCGCTGTTTTCGACCCTGGTCACCGTGGTGCTGGCGCTGCCGGCGGCCTACGCCTTCTTCCGCATGGAATTTCCCGGCAGGAACGCACTCTATCGGCTGATCCTGCTGGCTTACGCCTTTCCCGGCGTCGTCGTGCTGATCCCGCTCTACGGCCTCTTCGCCAAGGCCGGCCTGATCGACAGCCGGGCGAGCCTCGTCATCGTCAATGTCGCCTTCGCGCTTCCCTTCTCGATCTGGATGATGCGTTCCTTCCTTGCCTCGGTTCCGCGCGAGATCGAGGAGGCTGCGATCATCGACGGCGCGCCGACCACGACCATCCTCTTGCGCATCCTGATGCCGCTGATCGCGCCTGGCATCGCCAGCGTCGCCATCTTCGCCTTCATCTCGTCCTGGACCGAATATCTCTTCGCCTCGGTGCTGATCGTGTCGGACGCCAACCGGACGATCCCGGTCGGCTTCGCCGGCATCATCGGCCAGTACCAGATCGACTGGGGGTTGCTGCTCGCCGGCGCCACCGCCGCCACCATCCCCGTCGTGATCCTTTTCGCCCTGGTCGGCCGGTGGTTCGTCTCCGGCCTGACCGAAGGCGCTGTCAAATAGAACGGAAACAAGCTCTCATGGCGGGCCTCGCACTCAATGCTGTCAAGAAGCGCTTCGGCGCCACGGAGGTCATCACCGGCGTCGATCTCGCCGTCGCCGACGGCGAATTCGTGGTCTTCGTCGGGCCATCCGGGTGCGGCAAGTCCACGCTGCTGCGGATGATCGCCGGCCTCGAGACGACGTCGGAGGGCAGGATCACGATCGGCGGCCGCGACGTCACCGACGTCGATCCAGCCAAGCGCGGCATCGCCATGGTGTTCCAGACCTATGCGCTCTATCCCCACATGACGGTCGCCGCCAATATGGGTTTCCCCCTGGAGATGTCGGGACATCCAAAGGCCGAGATCGAGGCAAAGGTGGCGGACGCCGCGCGCATCCTCCACCTCGAACCCTATCTCAAGCGCAAGCCACGCGAGCTTTCCGGCGGCCAACGCCAGCGCGTTGCGATCGGCCGGGCGATCGTGCGCAAGCCGGAAGTCTTCCTGTTCGACGAGCCCCTGTCGAATCTCGACGCCGAACTTCGCGTCCAGATGCGCATCGAGATCGCCAGGCTCCACCAGGAGCTCAAATCGACAATGATCTACGTCACCCACGACCAGGTCGAAGCGATGACGCTGGCGAGCCGCATCGTCGTGCTGCGCGCGGGGCGCATCGAGCAGGTCGGCGCGCCGCTCGAACTCTACGAGAACCCCGATAACACCTTCGTGGCCGGCTTCATCGGTTCCCCGCGGATGAATTTCATCCCGGTCACGGCGTCGGGCGTGGACGGAGGAAATGTCATGGTGGAGGCTCCGGCCTTCGGCCTGAAGAGGGTCACGATTGCTGCGCGCGGCACCCCGCCGGCACCCGGCACAAAGCTCAGCCTCGGCATCCGCCCGGAGCATTTCGTGGCGTCAGAGGGCGCGGCGGGTGCGGTCGAAGGCAAGGTCACCGTGGTCGAGCGGCTGGGCGGCGTCACCTACATCCATGCCGCGCTCGCCGACGGCAACCCGCTCGTCGTGGAGAGCCGCGACGCCCGCAATGTCCAGCCGGGCGACACCGGGCTGTTCGGCATCGCCCCGACCAAGGCCTTCCTGTTCGATGATGGCGGGAAGAGGGTTTGATATAGGTGGCAAGGGGATTGACCGTTCGGGCAGGCCCCTCATCTGCCTGCCGGCATCTTCTCCCCGTATTACGGGGAGAAGGACGCTGTCATCGCGACTTTCGCCAATCGCCTGCCGTTGCCGACTGGCGAAACCCAAGCGGCCGTCGTCTCTCTCCCCGTAATACGGGGAGAGATGTCCGGCAGGACAGTGAGGGGCAACTTGCGACCGGTCAACTGCCGCCTGATTGCGGGAAATCGGAATAGGCGGCCTCACGCAGCCATGGCTGCGCATTTGGCGCACGTGCCGCGAAACTCGATGACGGCTTTCTTGGCGACGAATCCTGTCGATCCGACCCAGTGATCGAGCTGCTGCTCGACCGCATCATCGGAGAATTCCGTGACCTGTCCGCATTTGTCGCAGATCGCGAAGGCGGTCATGCGATGGCTATGGTCGTGCTTCTCCGAGCAGGCGACAAAGGCGTTGAGGCTTTCCAGCCGATGAACGAAACCTTCCTTCATCAACACGTCGAGAGCGCGATAGACCTGAAGGGGCGCGCGGAAGCCCCGCTCGCGCAGGAGGTCCAGCAGCGTATAGGCGCTGAGCGGTCCGGTCGCCGCCTCGAGCTTCTCCAGGACCAGAAGCTGGTTTTTCGTCAGGGTCGCCTTGGCCTGCATCGTTCCGTTCCTGCCATCACCACGCCGGGTTTCGCATGATCCCGAGCCGATAGATAGCAATTCGGCGCGATTTTCCCAAATGTGCCGGTAGAGGCAGATATTCAGCGTGCGCGGCTGCGCCAGACGAGCATGCGCGCCTCGAAGGCCGCGAGCAGCACGGAGCTGACATAGCCCAGAACGCCGAGCAGGATAACGCCGGCATAGAGGTCGGGCGCCCTGAAGGAACGCGCGGCAAGCAATATCCAATTGCCGAGCCCGTCGCGCCCCGCAAGCATCTCGCAGACCACGGCAAGGATGAGCGCCACCGTAAGGCCGAGGCGCATGCCGGCGAGGATGTCCGGGCTCGCCGACGGCAGCGCGATCTTGCCGATCACCGCGGCGCGCGACAGGCCGAGCGCCCGTCCCACTTCATAGAGGCGCGGCTCGACGGCGGAGAAGCCGTGGATGGTGGCGAGCAGGACCGGCCACAACGCGCCGAAGGCGATGACGGTCAGTACCATCGCGTCGGAAAGGCCAAGCATCGCAATGGCCACTGGGATCACGGCGGAAGCCGGCAATGGTCGCAGGAACTCCAGCATCGGCGCGACATAGGCGCGAAGGGCCCGCGAAGTGCCGATCGCCGCACCGAGCGCAATCCCGACCAGCGAGGCTATCAGCCAGCCCCAGATCATGCGTTCGACGGTCGCCATGAGCTTCACGGCGAGATCCCCCTTGGTCATGCCTTTCACGAGAGCGGCCCAGGCCCTGTCCGGCCCCGGCAGGAAGACCGGCGAGACGAGCTTGTTGTCCGCCACCCACTGCCAGAAGAGCACGAAGCATGCAGCCACGAAGAGACTGCCGGCGAGCCAGAGGATCCGGTTTTCTTTCATGTACGGCGCCTCACGAATTCGCCGTCGCGAGAGCGGCCCGGCCGAACAGGCGCCCCTGCCCCCAGGCCAGCAAGGCATTGACGAGGAGGCCGACAACGCCGATCCACAGGAGATAGGCCAGCATCAGTTCCGGACGCAGCGATTGCTGGGCGATCAGGATGCCGTAGCCCAGGCCGAGCGGATTGGCCGCGATCTCGACGGTCACGGCGACCACCAGGGCAATGCCGGCCGCGAGCCGGAAGGCGACGATGATGCGCGGCAACGCAGCGGGCAGAACGATCTTGAAAACACGCTGGAGGAGCGACAGGCGCAGGGCGCGCGCGACTTCCAGGAGACGTGGCTCGATGCCGGTGATCGCCGACCGCGACAGGATCAGCATAGGCCAGAGGCAGGCAAAGGCGACGATGGCGATTTCCATGCCGTAACCGAAGCCGAGGGCGAGCATGGCAATGGGAATGACGGCGACCGACGGGATGGGGCGCACCGCCTCGATGGTGATCTCCATCAGTCTGTCGAGCGGCTTCACCAGCCCGAGCAGAATGCCGAGCGCAAGGCCGAGGACCGAACCGAGCGCAAGGCCCGCGAAGGCGCCGAACAGCGTGTCGCGCGTCGCCGCCAGCAGGGAGCCGTCCATCAGCGCCTCGGCCAGCGCCACCGCGACGGCGGTCGGCGCGGCAATCGCCTGGCTGGTCGTGCCGGAAATGCGCACGGCCGCTTCCGCGGCGACGAGGAGGGCGACCGGCAGCACGAGTGCTTTCAGGCCCGCTTTCATGCCTCGGCCTTCTCGATGAAGTCGAAAAGACTGCGCCGCAGGCGCAGGAACTCCGGCATCTCACGCGTGCCCAGTTGGTCCCGCGGACGCGGCAGGTCGACCTCCGCCACCGTTCCCAACCGCCCGGGATTGGGCAGGAGGCCAATCACCCTGTCGCCCAGATAGATCGCCTCCTCCAGATCATGGGTGACGAAGAACACGGTGGTACCGGTACCCGCCACGATCGACAGCATCTCGTCCTGCAAGGTCTGGCGCGTCATCGCGTCGAGCGCTCCGAAAGGCTCGTCCATCAGGAGAACGGACGGCTGTTGGGCAAGGCAGCGCGCGATCTGGAGACGCTGCTGCATGCCGCCGGACATCTCAGTCGGATATTTGTCGGCGTGCCCGGGCAGGCCCACCTTGGAAAGCAGGTCGTGGATGCGGCCCTTGCGCTCGCGCGCCGGCAAGCCCGCCGCCTCCAGCGCCAGCGACACGTTTCCGGCTGCCGTACGCCAGGGCAGAAGCGCCTTGCCGTAATCCTGGAACACGATGGCGACGTCGCGCCGCGGCCCGGCGAGCGGCTGGCCGAGCAGGCGGATGGTTCCGCTGTCGGGCCGCACAAGGCCGCCCGCCATGCGCAGCGCCGTGGTCTTGCCACAGCCCGAGGGCCCGATGACGCAGACGATTTCGCCCCGCCCGATCGACAGCGACATGTCCGAGATGACCGGCTTGCCGCCATAGGACAGGCTGACATTGTCGAATTCGATAACCGGATCGGTTCTCATGCGGACTTGTCCGTGCCTGTCTCGCCATAGACGATCACAAGCGTGTGGTTGAGATGATTGGAAAGGCGGCTCACGGCTTCGTCCACATTGCGGGCGATGATGATGTCGGCCAGTTCCTGATGCTCCGTGAGGAACCATGCTGGATCCTGGAAACGGTTCATCATGACGCGGCGATAGCGGTAGGCCTGCAGATAGAGCTCGTCATGGAGGCGCAGCAGCCGCTCCGAACCGCAGGCCGCGAGCAGCGCCCGGTGGAAGGCCTTGTGAAGCTCGTCGAATTCTGCCGTTCCTTCCCGCATGGTTTCGGGATCTCGGTCCAGAGAGCGGCGCAGCCTATGGAGCGCCGCGACGATGCCTGCCTCCCATTCGTCTCCGCCCGTCGCGATCGACCGCCTGAGAGCTTCGACCTCGACCATGGTGCGCACGCGCGTGATGTCCTCGAGATCGGCGCGCGACGTGCTGGCGACACGAAAGCCCTTCTTGCCGACGGCCATGATGAGGCCGCGCGACACGAGCCGCGAAAGACCTTCGCGCAGAGGCGTGGCGCCTATGCCGTAGTGCCCGGACAAGGCATGAATGCCCAACCGCGTGTCCGGCAGCCAGAGGCCAGCCAATATGTCGCGTTCGATGAGGGCGGCGGCGCGTTCGCTGAGCGTATCCGAGGCCGCAGCGGGCGCGGCCTCGGCAAGGTCTTCCGTTTGAATGGATGTCATTTCTGGATAAGATTGGCGGCGTCCGGCTTCAACTGAAGCATGTCCTGCCTGTCCATCACGCCGACCCACCACTCCAGTTGCTCCGCTTCGATCTTGGGATCGGAAACCGAGAGCTTCATCTTGGAAAGCACGTCGAGCGGGATCTTGGTGAAGCGCGAGATCGCGCCCTTGGCCTTTTCCGGATCCGCGTTGACGATCTTGGCGGCTTCGTCGATCGACGCACGGAAAGCTGTGAGTGCTTCCGGGTTGGCGTCAGCCCAGCTACGAGTCGAGGCGTAGAGGATCTGCGGCCGACCATCCGGGATCGATTCCAGATAATAGCCGGCGACCGTGCCCGTGCCGGAGCCGACGATACGCGACAGCATCGGCTCGGCCGTCACCACCGCATCCACCGCGCCGGACTTCAGAACGTCGTTCATGGTCGGAAAGGTGACTTCGACAAAGTTGACCTTCTTCGGATCGACGCCTTTGTCGATGAGCCATTGCGAGAAAAGCACGTGCAGGAACGCGCCTATGCCGGGCGCGCCGACCTTCTTGCCTTCGAAATCCTTGGCGTCCTTGACGGCGCTGCCGGCCGGCGTGACGACCGCAGCCGAATCGACGGTGGATTTCGCGGTGGACGAGGCGCCCGCGACCGCGACAAGGTCAAGCCCGCCGTCGGCGGCCTGGAGGAACACCGACGGCGTCGGACCGCCGATCTGGATGGAATCGGAAAGCAGCGCGGCCGGAATATTCGAATTGAGCCCGATCAACACGAGTTCCGCATCGAGTCCGTTCTTCTTGAAGATGCCATCCTCGAGGGCAACCGCAGCCGAAGCGCAGTCGGTCGTTGCGGTGCAGCCGATGGCGATTTTGGTCTGGGCGAAGGCAGGCGCGCCTGAGAACGCAGCCACCACCAAGGCCGCGCCGAACGCGACCGATCCGAACGACTTCATCTTGTTCTTCCTCCCTGGAAAACGGCTTCCATCAGCCGTGGATTTCAGCTATCGATAAAAACATAGTTTATATACAATCACAAGAGGGAGGCGTCGTGAGGCTCGCGACATACAGGTTAAACACCGGCGAGAGCCGGATCGCTCTGGTCCACGGCGACGACGACAGGCTGTTCGATCTTGCGCTGGCGGCCGAACGCGAAGGCGGCGGCGATCCGGCCTTCCAATCGATGCTCGCGCTGATCGATTCCGGACGCCGCGGCCTCGACCGCGCCGCCGAGCTCTTCTCCTCGCGCGGCGGCGAGCAGGATCTTTCTGTTGCCCTGGGCTCGGTCGAGCTTCTCGCGCCGCTGCCGGAGCCCCGGCAGATGCGCGACGGCATGAGCTTTCCCACGCACATCCGGCAATCGCCGCGCGGCATGCGCCGGCTCCTTGCCAAGGGCGACGCCGCCGCGCTCGCCGCGATCGACGCCGAGCCGCTTGCCGAGCTTGCAGCCGTCTACCGGCAGCTTCCGATCTACTACATCACCAACCGCATGATCGTGCGCGGCCCCGGCGCCACCGTGACCTGGCCACGCTACAGCCAGGTGATGGATTACGAGCTCGAGTTCGGCGTCGTCACGTGGAACACGGCAGCCAATATCCCCGCCTCGCGTGCTGCCGAGCATATTTTCGGCTATACGATCTTCAACGATTTCTCCGCGCGCGATCAGCAGGCCAAGGAGATGCCCGGCTGGCTTGGGCCGGCAAAGGGCAAGAGCTTCGACGGCGCGAATGTGATCGGACCGTGGATCGTGACGCCCGACGAGATCGGCGATCCCTATTCGCTCGCGATGGAAGCGCGGGTCAACGGCGAGGTCTGGTCACAGGGCAAGACCGAGGGCATGCTCTTCAGCTTCGAGGAGATGCTGGCCCACATGTCGCAGGACGAGACGGTCTTCGCCGGCGAATTCATCGGCTCGGGCACGGTCGGCAACGGCTGCGGGCTCGAGCACGGCCGCTTCCTGCAGGACGGGGACGTGATCGAGCTGGAAGTCGAGCGCATCGGCATCCTGAAGAACAAGGTGGTCCGGCAGAAGGCCTGAAGGCGGCCGGCAAAGAGGAGGAGAAACCGTGGCACGACGCATCATCGATCTGTCGATCCCCATCGCCAACGACATACCGGCCGATCCGCCGATCCAGATCCCGGCCATCACCTATATCGACCACAAGCAGAGCATCGGCGATATCGTCAGCTTCTTCCCCGGGCTGAAGGCGGAAGATCTGCCGGACGGCGAAGGCTGGGCGGTGGAGCGGGTGGTGCTGTCCACGCACAACGGCACGCATCTCGACGCGCCATGGCACTATCATTCGACGCAGGATCGCGGCAAACCCGCCATGCGTATCGACGAGGTGCCACTCGAATGGTGCTTCCAACCGGGCGTGAAGCTCGACTTTCGCCACTTCCCCGATGGTTACGTCGTCACCGCCGCCGATGTGGAAGCCGAACTCAAGCGCATCGGCCATGAACTCACGCCGCTCGAAATCGTCGTGGTGAATACGTCAGCCGGCACGCGTTTCGGCCAGCCCAACTACGTCGCCAGCGGCTGCGGCATGGGCTATGAGGCGACCATGTATCTGCTCGACCGGGGCATCAGGGTGACGGGCACGGACGGCTGGAGCTGGGACGCGCCCTTCGTGCATACCGCAAAGAAATATGCCGAAACCGGTGACGCCTCGCTGATCTGGGAAGGCCACAAGGCGGGGCGCCACACCGGCTATTGCCATATCGAGAAGCTGCACCAGCTGGAGGAGCTGCCCTCGACCGGCTTCATGGTGAGCTGCTTCCCGGTGAAGATCGAAAAGGCTTCCGCCGGCTGGACGCGCGCCGTCGCTATCCTGGAGGACTAAGCGGCCATCCCATTCCCGATGCAGGACGCATTGAAGGCTCTGTCTGCGCCGCGTCCTGCATTCGATAATTTTACGACATTTTCGCCGCTGACCGACGCGCTGCAATCGGCCCCTGGCGGGCTCCATAAGCACCGAACGCCGCATGGGGTGCGACATCCTCGCCGACGAACACAGCGTACTATCAAAACGACTCTTGACTGCGTTTGAGCTCGGACTTGCCGACGAGGAACTCAAAGTCGACTCCCAGATGAGCCTGCTGAACCGAGCCGGTGAACATTGCGCCATAGCCACGGTCGAAATGTGGTTCTGCAGGTTTGAGTTCTGCCCGCCTACGAGACAGTTCATCGTCGCCAACGAGGAGGTCGAGACGGCGTCCGGCAACGTCGAGCACGATTTCGTCACCAGTCCGCACCAATGCCAGCGGGCCACCGACGGCAGATTCCGGCGAGACGTGGAGTACCACAGTTCCGTAGGCGGTCCCGCTCATCCGTCCATCCGAAATGCGCACCATATCGGTGACGCCGCGGGCGACGAGCTTGGCTGGGAGAACGAGGTTTCCGACTTCCGGCATTCCTGGATACCCAACGGGCCCGACGGATTTCAGGACAAGAACGGAATTCTCCTCCACGGGCAGGTCCGGATCGTCGATGCGGGCCCGGTAATCGTCGACCGTTTCGAAGACGAGTGCTTTCCCGCGGTGGTTCATCAGTCGCGGCGATGCCGCCGATGGTTTCAGCACTGCGCCTTCGGGCGCGAGATTGCCGCGCAAGACGACAATGCCGCCCTGCTCGGCGACCGGATGTTCAAGCGGCCGGATCACCTCGTCGTTGTAACATTCGGCACCAATCAAACGTTCGCCGATCGTTGCGCCCTCCACGGTCGGCGCAGAGAGGCACAGTCGCGGCGCTATTCGCTTCATCAGCGCGGGTAATCCGCCGGCATAGTAGAAATCTTCCATCAGGAATCGGCCGGACGGCTTCAGGTCGACGAGGCATGGCACCCCCGCACCCAGTCGATCCCAGTCATCCAGCGTCAGCGGCACCCCGAGTCGACCCGCAAGTGCCAACAGGTGGACCACCGCATTGGTCGATCCACCAATGGCCCCGTTGACGACGATTGCATTCTCGAGCGCAGCTCTCGTCAGAATCTTGGAAATCGTAACGCCGCCACGCACGAGCGAAACGATGCAATGGCCTGCCTGTTCCGCCAAACGCCGCCTGCGGGCATCAACAGCGGGAATCGCGCCATTCAACGGCAGTGCGATACCCATCGCCTCGGCAAGCGACGCCATGGTGGAGGCTGTGCCCATCGTCATGCAGGAACCCGCGGAGCGACTCATCGCTGCTTCGGCTTCCTCGTAGTCAGCCTTGCTCAGTCGCCCGGTGCGATATTCCTCGTCGAAGTGGAAAACATCGGTGCCGGAGCCAAGTTCACGTCCGCGGAAACGGCCATTGAGCATCGGGCCGCCGGAAACGAGGATGCTCGGAATATCGCAACTTGCGGCGCCCATCAGCAGAGCGGGCGTGGTCTTGTCGCAGCCTGCCAGGAGTACAACGCCGTCTATCGGGTTGGCACGGATCGTTTCTTCGACTTCCATGCTGGCGAGGTTGCGGAACATCATTGTCGTCGGCCGCATCAGCGGCTCGCCAAGGCTCATGACCGGAAATTCGAGCGGATAGCCGCCGGCCAAAAGCACGCCGCGCTTAACGTATTCGGCCAGTTCGCGCAGATGTCGATTGCATGGATTGAGCTCGGACCAGGTGTTGCAGATACCGATGACAGGCCGACCGTCGAACAGTTCCGGGCCGAACCCCTGGCCGCGCATCCAGCTGCGCGGGATGAACCCGTATTTGCCCTCGCGCCCGAACCACTCTGCGCTGCGAAAAGACTGTTTCATTTTCGGTTTGTCTGGCATGTACTCCGGCCATAACTGGAAAACGGACAAACGACCTGGTCTCTTGTACCTCGCTGCCCCGCGTGTGGGGTCAGGCAATCGCCTTTCTGCGCCTCACGCGATTCCACAACATCATGATCAGCGGGGATATCCAGATGAGGATGGTGATCACCCCGATCGTCCCGGCGATCGGCCTTGAGAAGAACTGCAGGAAGTCTCCCTGCGCCTTGATCATCGAGGTAAGAAAGGTCTCTTCCAGCATCCGTCCAAGTACGATTCCGAGCAAAGCCGGTGCTATCGGGAAACCGTTCTCCTCCATGAACCAGCCGACGATACCGAAAATCAGCATGGTCACTACAGCCGACAGCGTATTGTCCATGGCGAATGCGCCGACGATGCAGAAGATCAGGATCACCGGCATGAGATAGGAGCGCGGCACGTCGAGGATGTAGCGCGACAGCTTGATCGCCGCGTAACCGAGTGGGACCATCAGCAGGTTGGCAATGATGAACGACAGGAAGATACCGTAGATCAGCGTCGGCTGATTGTTGAAGATGGCGGGACCCGGCGTCAGACCTTTCATGAACAGCACGCCGATGACGATCGCGGTCATCGAGTCGCCCGGAATCCCGAGCACTGTCGCCGGCACATAGCTGGCAGAGACGCTCGCATTGTTTGCGGCGCCGGCCGAGATGATGCCTTCCATCCCTTCTTCGTCGAACTCCTTGCGGTTACGCGTGAATTTGCGGGCAAGCGCATAGGAGATCCAGGCTGCGATGTCCGCGCCGGCGCCGGGCAGCGGCCCGGTCACAGTGCCGACCACGATGCCCTGACCGAAGCCGGAGCGATAACGCCACAACTCCGGCATCAGCCCCTTGAAGATGTTGCCGATCTTGTTGGTCGCCATGCTCGGCATCGCCTCGCGTGCCAGCGCGTACCGCAGGATCTCGGCGATCGCGAACATACCGATCAGCGTCGCGACGAGCCCGACGCCGCCATAGAGCGCCGTGCTGCCAAACGTGAAGCGCGGCTGCCCGGTGACGGGGAAAACGCCGACCATCGCAACGAGCAGGCCGAGCAGCAACGAGATCATGCCTTTGATCGGATTGCCCGGCGCGATGAACGCGGCCGACGTCAGGCCAAGGCAGACGAGCCAGAAATATTCGTAACTGCTGATGCTGAGCGCGAACTTCGCCACGGCGGGTGCGAAGAACATCAGGAACAGCGCACCGATCAGACCGCCGACCGCAGAAGTGACGACACAAGCGCCGAGCACGACCTCGCCCTTGCCTCGCATCGTCAATCGATAGGCTGCGTCCGTGTAGGCTGCCGATGAGGGGGTGCCCGGAATACGGAGCAGCGCCGACGGGATGTCGCCGGCGAAGATAGCCATGGCGCTGGCGCTGACGATAGCGGCGATCGCCGGCAGAGCCGGCATGAAGAACGTGACAGGCACGAGAAGCGCCACCGCCATGGTAGCTGTCAGACCCGGAATGGCGCCGACGAACAGCCCAAAGATCGACGACAGCAGCATGACCAGCAGGACGTCCGGCTGCATCAACGCCAGAAAGGCTTCGTAGATCACCTCCATGTAAGGACTCCCGCATAGGATTCGAGCAGCCCCCAGGGCAACGGCACCAGCAGGAAATCCTGGAAGCCGATTTTGACGACGAGGATTGCGACCGCTGCGACGACGAACGAGCCGAGAGGCGCGCGCGTGAACTGCAACAGCGTCGCGAAGGTCACCAGGAAGCCGGCGATGATGAATCCGAGGAAATTCGACAAGAGAATGTAGAAAATCAGAGAGCCGATGACGACGGCGGCGTTTGCGATATGGCGTGGCGAGTTGACCCAGCTTCCCATTTCCAGCAGCGGCGTCGCCGCCCGCTGCTGCCAGCCGGTAAAGGCCAGCGCGATGCCGGCGACGATGAGCACGCCGCCGGCGATCGCCGGGAAGAAACCTCCCCCATAACCGCCGCCGAAGAAAGGCTTGGGCTGCATGGACGCGGCGATCAGCGCGATCACGCCGATTGCGACGACGATCGGCCCCAAAATGACATCGGATACCTTCATGACCTCTCCCCAGAGCCTCCGACGTAGGGCGCGGCGAGCCGCCGCGCCGCCGGTCTCCTCACTGGACGGCGCCGGCCGCCCGCAGGACCGTTTCGGTATCGGCCTCGTGCTGCTTCATCCAATCGAGCAGACCCTGGCGGTCAGCATAGCGCAGACCGAAACCCCGCTCCGACATGTTCTTCTGGAACTGCTCGCTGTCATAGATTTCCTTCGTCGCCGCTTCCAGCTTGTCGACGATCTCCTTCGGCATTCCGGCCGGGCCCGCGACCGCGCGGAACACGCCGCCGGGGGCAGCGTTCGGCACTTGCTCGCTGGCGATCGGTACATCCGGGAACGCCTTCAGACGTTCCGGCGCAAGAACAGCAAGCGGCCGGACTTCCTTCGCGTCGATCAGCGCCGCAGCCTCGGGCAGCGATGCGGTAAGCAGATCGACGCCGCCCGCGACCAGCTCCTGCAGGCCGGCGGCCGCGCCGGCGCTCGGCACCCAACGCAACACCTTGATGTCGATACCGTTATCGATCAGCACCTTGGAGAAAGCGCTGCTCCAGCTGCTGGGACAGACGGCGCCGCAGCCAATTGCCAGCGACTGAGGATCGGCCTTCAGCTTCTCGACCACGTCGGCAACCGACTTCAGTTCGCTGTTTTCCTTCACGTGGATGGCCGCGTAATCGAAATTGTACTGGGCGATCGGAGTATAGGAATCGCTGGACAGATTGCCCATTCCAAGCAGACGGAACGGCGCATAGTTGAACAGAATGCCGATCGTATAGCCATCAGGCGTCGCATTGGCCAGTTCGGTGATGCCGGGAATGCCGCCGCCTTCGGCGCGGTTCACGATGTTGAACGGCTTGCCGAACTTCTGTTCGAAATCGGCCGCCAGCCAGCGTGCCGTCGCATCCGTTCCGCCACCTGCGCCCGCCGCCACGATGACGGTGACGGGGCGGTTCGGCCAATCGTCGGCGAATGCCGCAAACGATGCCATTCCGCTCGCCAGAATGCCTGCAACCGCCATCTTCAGAAGATTCTTCATTTGATTGCTCCCACTCAAAATTGGCTATGTTTGGATATTCGCCTCAGACGGCCAGCGGCTTGTGCCACCAGTGCTCGAAGGGATTGGAGTGCAGGATCGCGTCGATCGTTTCCTGAGAAATTTTGGGCAGCGGCGTGCCATCGACGAGGCGATTGATATTGCGCAATCCCTCAATCGATTCGTCGACCTGTGCGAACGGAAAATCCGTGCCCCAGAAGATCTTGTTTCGGTCGGTTATCAGGTATTCCTGCGCCGAAACCAGCGCCTGATAGAATTGCCAAGGGCGATAGCAAAGCGCCGAGACCTCGGCATAGACGTTCGGTCGCTTGCGGGCGACGACGATGCATTCGTCCATCCACGGATGACCCATATGGGCCATGATCATCTTGAGGTCGGGGTAGCGTTGCGCGACCGCGTCGACATGCAGCGGACGACCGGCGTCAAGCAGCGTATCCCGCGCGAAAGTCGTGCCCATATGCATGGTCAGCGGCACATCGTTCTTCTGACAATAGGCGTAGACAGGGTCGAGGCGCGGATCGTCCAGCGGGACGCTGTTGTAGATTGGGCCGAACTTGACGCCCTTCAGCTTCAGCGTGCCAATGGCGTGATCGAGCAGCTCCATATAGTCTGGACGTCGCGGATCGACGCAGGCGAAGCCCACGAACTTGTCGGGATATTTGGCGACGGCCGCCGCGGTCACTTCGTCGTTGCCGTCGACGCCCACCGAATCTTTATAGCGCAGCGAGAAGATGATCGCCTTGTCGACGTTCTTCATTGCCGCGTGGATCGTGTCGGCGTCAGCGGCCATCGGAACGCCCCCGGGCCGCGCGCTGCTCGTCAGGTCAACCTCGGGCGGGGTGAACTGGTCTGCATTGAAGATGTTCACATGGCAGTCGACGATCATCGAATAGGCTCCGTTCAAGCGTCTGGATAGGTGCGGGCGCTACGGTCGTCTCGACGCGCGACATTTCGATAGGCGAGGCTGCGCCTACATCCAAAGCCTTCTCCTCCACGGTCAGACAGCGCGATCGATGCCATATTGCCTCCCCTATGATTTAACGATACACCGATCTTGCGGCTTGTCAAATGCGGAGGAGGCCGGAACTTGGCATCGCTGGCGAAGGCCGGAGAATTACTGGCGCGGGCTTGTGGATTTCCCCAGCTGAAACTCGATCGGAAGGATAATCTCGCGCTCGCGAAATTGGCCCGTCTGCAGCCTGTCGATCAGCTCGCGCGCGGCCCGTTCGCCAAGCGCATGCGCGGCCGAACGAACCGTGGTCAATACGGGATCGACATAGCGCCACATCTCGAATGCATTGAAGCCGGTAACCTGGACGTCTCGTGGGACGTCGAGCCCGGCTGCGCTGCAGGCTTTCATCGCGGCGATAGCCATCTGGTCGTTGCCGCCAATGATCGCATCGGGCGTCGGCAAGGTTCTGAGCGCCTCCAGAGTGGCGTTGTACGTGACGCTGAAACTCTCGTCGCCACATTCCACGATGTTGAGCGCCGGCGCGCCGGCGAGCGCAAATTCGGATGCCGCGCCATCCATACGCGCACGCATCGCCGCCCACTCCACCTGCGGCAGCAGAACCCAGCAATTGCGGGCTCCGTTCCGCAGCAGGTGCCGCGCGATCTGTCGGCCGCCGTCGAAATCGTCCTGTCGGATGATGGCGCTGTCTTTGTTCGCAGGCAGCCTGTCCTCCTGCAGCAGCACGAGCGGCACGCGCAGCGCCGACAGTTCGCGTACGAACCAGTCCCGCTGCACACGCTCGCCCGACAGGATCGCCACCATTCCGTCCGCGTCGATATCCTGAAACAGGTTCGTCGTGCGGAAGTCCGACGGTTTCATGCCCCGCAGGATCAGGCTGTATGCATGCGCCGTGAGGTAATTCGTCAGACCTGTCACCTGCGCGGTGATGAACGGATCGCTCAGGAAGTCCGGATCCTCGACCACGATCAGCATGCCGATTGTCCACTGCTGGGACAATCGCAGCCGGCGCGCCGCGACAGACGGCCGGTAACCCAGCCGCTTCACCACCTCGCGGATATGGGTCGCCGTTGCATCCGAAATGCGCCCGCGTCCGTTCAAAACATTCGACACCGACATCGCCGAGACGCCCGCTTCACGCGCCACATCCTTGATCGTGACAGTGCGATTGGGCTGCGGCCCTTCCTTCTTCACCAGATCTCCAACTCCCAGCTTCATTGCGGCGACGCAGACCGAGCGGCCCTCTCAGCAGGTAAACAATCATGAGCGATACGACAATCACCAAGGTCCACTGCCATCTCCTGACCCAGGATATCAGCAAGACCGGCATCAAGTGGGCCGGCGGCAATATGCGTTACTGGAACACGGCGTTGATCGAGGTAACGACTGCGTCCGGCTTGCGCGGGTTTGGGGAGGCCTACTATCCCGGCCTCAGCGCGCCGGTGGCTACGCGGGCGTTGGTCGAAAACTACGCGCCGCTGCTCCTCGACGAGGACGCCACGCAGGCAACGAAACTGTTCAACAGGCTGCGTTCGAAATCGCTCGCCTGGGGCAAGGCTGGCCTACCACTCATGGTCGCCGGCTCGATCGAGGTTGCACTCTGGGACATCAAGGCGCAGGCATTGGGCGTGCCGCTCTACGAACTCCTCGGCGGCAAAGCGCATGATGCGATCACTGTGTATGCAAGCGGCGGCAATGACGCCCCGCGCGATCGACTGGTCGCCGAGATGGAGAACTATCTCAAGCTCGGTTTCCGCGCCGTCAAGATCCGCATTGGGCGTTCGATCGCGGAGGACGTCGAGAAGGTGCGCCTATGCCGCGATGTGCTCGGCCCCAACGTCGAGCTGATGGTCGACGCGGTCATGGGGCACAATCCGCGGCCGTTCTCGGCCAAGGAAGCGCTTGCCCACATCGACGCGATCGAGAAGTTTGACATCACGTGGTTCGAGGACCCGGTTGGCAATCGCGACTATGAAGGTTGCGCCTTCGTCCGCCAGCACAGCGCCATCCCCGTCGCCGCCGGCGAGACCGCTGTCGGCGTGCACGAATTCCTGCCCTTCTTTGAGCATGGCGCGCTCGATTGGGTTCAGCCCGACCCGACCCATTCGGGCGGCATTTCGGAATGTCTGGAGATCGCGGCGATCGCACGCGCACACGGGGTCCGCGTGATCTATCATTCCTGGGGAATGGCCCCCTGCCTCGCCGCCAACTACAGTCTGGCGTTCGCCGATCCGCACGCGCGCTATCTCGAATATCCGACGCATGGCCTTCCACTGGTGGAGGAACTCGCCGGGACACCGTTCAAGCTCGTGGACGGCACGTTCACCGCGCCGACGGCGCCTGGCCTCGGGGTCAACCTGACCGACGAACTGCTGGCCAAATACGCCTTCGTTGAAGGCAGCACCTTTTGGCCCTGAACCCTGTTCGAACATAAACCGCGAGGATAGAGAACGCCATGAGCATTCATTTGCTGCAAACCTTTGCGATGCCCGAAACCACCGAGAAGGCGCTGGCCGAACGATTTGTCGTGCACAAGCTGCACACCGCCAAGGATCGCGACAGGCTGATTGCCGAGGTCGGCGGCTCGATCCGGGCGATCGCCGGCATCGGCGTGCCGCGCGATTTGATGAGCCGGCTGCCGGCGCTTGAGATCATCGCCAATTTTGGCGTTGGCTACGATGCCATCGACATTCCGTTGGCGGCCGAGCGCCAGATCATGGTCACCAACACGCCCGATGTTCTGAGCGATGCCGTGGCCGAACTTGCCATCGGCCTGATGATCTCGTTCGCGCGTCGCCTGCCGCAGGCGGACCGCTTCGTCCGCGACGGACGCTGGGCCGACAGCAGCCTGCCAGTCTATCGCGAGCTTTCGGGAGGCACGGTCGGGATCGTCGGCCTTGGCCGCATCGGCAGGGAGATAGCAAGCCGCGCACAGGCGATGAAGATGCGCGTCGTCTATCACGGGCGGCGCGAGCAGCCTCGCCAGCCCTACCTGTATTACGCCGATTTGGGCGCTATGGCGCGCGACGTCGACTGGCTCGTCGCCATCACGTCAGGCGGCAAGGACACGGCCGGCCTCGTCAGCCGGGACGTGCTCGAGGCGCTCGGACCCGACGGCGTCTTCGTCAATGTCGCGCGCGGGTCGGTCGTCGATGAGGAGGCGATGATCGAGCTTCTCACGAACGGTAAGCTCGGTGGCGCGGCGCTTGATGTCTTCGCCAACGAGCCCATTGTTCCCGAGGCGCTGCGCAATCTCGACAACGTCGTGCTGTCGCCGCATCAGGGCTCCGCAACGAGAGAGGCGCGTGACGCCATGGGCGCTCTGGTGCTCGCCAACCTCGACGCGCACTTTGCCGGCAAGCCTTTGCTCACACGGGTGGCATGAATCGCCGAAACATTGCGATTCGCCCATTGACTTAACGTTAAATCTTGCCCAACTTCGCTACACCGTCAAGATTTCGGGCAGCGTCGGCCAGCGAGCTGGCCGCACCGGAGCTTGGCGCAACTCGCAAGCAGAAAGACGAGAACATGCCGGAAAATCTGACCACCCAGGTAGAGCGACAGCGCCAGTACATCGCGGGAGGCACGATGTCGCTCAACCGCGCCATCAACCCGTCGAAGCTTTTCGTTCGCGCCGAGGGCGCCTATCTTTATGACGCCGACGGAAAGCAATACATCGACTACCATGCCGGCTTCGCCCCCTACCTCTTCGGCCATGGCGACAAGGAGATCGACGACGCTGTGATCGACGCGATCCGGTCCGGCGCGTCGCTGATCGGCGCCGGCACGATGCCGTGGGAAGCCGAGATCGCCGAGCTGATCACCGGATGCGTGCCCGGCATCGAACAGCTTCAGCTGACCAGCACTGGTTCGGAAGCGGTCGGTTACGCGCTGCGTCTGGCGCGCGCCCACACCGGCCGCGACGTCGTCGTTGTCATGCAGGGCGGCTATAATGGCTGCTTCGACTATGTCAGCTACAATTTGATGGACCCGGCCTCCTTCGTCGAGCCGCATCGTCCCGGTGAAGAATATCCGCTCAGCGTCACAACGGCCGGTGTGCCGAAGGTGATCGACCAGATCGTCCGCGCGATTGAATACAACGACCTCGAGGCCGCGGAACGGACGCTTGCCAAAGGAGACGTCGCGGCGATCATCCTGGAGCCGATCCTGCAGAACATCGGCATCGTCAAGCCGCTTCCGGGCTATCTCGAAGGACTGCGCGCGCTCTGCGACAAATACGGCACGGTGCTCATCTTCGACGAGGTCAAGACCGGCTTTCGACATGCGCTCGGCGGCTATCAGTCGCTGTCCGGCGTCACGCCGGATCTGTGCACCTTCGGCAAGGCAGTGGCCAACGGCTACCCGATGGGTGTCGTCGGCGGCAAACGCGAGATCATGAGCCTGTGCGCTCATCCCTCGCCTGCCAAGCGCGTCGTCATCGCCGGCACCTATAACGGCCATCCGGTAAACGTCGCCGCGGCCAAGGCCTGCCTGACGCGGTTGAAGACGCGCGAGAAGGAAGTCTATGGCGAGCTGGAACGTCTCGGCGCGCGGCTGGAGGCCGGGCTCAATGAGGTCTTCGCCAAACGCAACTACCCGACGACGATCGTCCGCCAGGGCTCGGCCTTCGCCGTCTATTTCATGGATCACGCCCCCGTCAGCTGGCGCGATGTCGTGCTCAATCACGACGCCGAGCGCGACATCAATTTCCGCCGCGCGCTGATCGAGAAAGGCGTGTTCCAGTTCCCGGTCATCACCAAGCAGGGCTCGATCTCCCTCGCCCATACCGACGCCGACATCGACCGCACGATCGAGCTGGCCGAGACGGTTGTCTCGACTCTGAACTGACGTTTATCCGGAGAATCGCGCCGCCCTGTCTCCGGCACGGGCGGCGCGACCGATGCCTGCGCCGGGAAACCGGCGCCGTACCACTTCCAGGAGAAGAACATGAAGCTCTTGCGCCATGGCGCCAGCGGCGCTGAACGCCCCGGCCTGCTCGATGCCGAGGGAAACATCCGCGACCTCACCGGCCATCTGGCCGATCTGGCTGGCGACGCGCTGTCCGACGCCAGCCTCTCGCGTCTCGCCGCCATTGACCCGTCGAGCCTCCCGTTGGTCGACAAGTCGACCCGCATTGGCCCCTGCGTCGGCAATGTCGGCAAGTTCATATGCATTGGCCTGAACTACTCGGATCACGCTGCCGAAACCGGCGCGACCGTTCCGCCGGAACCGATCGTCTTCATGAAGGCGACGTCGGCGATCTGCGGCCCAAATGACGATGTGCGCATACCGCGCGGGTCGCAGAAGACCGACTGGGAGGTCGAGCTCGGCGTCGTGATTGGCAAGACCGCGAAGAATGTCAGCGAGGCCGACGCGCTCAGCCATGTCGCCGGCTATTGCGTCGTCAACGACGTCTCGGAGCGAGCTTATCAGAGCGAACGCTCCGGTCAGTGGACCAAGGGCAAGAGCTGCGACACGTTCGGCCCGATCGGCCCTTGGCTGGTGACGCGCGACGAGGTTGCCGATCCCCAGAGTCTGGCCATGAAGCTTTCCGTCAATGGCAAGACGATGCAGGACGGTTCGAGCCGGACGATGGTCTATCAGGTGGCCTTCCTCATCTCCTACCTGTCGCAATTCATGTCGTTGCTGCCGGGCGACGTCATCGCGACCGGCACGCCGCCCGGCGTCGGCATGGGCATGAAGCCGCAGCGCTACCTTCGCGATGGCGACCTGGTCGAACTCTCTATCGCCGGCCTCGGTAGCCAGAAGCAGCGTTTCGTGGCCGACGCCTGACAGGTCACGAGCGCAAAGAGGGGGGCTCCGCGTTGCGGAGCCTGCTTCTTCCCTGCAGCGAGAGTTCTTTCAGCTTCAGCGCACGCTGCCGTATTTCGGCCGTCGAGCGCCAGATCCGCTGACGATCGGCGGTGAAACCGGCGATCAGCACATCAAAAAACCGGCACCGGATGGGCTGCAGCTCTCTCGCCCAACCCCAGGCGGTGCCATCAACCGGGCCGCTGCCGGGCTACGCGATCGCCTCAGTCCAGCCCGAGCAGCTTCAGGCTGTCTCGGTGGATGATCTCCTCGATCTTGTCGAGCGGCACGCGCGGCATGCGGGTGCCCTCCACGATGTCATTGACGCGGCGCAGCCCCTCCATCGTCTCGGTCGGCGTGGTCACCGGATAGTCCGATCCAAAAAGGACCTTATCGAGAATGTTCCACTCGGTTGCCCGGATCATCGCCTCGTAGTGGGTGAACGGCCGATAGAACTGGCCGGAAATGTCGGTGTAGACGTTGGCGTGCTTGCGCGCCACGACAACGGCGTCGGCCGTCCACGGATGGCCCATATGCGCCATGATGATCTTCAGGTCAGGATAACGGCTTGCGATCTCGTCGATGGTGAGCGGGTGCGCCGCAGGGATCGGAGCCGACTTCACCGCCGATGTGCCAGTGTGAAACATGATCGGCAGCCGATGCCGTTCGGCATATTGGTAGACGGCAAGCGCTCGTCGATCGAGCGGATCATAGGCCTGGTAATTGGCGCCGAGTTTCACCCCGCGCAGACCGAGATCGACGCGGCTGCGCTCCATCTCGTCCATTGCCTCGACGTCGTAAGGATGCACGCACATAAAGCCAATCAGCTCGTCAGGATAGGCCTGCACGAATTTTGCCGTGAAGTCGTTCGCCTTGTCGGCGACATCGCCGTGGTCGCGTGGCCCATTGCTGCCGCCGACGCGCTCGCCCGGCTCCCATGCGATGCCGAATACGATCGATTTGTCGACGACCGATTGCGACTCGCGATATTCGGCCCACGTGAAGTTCGAATTACGCGTCGCATCGGGCCGCCACGTGCTGTTGACGGTGCGCTGTTCAGGAGGAATCTTATCCAAGAACTGAGGCGTGTGCGTGTGGATATCGATGATCATGATTCCTCCCGGCATTGAGAACAACGAAAGGCACCGTCTACGCGAATCCGGCACAGGGCGATCGGCGTAGCTTTGCCCCCCGAGGGGTAGAAAATTGTCAGGACAAAACTCAACACTGCATGCTGAATTTCATCATGCAGCGCAGGTTTAACGTTAATCTAACTCCTGTCAACATGGTTGGAAAGGCTATCCCTCACCCGGGCAGTGAGGGACGGGCCGGCCGGTCAAGGCCTCAGTCCTCGCGCCTCATGTAAGCGAAACGGCTGAAATCGGCCGACTTGCCCGCGCCGCTCGTGTCGAAGGCGGCCATGCCGACAAAGGCCCCGGTGAAGGAGCCATGCTCGCCGCGACCGCCTTCGTCGGAAATGACGCTGGCGTCGAGTTCCGGTCCCACCTTTGTCCAGACACCACCATCGCGGTACCAGAATTGCAGCGTCGCGCCATCGACCTCGGCCGCCAGGCCGATCGGGCCATCGGCACTGAGCGGGAGCGGATCGGCGAGCGGAAAACGCAGCCTGCCGTCCGGCCAGTCGCCGGGACATGACAGGATGGTGAGAACGCGCCCATGCCTGGCGTCGTGGGTAACGCCGAGGAAATGGAACTTGTGGCGGTTGTAATAGTGGGTCAGGCCGGCAGCCTGCTGGAAGTGCTCGGGCGTGAAGGCCAGCTCCGTTTCAGCGCGGAACACGAAATGTTGCTGCCGGCGGGCGACGAGCGCCTGCTCGTACCAGCTGCCGATCGATTCGCGTCCGAAAAGGCGCAGAACTCCAGGCCTTTCCTCGAGCGAGAAAAGCCGTTCCGGATGGGGCGTTCGCAGCCACTGGAAATCGAGCGGCAGGTCAGGGCCGTTGAAATCGTAGGAGATCGACTCCGGCTCTGCTCGCTGCGTGGTCGCAACAGGTGAGGGAACCTCGATCTGCGGCACCGGGCCGCCTTGCGCCAGCCTCAGCCAGCCGTCCTCGCCCCAAACGCATTTCTGTATCGCCGTTTCACGACCGAGCGGAGAGCGCCGCAGGCCGGGCAAGGGACGCGAGCACAAATGCGTATGATAGAAGTCGCCGTCCGGCGTCTCGACGATCTGGCCGTGGCCGGCGCGCTGCAGGACCGCAGTTGGAGCGTCCTTCGATGTGATGACGTGGATTTCGGGATGCAGTTCATAGGGCCCGTCGATGCGACGGGAGCGCGCCATCGTCACGGCATGATCGTAGCCAGTCCCGCCTTCGGCGGTGGTGAGATAATACCATCCGTCGCGTTTGAAGAGATGCGGCCCTTCGACCAGCCCATGCGGGCTCCCGGCGAAGATGTTCTTCACGGGACCCACGAGTTTCCTCGCTTCCGGATCGTATTCCTGGAGAAGGATGCCGGCGAAGGACGGATGCTTCGGACTGCCGCCGATGCCAGTCGAAACATGGTTCCAGACCATGTTCAGGAACCATTTCCGGCCGTCCTCGTCGTGGAACAGCGAGGGATCGAAGCCGCTCGAATTGACGTGAACCGGATCCGACCATGGCCCTTCGATGGCAGGCGCGGTCACGATGTAGTTGTGCGCGTCCTTGAAGTTGCCATCGAGCCGCTTGACGTCCGTGTAGACCAGCCAGAACAGGCCGTCGGCAAAGGACAGGCACGGCGCCCATACACCCCCTGAATCGGGATTGCCCCTCATGTCGAGCTGAGCGGCGCGGTCGAGCGGCCGCTTGGCGAGCCGCCAGTTCACCAGGTCGGTGGAATGGTGGATCTGAACGCCGGGATACCATTCGAAGGTCGAAGTGGCGATGTAGTAGTCCGACCCTACCCGACAGATCGACGGGTCGGGATTGAAGCCGGGCAGGATCGGGTTCTGGATCATGGATTCGCCCTATTTCTTGCGGGGTGGCCCCTTACGTTCGGCCGAAGCCGCCCAGAGGTTGATGTCGGCCTCGCGAGCATATTGATCGATCTCCGCCAGTTCGGCCTCGGTGAAGTCGCGCTTGGCCAGCGCGCCGACGCAATCCTCGACCTGTTCCGGCCGGCTCGCACCGATGAGCGCGGACGTGACGCGGCCACCGCGCAGCACCCAGGCGAGCGCCATCTGCGCGAGCGTCTGTCCCCGACGCTTGGCGATGTCGTTCAGCGCGCCGATGTTGGCGAGCGTCTTGTCGTTCAGGAACTCCCTGCGCAAGGACTTGCCCTGCGAGGCCCGGCTGCCTTCAGGGATGCCTTTCAGGTATTTGTCGGTCAGCATGCCCTGCGCAAGCGGCGAGAAGACGATCGAGCCAATGCCCAGCCCGTCGAGGGTGTCGAGCAGGCCGTCATCCTCGACCCAGCGGTTGATCATGGAATAGCTCGGCTGGTGGATGAGGCAGGGTGTGCCGAGCTGGCGCAAGATGTCGGTAGCCTCGCGCGTGCGCTGCGAGTTGTAGGAGGAAATGCCAGCATAAAGTGCCCTGCCCGAGCGCACGGCATGGTCGAGCGCCATCATCGTTTCCTCGAGCGGAGTCTCGGGATCGAAACGATGGGAATAGAAGATGTCGACATAGTCGACCCCCAGCCGCTGCAGGCTTTGGTCGAGGCTCGCCAGCAGGTATTTGCGGCTGCCCCACTCGCCATAGGGCCCCGCCCACATTTCGTAGCCCGCCTTGGTGGAGATGATCAGCTCGTCGCGATAGCCGGCGAAGTCCGTCCGCAGGATCTCGCCGAAGGCGATTTCGGCCGACCCCGGCGGCGGACCGTAATTGTTTGCGAGGTCGAAATGGGTGATGCCGAGATCGAATGCCTTGCGGCAGATCGCGCGCTTCAGCTTGTGCGACGCATCCTCGCCGAAACTGTGCCAGAGACCGAGCGAGATCGCCGGCAGCTTCAGTCCCGAGCGACCGCACCGGTTGTAGATCATCGACTCGTAGCGATTTTCCGCTGGCTGCCAGGGCATGATTCTTCCTCGTCGTTATCGTGGGCACATACTTCGAGGCTCGCCCGACGAGCCTCGAAGATGACCTGTAGCCTATCGCGACGCGATCATTGCTACTTTTTCTTTTTCGCCAGCAGCGCCTTTGCTTCCTTCACCCCGAGCGCGGCCGGCCGTTCGCAGGTGGTCTGCATCTTGACGAACTTGCCGGTTTCGCCCGACTTCAGGATGCCTGTCATGACATCGACCGAGTGCAGTGCGCCTTCCATCGAACAGCGGTGCGGCCGCCCTTCCATGATCGCGATGGCCATATCGGCAAGGCCGGCCGTGCGGTAGTTGGCCAGCATACCCGTCGAATGCTTCTGGTTCGGCACGCCGAAGGGATGGTCCCATTTCGGCGCCTTTTTCACATCGTCGCCGCGGTTCGTGTAGCGCACCGTGCCGCCGAAGAAGTTCGGGTCCGGCACATAGATCGTCCCCTCCTCCCCGAACAGCTCCATCGGGGCATGGCCGTGCTGCCATACGTCCCAGCTCGCGTTGAAGGAGACCGCTGCGCCGTTCTCGAATTCGAGCAGCGCGTGGATCGTGGTCGGCGTGTTCACCGGGATCTTCTGGCCGAAACGCGGCTTTGACGAAATGATGCGCTCCTTGAAGGGAATCGTGGCGAGCGCCGCCACTTGCTTCACCGGGCCGATCAGCTGGATGAGGTTGCTGATGTAGTAGGGGCCGAGGTCCAGGATGGGGCCGCCGCCCGGCTGAAAGAAGAAATCCGGATTGGGATGCCAGTGCTCCATGCCGCGGCTCATCACGTGGCAGGTGCCTGAAGTGATGCGCCCGAGCTTGCCGGAATCGACCAGGCTGCGGGCGAGCTGATGCGCCCCCCCAAAGAAAGTGTCGGGCGCGGAACCGATGCGTCGGCCCTTCTTCTCCGCGCGCTTCTTGAGATCGAGCCCCTCCTTCACCGAGAGGACGAACGGTTTCTCCGAATAGACATGCTTGCCCGCGTCCAGGATGTCCCTCGACACTTCGTAATGGACGGCGGGAATGGTAAGGTTCACGACGATGTCGATATCGTCGGCCTGCAGCAGCTCGTCCACCGCCATGGCGCGCAGCTTGTACTCCTTGGCGCGCGTCTTGGCGACATTCACGTCGATATCCGCGCAGGCGCGCATTTCGATGCCTCGGAACATCGGGGCGAGCCCGAAATAGGTTGCCGAGATATTGCCGCAGCCGATAACACCGACTCCGAGTTTCCTGGCCATGTGATGGAAGCTCCTAGAAGTTTTTTCCGGCGGCGATCGAGCGAGCGGCGAAGCGCTCGAGATCACTCGGGTGGTCATGTTCCATGATGTAATGCTTAGCCGGCGTATGCTGCCGGAGCGCCTTGTAGATACCCGTCCAGTCGACCGTGCCGTGGCCGACATCGGCCCAACCGTCCTCATCAAGCGCCTCGCCCTTCGGCGCGATGTCCTTGACGTGGACCGCGACGATCCGCGACGCATAGTCGTTGATCCATTTGAGGGGATCGGCGCCGCCACGGACCACCCAGGCGACGTCGATCTCCCAACCCACGCCGGCGGCGGAGTCGAGAATATGCTTCAGGGGGATCGACCCGTCGGCGAGCGGCTTGAACTCGAAATCGTGATTGTGCCAGGCGAAGCCGAGGCCGGCCTTGGCCGCCGCGTCTCCGACCTTTGCCAGTCGTTTTCCGAAGGTCTGCCAGCCGGCGGCGTCATTGGGGCGCTGATCCGGCATCAGAAAAGGGCAGATGAGAAGCTTTGTCCCGAGCGTTTCCGCTGTCTTGCGCGCGGCGTCGAAATCGTTCTCCAGCACCTCGATGGAGAAATGCGCCGTGGGCATCGCAAGGCCGTTGCCGTCGAGTTCCGCCCGGAACGCCTTGGGATCCCCGTAAACGCCGCCGAACCCCTCGACCTGCTTGTAGCCCAGGTTGGAAAGGGTCTTGAGAACGCCGCTCCACGGTTGAAAATTGCGCGCACTGTAAAGCTGAAATGACCAATCCATTGTCGCTTCTTCCGCTTGTGGTTTGTTTTTCAGAGCCTGTCGCCCATATCGGCATCGAACAGGGAGGCGCGGGCGGGATCGAAGCCGATGCGCACCTTATCGCCGACATGGAGATGGCGTTCGGCATCGACCCTGAACGACAGCGGCTGGCCGCCGAGCTTCGTCCAGACCAGCGTGTCCGAGCCCATCGGCTCGACGATTTCGACCTCGACCTCGCCCGTGAAGGGATAGGCTTTACCGTTGTCGCCAAAACCGATGTGCTCGGGCCTGACGCCGAGCGTGACGCCACCGCCCCGGACAGCGTCCTTGCCGAAGCGGTAGCGGTCGAGCGGCACCGAAACGTCGCCGACCCGGAAGGCCGGAACAGTGCCGGGCTCCACCTTGCCCTCGATGAAATTCATGCCGGGCGAGCCGATGAAACCGGCGACGTAGCGGTTGACGGGATTGTTGTAGATGGCGTGCGGCGTATCGAGCTGCTGGATCGCCCCGCCCTTCATAACCGCTATGCGGTCGGCCAGCGTCAGCGCCTCGATCTGGTCGTGCGTCACATAGATCATCGTGTTGCCAAGCCGCTGGTGCAGGCGCTTGATCTCGACCCGCAGTTCCGAACGCAGCTTGGCGTCGAGATTGGACAAGGGCTCGTCGAACAGGAAGACGTCGACGTCGCGCACCAAGGCCCTGCCGATCGCCACGCGCTGCCGCTGACCGCCGGAGAGCGCCGAAGGCTTCCGTTGCAGCAATTGTTCGATCTGCAGGATCTCGGATGCCTTGGCAACGCGCCGGGCGATCTCGTCCCTGGCCAGGCCCGCGTTCTTCAGCCCGAAGGAAAGATTGCCTTCCACGGTCATCTGCGGATAGAGCGCATAGGACTGGAACACCATGCCGATGCCGCGGTCCTTGGGCTCCTCCCAGGTGACGTTCCGCCCCTTGATGAAGATCTGGCCCTTGGAAACGTCGAGCAGGCCGGCAATGCAGTTGAGCAATGTCGATTTCCCGCAGCCCGACGGCCCGAGCAGGACGAGGAATTCGCCTTCGGGAATCTCGAGGTCGAGCGACTTCAGCACTTCGACCGTGCCGAAGCTCAACGAGACATCCTTGACCGCGACGCTCGTCATCGGCTCAACCTTTCACCGCGCCCGCGGCGATACCGCGCACGAATAGTTTTCCGGAAATGAAGTAGATCACCAGCGGGACGAGCCCGGTGAGCAAGGTCGCCGCCATGTTCACATTATATTCCTTCACCCCTTGCACCGAATTGACGATGTTGTTGAGCTGGACGGTCATCGGATAGACATCCGGCCGCGTGTAGACGACGCCGAACAGGAAGTCGTTCCAGATGCCGGTGACCTGCAGGATGATCGCGACGACGAAAATGGGCAGAGACATCGGCAGCATGATCTTGAGGTAGATGCCCCAGAAGCCGGCGCCGTCGACACGCGCGGCCTTGAACAGCTCTTCAGGGATCGACGCGAAGTAGTTGCGGAAGAGCAGCGTCAGGATCGGCATGCCGAAGATCGTGTGCACGACGACGAGGCCGGTCAGCGTGCCGTAGAGGCCGATCTCGCGCAGGATGATGACGATCGGGTAGAGCATCACCTGGTAGGGAATGAAGGCGCCGATGATCAGGATGGTGAAGAAGATGTCGGCGCCCTTGAAGCGCCAGTTGGCGAGCGCGTAACCGTTGATCGAGGCGATCGCGATCGAGAGCACGACGCTCGGCACGGTGATGCGCACGGAGTTCCAGAAGCCGCGCGACAGGCCATCGCAATTGAGCCCGGTGCAGGCTTGCGACCACGCCTTCACCCAGGGCTCGAAGGTTATCTCGAGAGGCGGAGAGAAGATATTTCCCACCCTGATCTCCGGCATGCCCTTCAACGACGTGACGACCATCACGTAGAGCGGAAGAAGATAATAAAGGGCGACGACGATCAGCGTGCCATAGAGCATGATGTTTCGGGCGGAGAGCGCTCGGCGCGGCTTCGGGCCATAAGGCCCCGACACGGCCCGCGCAGGCGCCTCGGCTGAAATCGGACGTTCGAGGACGGCGGCATCAGCCATGGCGACGCCTCTTTCCGAATTCCAGATAGGCCCAGGGCACCACGACGATGATCACGCTGAGCAGCATCATCGTCGAGGCCGCGAAACCCTGGCCCAGATTCTGTGCGTGGAACATGTAGTCGTAGACGTATTTCGCCGGGACTTCGGAAGCGATCCCCGGGCCGCCGCTCGTCTGGGCCACGACGAGGTCGTAGACCTTGACAATGCCAGACGCGATGATGACCAGCGTCGTGACAAAGACCGGGCGCATCATCGGAATGATGATGAAAAGATAGGTCTTCCAAGTGGGGATGCCGTCGACGCGCGCGGCCTTCCAGATGTCCTCGTCGATACCGCGCAGGCCCGCGAGCATCAGGCACATGATAAGACCGGTGCCCTGCCAGAGCGCAGCGATCAGGATGCCGTAGATGACGATCCTGGCATCGTAGAGCGGATCGAAGGTGAAGCTCTCCCAGCCCAGGCTACGCACCACGCCCTGCACTCCGAAGTCGGGATTGAGCAGCCACTGCCAGACGAGGCCGGTCACGATGAAGGAGAGCGCGAAGGGATAGAGGAAGATGGTCCGGAAGGTGTCCTCGAAACGGATCTTCTGGTCGAGGAGGGCGGCCAGTATGAAGCCGATGACCAGCGAGAAGACGAGGGTCAGGACGCCATAGATCGCCAGGTTCTCGATGGCCACCTGCCAGCGCGGCGCCGCCCACAGGCGCTCGTACTGCGACAGCCCTACGAAATTGAGACGCGGCAGCAGCTTGGAATTGGTGAAGGAATAAAGGACGGTCCAGGCAGTGCCGCCGGCAAAGACGACCACCGCCGTGAGGATCATCGGCACGGATGCGATCTTTGCGCTCAGGTTCCTGAAAACCTGACTTGGACGTCTTGCGTAGGTTTCGCTCATCTCGATCGACCCTTTCCTGCGCATTCAGGCTTCGGCCAGGGTGCGGCCAGCCTTCGCCGGGTCGGCGGTCGTTCGGATGTAAGCGCCGCCGCCCGGCTTTCGCGAAGCACGACCCGAAACGCAGCTCGCTTCGGGTCGAAGGCTCCCGAAAGGATCAGTCGGCCGACGCGATAATGTCGGCGAAACGCTTCTGCGCGTCCTCCGGCGTCAGGCTCGGAGTGGCGAAGAACTCCGCGAAAAGATCCTCGATCTGCTTTGTCGTATCGGCGGAAACAAGCTGGTCGGCACTCTGGATCACGTTGCCCTTGGCCAGAATGTCGAGGCCCTTCTTCATGCAGTCGTTGGCGCTGGCGAGATCGACGTCGCCCCGCACCGGCAGCGAACCCTTCTTGAGGTTGAATGCGACCTGGGTCTTCGGATCGAGCAAGGTCGCGGCCAGGACGTCTTGCGCCTTGGATTTCTCCTCGTCCTTCAGCAGCGGAAAGTAGAAGGCATCGCCATTGGTCGAGAGGATCTCGTTGACCCCCAATCCGGGCAGGCAGGTGTAGTCCTTTCCGGCCACCTGGCCGGCCACCTGGAACTCGCCCTGCGCCCAGTCGCCCATGATCTGGCCGCCAGCCTTGCCGGTAATGACCATGTTGGTCGCCTGGTTCCAGTCCTGGACATTGGTGTTCTTCGACATGGCGCGGGCGTCGTTCGCAGCTTTGAACACCTTGGCGACCTCCGGTCCGGCGGCAACCTCAGCATCCTTGTCGGAATACACCTTGAGGAAGGTGTCCTTGCCGCCGATTGCGATCATCAGGACGGCGAAGGCGCCGCTCGCCTGCCACGGCTGGCCGCCTACCGCGAGCGGCACCTTGCCGGCCTTTTCGAGCGCCGGTGCAGCTGCGACGAATTCGTCCCAATTCTTCGGCACAGGCACCCCGGCCTCCTCGAAGGCCTTGTTGGAGAGCCACAGCCACTGCCAGGAATGGATGTTCACCGGCGCGCAATAGATCTTGCCGTCGATGGTGCAACTGTCGAGCAAGCTCTTCGGCCGGATGATTTCCGTCCACTTCCCTTTCGTGGCGACGTCGGTGAGATCACGCATCAGACCGGCCTCGACGAGTTCCTCCGCCTGTCGGCCATGGTTGAACTGCGTCGCGCCCATCGGGTCACCGCCGGTGATGCGGCTGATCATGATCGGCCGTGCCGTGCCACCGGAGCCGGCGATGGCGCCGTCGACCCATTTGTTGCCGGTCGCGTCGAAAGCCTTGGCGAGCTCGGCGACGGCAGCCGCCTCGCCTCCGGACGTCCACCAATGGGTGACCTCGAGATCGGTCGCATTCGCAAGGCTCGCCGAGGCAAGCAGAGTCGAGGCCGCAATAAGTGCCTTGAAAGACTTCATGATTTCCTCCCGTTAGCCTGGCGCTCCCACGACAGGCGTTCCACTCGATCCGCCGGCCTCCTATTTCCGAGGGATCAATCGATCGACTGGGGTGCCGCAAACGAGCGGTGCAATCGATTACATTTATTTTGACTTCCGAAAAAAAGGATTGTCAAGCCAAATCGGCGCGAAGCTCGACCCCGCGCAACAGCGTCACCCTCCCCGGATGCGAGTCCCCATAGCGGCACAAGCCGGCATAACAGACAGGCCGCATCGGCAATCTCGATGTGGCCGTTCCATGCTCTTGTTTTCACGCCGGATTTTGGCGCGGCCGATACGGCCGCTCCGATCTCAGCTCGCCCAGGGACCGTGGAAGGCGCCGCTCGCGTCGATACGCTCGAAGCCGTGGGCGCCGAAGAAATCACGCTGGGCCTGGATGAGGTTGGATGTTCCGCGCCCCTGACGATAGCTGTCGAAATAAGCGAGCGCGGAAGAGAGCGCCGGCACAGGCAGGCCGGCTTCAACCGCACGCGCCAGGACGCGGCGCAAGGACGGGTGGGTCTCGTTCATCATCTCGACGAAGTCAGGCGCCATGAGGAGATTGGGGACCGAGCCACTGGTCGCGAACGCCTCGGCAAGGCGCCCGAGGAATTGCGAGCGAATGATGCAGCCCGCCCGCCAGATCTTGGCGATGACGGGCAGCGGCAAGTTCCAGCCGAACTCCTTGGAAGCGGCGGCCATGACCGCGAACCCCTGCGCATAGGCGGCGATCTTGCCGGCGAAGAGCGCGGCCTCGAGATCCGGAAGAAGGTTCGCCCGATCGGCGCTCAGCCCCGGCCCAGCCACCCCGAACACTTTCTGAGCGGCGATACGCTCGTCCTTCATCGACGAGAGCACGCGCGCCGCCACAGCCGCCTCGATGGCCGTCGCAGGCACGCCGAGCGTCTGCGCCTCGATGACCGACCATTTGCCCGTGCCCTTCTGGCCGGCCCGGTCGAGAATGACGTCGACCACCGGCGACCCAGTCTGGGGATCGTCCGCCTCGAGCACCTTGGCCGTGATCTCGATCAGGTAGGAGTTCAAGCGACCGCGGTTCCAACCCCCGAAGATCGGCGCGATCTCCTTGGCGGCCATCCCGAGCCCATCGCGCAGGATGCCGTAGATCTCGGCGATCATCTGCATGTCGGCATATTCGATCCCGTTATGGATGGTCTTGACGAAATGGCCGGCGCCGTCGGTTCCGAGCCAGGCGGCGCAGGGCTCGCCCTCATATTTCGCGGAGATGGCGGTCAGCACATCCTCGACGCGTCGCCAGGATTCCTCGGTTCCGCCGACCATGATCGAAGGCCCATGGCGCGCGCCTTCCTCGCCGCCAGAAACACCCATGCCGATGAAGGTCAGACCCGAGCCTTCGAGTTCGTGGAAACGGCGCATCGTGTCGCGGAAATTGGCGTTGCCCGCATCGATGACGATGTCGTTGGCCGACAGGACACCGCGCAGCAGCGCAATCTGCTCGTCGACAGCCTTGCCCGCCTGGACCATCAGGATGATCGGCCGGGGCGGGCGGATCGCCTCCGCCAGAGCCTCGATCGTCTTGCAGGGAATGATCCTGTCCCTGAGGTCGCCGGCTTGCTCGACAAAGGCGTCGGTGCGTGACGTCGTGCGGTTGAAGACCGCGATCCGGTGACCCTTCTCGGCGATGTTGAGCGCGAGGTTAGATCCCATGACGCCGAGCCCGATCAGGCCAATGTCGGCTTTCTGTTCCATCTTCTTTTTTCCCTTGGGTCTTGTCGCTGATGCGGACGGCGATGATCCGCCCCGACGTGCCGTTCGTCAACCGCACCGATCGCGAGTGGACGGTCCGATCCCGCTCAGACGGAGAGGAACTCCAGTCGTGCCGGCGTGAAGCTGTCGATGAGCCGCCCCGCCTCCAGCGCCCGGCAACCATGAACCGCGTTGGAAGGCACGATGAAGCTCTGTCCGGCCTCGAGCACCGCCGTCTCGCCGTCGATGGTCACCTCGAAGGCGCCTTCCGCCACATAGCTC
This sequence comes from Mesorhizobium sp. 1B3, assembly GCF_050958605.1. Lineage (NCBI taxonomy): Bacteria > Pseudomonadati > Pseudomonadota > Alphaproteobacteria > Hyphomicrobiales > Phyllobacteriaceae > Mesorhizobium > Mesorhizobium sp. 1B3. The sequence goes on along the minus strand of NZ_JBJHDO010000008.1, from coordinate 12,058 downwards.
GCCTGGATGTGCGGATGCGAATGGAGTGAACCGACCGCCCCCTTCTCGAAGGCCACCTCGACGATCATCAATTGTTCGTTATGCGTGAGCAGTCGCCGGCGCACGCCGGGCTCGGTTGGCGTCCAGTCGCCGGCCGACGGTTTCACGAAGTTGGAGCTTGCCATGAACCGCTCCTATCTCGCCAGCCAGCCGCCGTCGACCGGGAAGATGGCGCCATGCACATAATCGGACGCCGCGCTCGCCAGGAAGACCGCGGTGCCGCCGATGTCCTCCGGCTTGCCCCAATGTCCCGCCGGGATCCGCTTCAGGATCTCGGCGCTGCGCACCGGGTCCTCGCGCAGCACCTTGGTGTTGTTGGTGATGATGTACCCCGGCGCGATGGCGTTGACGTTGATGCGCCGTGCCGCCCATTCGTTGGCGAGTATGCGCGTCAGCCCGGCCAGGCCGCTTTTGGCCGCCGTGTAGGAGACGATGCGGATGCCGCCCTGGAAGGACAGCAGGGACGCGATGTTGATGATCTTGGCCGGGCGCTCCTCGGTGAAGGCCTTGCGAGCCAGCGCCTGGCTCAGCATGAAGACCGATTTCAGATTGACGTCCATGACATCGTCCCAGTCGGCCTCAGAAAAGTCCACCGCGTCACCGCGCCTGATGATACCGGCATTGTTGACCAGAATATCGATCGGCCCGAGTTCGTCCCAGCTGCGTTCGAGCGCGGCGGCGGCGCCGACGGAATCTGAGAGATCGGACATGACCGGAACGACCTTCCCGCCGTGTGCTTCGATCGCGTCAATGGTCTCGTCCATTGAGGAACGGCCTACCGCCAGGATCTCCGCGCCGGCTCGCGCAAGGGAAATCGCGATGCCTTGCCCGATTCCCGTATTGGCCCCGGTGACCAGCGCCCGGCGGCCAGCCAGGCTGAAGATGTCCAACCCGTTCATCGCAGATCCTCCATCGTGACCATGTCGACGTCGGTGTAGTCGACATTATCGCCTGCCATCGCCCAGATGAAGCTGTAGTTGGAGGTGCCGGCGCCGCTGTGGATCGACCAGCCCGGCGACAGGATCGCCTGCTCGTTGGCGACGACGAGGTGGCGTGTCTCGGCCGGCTCACCCATGAAATGGAAGACACGCGCCGATTCCGGCAAGCCGAAATAAAGATAGGCCTCCGACCGACGGTCGTGGACGTGACAGGGCATGGTGTTCCAGACCGACCCTTCCGCCAGCACCGTCATTCCCACCACGAGCTGGCAGGATTCCATCACGTCGGGATGGACGAACTGATAGATCGATCGCTCGTTGGAAGTCGCGCGGGCGCCGAGATCGACCCGCTTGGCATCGCCGATACGGATCAGTCGGGACGGAATCTCCTTATGTGCGGGAGCACTCAGGAGATAGAATTTCGCCGGCTTCTCCTTCTCGGCACTGGCGAAACGCACCTCTTTCACCCCTTTGCCGAGGTAGAGCATGTCGCGATGGCCCAGCGGGAAAGCGCGCCCGTCGGCGAAGACGTCGCCCGGCCCGCCGATATTGACGACCGTCATCTCGCGACGGTCGAGAAAACCCGGCGTGCCGGTTTCCCTGATCGATGCGAGAGCGAGAGCCTCCATGGTCGGCGTGGCGCCGCCCACGATCAGACGGTCGAAATGCGTGTAGGTCAGGCGGATCTCTCCCGGCATGAACAAGGTCTCGACCAGGAATCTCTCGCGCAGCTGTGCCGTATCGAAGGCTTGCGCGGCCTCCGGTCCCACCGGCTGACGGATATCAACACGCATCGCAAATCCCCTCAGAGTTTCCTGAAAAACAGTCGTTGCAGATCTCCGCCGCTTTGCAGAAGACCGTGATAGCGGCGCTGGCTCGCGGAGAGGTGTCCGCGCATGGCGTCTCGCGCCGCTTCGGCGTCGCCGTCCGAAACCGCCTCCATGATCGCCCGATGTTCGGCCTGCAGCTTCGCCTGGTATTCCTGCGACTGGAGCAGCTCGGACGAGACCGTCGTCACGAGATCGCGCGGGATGGTGCGGCGACCGAGAACATCGAGGATTTCGACATAGAAGGGATTGTTGGTCGCTTGGGCGATCGCCCGATGGAAGGCGAAGTCGGCCGTGCCCGTCGGCTCGCCACGCTGGAGCTGCATGTCGAACTCGCGGAAGGCCGCGCGGATATCCGCTTCCTGGGACGGCGAGCGCCGCTGCGCGGCAAGGGCGGCCGATTCGATCTCGATCGCCATGCGCACCTCGAGGACGTTGAGCACCATCGACACCTTGCCGCTCAGATCCGCGGCCAGGCTTGCCAGCGCGGTCGGCGCCTGCTCGCTGACGAAGACACCGGCGCCTTGCCGGGGAAGAACGAGGCCATCGGCGGCAAGACGCGTCACCGCTTCGCGCACGACCGTCCGACTGACGCCGTATTCGCCGCAGAGCTGGGCCTCCGTCGGCAGCTTGTCGCCCGGCTGGAAGATCCCGGAAACGATTTGCTCCCGGATGGCATCGACAAGGCGATCGGCGAGCTTCGGCCGTCTCTGTGTCTCGTCAGCCAAGCGTTCATCAGTGTTCATTCCAGGCCTCCGGCAGTGGCACGACGCTTCGCCTCACTTAAAGACCGATGGCAGCCAGAGCGAGATCGCAGGAATGTAAGTCACAGCCATGAGCACGATCACGCCAGCAGCGTAGAACGGCCAGATGGATCGCATGGCCTCCCAGACCGAGATCTTGCCCACAGCGCAGGCGACGAACTGGACGGAGCCGACCGGCGGGGTGTTCAGGCCAATGCCGAGATTGAGGATCATGATCACCCCGAAATGAACGGGGTCGATGCCATAGGCCTGCACGACCGGCAGGAAGATCGGCGTCGTGATGATGATCATCGGCCCCATGTCCATGAACGTGCCGAGGAAAAGCATAAGCACGTTGAGCAGGAGCAAGATCACCAACGGATTCTCGGAGATGGCATTGAGCGAGGCGATCAGCGCCGCCGGAACCTTCAGGAACGCCATCAGCCAGGAAAAGGCGGCAGCCGTGCCGATGATCAAAAGCACCATCGAGGTCGTGCGCACCGCGCCCAGCGTCGAATGGACGAACTGGCTCCAGCTCATTTGCCGGTAGAGGAACATGGTGACCAGCAGCGCGTAGATCACCGCCACGCAGGAGCTCTCGGTCGCAGTGAAGATGCCCGAGCGGACGCCGCCGAAAATGATGCCGATCAGGAGCAGGCCGGGGACCGCGACGATCCCCAGGCGCAGCGCGGCAGCCAGCCCTGGGAAAGGCTCGACCGGATAGCCGCGGCTGCGCGCCACGAAATAGGCCGTGACCATCAGCGCGGCCGCGAAGAGCAGGCCTGGAATGATGCCGGCCGTGAACAGGTCGGCGATCGAGATCTTGCCGCCCGCCGAGATCGAATAGATGATCATATTGTGCGAGGGCGGCAGCAGCAGCGCGATCAGTGCCGCCATGGAAGTCACGTTCACCGCATAGTCCACGCCATAACCGCGGGCCTTCATCTGCGGGATCATCAGCCCGCCGACGGCGGCTGCTTCCGCGACAGCGGAGCCGGAGATGCCACCGAACATGGTGGAGGCGGCAATGTTCACCTGACCGAGCCCGCCGCGCAGATGGCCGACCAGGGCACCGGCGAAGGCCACAATGCGCTGGGCGATGCCGCCCCGCACCATCAGGTCGCCGGCATAGATGAAGAAGGGCACCGCGATCAGCGAGAAGACATTCATGCCCGAATTCATGCGCTGGAACACCACCAGCGGGGGCAGGCCCATGTAGAGGACGGTCGCGAAGCTGGCGACACCCAGGCAGAAGGCGATCGGCGTGCCGATCAGCATGAGCAGCGTGAAAACGCCGAACAGAATCCACAGTTCCATCAGATTGCCGCCTCTTCCGCGATCACCGCGTCGATGTCGACCGGCTCGCCGGCGAAACGCAGAACCATGCGCTCCAGCGAGAACAGGGTGACGAGAATGCCGCCGGCGACGATCGGCACGTAGTCCAGGCCGCCGGGAAGGCCGAGCGCGGGCATCGTCGAATCCCAGGTCAGGGCCACGAGCTTTCCGCCATAGACGACCATGCCGATGCCGAAGCCCATGACCAGCACGTCGGATATCGTCCTCAGCACGCCGCGCGCCTTCGGCATGGCGTAGAGGAGCACGTCGAAACCGAGATGGAAGTTCTCGCGCACGCCGACGGCCGAGCCGAGAAAGATGAACCAGCTCATCAGCATCACGGAGGCCGGCTCCGTCCAGCTCGGGCTGGCGTTAAGCACGTAACGGCCCCAGACCTGCCAGGCCACGAACGCGGTCATCAGAACGAGTCCGATGCCGGCCAGCCAGAGCGCGAGGTTCGATAGGGCCGACAGGAATCGCCCGATCCGCGGCAGGTATTCACGCATGGAAGTGCCCTCGAAGGATTGCCCGTTGGGCAAGCCCCTCATCGGCCTGCCGGCCACTTCTCCCCGCAGGCGGGGAGAAGACCGCTGTCATCTCCACTTTCGCAAATCGCCCGCCGTTGGCAGTTGGCGAAACCCAAGCGGTCAGCGTCTCTCTCCCCGCAAGCGGGGAGAGATGTCCGGCAGGACAGTGAGGGGCTGCTCGCGACCGATCAATCATCGACCCCCCGCGGTCTCACTCCGTCGCCTGAATGCGCGAGACGAGATCCTTGAGCTTGTCGCTCTTCACGAACTGCTCGTAGACGGGCTTCATCGCGTCGATGAAAGGCTGCTTGTCGATCTCGGTCACCACCTCGGAGCCCGCATCACGAACGGTCTTTTCGGACGCGGCTTCGCGTGCGGCCCAAAGCGCGCGCATCTTGGCCACGCTCTCCTTGGCGGCCGCCTTGACGATCGCCTGGTCCTCCGCCGACAGCTTGTCCCAGGAGGCCTTCGACATGACCAGCACTTCCGGCACGATCAGGTGCTGGTCGAGCGTGTAGTGTTTCGCAACCTCATAGTGCTTCGAAGATTCATAGCTCGGCCAATTATTCTCGGCGCCGTCGATCACGCCCGTCTGGATGGCCGAATAGACTTCGCCATAGGGCATCGGCACGGCGTTGGCGCCGAGGGCATTGACCATGGCGACGAACACGTCGGACTGGATGACGCGGAACTTCATGCCCTTCAGGTCGTCGATGGACTTGATCGGCTTCCTGGCGTTGTAGAAGGAGCGCGAGCCCGAATCGTAGAAGGCGAGCCCGACGAGGTCATGCGCCTCGAAAGCCTTCAGGATATCCTCCCCGATCGGCCCGTCCATGACCTTGTGCATGTGGTCGATCGACTTGAAGACGTAAGGCAGCGAGACTGCCTGAGTCTCCTCGACGATGTTGTTGAAAGGCCCGAGCGAGACGCGGTTCATGTCAATGACGCCGGCGCGCGTCTGTTCGATCGTGTCTTTCTCCTCGCCGAGTTGGGCGGAATGGTAAACCTCGATGGCGATGCGTCCGCCCGTGCGCTCCTTGACGAGCTCGCCTAAAAATTTGACCGCCTCCACGGTCGGATATCCGTCCGGATGGGTGTCGGACGATTTGAGCGTGATTTCCTGCGCATAGGCAGCGCCGCCGAACAGCACCGCGGACAGTGCTGCGGCGGCAGTGAACTTCCGGATCAGGTTCATGGTTCTCCTCCCTATTCCTGATTTCGGTTCCGTTCTCATTCAATGGCCCTGGATGTTGACACATCCAGGGCGCCTCAGGCGCCGGCGCGGCCCATCCGGGCCGCTTGGCTTTCGCGCCACCGCACCGGCCCGAACCGAAGGTTCGGTAAGCACGATGCGGCAACCCTACTCTGGCAGAGCGTCCTTTGCGCGCCCGAACGGACGCGCGGCGCTCTGCTGCCGCGGCGCGCAGTCGCGCGCTCCAACGGTTTTTGACCGTTGGCATCAAAGGCGATAGGCCCGCTTGGCGAGCCCGTAGGCGAGTTCGACGGCAAGCTCGGCCGCCTCCTCCTCCCGGAGTTGGCCGGTCGCGACGAGTCCGGCGAGATAGGCGCAGTCGACCCGCCGCGCGACGTCGTGACGGGCGGGAATGGAAGGGAAGGCGCGGGTATCGTCGTTAAAGCCCACGGTGTTGTAGAAGCCGGCGGTCTCGGTCGTCAGCTGGCGGAAGCGGCGCATGCCCTCCGGGCTGTCGAAGAACCACCAGGCAGGACCGAGCTTCAGGCTGGGGTAGACGCCGGCAAGCGGCGCCAGCTCGCGCGCATAGGCCGTCTCGTCCAGCGTGAAGAGGATGACGGTCAGGCCGGGCTCGAGCCCGACAGCGTCGAGCATCGGCTTCAGGGCAGCGACGTAGTCGGTGCGGCCGGGAATATCGAAGCCCTTGTCCCGGCCGAAACGCTGGAGGATCCCAGGCGAATGATTGCGGCGAGAGCCGGGATGGATCTGCATGACAAGCCCGTCGACGAGACTCATCCGCGCCATCTCGGTCAGCATCTGCGCTCGGAACAGGTTCCTCTCCGCGGCATTCGCCTCGCCCGCCCGGATGCGAGCGAACAGGGCCTCGGCTGCGCCGCGGGAGAGATCCGCAGTATCGGCCGTGGCGTGGCCATGGTCGGTCGCGGTCGCGCCATGCTCCTTGAAAAAGGCCCGCCTCGCCCGATGCGCGTCGAGATAGCCCGCCCAACCACCGATGTCGCAGCCGGTGATCTCGCCCAGCATGCGGAGGTTGTCGGCGAAACCGGCGAAGTCGGGGTCGACGACTGCGTCCGGCCGGTAGGTCGTGATCACCCGACCGCCCCAGCCGGAATCGGCGATCATGCGATGCCATTTGAGGTCGTCGAGCGCGCCTTCCGTCGTCGCGATCGTCTCGATGCGGAATCTCTCGAACAGCGCCCGTGGGCGATAGTCGTCGCGCTCCAGGCACTCCGCGATGCGGTCATAATACAAATCCGCCGTGTCCGCCGACAAAGGCACGTCGATGCCGAACAGCGTCGCGAAAGTATGGTCGAGCCAGAGCCTCGTCGGGGTGCCGCGGAAGAGATGGAAATGTTCGGCGAAGATGCGCCAGATCTTGCGTCCGTCGGTCTCGACGGGCCCACGGTCGGCGCGCGGCACACCCAGGCTTTCCAGCGCGACGCCCTGGCTGAAAAGCATGCGGAAAATATAATGATCCGGGACGATCAGGAGCTGGGCGGGATCGGGAAATCGTTCGTTCTCCGCGAACCAACGCGGATCCGTGTGGCCGTGGGGACTGACGATCGGCAGGTCCCGGACCTCGGCGAACAGGGCCCGGGCGAGAGCGCGCACCGCAGGTTCGACGGGGAAAAGGCGATCGTCATCCAGCAGCACGAAATCTCCCCCTCGCGATGGATGGAGAGTCGTAAGGCGGCAGAGATACTATGTCAATCGGCTAGATCGAAATTTGTATGATGACTTCTAGCTGAAGCGTGATTCTTGCCTGCGGATGCGCCGTCAGGCCTTGCGCCGCTTCTTGCCGTAGAGCTCGAGGCGATGATGGACAATATCGTAGCCGAGCGCGCGCGCGATCTCGTCCTGCAGCTGCTCGATCCTGTCGGACTTGAACTCGATGACGTCGCCTGTCTCAATGTCGATCAGATGATCGTGATGCTCGCCCATGGCCTGCTCGAATCGTGAGGGGCCGCCTTCAAATGCATGACGATGAATGGCGCCCATGCCCTCGAGCAGCTTCATCGTCCGGTAGACGGTGGACAGGGAAATGCTGCTGTCGGCCTTCGACGCCATCTGGAAGATCTCGAGCGCGTCGGGATGGCCTTCCGTGCTCGACAGAATGTCCAGAATAATCCGTCGCGGGCGGGTTATGCGAACGCCGGCACGGCGTAGCTGTTTCTCGTAATCGGGTTTTTGAGTCGGCGCTTTCGTCATGGTCGAATTATGCGCCAGATGACAACCAGTTGCAAAGAAATGGCCCCCTCCAACCGGCTTATCCAACCCTCAGCTTCGCTTAGCCCCGGGGAAGACGGCCGGCCCCGCTGTTGACCACACTTATTGCAAACGATTTGCAATTGCATTGACAGATGTCCGCCCCGCCTCTATTTCTTGGAACATGGTGCTTGCGCGCCCTTCCGAAGTGATCCGTCCGAGGAGTGACAACAGAAATGCTCCGCGCCGTCATTGCCGTGCTCATGGCGCTCGGTCTTGCCGCCTGCAGCGGCGAAGCCAGCAACAGTGAAAAACTGAAGGTCGTGACCACCTTCACCATCATCGCCGACATGGCGCGGAACGTCGCCGGCGATGCCGCCGACGTGGAATCCATCACCAAGCCCAATGCCGAGATCCACAACTATCAGCCCACGCCGGGCGATCTCATCCGGGCACAGGACGCCGATCTCATCTTGTGGAACGGCCTGAACCTGGAGCTCTGGTTCCAGAAATTTTTCCAGAACCTCAAGGACGTGCCGGGCGTCGTGGTGTCCGAAGGCGTCGAGCCGATGGGGATCGCCGAAGGTCCTTATACCGGAAAACCCAACCCGCACGCCTGGATGTCGCCCACGGCCGCCCTCATTTACGTCGAGAATATCCGCAAGGCGTTGGCGGAGCGCGATCCGGAGAATGCCGAGACCTACAACCGCAACGCCACCGCCTACGCGGAAAAGATCAAGGCCACGGTCGAGCCGATCCATGCCCGCCTTTCGGCCATCCCGGAGGAACGGCGCTGGCTTGTCTCGAGCGAAGGCGCTTTCAGCTATCTTGCACGCGACTTCGGACTGAAAGAGCTGTATCTCTGGCCCATCAATGCCGACCAGCAAGGCACGCCGCAGCAGGTGCGCAAGGTGATCGACGCAGTGCGCGCCCACCACATTCCCGCCGTGTTCAGCGAAAGCACCGTGTCGGCCGATCCCGCCAAGCAGGTGGCGCGCGAGACCGGTGCCAATTACGGTGGTGTGCTCTATGTGGACTCGCTGAGCGACGCCAACGGGCCGGTGCCTACCTATCTCGACTTGTTGCGAGCCACCACGGAGACCATCGCCAAAGGCCTGACGGAATGAACCTTTCGGTAGCCAGCGCCACGGACGCGCCAGCCAGGGACGGCCTCTCGGTCGAGAACATTACCGTCACCTACCGCAATGGCCACACCGCGTTGCGCAACGCCAGCTTCTCGATCCCCCGCGGCTCGATCACGGCCCTGGTGGGGGTCAACGGCTCTGGCAAATCCACGCTTTTCAAGGCGATCATGGGCTTCGTGCCGCTTGCGGCCGGAAGGGTCTCGATGTTCGGCGCGCCTGCCGTGGAGGCCCTGAGACGCAACGCCGTCGCGTATGTGCCGCAATCCGAGGACGTCGACTGGAACTTCCCCGTGCTCGTCGAGGACGTGGTGATGATGGGCCGCTACGGCCATATGAATTTCATGCGCATCCCGCGCCCGGACGATCGCGACAAGGTGGATGCCGCGCTCGAACGGGTCGGCATGAGCGCCTACCGCAAGCGCCAGATCGGGGAATTGTCGGGCGGCCAGAAGAAGCGCGTCTTCCTGGCCAGGGCGCTTGCCCAGGAGGGGCAGATCATCCTCCTCGACGAGCCTTTCACCGGTGTCGACGTCAAGACCGAGGACGCCATCGTCAAGCTGCTGCGTTCCTTGCGCGACGAGGGCAGGATCATGCTCGTCTCGACCCACAATCTCGGCAGCGTGCCGCAATTCTGCGACCGCGCCGTGCTCATCAACCGCGCCGTGCTGGCGGAAGGCCCGACCGCCGAAGTGTTCACACAGGCCAATCTGGAGAAAGCTTTCGGCGGCGTCTTGCGGCAGTTCACGCTCGGCGGCACGGAGCTGCACGACGACGCCGACCCGCGCAAGGTGACGGTCCTGACCGACGACGAGCGGCCTTTCGTGATCTATGGCGAGAACTCGGACGAACAGGGCGGCCCGAGATGATCGACCAATTGGCCGAGCCTTTCGCCTACGGCTACATGATCAACGCCATGTGGGTCTCGGCGCTGGTCGGCGGCGTCTGCGCCTTCCTGTCCGCCTATCTCATGCTGAAGGGCTGGTCGCTGATCGGCGACGCCCTCTCCCATTCCATCGTCCCAGGGGTGGCCGGGGCCTACATGCTTGGGCTGCCTTTCGCCTTCGGCGCTTTCCTCTCCGGCGGCCTCGCCGCCGGCGCCATGCTTTTCCTCAATCAGCGGACCAAGCTTCGGGAAGACGCCATCATCGGGCTGATCTTCACCTCCTTCTTCGGCCTCGGCCTGTTCATGGTGTCGCTCTCGCCGACCTCGGTGAACATCCAGACCATCGTGCTCGGCAACATCCTCGCCATCACCGCCGCGGACACGCTCCAGCTCGTCGTCATCGCCGGCATTTCGCTGCTGATCCTGTTCGTCAAATGGCGGGACCTCATGGTGACCTTCTTCGACGAGAACCACGCGCGGTCGATCGGTCTCAATCCGGACCGGATGAAAGTGCTGTTCTTCACGCTGCTTTCGGCCTGCACCGTCGCGGCGCTTCAGACCGTCGGCGCCTTCCTGGTCATCGCCATGGTCGTGACACCAGGCGCGACCGCCTACCTTCTCACCGACCGTTTTCCCCGCCTGATCGCGATCAGCGTCGGGATCGGCGCGATCACCAGCTTGGTCGGCGCTTATGCGAGCTATTTCCTCGACGGCGCGACCGGCGGCATCATCGTCGTTCTCCAGACGTTGATCTTCCTCCTGGCATTCGCCTTCGCGCCGAAGCACGGCATGCTCGCCGCCCGTCGCCGGGCGCGGCAAGCTCTGGAGCAGGGGCTGTGACCATGGTCGAAATGCTCCTCGCGCCCTTCCAGTTCGCCTTCATGCAGCAGGCCTTCGTCATCGCGATCCTGGTCGCGGCGCCGATGGCACTGCTGTCGTGCTTCCTCGTGCTCAAAGGCTGGTCACTGATGGGCGATGCCATCAGCCATGGCGTCCTGCCGGGCATCGTGCTCGCCTACATTGCGGGCCTGCCGCTCGCCGTCGGAGCCTTCGCGGCCGGCATGACCTGCGCGCTCGCCACCGGCTTTCTCAAGGAGAACAGCCGCATCAAGGAGGACACGGTGATGGGCATCGTATTCTCCGGCATGTTCGGTCTCGGTCTCGTGCTCTACACCAAGATACAGACCGACGTCCACCTCGACCATATCCTGTTCGGCGACATGCTCGGCGTCGGCTGGGGCGACGTGCTCGAAAGCGGAATTATCGCCGCGGTGGTCTTGTCGACGGTCGGCGTGTTTCGGCGCGACCTGCTGCTCCATGCCTTCGACCCGCAGCATGCCCAGGCGATCGGCCTGCCGGTACGGCTGCTGCATTACGGGCTGCTGGCGGTATTGTCTCTGTCGATCGTCGGGGCCTTGAAAGCCGTCGGCATCATCCTGGCGATCGCCATGCTGATAGCACCGGGCGCCATCGCCTTTCTCCTGACGAACAGGTTCGAGCGCATGCTGATTTCCGCGATCGCCGTTGCGGTTTCGGCGTCGTTCCTCGGCATCTATCTGAGTTTTTTTCTAGATTCGGCGCCCGCACCAACGATCGTGCTCCTGATGAGCATCACTTTCGCCGCCGCCTATCTCGTCGCCAGAAAGCGCGTTGCACGGGTGCAGAGCCGCATTCCGGCGGATACCTAAAGCCAGGCGGTCATACTGCCGAACTCCCGTGGAACGCCGGCTCGTCGGCGGCGGCCTCGAGGCCCAGGACCCGTCTGACATCGCGGTAGAGCAGCCGGCCCATCTCCAGCAGCATCAGCCCGAAAGCCAGCGGCATCATCACGAGGATCGGCCACAACGGCCAGAACGAGGTGCCGATCTGCATCGTCCGGTTCGACTGGATGCTGGTCCAGACGAAGCGCAGGATGTACCACATGAACACGGCGTAAACGGCGATCTCGACGGCCGTCACCAGGGCCGCGACGATGGCCCGCCGGCGCGGCGGCTGCGCATCGGCCAGGGTCTCCAGGCGCGGAAACATGCCTTCGCGATGCGCGATCGGCAACGCCCAGAAGACCAGCAGCGGGAAGATGATGCGCTCGACGATGTTGTAGGCGCCGGGGATGAGGTCGGCCTGCAGGAAGTAGCGGCCGGCCACGCTGATCACCGTCACCATCATCATCAGGAACAGCATGGAACCGGCGCCGACCGCGGCAAGA
>NZ_JBJHDO010000007.1:0-363376 GCF_050958605.1 Mesorhizobium sp. 1B3 | reverse complement strand
GCTCCGGACAGCCCGTCGGATGTGTGAATCCGATAGCCTTGTGGGGGAGATGTCCTGCCGGACAGAAGCGGACAGAAGGGGTGAATTTGCGCAGGGGTCAAACATCACGACCCTGGTCTAACACTCCCGGTCTCAAGCAAACGGACTACGCCGCCTCGTCAAGAATCTTCGTATCGCTCTGCTTGTAGCGGAACTTCACATCGGTCAGGCCTGCGGCGTCCGACAGTTCGGCTGCCAGGAGCTGAGCCGTGAAGATGTCGGTGATGCCGCGCAGGATCAGATCGTCGCTGGCAGGAACGTTCACCACCGTCAGCTTGCCGGTGTCGCGGATTTCGGTGTTGCTGGTGATGAGAAGCGCGGGGCAGCCGATCTCATCGAGGTTTTGCGCCAGAGCTATTTCGCGGCCGTCGCCGAACAGGACGACGCCCGTCGTCGCATCCATCGATTCCATCGGGCCATGGAGGTAATGCCGGGTCTCATAGCCGGAAGCCGGCAGGCGCGCGGCCTCGCGCAGCAGCAGCGAGGCGCCGTCGGCGGTTCCGATCGCAGCGCCGGCTCCCACGCAGTCGATCGCACGACGATCACGGAAGAGTTCGGCCAGTCGCGGCATCTTCTCGGCGGCGCGGCGCTGCACTTCGGCGGTCAGGGCCGGCAAAGTGCTCCAATCCGCTCCTCCACTGCTGTGGATCGCATCGACCGCCACGCCGGCGGCCAGCAGCGTCGCCGTGTAACCCGTGCTGGACGGGGTGGCGTCGGAACCGTTGTCGAGCTGGAGGTGATAGGTCGCCGCATTCGCGAGCGGGCTCTCCGGATTGTTGGTGATCGCCAGGCTCTTTGCCTCAGGCAGTTTCCGCAGCGCTTCCACCGTCTCGACGCTGCGGCCGCGATGCGACAGAGCGAACACAGTATCCGCCAGGTCGTAGCCCGCCATCATCTCGCCCGAGCGAACGGCGAAGGCGCGCCGGCCGCGGCGCTGCAGTTCGGCGGCCACGACGACCGCGGCGGCGTAGCTTGCACCGACGCCGGTCACCACCGCGACGCCCGACGCCAAGGGCTTCAGGTCGAGACCCGAAAGTTCGGCCTGTGCAGCCGTCAAAGTGTCGGCAAGCGACTCGGGTTGCCGCGCGACGGTGGAACGATAGCTCATCTCTCTACCTTTCTGGATTTCATCATGAATTGCGTGCCTGCTCGGCCGCCAGCCGGTCGGCCAGCACGATCGCGCCTTCGACCGGCGGACCCTTGTGAAGGTGCAAGGACATCCGCGGACCGCAGATATCCACGACGCCCGCGCGAAATGCCTCCCACAGCCTCGGCTGTGATGCGATGACGCTTCCGCCGGCCACCACGGCGGTGGCATGGGATCCTCGCAGCCGCAGGCGGGCGACGAGTTCAGCCAAGGCACGGCCGCCCTCGCGGATGACCGTATCGGCAAGGGCGGAGCCCTCATCGGCCGCGTCGAAGACCAGGCTTGCGTGGCTGCCGATTTCCTTAGCGCCGCCGAGGCTTCCCAGCCGGCTTCCGATGCGGGCGGCCGAGGGTATGGCCAGTTCCGCAAACAGGCGGCGTACGAGCGGTTCGCCCTGCGATCCACCACGGTCGAGATGCAGCGCCACGGCGCGGGCAGCTTCTCGAACGAGGCTGGCGGCACTGCCTTCGTCGCCGATGATCCAGCCCCAGCCGCCGGCGACCAGCATCTCGCCTTCCGCCGTGCGGCACACCGCGATCGAACCTGTGCCGGCCACTATGCCGATCTGCCGTTTCATCCCGAGAGCCGCGGGCATAAGCTCGGCGTCGTTCACCACCCGCACGGGGAAGGAGCTCACCGCGTTGAAGGCGTCCTCGAAGGACTGGCACTCCTCCTTGTCGTCGCAGCCATGTGCGCCGACGCCCATCGCCGCGAGCGGCGCGCCTTCGGCAAAGCGCTCGACGAGTTCGATCAGGGCTGTGGCATCTCGCCGCCATTCGCGGCGTCGCCAGTCGCTGGTTGGAATGATGAGGTCGCGCTCGCCGGAGCGGTTGCGCAGACGCAGATGGGTCTTGGTTCCGCCGATGTCGACACCGACCACGCCGGCGTCGGGAGCCAGCGGCACCACATGAATACTCGTCATTGCCGTCAGGTCCTGCTCTCTCGCAGACGACGGCCAGCGGCGTCGAACAGGCGCAGTCCATGGGAATCGAGCGTCACGGCGCATGTGTCCTGACCGTCGTGGCGCCCCTTGTCGCTGCGGATGATCAATGGATTGCCGGCCGGCAGCTTGCCGTGGATATAGGTCACATCGCCCAATTCCTCGGCGAAGCTCACTGTCACAGGAAGCTCATCCGGCCCGCCCGATCCCAAGCTGACATGCTCCGGGCGAACGCCCAGGACGACCTGCTTGACGGAAGCGTCGAAACCTCGGAACGGAAGCCGCAGGGTGCGGCCGCTTCCGCCAATGTTGCCGAGGGTGACATGGTCCGATCCGACCTCGTTCACCGCGGCATCCAGGAAGTTCATTTTCGGCGAACCGATGAAACCGGCCACGAAACGATTGTCGGGATCGTCGTAGAGGTCGAGCGGCCGTCCATATTGCTGCACGACGCCACCATGCATGACCACGATGCGATCAGCCAGCGTCATCGCTTCGACCTGGTCGTGGGTGACGTAGATCATCGTCGCGCCCAGCCGGCGGTGAAGGTCGATGAGTTCGGCACGCATCTGGACGCGCAGTTCCGCGTCGAGGTTCGACAGCGGCTCGTCGAACAGGAAAACCTTGGGGTTGCGCACGATCGCCCTGCCGATGGCGACGCGCTGCTTCTGGCCGCCGGACAACTGCCCGGGCCGGCGATCGAGAAGCTGTTCCAGGCGCAGGATTCCCGCCGCCTGGGCGACCTTCTCGCGGATCACGTTTTTCGGTTCGCCGGCCATCTTCAGGCCGAAGCCCATGTTCTCGGCCACCGTCATATGCGGATAGAGCGCGTAGGACTGGAAGACCATCGCCGTACCGCGCTTGGCCGGATCAACCTCGTTGACGCGCTTGCCGTCGATATGGATGTCGCCCGAACTCTCGGTCTCGAGGCCGGTGATCATCCGCAGCAGCGTGGACTTGCCGCAGCCCGAGGGGCCCACGAACACCACGAACTCGCCCGAGCGAATTTTCAGATTGACATCCCGCAGCACCTCGACCGTGCCGAAGGATTTGGAGATGGATGTGATTTCTAGTTCAGCCATTGTTCTCAACTGTGTCCGTTCAGCCCCTGGAGCCCGACATGGCGATGCCTTCGACGATCTTGCGCTGGAAGATCAGGAAGAAGATCAGCGGCGGAAGCACGGCCAGGAGATTGGCCGTCATCACCACGTCCACGGTCTGATGCGAGAAGGGTGCGTTGAAGAGGCCGACGACCTGGCCGACCGTATAGATCTCCGGCTTCGGCGCCACGATCAGCGGCCACGCGAAATTGCCCCATGTCCGCATGAAGGTCAGGATCGCCAAGGTCACCATGGCGTTCTTGGAGAGCGGAAGCGCGATGTACCAGTAGATCTTGAAATGGCTCGCGCCGTCGAGCCTTGCAGCCTCGATCATCTCCATGGGCAGCGTCCGCATGAACTGCACCAAGAGGAAGAGCCCGAAGGCCGAAGCGAGGCCAGGCACCACCAGCCCTTGCATGGTGTTCAGCCAGCCGAGATCGGCCACCAGCAGGTAGGTCGGGATGATGGTCACGATGGTGGGCACCATCAGCGACAGCATCACCAGCCCGAACAGCAGACGTTTGCCGGGGAAGTCGAACAGCGCGAATTCGAATGCGGCCATCGAGCCGATGAACAGCACGCCCAGGATGGTCAGGAGCGCGTAGGCGATCGTGATGAAATAGGCGCGCAGATACTGCGTCTCGGTCAGGATCATCTGGATCTTGGCGAGACCGGACGAAAGCGACGTCGGATAAAGCCGGGGGTTGATCGAGACCGGTGTGCCCGGGTCCGCGAAGACCACGTTGACCATCCACCAGATCGGGAACACCGCCACGATCGCCACGCAGATGGCGACGACCCATTTCAGGAATCGCCAGGTCCACAAATCGGCGACCATGGCCCGGTTGGTTGCGGAGGCGTCGTTCATTTCGGCGTCCTCCAGGCACGCAAGCCGAACATCAGCCCGGTGAAGAGAATGATGACGATGGTCAGGAGAAAGCCGTAGGCGGTGGCCTCGCCGAACTGGACGGAACCGAAGGCCCGCCCCATCATGTCCATGACCGGGAACAGAAGCGCGCTGCGCCGTCCGCCATAGGCGGTGAAGGACGACCCCGTCAGCAGCCACGGCACGTCGAAGACCTGGAGCGCGGAGATGAATCCGTAGGTGACGACGAAGAACAGGACCGGCGCCAACATTGGGATCGTGATGTAGCGGACCTGCTGGATCCGGCCGGCGCCGTCGAGCCGCGCGGCCTCGTAAAGGTCTTGCGGGATGTTCTTCAGGCCGGCGAGCAGGATGACCATGTTGAAGCCTGCGGAGACCCAGACATCGACGGCGATGAGCGCGTAGAGCATGGTGCCGGTGTCGTTCAGGAAATTGATCGACGGTACCCCGAACCAGCCGAGCACCATGTTCACCAGGCCGAAATTGGGCGCATACATCCAGCGCCAGATCGTCGCGGCGAGGAAGGCGGGGAGGACCACCGGCAGGAAGAAGGCGCTTCGGAAGAAATTCGCCCAGAAGCCGGTGAAGCTGTCGACCAGAAGCGCCAGCGCGAGCGCCACCGAAATACCCAGCGGCACGGTAATGGCGATGTACAGGAAGAGGTTTCTCATCGCGCGCGAGAAGTCGCGCGAATTCAGCACGGCCTCATAGTTGGCCAATCCCACGAAACGGGCTTCCGTCGCCGCGTTCCAGTCGTGAAAGCTGTAATAAAACCCGCTGACGATCGGGTAGAGGAAGAAGGCCGCGAACAGCAAGGCGAAGGGCAATACCATCGCATAATGCGGCAGATGTCGTCTGGCACTCATGACATATCCGGTCGGGGCAGGCGGAAAAAGTGGCGCGGCCGATAGAGCATTTCCGCTTTTCTTCGAACCGCGAAAAGGCTCTATCTATTTGTTTTTACGCAATTCCGGACGCAAAACCGCTACGCACTTTTGCTGGAATTGCTCTGGAGCGCCGCGCCATGTCGCCCTCGCTTTACTTCGCGAGGCAGTCGTTCAGCTCGGCGATAAGTTCCTCGGCGCCTTCTTCAGCGGTGTACTCGCCATCCGCCACTGCCGAAGCCATGTCGGTCATCGTCGAGCGATAGCAGTTCGGCACGGCACCGACGAAATAGGGCGGCATCACGTCCATGGCGTATTTCACGGCCTCTACCGATTTCACGATCAGCGGCAAAGCCGTGACTTCCGGATCCTGCATGGCCGCGGCGTTGGCATTGTAGCGGGACAGAAGCTTCGCCCAGCGGGCCATCTGCTTCTTCTCGGTGATGTAAGCCGCGAACTTCCACGCGATCTCGCGGTTCGGACCCGGCGAAACGCTGACGAACTCGTAGCTCTTGATGCCGCCGTGATCGCCCGCGGTGCTGCCCGGCACCAGCACGAAGTCGTACTTCAAGCCGGATTCGGCCGCCGCCTGGGCGTAGCTCGGATTGACCCACGGACCGACGACATGGAAAGCCAATTGGTTGGTGATGAACAGGTCCTTGGTGGCCTGGTCATTGCGGCTCGTGCCACTCTGCATCGGCGCCATGTCGATAAACATCTGCAGGGTGCGCGCCATGGGCTCCGGCTCGATCAGCGTCTGGCGCTTCTCGAAATCGATGCCCCACTTGGCCTTGTCGCCTCCCACGGCGTACATGCTGGCCACGGAATTGAAGACCTGCGTCTGGTCCGGCATTGCGAACTTGCCGCTCTCCTTGACCTTGACCATCTGGGCGTACCAATCTTCCCAGGTTGCCGGGGGCGTCTTGGTGTCGATGCCCGCCGCCTCGAGCACCGTCAGATTGCGGTACAGGATCTCTCCGAAGCCGGTATAGGGGATGCAGTACATCGTCTCCGGCTTCGGCGAACAGCTCTTGATCGCGTCGGCATCGAACTGATCCCTGTACTCCTGCGGCATCGCCATCCATTCGGGATAGATGTTGGCCAGGGCACCGACCTCGACCAATTGCGCGCCGACCGCAAGACCGTTCATGAAGACGTCCGGCAAGGTGCCCGACGCCGCGCCGGCAACCTGGCCGGAGGTCAGATCATCGTCGCCCCTGCCGGAAATGACGATCTTCACGCCCGGATTCGCCGCTTCGAACTCGGCGATGAACTCCTGCTGGAGCTTCAGCGCATCGCCCTGGGCGAAGTCCGAATAGACCCAGTATTGCAGTTCCTGGGCCGAAAGCGCGCCCGAACCCAGAAGAGTTGCGCTTGTAGCCAGGACGGCCGCGCGGCACATCGATGCGATCATTTTTCACTCCCGTTGAAAACACCCCAAGGCCGGACCGGTCGTGGGCAAGCTATTATGTTAGGCAGCCTAACAAAAATATTCGGGTTTGCAACGGGAATCGTAATGCACCCTGGAAACCGACGACATTCACACATCTGGAAAGGTCCCTTCCCTCATGCTTGGCAGGTCCCCCTCTCCGTCTCGGCTTCGCCGAGCCACCTCTCCCCCACTATCGTGAGGGAGAGGAATCACCGCCCGCTTTCTCGGCGCCCTTCCTCTTCCCCACAAAGTGGGGGAGAGGTGGCTCGGCGAAGCCGAGACGGAGAGGGGGACCTGTTCTGCGCGCCATGGTTGGCCATGCGGGGCGCGGAGTGTCAGGCTCGGGGCTCGCCGAGGAGCAGGTCGACGGCGCTGTCGCAGGCGAGCTTCTCGATGCCCAGCACTGTCGCATCCTGGCCGAGGGAGCTGGTACGTACCTCGACGGGGTAGCTCAGGCGGTTCGCGACCTCATGCACGGTGGGCAGGAGCAGCGGATTGGCTCCCAGCCCGCCGCCCAGAACGACCAGGCCGGGATCGACCATGCTGACGCAACTGGCGACGATGGCGCCGATATCCTCAGCATGCCGTGTGACCTGCTCGAGCGCCGCTGCGTTGCCGTGGGAGGCGCGCGCCATCAGATCGGCCGCGTCCACCGGCGGGGCGCCCTCGGATGCGGGCCATTGTTTCGCGACGCGCTGCATCAGCGCCTCGGTGCCCATGTAGCGTTCGATCTCGCCGGGAATCGGGCGCGCTCCATCGGCAAAGGGAAAGGCCAGGTGGCTTATTTCGCCGGCGGCACCGTTCTTTCCGCGCAGCAACTTGCCGTCCAGCATGATGCCGACGCCGATCTTCAGCCCGATCTGGACGTAGGCGAAAGTCTCGGAATCCTTGGCGACGCCGTTCGACCGCTCGGCGACGGCCGCGCAGTTCACATTGTTTTCGAGCAGGATCGGGACATCCGCCGGCGGCTCGAAGCAGCTGAAGATCTCCTGTTGCCGGGTTGCGCTCCGATCGCCCTGAGGGCCGACCACGCGCGACGGCAGCGCAATTCCGATCATGCGCAGAGAGCCCCAGCCGGGGTCTGTTTCCGCCAGCGTGGCGGCGACTTCCTCGGCGACGGCGCCGCTGATCTCCTCGCCCAGGACGAGTTGGCTGGACGGCAGACGGTAGACGCGGCTGTGCAGGTGCCGCCTATCGACCGTCGACGCGCGCAGCCGAACGTGGGTCGACCCGGCGTCGATCGAAATGACATGGCCAGAGGCGGGACCGGGGCGATAGACCGCGGCCTTGCGGCCCAGCGGTCCCTGAACCTCGCCGATCTTGCTGGCGAGGCCGACTTCCTCGAGTTCGGAGATCGCTGCGGACATTGTCGGCCGCGACAGGCCCAGCGCCTCGCCGAGCTGCGGGCGTGTCGCCGGACCACGCGCGGCGAGCAGCCGGAAAATCGACTTGGCACTGGCCGTGAGGGCGCCGCCCGGGTTCGATAAAGGACTGCTTCTCAAACGATCCGCCACTATATTGTTCCAATGCCTTACAAAATATGTTGCGTTAATGCCGCCAGGCAAGGCATAGCTCAAGCGCGAAGGAGATTTCGGTGAACACCTTGATCCAAGATTTGTCTCTGCGCGATGCCGAGCCGGGCTTCGACGTTCCCGCCTTGCCGGGGATGGCTTTACACGAAGTCCAGACGCCGGCGCTACTGATCGATCTCGACGCGCTGGAGCGAAACCTCGAACGGATGCGCCGGTTCGTGACGGAGCGTGGCGTTCGCCTGCGCGCCCACGCCAAGACCCACAAATCCGCCGACATCGCGCGGCTGCAGATGGAGCGCGGCGGGGCCTGCGGGATCTGCTGCCAGAAAGTGTCCGAAGCCGAGGCGATGGTGCGCGCCGGGATAACCGACATTCTGGTGGCCAACGAGGTGCGCGACCCCGCGAAGCTGGATCGGCTCGCGCGGCTGGCCAAGCGCGCGCGGATCATCGTCTGCGCCGACGATCCGGAAGCCGTGGCCGATCTTTCCTCGGCCGCGAGGGGTGCCGGCGTGACCCTGGAGGTCCTGGTCGAGATAGATTGCGGCGCCGGGCGCTGCGGCATCGCCCCCGGCCTTCCTGCCCGCGACCTGGCACTGGCCATCGCTGCCGCGCCAGGCCTTCGCTTCGCAGGCATTCAAGCCTATCACGGGCGTGCCCAGCATCTGGCGACCGAGGCCGAGCGCCGGTGCGCGATCGTCTCCGCCGAGGCGTTGACCCGCCAGACCGTCGAGATGATCGCCGCTGCCGGACTGACCTGCGAGATCGTCGGCGGTGCCGGGACAGGCACCTACAGGCACGAAGCGGCCAGCGGCGTGTGGAACGAGTTGCAGTGCGGCTCCTACATCTTCATGGATGCCGACTATCGCCGCGTGCTCGGACCGGATGCGGGCTTCGAGCATGCGCTGTTCGTGCTGACCTCCGTCATGAGCCTCGCTTCGGGCCGTGCCGTGACGGATGCGGGGCTGAAGGCGCTCGCTGTGGACAGCGGCCTGCCGGCCGTCCACAGCCTGGACGGGGTAAGCTGCAAGGGGCTTTCAGATGAGCATTGCCAATTGGACGACCCTCTTGGGCGACTGAGGATCAGCCAGCGCCTGCAGCTGATCCCCGGCCATTGCGATCCCACCTGCAATCTCTACGATTGGTATGTCGGGATCCGTGGAGACCGGGTCGAGACCGTCTGGCCGGTAACGGCGCGCGGCAAGCTCTACTGATCCCCGATCGGATGCCGGGCCGAAGTGTAGGGGCGTTCGCTTGCGCCAGTGATGCCACGCGTCACCGCTGTATCCAGCGTCATGATAGGGCGGAGGAGCGTTGAAAAAAGCCGGATGGCCCACCGGATGGCGCAGTGGGGCCGAGAGGAAGAGAGCTTTAGGCCCGAAGGTCGAGATAGCGGATACCTCGCGGAACCACCTCCGGCAACTCCTCTTCAATCGGCTGCGGGGAATTGCGCGACGCCGCGCATGCGGGTGATGCCGTCCTCGCCGGCCGTCCAGAGGTCAAAGCCCTCCGGGGTTTTCACTGCGTTGACGCTGAAGGCGCGGCCAAGAATGAGGGGCGCAACGCCCCGGTAGGCGAAACGGGCGGGCGTGGCGCCCTTCACGCGCAATGCGAGATGCAGGAGCAGCGTCGCCTGCAATGGGCCGTGGACGACGAGGCCGGCATAGCCTTCTTCATCGCGCGCATAGTCGAGGTCGTAGTGGATGCGGTGGCCGTTGAAGGTTAGGGCCGAGTAGCGGAAGAGCAGCGTAGTCGTCGCCTCGACCTGCTCCGAATGATCGGCCGGGTGCGGCTCGGCGGTGGCCGGCACCGGCGTGGAGGCCCCAGTCTCCATCGCACGATAGACGATGTCCTGACGCTCCCGGATGGCGAGCAGCCCGCCGGAACGAACCTCGTGCTCGACGGTGACGAACACGAGTTCGCCGGTGCGGCCCTGCTTGTGGGCGACGTCGGCGATGCGCGAGATGCGCGTCACCTCATCGCCGACACGCAGCGGCGCGAGGAAGGAGAGTTCGCCACCCGCCCACATGCGCCTGGGCAGCGGCACCGGCGGCAGGAAGCCGCCACGCGCGGGATGTCCGTCCCGTCCCAGTCCATCCGGCGCGACCGCTGGCTGATGAAGGCACCAGTGGATGGCCACCGGCGCCTCGTCCGCAATCCGCGTCAGTTGCCGACCGAGCGTCGCTTCGAAGCGCTCGACCAGGGTGGGCGTCAGCAATTCGCAGGCCTGCTCCTCGCGGCCAATCCACTCGCGAAGGTGAGCGACTTCTTTATCGTTCATTCGGCGACCTCCGGGAATTCGGCGCGGATTGCGTCGGTGTGCTCGCCGAGTGGGGGGACCGGGCCGCCCTTCACATGCCGCCGGACCGGCGATGCCACGCCTTCGAAGGCGGCGCCGGGCACGTCGAGCGCCAGCCTGGCGAGAGCCGGATGCCGTGCCAGATCCGCGACGGTGGACACGCTCGACCACGCCAGCGCATTCTTCTCCAGCCGCTCGATCGCCTGCGACCGGGTCAGGCCGGCGAAGACGCCGGCAAGGATGGCCGACAGCTCCGCCCTGTTCTTCACCCGAGACGGGTTGTCGGCAAAGCGCGGATCGGCAACGAGATCGGCACGTTGCAGGACGCCCTCGCATAGCCTCCGCCATTCGCCGGGATTCTGGACGACGATGACCACGTCGCCGTCTTTGCACGACACGCGCCCATAGGGGAAGATCGAGGCGTGGGCGAGCCCCGTGCGCGGCGTCTCGCGTCCGCCATAGACGTGATGGAGTAGGGGCACGCTCATCAGGTCGGCCATGGCGTCGAACATAGCGATCTCGATCGCCTTGCCGCGCCCGGTGATGCCGCGCTCTATCAGCGCCTCGAGGATCGCCGCATGCGCATTCATTCCGGTCGACACGTCGGCGAGCGACACCCCCACCTTGACAGGCGTGTCGGCTGTGCCGGTGACGGCGCAGATGCCGGACTCGGCCTGGATCAGCATGTCGTAGGCCCGCATGTCGCGATAGCTGGTGTCCTGCCGGTAGCCGACGATGTCGACCGCGATGATCCGCGGGTAGCGCGCGACGAGTTCCTTCGCGCCAAGGCCGAGGCGAGATGCCGCTCCGGGCGCGAGGTTCTGCACGAACACGTCGGCTCCGGCCACCATGCGCTCGACGAGCGCGCGGTCGGTCTCGTCCTTGATGTCAAGGACGGCGCTTTCCTTGCCGCGGTTGAGCCAGGCGAAATAGGCGCTCGTGCCGTGGACCGCCTTGTCGTAATGGCGGGCGGTCTCGCCTTCGGCACGCTCGATCTTGATGACGCGGGCTCCCGCGTCGGCAAGCCGAACCGTGCAGGTGGGGGCGGCAACCGCCTGCTCGATGGCGATGACGAGAAGTCCGTCAAGCGGAAGCATCGACAGGTCCTCAGTAGGAACGGGGCATGCGCAGCACATGCTCCGAGATGTAGCTGAGGATCAGATTGGTCGAAATCGGCGCGACCTGATAAAGCCGGGTTTCACGGAACTTACGTTCCACGTCGTACTCCTCGGCGAAGGCGAAGCCGCCATGCGTCTGCACGCAGGCCTCCGCCGCCGCCCACGAGGCTTCGGCGGCCAGCATCTTGGCCATGTTGGCCTGCTCGCCGCAATCCTGCCCCGCCTCGAAGAGCGAGGCCGCCTGGTGCACCATCAATTCGGCTGCCCGCATCTGCGCATAGGATCGCGCGATCGGGAACTGAATGCCCTGGTTCTGGCCGATGGGCCGGCCGAACACGTTGCGCTCTCCGGCATAGGCAGACGCCTTCTCGATGAACCACTTGGCGTCGCCCACGCATTCGGCGGCGATCAGGATGCGCTCCGCGTTCATGCCGGAGAGGATGTAGCGGAAGCCCTTGCCTTCCTCGCCGATCAGGTTCTCCGCCGGGATGCGCACGTCCTCGAAGAACACTTCGGTGGTCGAGTGGTTCATCATCGTGCGGATCGGCTTGATCGTCATGCCTGCCTTCAGCGCCTCGCGCATGTCGACGATGAACACCGAGAGCCCGTCTGTCCGCTTGGCGGCCTGATCCTTCGGCGTGGTGCGGGCAAGAAGCAGCATCAGGTCGGAATGCTCGGCCCGCGACGTCCACACCTTCTGGCCGTTGACGACGTAGTGGTCGCCATCGCGCTTCGCAAAGGTCTTGATGGAACTCGTGTCGGTGCCGCTGGTCGGCTCGGTCACGCCGAAGGCCTGGAGCCGGAGTTCGCCCGAGGCAATCTTCGGCAAATACTGTTCCTTCTGCGACTGGTTGCCGTGCCGCAGCAGCGCGCCCATGATATACATCTGCGCATGGCAGGCTGCGCCGTTGGCGCCGGCGCGCTGGACCTCCTCGAGGATCGCAGCGGCGGCCGAAAGAGGCAAGCCGGACCCGCCGAATTCCTCAGGGATCAGCACCGAAAGATAGCCGGCTTCGGAGAGTGCATTGACGAAGTTGGTCGGATAGGCGTTGTCACGATCGAGCGCGCGCCAGTATTCCGCCGGAAAGGCCTCGCAGAGCTTGCGGACGCTCTGCCTGATCTGCGCAATCTCTTCCCCCTGCGGGAGATCCTTCAGTTCCATACGCTTATTCCTGTCAATGCGTCGTGGGCGGCCCGGTCTGCGGTCAGGCCATCAGCCGGCCGATAGAATTGCGTTCGCCGACCGACCAAAGGCGGGGCAGCAGGCGCTGCATCTCCGACTCGTCGGCCGCGTTGCCGTAGATTGCGAGGCCGGTCACCTTCGCTTCGATCTCGGGGCGCGAAAGGGTGTTGCCCGGATCCCCCTTCGGCTCGTCGACGCGCACGTCGATGCTGCGCCCGTCGCGGGTCGAGACAGTGGCCTTGCCGATCCAGCGGGCCGGATAAGCGGTGTCGACCTCCGGGTCGAGCTCCATCGAAACGCGATCGCGGAAATCGATCACCTCCGGCTTGCGGAAGCCCTGCTCGAACTCGACCATGCCGGCCTTGCCGTAGACGGCGATCAGGCCGAGGGTGGTTCCCATCGAGAACTTCGCCTGGTGGACGGTCGACGGGTCGGTCACGGGGCCCAGCACATCGATCGCGCCCTGATGCACCCGCGTGACGACGCTCTCGATCTCGCCCGCCTTCAGGCCGTTCTCCCGCATCGCCTTCTGCAAGGCGTCTGCAGCCGGGTGGGTGTGGCGGCAGGAGGCGTGATATTTGAACGACGTCTCGGCGGTCGCCCAGCGCGTGCCGAGCCCGTCGGTCAGCTTCGCGGGATCGGCATCGCTCGACATGCCGGCGGCCATGCCCTGCAATCCTTCGAGGATACGCCGGGCGCCGGTGAATCCATCCTTGGCGAGATAGGCCGAGATCAGGCCGTTGGCCGCTGCCTTTGCTGTGTGGAGAGGCTTCGAGTCCGCGGCGTCGCGCAGGAACTCCCAGAGGCCTGCCGCCTGCGTGCCGGCAGAGCCGAAGGCGTGGAGCATGCGCTCGGGCGAAAGACGCAGCAGCCGGCCTGCCCCAGCCGCGGCAGCCACGGCGCCCGCCGTGCCTGTCGTGTGGAAGATCTTGTAGTGCGACCGGCCGAGGAACTCGCCCACGCGGATTCCGACCTCGTAGCCGGCGACGCTTGCCGCCAGGAACTCCTTGCCGGACGCGCCGATCTCCTGCGCGACGGCGAGCGTCGCGGGGAAGACCACCGCCGCCGGATGAAAGACCGACCCGTTGTGGACGTCGTCCTGTTCGGCCACATGCGATGCCGCGCCGTTGACGAGCGCCGCGAAGAAGGGGGAGGTGGAAGAACGATCCATGAGCACCTCGCTCGGGCCGTCCGCCGGCCCCATGCGACGGGCAAAGGCGGCGATGGTCTGTACCGGCTCCGCGAACTTCCCCGCCAGGGCGGAACCGAGCCAGTCGACGAAGAGATCTTCGGCGCGGGCCATGACCTCCTCGGGTATGTGGGCGTGGCTCAGTTCCGCGGCGAAAGCGGCCAATGTGGCGCTCGGGAGGTTCGTCATGTCCTGACCCATCGGAAATCGTCCTGCGGCGAATTATTGTATGGGGGGCTATGCAGCATGTGGTGCGCGGGGCTGCAATTCGTTATTCGGAAAGGCAGCGTTCAGCCGACGCGAACAGCCCCGAAGGTCCCATGGCCAGCCTCCGTTACGATCTCATCGATCTTCGCCTCTTCATCAGTATTGCCGAAGCAGGCAATCTGACGCGCGGTGCCGAGCACGTCCACCTTTCCGTGGGGGCGGCCTCGATGCGCGTCAAGGGCCTCGAGGAAGCGCTCGGCGCGCCGCTGTTCATCCGAAGCTCGCTGGGCGTACGGCTGACACCGGCCGGCGACGCGCTGCTCGTCCACGCGCGTCGCGTCTTCCGCGACCTCGAGCGGCTGCACGGCGACATGCAGATCTTCTCGCAAGGGCTGAAGGGCCGTGTCCGTATCTTCGCCAACACGACCGCCATCGCCGAGATTCTCCCGGCGGCGCTCGGATCGTTTCTCGCCGCGCATCCCCAGGTGGACATCGAGCTGGAGGAGAGACTGAGCCCGGAGATCGCCCGGGCGGTGGCCGACGGCACAGTGGACATCGGCATTCTGGCGGGCAGCATCCGGACGGACGAACTCGAAGTCATTCCCTATCAGCAGGACCGGCTCGTGATGGCGGTGACTGCCGACCACCCGTTCGTCGGACGAGACCGGATCGACTTCTCCGAAGCTGCCGGCCAGAGCTTTGTGTCGCTGCAGCGTGGCAGCGCCATCCATGGTTTCATGGAGAACATCGTCGCGGAGCTGGGCGTCAGCCTCGACACCCGCATCCAGGTTTCCGGTTTCGACACCATGTGCCGCATGGTCGAAGCCGGCGTCGGCGTCGGCATCCTTCCCGGATCTGTCGCCCGGCGCATGAAGCGGAGCCACGCCATCCACGTCGTCGAGCTGTCCAACGAATGGGCGGTTCGCGAACTCAAGATCTGCGTGAGGCGGCTGGAGGAGCTGCCGAGCTTCGCTCGCGAACTCATCCGACATCTGGTGGCGGGCCCCTCCCAGACGGATTGACTCCTGCGAAAATCCTCCGGCGTTCCGCTGAGCGATAAGGGATCTTCAGCAATCGCGAACGCGGCACCTTTGACTCTGATCACGTGATCAGATAGCCGTCTGATCACGTGATCAGCCCGGAAAGGGGCCGGTCCCTGCCGGGAGGAGCCGACAGTGCAGCGATCGATCGATGCCCAGGTGCAAGATAGCGGACGCGTCAGCGAGACGCGCGAACGGATACTGCAGGCCGCGATCACGGTGTTCCGGCGCAGCGGCTTCCATGGCGCGACGACGCGCGCCATCGCACAGGAATCGGGCGTCACGCAGAGCAACATCTACAATTACGTGCGCACCAAGGACGACATCCTCTACCTCGTCTGCGAGCATCTGGTCGGCCTGTATGTCGAAAGTGTCGAGAAGGTCGTCCGGGAGAGGTCGGATCCCTACGAAAGGGTGATCGGCGCGTTGCGTTCGATCATGGCGATCATGTTCGACCACCGCGACGAGCTCGTCCTGCTCTACAACGAGGTTCATGCGCTCGGGAAAGGCGACCGTAAGCTGGTGCTTAAGGCGGTCGCCCGCTTCATCCGCCAATTCCAGGAGCTTCTGGATGACTATGTGGCGACCGGCCGCCCGCTGCGGCAGCCGAACACGCGCATCGCGGCGAACCTGATTTCCTTTGTGCCGGCTATCGTCGCGCTGAGATGGTGGGACCTGTCCCTTCATTCGAACCGGCAGGAGTCCGAACAGGCGATCTTCGATTTCATCGTGGCCGGTCTCGGCATCCCGGCGCCGGACGGCGCGCGCACCTGATATCCGGAGGCGCCGGAGCGCCCCGCGGCAACGAGCCAGTCAATTTGTGGAGGAAGACGACATGAGTTTTGCGGTGGGAATGACGCGTTTCGCCTTGAGGTGGACGATCGCCGCCGGTGCGATCGCCTTTGCCGTCGGGGCCGTATTCGCGCAGGACGGCGTCCAGGAGCGCAAGCTGCGCTTCGCGATGTCGGTGGGCACCAATTCCCCCTGGACGCAGGCCGCCCAGCGCTTCGCCGATGCTGTGGAGAAGGCGACCGATGGCAAGATCGACGTCACAGTGTTTCCGGATGGCCAGCTTTCCAACGGCAACCAGGTTGCCGAGTTTGAACTGCTGCAGAACGGAACGGTCGATTTCACCTTCCATTCGAGCATCATTCTGAGCACGCTCGATCCGCGCTTCAGCCTGTTCTCGATGCCGTGGATCGCCCCCTCTGACGACCAGCTGTTTGCTTTGATGGACGGTCCGGGGCGTGAGGTGTGGAACGGATTGGAGGAAAAGGGCGTGAAGCCGCTCGGCGGTTTCTCGACCAGCGGCTTCCGGCAGCTCACCAACAACAAGGTTTCGGTCACCAAGCCCGAGGATCTCGCCGGGCTGACGCTGCGCGTGCCCGGCCTCAAGCTCTATCAGGGCATCTTCAAGACCTTCGGCGTGAATCCCGTTCCGACCAGCTTCGGTGAGCTCTACGGCGCGCTCCAGCAGGGCGTGGTCGACGGGCAGGAGAACCCCATCAGCCTGATCTACGTGTCGCGCTTCCACGAAGTGCAGAAGCACATGACGATCTGGAACTATTCGGCCGACTCGATCGGCATCCTGACCAACCAGGCGCTCTGGGAGCAGCTCAGCCCTCAAGAGCAGGAGATCTTCACCACCGCGGCGAAAGAGGCGGCTGCATGGCATCGCGCCGAGCAGACTTCGGCCGACGCCAAGCTGCTCGAGGAAATCTCCAAGACGCTCGAGGTCGTCACGCTGACGCCTGAACAGATCGCGGCCTTCCAAGGGGTGATGGAGCCGATCTACGCGGAATGGGAGCCGGTCATCGGCGCGGACCTGCTCAAGGCCGCTCGCGGCCAGTGAACCCAGCCGAACCGGAGCCGCCTTCCGCGGCTCCGCCAGGGAGCATCAGGATGAATCATATCAGGGACAGCTGGCCGATGCGCCTGCTCGGCACCCTCGAATTCAGGCTGCTCGAACTGTCGCTCGCCGCCCTGCTGGTGATGAATGGCGCCGGCGTCTTCACACGCTACGTGCTCAACAGCGCCGTCGGCGAACTGTTCGAGATCATGATCCTGGTCGCGGTGGCCACCTACTGGCTGGGCGTCGCGACGGCCGAGCGGGTCGGCGGGCATCTCGGCATGGAGCTGTTTGTCGCCATGCTGCCGGCGGGGCCGCGCCGCCTCAGCGAAGTCCTGCGCAAGGTGATCATCCTCGGCTTCCTCGCCGTGGTCATCTACAGCGGAACGCGGCTGTCGATGATGCAATATCGGTTCGGCACGAACTCCGGCATCGTCGACATGCCGCTATGGATATTTTCCGTGTTCGTGCCCTTCGGCAGCGCACTTCTCTTCTGGCGCACCCTGTTCGCATCGTCCTCGACCCAGTCGTTGGAAGTGCATTCGTCATGAGCATGACAGTTCTTCTTCTCCTGCTGCTCGGGGTCTTCATCGCGCTCAATGTTCCGATCGCGATCGCGCTTGGCGCGTCGGCCGTCATCGTCGGTTACCTGATCCAAGGCAACGTCAACTTCGTCGGGTCGGTGCTGTTCTCGTCGCTGCAGAAGATCGAGCTGCTCGCGATCCCGTTCTTCATCCTCGCAGGACATGTGCTCGACCGCTGCGGCATCATGGGGCGGCTGTTCGAACTGGTGGACTCACTCGTCGGCCGTGTGAGAGGCAGCACCAGCATCGTGGCGAGCGCGATGTCCGTGCTCGTTAGCGGTCTCTCGGGTTCGGGTCCCGCCGACACGGCGGCGCTGGGCTCGACGATGGGCGGCGCGATGGAACAGCGCGGCTATTCCAAGCCCTTCACCGCCGCGCTCATCTCGTCGGGCGCGGGCCTCGCCATCGTCGTGCCGCCCAGCATCGCCTTCATCCTCTACGGCGTCGCCGTACCGGGCGTGTCGATCGGCGAGATGTTCGTTGCTGGTATCCTGCCCGGCATCCTCATGGGCATCCTGATCGGTGTCGTCGCCTACTGGATCTCCGTGCGCCGCAAATACGATGCCGCCGGTACGACCTTCTCGAAGAAGCGCGCTCTTCGGGCGCTGAAGAACAGCGTCTGGGGCCTGCTGGCACCGGCCGTAATCGTCGGCGGCATCTATTTCGGCGTCTTCACCCCGACCGAAGCCGCGGGCGTGGCGGTGATCTACGGCCTGTTCGTCGGCCTGTTCGTCTATCGCGAGCTCGATTTCAAATCTCTGGCCATGCTGGCCCGGGCAACCGCGATCGACACCTCGGTGGTGATGCTGATCATCGCCTGCTCGTCGCTGTTTGCCTGGGTCGTGTCCGTCGACGGCGCCATCGTCGCGTGGGTGCGCGAGCTCGCCGAAACGATGAACTCGCAATGGCAGGTGTTCCTGTTCGCGGCCGTCGTGCTGCTGATCGCCGGGCTCTTCATCGACGGCGCGTCGATCTATCTGGTGATCGTGCCGCTGCTGATGCCGGCGGTGCTCTCGCAGGGCATCGACACGGTCTGGTTCGGCATCTTCGCCGCGATCGCCATCGGCATCGGCCAATTCACGCCGCCCGTCGGGGTCAACATCTTCGTGGCCGCACGCGTCCTCGGTGTCCGCTTCGACGAGGTGATCAGGGAAATCCTGCCTTTCCTGCTCATTTCGGTGCTCGGGCTGCTTCTCATCTACCTCTTCCCGGCGGTCTCGACCTGGCTGCCCTCGACGATGCGCTGACAACGACCATGACAAGGACGGAACCGAATCAGATGAAAGACCAGTGGTACATCGACGCGCTGACGACGTGGGCAAGCGTGCTCGACCGCCAGGTGGAGCGCCACGGCGACCGCACGCTGTTCGTC
This sequence comes from Mesorhizobium sp. 1B3, assembly GCF_050958605.1. Taxonomy (NCBI): domain Bacteria; kingdom Pseudomonadati; phylum Pseudomonadota; class Alphaproteobacteria; order Hyphomicrobiales; family Phyllobacteriaceae; genus Mesorhizobium; species Mesorhizobium sp. 1B3. The sequence goes on along the minus strand of NZ_JBJHDO010000007.1, from coordinate 344,578 downwards.
TTCGGCGAGCGGTCGACGACCTATCGGGAGTTCGGCGCGGCAGTCGACCGTTTCGCCAAGGGCCTGATCGACCTTGGCGTCAAGAAAGGCGACGTCGTCTCCATCTGGATGACCAACAGCATCGACTGGGTCGTCTGCCAGTTCGCCGCTTACAAGGCGGGCGCGGTGCTGCTGCCGCTCTACAGCTACTACCGGCAGAGCGAGCTGGAATACGCGCTGAAGCAGGCAGGCGTCTCGACGCTGATCATGGCCGACCGTTTCCTCGGCAAGGTCGATGCGCTCCAGATCGCTTCCGACACGATCCCGGAACTCAGAAGCGCGAGCCGCGACAGCTTTGCCAGCGAGAAGTTCCCCGACCTGAAGCGCGTCATCCTTGTCGGCGAGGGAGAAGAGCTGCCGAGCCGCTACAGCTTCGACGAGGCCGGCGAGCGCGGCGCGGCGAACGTCTCCGACTACCAGCTGCTGCGTAGGCAAAGCGAGGTGACGCCCTTCGACGTGATGAACATCATGTACACGTCGGGCACCACCGGCTTCCCCAAGGGCGGCATGTCGATGCATGTCACCAACCTGACGACCATCGGCCAGTGGTCGCAGCTGGCGGGACTGACGCAGGACGATGTGATCCTGTGCCACGTGCCTCTGTTCACCAATTTCGGCGGTCTCTACGGCGCGCCGCTCGGCATCCGCAACGGCTGCAAGGTGGTCATCACCGAGCAGTTCGACGCCGCGCAGTCGCTGCGGCTGATCGAAGAGCAAAAGGTCACCTACATTCCCGGGACGCCGTCGATGTTCCGGATGATGCTCGACCACGAGGACGTGGCTCGCCGCGACCTCGGCACCGTACGACGGGGCCACGTCGCCGGTGCGCCTCTTACCGACAGCACCATGCGCGATATCCTCGACGTGCTCGGCGCCGACGACATCATGCAGGCCTGGGGCCTGAGCGAATGCGGCGGGCTGTCGACGGTCTCCACCAAACATCACGAACGCGAGAAGCGACTGAAATCGGTCGGCAAACCGCTGCAGAGCGCGGTGGTGCGCATCGTCGATCACGAGACGCGCAAGGAACTCCCGACGGGAAGCCAGGGCGAAATCTGGCTGGGCGACCGCTACCCCGGTTCCTGCGTCGGCAAGGGTTACTTCCGCATGCCGGAGAAGACCGCCGAAATCATCACGCAGGACGGTTGGTTCCGCACCGGAGACGTTGGCTATTTCGACGAGGAAGGCTTCCTCTACATCACCGGCCGAGTCGACGACATGTTCACGGTCGGGGGCTTCAACGTCTATCCTGCCGAGATCGAGAACAAGCTCGAGAAGCTGGAAGGCGTGCGCGAAGCCTTCATCGTGCCGGTCGCCGACCACCGGCTCGGCAGCGTGCCTGCGGCCTGGATATCGCTCGCCGACGGCGCTGCCGTTTCGCCTCAGGCCATCGTCGACTACTGCCGCGGCAACATGGCGTCGCAGAAGGCCCCTCGCCGCGTCTTCTTCTACCAGCCCGGCGACCTGCCGCTGACGCCCGCCGGAAAGCTGAAGAAGAAGGAGCTCACCGCCCGGACGGCGCAGATGGTGCAAGCGGAGCCCGATGTCGGACTGGTCGGTCGGAAGGAGGCGCAGCAATGACGGAATGGCCCCAGCACGTGATGGTCGAGAGTCTGCGCGGCCGCATCGTCGCGATGGATTCGGTCGGCCACGTCGACGGCCGCAACGATGTCAGCGACGTGCTGATCTGCGGCTCGCACGGCGCCCCCTGCGCCACGCAGCTTCTGGTGTGGGCGCGTCCGCGCGGTGTGTTCATCCACGATGCCGAGATCGGGCTGGGCGAGGGCGGGGTGAACGGCCTCAAGCTGCTCGACGCCTACTGGATTCCCGGCTGCGCGGTGGACGGCAACTCGGCGCGCATCTCCGACGGCCGCGACATGTACGAGAACGGCAAGCTTTCCCGTGTCAACCAGGCGGCGGAACTGATGGGCGTCTCGCAAGGCATGAGCGTGCGCGAGGCGGCGCAGATCCTGCTCAGTCGCAACCCGGCGTTCCGCGCCCCGGCCCGACGCCAGATCGTGGTTCACAGCGGCGAGCACGGCTCGGTTTTCGCGCTCGACACGGTCAAATACGCGGATGAGCGGATCGCCGGTGGCGTGCTGTGCATGGGCTCGCACGCCGCGCGCGCGATGGCGGACTATGTCGAGGAGATGACCTACCGACTGGCCGGCGTCATCACCAACGACGCCGGTCCTTCGAAGGACGAATCCGGCATCGCCGGCCTTGCGCAGCTCGACCGCATCGCCATGCCCGCGGCCGCCGTCGCCTGCGCGACCGCCCGCGTGGGCGACGCGCGCAGCACTTATTCCGACGGGCGTATCTCCGCCCTCAACGAGACCGCCGCATCGCTCGGCATCAAGGCCGGCGACACCGCGTCGAGCGCGGCGGCGAAGATGCTGGAACATGCGGCTGCGGCCAGGACAGGCAAAGGAGTGTGAGATGTACGAACGCAAGCACAATTGGCGCGCGGTCATCAAGACCGTCGATCCCGAGCTCGAAAAGCGCATCAGCGACTACACCGGCTATGCGCTGGGCACGGAGTCGGAAATTCCGCGCAAGTACAAGGAGCTGATCCTGATGGCCTGCTCCGCGGCCATTCGCTACGGCTCGTCGGTCCGCACCCATGGCGGCGAGGCGATGTATCACGGCGCCTCCGACAAGGAAGTGGTCGAAGCTCTCGCGCTCGCCTCCCTCACGGCGGGCTTCACAGCCTTCATCGACGGCATCGAGGCACTCGGCGACCAGCTCACGCTGGACGACAAGAAGTAGCGCCGAGACGCAAAACAGACACCGCATTCAGGACAAGTACCGACACATGACCCAGCCGATGGCCATCGATTACTGGACCAACATCTTCACGCCCGACGGGCTGCGCAAGATGTACACCGAGAACGAAGAGCTGGCACCCGTCGTCAAGTGGTGGAGCATGGACGAACGCATCAAGGGCTACGAGCCGGATGCCTTCGTGAAGATGCTCGACGAGTGCCGGATCGAGAAGGTCTACGTCCCCAGCTTCAAGATGCAGAGCTTCAAAAGGCGGGCTCCCATCCTCTCGGTCGACGTCGAGGAAATTCGTGCGCTGATGGCGGCATGCCCCGGCAGGGTCGGCGGCCTTTTCGGCATCGACATCTCGCTGGGCTTCGACGCGGTTCGCCAGCTGGAGGTCGCCGTCCGCGAGTGGGACTTCGAGGGCGCGCACATCCACTGCAACGGCTGGGCGATCCCGCTCAACCATCGCGACCTCTATCCGATCTATGCCAAGTGCGTGGAACTCGACGTTCCGGTCATCGTGCAGAGCGGCCACTCTGCCGAGAAGATGCCGTCGGAGATGACGCGGCCGATCTACCTCGACGACGTCGCCCTCTACTTTCCCGATCTGCGCATCGTCGCCTCGCATACCGGATGGCCATGGGCGCAGGAGCTGATCGCGCTCGCCTGGAAACATCCGAACCTGTTCATCGGCTGCGGCGCGCACGCTCCCAAATATTGGGATCCCGCCCTGGTGCAGTTCCTCAACAGCCGCGGCAAGGGCAAGGTCCTCTGGGGCACCGACTATCCCGTCGTTCGCCATCAGGACAGCCTCGAGCAGGTCGCTGCCATCGATCTCAAGCCCGAGAGCCGGGCGCTGCTGATGCGCGGCGCTGCGGAGAAGGTCTTCAAGTCGCTCGCAAAGGGCGGAGCATGAGCGCCCCCCGGCCCATGGATCGCGCGGCGCTGAGGGCACTGTTCGCCACACCGGCGGACGGCCGCTTCGGCAGCGCGAAGGTGATGCCGCTGGACGAGGCGATCCGCGCCCATGTGCAGCCCGGCATGACGCTTCATTTCGCCTACTCGGAAGGCCGTCCGATGGCGGCGAGCAACGCGCTGGTGCGGGTGTTCGCGGGACAGGAACCGGGATTCACCGTGATCAGCGCGGGCCTCGTTTCCAACCAGGCGGCGCTCGTGACCGAGAAGATCGTGCGCAAGCTGATCGTCTCCTTCGTCGGCGACAACTATCCGACACCCGGCCCGAACCGCCAGTTCCAGGCGGCGATCGACAGCGGCGCGGTCGAGATCGAGAACCATTCGCTGCTCGTCATCTCGCAGCGGCTCGCCGCCGGCGCCTACGGTTTCCCGTTCGCGCCGACACGCTCCTGGGGCGCGAGTTCGATGGCGCAAAATGCGAGCTATACCGCAATCGAGGACCCGTTTGGCAGCGGCGAGACGATCGGCGTCGTCAGCCCGCTGATCCCCGACATCACCTTCGTGCACGGGCTTGCGGCGGACACCGAAGGCAATATCATCCTGTCACCGCCGTTCGGCGAGGGCGACATCTCCGCCTTCGCGGCGAGTAAGGGCATCGTCGCCACCGTCGAGCGGATCGTGTCCCCAAACTTCATCAGGCGGCACTCGCATCTGGTCAAGATCCCCGCCTACCGGGTGCTCTCCGTCTCGGAGGCGCCTTTCGGCTGCCACCCTTACGCGATCTACAGCCCGGCCGGCCTCGACGTGCCAGCCTATGTCGAGGACTTCCAGGCCTTCGCGGAAATCCGCGCGGCGTCGCGGAAACCCGAACTCTACGACGCATGGGTCAAGGAATGGATCCTCGGCGTGGAAAGCCACGATGCGTATGTTGCCAAGCTGGGGACCGCTCGGCTCGACGCGTTGCGCGGCCGGGCGCCGGCGGACGCCTGGCTCGACGACATTTCGCCAGCTAAGCTGGCGCATCTGGCATCGCTCGAAGGGTATGACAACCGCGAACTGATGGTCGTGGCGGCCGCACGCGCCGTCGAGGCCAAGGTGCGCGACGAGGGCCGCATGATCGTCGAGGCCGGCGTCGGCCTCGCCAACCTCGCGGCATGGCTAGCGGTGACCAAGCTGCAGAACGAGGACGGCATCCCGGCTGAACTGGTCGCCGAGATCGGTCTTTACGGGTACCTGCCCAAGGCGGGCGAGGCGTTCATCTTCTCCAACCGCAACCTGCCGACCTGCAAGAGCATGACCGGCGTGGAAGCGGTGCTCGGCCTCTATGTCGCGGGCCGCCACAACAACTGCATCGCGATCATCGGCGCTGGGCAGATCGATGCCTCGGGCAACATCAACTCGACCCAGACGGGCGATGGCCGGTTTCTGCTCGGCTCGGGCGGCGCCAACGACATCACGTCGGGAGCCGCCGACACGATCGCGGTGACGCAGCAGTCGCGCGGGCGGCTGGTCGAGACGCTGCCCTACATCACCAGCCCGGGGCATCGCGTCTCCACGCTGGTGACCGATCTCGGCGTCTACGAGAAAGAGAACGGCCGCTTCGTCCTGACCCAGTACTACCCGGTCGACGGGCAGTCGAAGGACGAGACGCTGGCCCATATCCGCGCGCAATGCGGCTGGGAGCTGGAGATCAGCGCCCGGCTGAAGGCGGCCGAGCCGCCGCGCGCGGAAGACCTTCTGCGGCTGCGTCTCTACGACATCCGAAACGATTTCCTCGACTACAGCGTCGAACGTTCAGGGGAGGCCGGCCGATGAGCGCGGACAAAACCGATCGCCGCATCAAGACCAGCATGGGCACGCTGACGGCCGAGACGATCACTGTGAGGGGCCACAACCTCGTCGACGATCTGATGGGCCGGGTCGATGCGGCATCGCTGTTCTTCCTCGAGGTGACCGGCCGGCTGCCGAGCGACACCGAGAACGCGCTGCTCAACGCCATGATCGTCTCCATCGCCGAGCACGGCATGATGCCAAGCGTCATTGCCGCGCGGCTGACGATCATGGGCGCGCCGGAATCGTTCCAGGGCGCGGTGGCAAGCGGCCTACTCGGCGCGGGCGACGTCTTCGTCGGCCCGACGAGCAACGTCGCGCGCCTGCTCCAGGTCGAGGCCGCCGCCCTCGACGGCAGCGACGAGGAGAAGGCCGAGCAGATCGTCGACCTCTATCAACGCGAGGGCCGCCGCATTCCCGGCCTCGGCCATCCGCACCATCCCATCGATCCGCGGTCGGAAAAGCTGCTCGCCATGCAGCGCGAGCTTGGTGCTCCGCGGGCCTACACCGACCTGATGCTCGCTGTGCACAAGGCGGCATGCGCGCGGCGCGGCAAGCACCTGACCTTCAACGCGGTGGCAGCCGTGGGCGCGATCGCCTCCGACATCGGCCTCGACTGGCGAGCGGTGCGCGGCATCGGTCTCGTCGCCCGCACCATCGGCCTCATCGGCCACGTGTTCGAGGAGCTGAACCAGCCTTCGGCACAGACGATCTGGAACCTCGTCGAGGACCATTCCGACTACTTCGATCCATCGGAAGCGGGCGTGCCCGCTTCACCCCAAGGGAGGAAATGATGACAGCATTGATCCGATTGACCGCCAGGCTGCTGGCCGTGACCGCGACGGTTCTGGCCGGCGCCGCGGCAGCTTGGACGGCCGACTACAATCTGCAGTTCGCCAGCTATATCGGCCAGAATGCCGCGCAGAGCCGCGCGCAGGAATGGTGGGCGAGCGAAATCGAGAAGCGCACCGGCGGCCGCGTCGACATCGAATTCTCCTACCAGGGCTCGCTGCTGCCGGCGACGGACATCCTCCAGGGCGTCTCCGACGGCCGGGCCAGCCTCGGCTACGTCGCCAACGCCTACCATCCTGCCGAGCTGCCGCTGTCGAGCATCGTGGGCGTGCCGTTCATGACCTCGAACGCTGAAGCGCAGATGCGCACCTTCAGCGAGCTCTACGAACGCAACGAGGCGTTCCGCAACGAGTGGGAGAGCCAGGGCGTCCACGTGCTGTTCTTCAACCCGCTGTCGGAGAACATCGTCGGCATGCGCGCCGACAACGCCACGCTCGAAGGCATGAAGGGCAAGTCGATCCGCGGTCTGGGCTATGTCAACCAGGTGCTGCAGGCGATCGGCGCGAACCCCGTTGCGATCACCTCCGCCGAAATCTACGAGGCGCTGCTACGCGGCACGCTCGACGGCTATTCGGGCTTCGCCTTCGAGGTGGTCACAGCCCTGAAGCTGCACGAGGTGGCGCCCTATACGTTCGCGACCGGCACCGGCAACTACGTCTTCGCCGCCACGCCGATCACCAAGTCGCTGTGGGACGAGATGCCCGACGACATCAAGAGCGTCATCAACGAGGTCAGCGCCGAGTACACCTCGAAGGTGATCGAGATCCTGACCGAAACCGAGGACGAGGTTTGCCGCACGATCAAGGATTCGGGCGGTTCGGTCTCGGTTCTTTCCGACGAGGAAATCGAGACGATCAAGGCCGCCGTCGGCACCTCGATCGAGGAGCAGTGGGTGTCCGAGGCGTCCGGCCGCGGCGCGCCCGCCGCCGAGTTCCTCGACGATTACAAAGCGACGCTCGCCAAGTATGAGGCCAAGGCGACCTACGTCTCCGGCGTCAAGCGGTGCGCCGAGGCCGGCTGACAGGAAGCCCTGAAGCGTGTCCCGATGTTCCAGATCCGCTCTGCACACTTCAGGCTCTTGATTTATGCAGGTCCTTATCCCGAAACCGCCGCCCAATTCCGGGAGACATGCGCCATGAGCGGGGTGATTCCACTCCACTCCACTCCGAATGGAGCCCCATGAGAAAAGCAATTGACACTATTTCCGCAATGCTGGCCGTGCTCGCCGCCGCCTGCGTGATGGCGATGATGCTGCTGACCTGTCTCGATACCAGCATGAGATGGTTCACCGGCCGGTCCGTGGCCGGCGCGCAGGAAATCATAGAACAGCTCATGGTGGCCATTGTCTTCCTCGGCATGGCCTATGCGCTGAGGCGCGGCGACCACGTCGCCGTCAAGATCGTCACCGATGCCCTGCCCGTGCGGTTGGCGGCGATACTTCGCCTCGTCGGCATGGCGGTGATGGTCTTCGTCCTCGCCTGGATGGCCTGGCGCACCGGCACGCATGCCTGGCGGTCCTTCCTTTCCGGCGAGGTCAGATTCGGACTGCTCCAGGTGCCTGTCTGGCCGGCACGCGTCGCCATCCCGCTCGGTCTGGGAGCCATGATCCTGCAGGCATTGCCGGGCATGTACGACCAGTTGCACATGCTGCGCACCGGCAGGGACGATTCCGAACCCACTCCCGAAACCCACGCATTCTGAGCGAACCCACGATGGACGTTTCCCTGATCATTTTCATCGTGTTCGTGGCACTGATCGTGCTGCTGCTCATCGAGGTGCCGGTGGCCTTCGCGCTGGCCGGGAGCGGCACGCTCGGCCTGGTGCTTCTGCGCGGACCGTCGGTGGCGGGCGCCACGCTCGGCAGCGTGCCTTTCAATTCGTCCGCTTCGTTCACGCTGATCGTCGTGCCGATGTTCATCCTGATGGGCATCTTCGCCATGCACGGGAGGATCGCCGACGATCTGTTCCGACTGACCAACCGGCTGATGCGCGGCGTGCGCGGCGGCGTCGCCATCGCGACGGTCGTGACCTGCGCCGGTTTCTCCGCGGTCTGCGGATCGAGTGTGGCGACGGCGGCGACCGTCGGACGGCTGACGATCGCGGAGATGACGCGCTACGGGTTCAACCCGGCATTCGCGGCCGCCATCGTGGCTTCGGCGGGAACGCTGGGCGTTCTCATCCCGCCCAGCATCGCCCTCGTCCTGTTCGGAGTCATCACCAACGAGTCGATCGGCAAGCTGCTGATCGCCGGTATCGTGCCGGGCATCCTGTCCGCGTTGGTGATGGGTGCCGGCATCCTCGTGTTCGCCCGACTGGGCATCGGGTTCGACCGCAGCATTCCCGAGATCGTCGATCGGGACGACGGGCCCGAAGCCGGGCACTATGGCGGCGTCTTCAAGCTGCTGATCCTGTTTGTCATCATCATCGGCGGCATCTATTCCGGTCTCATTACCGCGACGGAAGCGGCAGCGATCGGCGCGCTCGCGGCGCTTATCATCATGGTCGCCTCGGCGGTCCGGAACGGCAAGGGAGTGATGCGCGAGCTGTTCGACGCGCTGCGCGACAGCGCGTCGATCACCAGCATGGTCTTCGCCATCATGATCGGCGCCGCCATCTTCTCGTTCTTCATCGTTTCGGCGGGAATACCGTCGGCGTTCGCCGGCTGGGTGATCGGCTTCGATCTGCCGCCCGGCCTGCTCGTGCTGCTGCTGCTCATGACGCTGATCCCGCTCGGCATGTTTCTCGACGGCGTGTCGATCCTGCTGATCACGGTGCCGCTCTTCTACCCGGTTGTGGTCACGGAGCTCGGCTATGACGGTCTCTGGTACGCCATCCTTACCGTGAAGATGATCGAGCTGGGCCTCATCACCCCGCCGGTCGGCGTCAACGCCTTCATCGTGGCAAACATGGTCAAGGGCGCCGAGCTCGACAAGGTGTTCCGAAACTTGGGGGTGTTCATCCTGCTGGACCTGATCATCTTCATGATCCTGTTCGCCTTCCCGATCCTAACAACCTGGCTGCCGGCCAGCGTCAACTGAAGCGGAGATTCGCACATGACCGCCGTACCAAAGGTGCCCGCGACACAGGACATCGTCGTCCAGAATCTCGACGGGCGCATCATCGTGATGGATTCCATCACCTTCACCGACGAGCGCAACAATTCGCACGACGTGCTGGTCGGGGCCTCGTTCTGCGGGATGCTGTCGATCCGCTGGCCGCTGCGGGTCGATCCCAAGGGCGTGATCTGCCATGCCGCGGGCCCGGGCAAGGACGCGGCCGGCGTGAACGGGCTGTTCGCGCTGGAGGCGATGGGAATTCCGGGTGCCGCGGCGGAGACGATGTCCTGCCGCATCGCCGATGGGCGCGACATGTACGAAAACGGTGTGGTCGGCTACCTTAACGACAGCGCCAGTAAGCTCGGCGTCGTCCAAGGCATGCCCGTGCGCGAGGCGGCGCGCCGGATGCTGGAGCGCAAACGCGACATCGGCGACGTCTACAGACCCGTGGAGCTGGCTTGGCAAGGCGACACCGGGCGCGTGATGGCAATGGGGTCAGTGACGTTCATCACCACGGACAACACCGGTGACGTCATCTGCGCCGGATCCCATTTTGGACGAACGTCGGCAGCCTACTCTTCTCGCTTCGATCTTGCCGGCGTTATTTGCAGCGACGCGGGGCGCTGCAAGGACGATTCGGGCATCTCGGGGCTCGCCGTGCTCGACGAAAAAGGTCTGCCCGGCGCGGCCGTCTCCACCGAAAGCGCCATGATCGGCGATGGCATGAGCACCTATCGGGACGGCATCCTGTCGGCCGTCAACGCCGCGGCGGCGGCGATCGGCGTCGCCGAGGGCATGAAGGCTACCGAGGCGGCGCAACTGATGCTGCTTCATTACCCAGAACGGCACACCGGCCTCTGAAGCCTTGCGCGACCTTCGTCTCTGACATTGCGGGAGCCTGCGGCTCTTGCTTTGCCAATGTCCGCTTTCATGCCGTGACAAAGCTGTTCTCTACAGCCGCGCCATGCGTTTATCGCCTTCGGTCAGGACGACGCGCCCAAGCGCCATTCCTGGCCCCAAGAGCATTTCGCAGCCGACCGGATTCGGTCGGCGTCGCGAGAATGCGGCAAAAAACAGAGACCTAGTCTAGGCCGTGATCACGGTGTACCGGCGCAGCGGCTTCCATAGGGCGACAATGCGCAGCATCGCACAGGAATCAGGCGTAACGCAGAGCAACATCTACAATTACGTGCGCACCAAGGGCGACATCCGCTACCTCGTCTGCGAGCATCTGGTCGGCCTGTATGTCGAAGGTGTCGAGGTCGTCACGCTGACGCCTGAACAGATCGCGGTCCAAGGCCGCTCGCGGCCAGTGAACCCAGCCGAACCGGAGCCCCTGACGCGACCTGACCCTTACACGATTCATTTACAGGATTCCGAACGGCCGCTCCGCCAATGGAAACCATCGCCCTACTCACGCGCTGACCGACGAGGTGCCAATCCGCTCGGCTTGCCTCTCATGTAATGGAGCTCGGGACGATAGCGCTGTTTCGGCAGCAGTCGTCGGAACAGCCCTCCGAAGAGGCCCCGGGCGCGGAGCGCGATAGTTTTCATCCCTTGGTTCATCTTGCCGGCAGCCCGGCGTTGTTGGTCGCTCATTCTTTGCGATACGTCAGACGAGGTCGGTGACGATCGCGTTGTCGAGATTCGGCGTCTTCGAGATCTTTCTCAGATCGGTGAAGAACTTGATCTGGTATTCCATCGCTTCGCGGAGGTCCGGCGAGCTCATGACCTGCCTGACCTCGTTCCGATCGTAGAAACCACTGTTGTCGATGATCTGCGACATGATCGTCGGGTCGGTCGGGTTCTTCTGGGCGGTGTTGATGTATTCGGTGATGCTGGAGATCGCTTTTTCGCGCGTTCCGGCATCCTTCAGGTAAGGCACCGCCTTGCCGTGATAGGCCGCTAGGAACTTCTTCAGGTTGTCGGCTTGGGTGTTGACCACCTTTTCGGTGGTAACGAAGAGGTCGTAGTTGATGAAGTTCTGTGGGTTGGGATCAGCGCCGAAATCCTTGTGCGTAAACACCTCGCGCGCGGTCTTGTCGGTGCTCATCAGGTAGAAGCGCCCGTTGACCGAAGGCACCACGGCATCGACCTGACCGGCGACGAACGCCGCCTGGCCCTGCGGGGCCGGGAGGTTGACGAACTCGATGTCGGAAAAGCTCATGCCATATTTGGTCAGCACACGGGCGAGGAAATAGTGCAACGCCGTTCCCTCGGTGGCGGCCACCTTCTTGCCCCGGAGTCCTTGGACGGACTCGATGTCGGATTTGCCGATCAACGCGAAGAGCTGCGAAGGGTCGGTCGGTACGGAGATCATCTTGAGCGGCACCGCGCCCTGCGCCAGCGCCAGCAGCGCCGCCGTGGTGTTGACAAAGCTCAGATCGATGCTGTCGCCGCCGAGCGCCTGGATGATTTTCGGCCCCGAAGCCGAATCGAACAGCACCGGCGCGAAATTCAGACCTTCCGCCTCGTAAGCGCCGATGGTGCGGCCGATCTCAATGACACCGGCGGCCGGTGCGCGCAGCACGCCGACACGCAGAGACTGCGCGCTCTGCCCGACGGCGCGCGTTCCCACCGCCGTCGCCATAGCCGGCGCGGCAGCGAGGGCGGCGCCCGTCTTCAGGAAATTCCTGCGGCTCGTCTGCCTGTTGAACAACTCCATTTTTCTCCTCCTTGTTTCTCCCGGTGGCCTTGCTGCGGCCGACGGCTAGCTTCTCGGCTCCCTTGCCGTTTGCATCTCGTGCCAGAGCGCGCGCTTGGCTGCGGCGAACTCGTCGCTCAGGCGGGTCTCCTCGCTGCGTGGCCGCGCGATCTCGATCGGCACGATCGAGTGGACTTCGCCGGGCCGGCTCTTCAGCACCACGACGAGGTCGGACAGGAACACCGCTTCCTCGAGATCATGCGTGACAAACACAACGGTCTTGCCGGTGCGCTGCCATAGATCGAGCACGGCCTCTTGCATCTTCGCTTTGGTCTGTACGTCGAGCGCCCCAAACGGCTCATCCATCAACAGCACGTCTGGCGAATTGGCATAGGCGCGCGCGAGATCGACGCGCTTGCGCATGCCGCCGGACAGGTGCTTCGGATAGGCCTTGCGGAAATTGCTGAGCCCTACCGTCTCGCACCACTCCGCCACCAGCCGCTTGCGCTCCTGCTTCGGCAGCCCGCGCGACTTCGGTCCGTATTCGACGTTCTGCTCGACCGTGAGCCAGGGAAATACCGCGTCCTGCTGGAAGACGAAGCCGAGCGCCTGGTTGATGCCCGAGATGGCTGCACCATCGTGGCGCACCTCGCCGTAGGTTGGCTTGAGCAGCCCCGCCATGATGCGCAGCAGCGTGGACTTGCCGCAGCCGGATTCGCCGATCAGACTGACGAACTTGCCGGCTGGGATTTCAAGGTCGATATCTTTCAGCACGGTCAGCGCCGCATTGCCGCCCCGCACGCCGAATTGCTGGGTGAGGCCGCGGACTCCGAGCTTGGCGGCAGGGCGGACGGATGCTTCGTTTCTCATGGCTCGCGCCTCACTTCGCTCCATGCGGTGAGAGCCCGGCCGGTACGCATCGCTGCTTGATCGAGGATCGCGCCGAGGATGCCGATGACGATGATGCCGACGATCGTGATGTCGGTGCGGAAATACTGGCCGGCGTTCTGGATCATGAAGCCCAGGCCGGTCGGAGCCGCGATCAGCTCGGCCGCCACCAGTGCCAGGAAGCCGGTGGAAAGGCCGGTGCGCAGGCCCGCTATCTGGTAGGGGATCGAGCTTGGCACTGCCACGGTGCGGAACACGCGCCACTTCGAAGCGCCGAGCGTACGCGCGGCGTCGACATGGATCTGCGCGACCTCCTGCATGCCGGCGCGGGAATTCACCACGCAAGGCTTGAACACCGCCAGCGCGATGATGATGAGGCGCGACGGTTCGCCGATACCAACCCACACGATGACCAGAGGTATGTAGGCGAGCGCCGGGATCGGCCTGATCGCATCAATGATCGGGTTGAGCACGTAGCCGACCGGGCGGAACCAGCCGGCAAGCGAGCCGAGGATGACAGCCAGCCCCGCCCCGAAGATGAAGCCGATGACCACACGCTGTAGACTCGACTGCGTATTGACCCAGAGATCCCCGCCGCGGAGCTGCTCGACGAGGGCCTGGAATATTTGCGGTGGCGCCGGGACTAGCGCCGGGTTCACGCCCGGCCGTAGCGCCATCAGCCAATAGAGCAGGATCACTCCGGCCAGAGACAGCGTGCCGATCACGAAGGACTGTCGCAGGAAGAACGGCCGGCCGATTCCCCGCGCTTTCGGATTGCCCGCCGTCATAGAGCCGTCCGCCATTTCGCCCAGCCCTCCTCTGCGTCATCCCCACCGGCGCTGGCGATTTTGTCGGACGCCCGCCGAAGCAGGTTGTTCTTTGCCTTCTCGATATGCGCGCCCATCAGCGTCGCCGCCCCGGCCGCATCGCGTCGCTCGATCGAATGGATGATGTGCTGATGGTCGTCGATGACGCGCTGGAAGCGCTCCTCGCCATGGCCGTAGCGGTGCAGCAGCGCCGACAGCAGTAGCCAGTGGCGGTCGACGATGACCAGCGCGCCGGGGTTGCCGGCGGCATCGTTGATCACTGTGTGGAAGCGGCGGTTGGCCTCGGCGACCGATGCGAAATCGCGCTTCTCGACCAGTGCTTCGAGGTCACCTTCAGCGCGCCGCAGCTTTTCGAGATGCTCCTGGGTGCGCCGCTCGGCGGCGCGGCGCGCGAGCATTGTCTCGAGAGCCGCCCGCATGTCGAATAGATCCTCGATGAAGCCCGGATGGACCGTGAGGACCCGCGCGCCCTTGTTGGGCTCGATAATGACCAAGCCCTCGCCATGCAGCACGCGCAGCGCCTCGCGCACCGGCATGTGACTGACGCCATAACGGCCGGCCAGCTCGTCGATGCGCAGGCGCGTGCCGAAGGCGAGCCTGCCGGAAACAATGTCGTCGCGGATGGCCTGCTCGACGTCCGACATGGATCAGCCTGCCTTTGCCGTTGGAACCGGTTCCCCAAGCTCGAGGACCACGCCGCCTGCCGCCTCGCAGACGCGCAGCATGGAGCCGGAGCCGTCGTCTGAGCCGAAGCCGCTGGCGACCGCCTTGTCGAGCAGGTCGAAGGCTGCACCCGCCATCGGCATTGGCGCGCCCAATTGCTCGGCCATGCCCAGCGCCAGCCGCACGTCCTTGTGCTGCAGCTTGGTCATGAAGCCGGGCCTGAAGTCGCGACGCAATGCCTTCTTCGGCAGTGCGGTGGACAGCGCATTGTTCCAGGCCATCGTCGTCTTCAGCACTAAGAACATCGTCTCCAGCTCGATGCCCGCCTTGCGGCCGGCGATCAGCGCCTCGATCGAGGCGGCGTTGATGGCGGCGACCAGCGCGTTGTTGATCAGCTTGATCGCGGAGCCGGCGCCGACATCCCCGCAGATATGGATCTCGCTGCCCATCGCCGAGAGCAGCGGACGCACGTTCTTGATCAGGACCGGGTCGCCGCCTGTCATCAGAGCCAACGTGCCGGCGATGGCATGATCCACGGTGCGGCCGACCGGGGCTTCGATGAAGTCGATGCCGCGGGCATTGGCTGCACGCGCCAGATCGATCTTGGTATCGGGGCCTGTAGTGCTCATCTCGACCACCAGAGCGCCGGAGCGCATCGCGGAGATAAGACCTGCGCCGCCGCCCAGAACGGCATCCACGATCGCGTCGTCCGGCAGCATCGACACGAGGACGTCTGCGCTCGCCGCAGCCTTGGCAGCGTCGGTCGCGGCCATTCCGCCGCGTTTCACAAAGGTGGCCACCGCGGCTTCGTTCATGTCCGCGCCGGCGACCCTGAACCCCGCCGTGAGCATATTGGATGCCATCGGCAGGCCCATCGTGCCCAGCCCGACGAAAAGAACCGAGGTCTCGGACGGCACCATATGATTTGATCTAAAATTCTGCATTTATCCGTAGAATTCTCTGCATTCATCGACTTAATGATAGATGTACTTTACAGATTTGATCAAATTTGGCAATGTCCAAAATGCGCTTCCCGAAAAAGGGGCGGCAGGAATGCGGCAGGGAGTTGGAGCGGATGCAGAGCGAGGCGCTGTGGTCGACGCCACTGGACGACGTTGCGACGGCCCTCGTGAAGCTGCCAGCCGGCACGGACCTGCGGGTCGAGGCTGCTGGCGCGGCCGCAACCGTTCGGCTGACCGAGGATATCCCTCTCGGCCACAAATTCTCGGTGCACGCTCTCGCCGAGGGCCTGAGAGTACGGAAATACGGCGAGTTTATCGGGCGGATGACGCACGGAGTCGATGCCGGCTCCTGGGTGCATGTCCACAATCTGGAGACTTGCGCGCGACGCGGACCGGCCAACGAGCGGCTGTGGCTGGAGGAAGGCGAGGCGCCGCGAATTGTCGAGGTGATCGGCGAGCGGCGCGCGACGGTCGGCGAAAGTCCGGTGTGGGACGCCGGGACCGGCCGCCTCTACTGGGTCGACGTGCGCGGCGAGCCGGCGATCTTCATGCATGACACCTGGACCGGAGCGAACGCAGAGTGGTCGATGCCCGAGGACATAGGCAGCATCGTGCTCGACACGTCCGGCCGGCTGGTCGCGGCGATGCGCTCCGGTTTTGCCATGTTCGATCCGAGGAGCGGTACGGTGAAGCCGCTCTTCGATCCCGAGCCAGACCTGCCCGGCAACCGGCTCAACGACGCCAAGTGCGACCCGGCCGGGCGGCTGTGGAGCGGGTCCATGAATCCCGAATCCGGTCTCGCCGAGGGCAGTCTCTACATGGTCGGCCCTGACCTTTCCTGCCGCCGCGTCGCGGATGGATTCGTCACGCCCAACGGCCATGTGTGGAGCCTCCACGGCTCGACCATGTATCTGAGCGACACGCGCCGGGGCTACATCTACGCCTATGCTTTCGATCCGGTGACCGGCGAAGCGGGCGAGCGGCGTGTCTTCGCCGATCTCGGCGCGTTGCCGGGTGGCCCGGACGGTGCGACGGTCGATGCCGAGGGCTATCTTTGGTCCGCCCAATTCAACGGTGGATGCCTATTGCGGCTGTCGCCCTCGGGCGAGATCGACCGGGTGGTTCACCTGCCGGTGAGCAAGCCGTCGTCCTGTGCCTTCGGAGGGCCGGACCATGGCCTTCTCTATGTCACCACCGCGACGCGCGGGCTTGGCCCCGGCGGACTGGCGGCCGAGCGGCATGCCGGCCGCGTGCTTGTACTCGACGTCGGCGTCAGGGGACTTGCGCCTGCGCGATTCGATCTATGCGAGGACAGATGAATTCGACAAATCTCATGCGTCTCTCCGGCCGCAAGGCCATCGTCACCGGTTCGGGAAGCTTCGGGATCGGCCGGGCGATCGCGCTGCGCTTCGCAAGCGAGGGCGCCGATGTGGTGGTCCATGGCTTCGGCCGGCCGGAACTAACCGAGGAACTAGCAGAAGAAATACGCTCGATGGGTCGGCGCTCTATAGGCTTTGACGTAGACTTCTCGCAAGCGGCGCGGGTGCGTTCGTTCATGCAGGAGGCGATGGCCTTCCTCGGCGGGCTCGACATCCTCGTCGCCAACGCCGCAACCATCCACCGCAAACCGTTCCTCGAGATCACCGACGAGGAGTTTTCCCAGGTTCAGGCAGTGAACCTGCACGGCTATTTCGCGTGCTCGCAGGAAGCCGCCCGCACCATGGTAAAGGCAGGCTACGGCCGCATCATCATGATCTCTTCCATCAACCAGCAGAAGGCGATCCGCAACCAGTCGCACTACTGCGCCTCAAAGGGCGGGATCATGCAGATGGCCAAGGCGATGGCTATCGAGCTCGCGCAGACCGGCGTCACCGTCAATATCATCGCCCCGGCCGCCGCGCTCACCGACTTCAACCGCCACATCATGGCCGATGAGGCCGTGCGTAAGCGCTTCGAGTCCGAGATCCCGGCCGGCCGCCTCGCCGTGCCGGAAGACTTCACCGGCGCAGCCGCCTATCTCGCCAGCGAGGAAAGCGCCTTCATGACCGGTGCCAGCATGTTCATCGACGGCGGCCGGAGCTTGGCATGACCGCCGCAGCAACGCGCTTCCTGGGCTACCGCCGGCCCGACGGCCGCGTCGGCGTGCGCAACAACGTGCTCGTGCTGTCGCCGACAGGGCTTACCTCGGCACTCGCCCAACGCGTGTCGTCGCTCGTAAATGGCACGATCTGCGTCACCTCCGGTTTCGGGCGCGGACAGGTAGCGGAGGATGCGCGGCTGCATTTCGAGTCGCTGACAGGACTGGCAGCGCATCCCAATATAGGCGGTGTCGTCTTGCTTTCCGCCAGCCAGGACATCTCCGACGGCTTTGCACAGGCGATTACGGAACGCGGGACACCTGCCATCAGCCTGTCGCTGTCGGCTGTGCGCGAGGACGCGCTCGCCCTCGTGGACGCTGGTGTACGGGCCGCGGCGCGGCTCGTGCGCCAGGCTTCGGAAGAGCGGCGCGAGGAAGCTTCGCTCTCCGACCTCTGCATCGCGGTCGAGTGCGGCCACTCTGACGCCACGTCTGGCCTTGTCTGCAACCCGCTTGTCGGGCGCATAATCGAGGTGGTCGTGGAAGCTGGGGGACAGGCGGTGTTCAGCGAGACGGTGGAATGGACGGGCGCCGAGCATATACTCGCACGGCGCGCCGAGACGCCGGAACTGGCGGCGCGCATCCGCCGTGCGGTGGTGGAGCGCGAACGCGCGGTGCGCGAGGCCGGCGGCGACATCAGAGGCCAGAATCCGGGCCCGCAGAACAAGGCCGGCGGCCTTACCACGATCGAGGAAAAGGCGCTGGGTGCGATCTCCAAGGGCGGCGACCGGTCGATACGCGGCCTGCTGCGGCCGGCGGAGCGGCCTTCCGGGTCGGGCCTCTTTCTGATGGATACGCCCTATTTCTCGCCGGAATCGATGACGGCGATGGTTGCGGCCGGTGCCCAGCTCGTGATCTTCACGACCGGCGCCGGCAACAGTTACTGTAGTCTCGTTGCCCCGACGGTGAAGATGAGCGCGCGGGCAGACGCGGTCGCCGCACTTCCCGAGCAGATCGACATCGACGCCACCGGCGCGCTCGCTGGTGGCCCCGAATTCGACGCGCGCATGGTCGCACGATTGATGGATTTCGCCTCCGGCACCCGCACCTTTGGCGAGGTTCTCGGCGAAGGCAACGAAGTGGTGAGCCGGCTCGGACCCTCTATCTAAGGCCGCCGGCGCACAAAACCAGGACAGGAGGAACAAGTGACCGATATCGGCGATATATATCTCGCACTGCTGCAGTTCCCGACATCGGTGGTATCGGACGCGCTGGACGAACTCAGCATCAAGGGCGTGCTGACCGGCCTCGAGGCGCGGCGACCCGGCCAAGGGCGGGTTTGCGGGCGAGCGCTGCCGGTGCGGTTCCAGCGCAAACAGGACGATCCGAATGCTTACCGTTTCGGCGGCGGCGTTGGCAAGCCGCTGGAGCAGGTCCTGAAGACCATGGCCGATGGCGATGTCGTTATCATGGACTTGGACGGCGCGGACAATGCTGCGAGCTGGGGCGGGTTGGCGTCACGCGTCGCTCAGCGGCGCGGCGTGCGCGGCACGATCGTCTGGGGCTGCTGCCGCGACGTCGAGGAGATCCGTACCATCGGCTACCCGGTGTGGTCGGCACATGTCTCCCCGCGCCGCAGTCGCAACGACTTCACCTTCGGTTCGATCAACGAGCCGATCACCATCCAGGGTATCCGCATCAGCCGCGACGACTTCATCCTCGCCGACGAGAGCGGGATCGTGGTCATCCCGTACGACCGGCTCCGCGAGGTGGTTGAGCTGTCCACCCGCATCTTCGACCAGGAGACTAAGCTCGAGGCACAAGTCATCGGCAATGCGCTGGCATCGTGGGACGACGTCTAAGGGGTGCAGCAGGAGTTGCCGAGACAACCCTCATCCAGCCAAACGGCTGCCCCGGCGCAACGTCGATTTCTGAACGCGGAACTGACGGCGAGGAAGAACGTCTCCTGACGGGCGGCTGGCACATCATCTGGGCGGACCCGCTCAACCAAGATTATTCGCGTCAGACTGCCGCCGCGCCGTTGTGGCGCATCGCAAGTTATTCAACCAGTCGATCTCTGTACAGACACCTGCTCGGACAGTGAGCGCAGCCAGTGCCCCGCTTCCATTTTTGGTGGCGTAGTCAGCGCTTCCGGTGTGTGCCGGTGATGTCCGCTTTTAAGCAGTGATGAGAACGGTCATCCAGTTACGTTCATTGCGGATTAGATTAGAATTTCAGATTGAGCTTCGCGTTGAAACCGTGCTGGCGGGCGTCGCTTGCGATCTGTCCCTGGTATGCAACGCCGAAGGTTGCGGCGTCGGTGAGGCCGAGGTCGAGGCCGGCTTCGATCACGGCGGCATTTTCTGCGATGGGCGTGCCGGCTACCGTGAAGTCGTCGGCACCGGTAAAGGCGAGGGTGGCAAGCGGGGTGGTGTCGCCGAACGCATGGCGCCAGCCCAGCATGCCGCGCGCGGTAGCCTGCATGCCGCCGAGGTCGAAGCCGGTGGCTGCCCTGATGCCAAGCGTGGTGAAGGCGGTCTCGGTGGTCTGGCTCTGGCTGTGCAGTGCCGCCGCCCCTCCCTGTTCGGTGAAGCCGTCGGCGCGCAGTCTGACATAGGCGAGATTGGCGAAAGGCTCGAAGGAGGCGGCGGCGGTGTCGACCCTGTAGCCGAGTTCGCCGAAAGCCTGGAAGGTGCCGGCACTGTAGTCGCCCGCCAGCCTGTCGCTGAAGCCGGGGAAGGCGACGGCCCGGCTCGTCTCGACATCGTGCCAGCTGTAGGCAATGCCGGAGCGCAGGCCGAGATTGCCCCATCGCGTGCCGGCGTAAAGGCCGAGATGAGAGTTGTCGCTCGAGCCGGAGGATGTCCGGTCGCTGACATCGAAGCTGGAATGGGAGTAGCCGGCGATCAGACCGAGCCGCCAGTTCTCCGTCACGAACCCATCCATGCCCAGCAGCAAGCCGCCGGTATCGTGATCGAGTTTCGCGGCGTCGCCGTCGCTGTCGAAGGAGCCCCAGCTGCCGAAAGCCTGGCCCCAGGCGGCGAGGCGGTCGGTCGCAGCGGGTGCGATTTCCGCCCCATCCGGGCCGTAGGCCATGACCGGCAGCGACACCGTGCCGACCCCTTCAAAGGCGGCTCTGATGCGAGCGGTGGCAGCATCGCGGACATGCGCGCTGTCCTCGATCAGCGCCGATTGGGCCGAGGCGTGGATCTCGCCCGACAAGCCATCCAGTGCCCGGCGGGCGCTGTCTTCGTCGGGGAGTGCCGCAACCGCGTCATAGGCCGGATTGCCGACACCGGTGGTCTCCAGACCGTTACCGGTCGAGCACTGGTTGGACGTCGCTGCGACGTCGCAGAACGCTACCGCGTTGCGGGTGGCGTCGATGTAGACATGATTGGTGTCATAGCCGAGCGCCAGATCGACGAAGGGCATGTCCTGGGCAAGCTCGTCGAAGGTGCCGGTAACCCCGCCATCCGCGCCGACGATCGTCCAGCGGCTGCCGGGCGTATAGACGCCGCCCGCCTTGACCGCATGGACGGTACCGCCATCGATCGTCGCCCTGCCGCTGGCATCGATCAGGTCGCCGTCGAGCGAAGGGGCGATCTCGGCCTTGTAGTTCGACCCGGCTGCAAAGGTGATGTCGCCGTCAACCCTGAGCGTACCGATCGAGTTACCCGGCGCAATCGTGGCGCCGCGCGCAATCGTGGTCGTGCCCACCGTGCCGATGCCGCCCAGCGTGCCGCCGGCATTGACGTTGACGGCGCCGGCAAGCGCGGCATCGGCATGGCCGTCGTCCCCGACAATGAGCTTGCCGTCCGCGACCGTCGTCAGCCCGGTGTATGTGTTGACACCATTTAGTGTCAGCGTGCCGGCACCGGTCTTGATAAGCGAACCGCCGACGCCTCCGGCGAAGCCGCCATCCTCGATCGCTCCGCCGATCGTGTCATTCTTCCCAAGGCCGCCGAGTGTCAGCGCCTTAGCGCCGAGCGACACCGTTCCATCGCCTGACAGTGAACCAATGCTGATGCCGCTGGCTGCGAGGGTGGAAATATCGACCCGGCCACCAGCATCGCTGGCGATCGTCGCACGATCCGCCGTGCTGCTGCCCGTGAAGAAGGTGTAGCCTTGAGCGCCGTTGACGATTGTCGCGTTGCCCGCATCGGCCGTTCCATAGAACGCAACGCCCCCGCTCCCGTTGAATATGTTTGCCGAGCCTGCGGTCGCGTTACCGAAGAAGACGACGCTGTCGTAGCTGGTCTCATTGTGGATCGTGGCGTTCCCGGCGCTGGCTCCGTTCTCGAATCCCAGCCAGCCGTCCTTGACCGTCAGGGCAAGGTTCCCCGCGCTAGCCCCCTCGAATATGAGCCTGGTATATCCGGAACGGCCGTCTATGACGACCGCGCCGCTGCCTAGCGCTCCGTCGGATGTAGCGATCACATTGCCGTATCGGATCGTCGTGCCGCCCTCATATGTATTCGTGCCCGAAAGGGTCAGCGTGCCGCGGCCGTCCTTGGTGAGCGCGCCGGCGCCGGAGATCAGGCCAGTCAGCGTGAGGTCGGCGTCGGTTTGCAACGTGCCACCACCGGCGCCGAGCGTGATGTCGCGAGCCATGCCGAAGGCGGCCGTGCTCTGCAATCTGCCGCCGTCGAAGGCGAGCCCGCCGCCAGCACCGAGATTCGCGTCGGAGGAGACGGAGAGGGTGCCGCCCAAAAGCTGTGTGCCACCGCTATAGGTGTTGGCGCCGGTCAGAACCAACGTGCCGCCGCCGGTTTTCTTCAAGCCGTTGCCGGCACCGTCGGCGATGATCGAACCGACTGTCGTGGAGACTCCGTTGTCGATGTTGAACGTACCGGCCGTCCCGCTTGCCGGCGAAAGCGCGAGCGTGCCGCCCGTCAATGTGTAGCCATCGGTCTTGAACTGCAGCGTGTCGAAATGCTGCGTGCCATCGACCGTTACCGCACCGGCAGCACCCGCGAAGACGCCGACCGAGCCGCCCCAGCCGCCATTGGTGCCGCCCGTGCTGTCGGTCCAATTGGTTCCGAAGCGAGCCCATGTCCCCGCGCCGCCATCCACCGTGCCGTTGCCGGTCGTGTCCCCGCCGTCCCAGAACTGCATGGTCTGCCCGGTCCCCAGAACCGAGAGGTTCACCTGACCGGGAACGTCATAGCGCAGGTCGGGATCATTGGGCGCGACCGGCGTGAAACCGCCAGTGCCGGTGACGGTGCCGCCGGCGAAGGCGGCGGAAAGCGTGCCGTCATATTCGAACAGCCGGTAATAGCCGGCGGACGCCACCCGCGCATCGAGCGTGCCGCCGAGCGAAAGATTGCCGCCGACCTTGACGAGATCGTTGCCGCCCGCACCCGCGCCGCCGACAATCCCGGCAGTGTTGAGTTCGAAGACGGAAGTGGAGCTGCCATTCAGGGTCAGGTTGCCGTTGACGGTCAGCGTGCCAGGCGAATTGCCGGCCGACAATGTGCCGTCCACCGTGGCATTGCCCCCGATGATGCCCGAGCCGCCAAGCGTGCCGCCGGCGACAACTGCCAGCGTTGCCGCGGCAGAGCCGAGCGTATCGTTGACCAGCAGCGTACCGCCGGAAACGGTCGTTGTGCCGGTAAAGCCGGAATTATCGCCGGTCAGCGATGTCGTGCCGTTCTCCTGCAGGATTGTTCCCGAGCCGCTCAGAGAGGAACTGAAAACCAGGTCGGATCCATCGGGGTTTCCGGTGTGATTGAAGACCAACGTGCCGGTGCCGGGGCCGAACGTAAGCGAGGCCGCGTCGACCGCGCCGGCCGCTTGCGCCGTCTCGCCGCTTGCCGCGCCGATGTTGAGTGTTCCAGATGACGCCACATCGAACGCCAGGCCAAATGTGGCTCCGGTCACCGAAATCCGTCCGCCATTGGCTACGGTGAGCGTGCCATTTCCCTGGCCGCCGATGCCAAGCATCGCGGTGGTCCACGCAGAGCCACCGCCCGAGACACGAACCGTTCCGCTCGAATCGGACGATGCGCCAATCCCCGCGATTCCGGTCGTGACAACGCTACCGCCATCTTCAATGACAAGCGATCCAACGCCCTCAAAACCAATATAGGTCAGAACGCTGCTTTCCCAGACCGAATTTTCTCCGGTGACGGTTACGGCGCCGTTGCTGTTGGCACCAGCTCCTATGGCCGCGCCTCCACTAACAACCTTGCCGCCGTTTTCGACGGTCAGCCGCCCGTCGCTGTTGGAGCCCACGGTGATAGCACTGGTAAGCGTCCAGGTCGCGGAACCTGCCGCTCTTGCGGTCGCATTCAAACCAGGGCCGCTCGAATCGATCACTGCCGTTCCGGTTAGGAGCCCGGTGACAATGTCGAGCATCCCGCCCTGAACCTCTACCCTGTCTGCCGAGAAAGCGGAGAGGTCACCGGTCAACCTCAGCGTGCCTGCGCCCATCTTTGTGAAACCGCCCGACCCGGAAATGGTGCCGGCATAAACGCTGTCATATCCCTGATCGAAAACGACGCCGCGCGTGCCGGTGCCCGTCGCAAAGGTAAGGTCGCCGCCCAAGCTATCGGTGTCGCCGACCAGGGTACCTTCGTTGATCGCCCAATCCTGCGTGCCGGTGCCCGTCAACCTCACGGAGTTCGGACCGAGTTTTTGGAAAGATGAGAAGCCGACGAACTCGTTCGAACCGCCTGTGGCGGTGTCCACGATCTTCGAAACGTCGAAAGCGGTCGTGGGGTCGTCGTAATCGCCCAACACCAACGCACCAGTGGCGCCGCTCTCCACCACCACATTGCCGGTGATGGTGGACCCGTTTCGCAGGAACAGCGTGTTGTTGCCGCCAGTGAAGGTGATGGCGTTGGCCTGGCCATGATAAGAACTGATGCCGCCGGCAATTGTCCCGCCATTCATCACGCTAAGATCGGCCCCGACGATACCGGCGCCTCCATTCCCCCTCGTGGAGACACCGGAAACGAAGCCGGATGCCCCTCCGCTGCCGATCCCCCCGGCTGCTCCAAGCAGATTGCCAGAGCCGGAATTACCTTCGCCACCGATGATCGTGCCGGTGTTGAGGACCGAACCTCCGTTCCTGAATTCGATTGCCGCGCCGCCGGCGTTGGAAAATCCGCCCTTACCGCCGGTGATACTGCCGTCGTTGGTGACGGTGCCAGTGTCTCCCAACACGATGCCCGCGCCGCCGACGGCGGAAGCGCCGCCCGTGCCACCAGTGATCACGCCACGATTGGTCAGGGTGCCGCCGGCGTTCAGAATGACGCCCGCGCCGCCTCCGCCTCCGAAGGAGAGGCCGCCACCGCCGCTATTGCCGCCATTGCCGCCGCCGACAGTTGCCGGATTCTGAATCTCGACGATCCCGTTGTTCACAAGGACAAGGCCAGCGCCACCGCCGCCACCGCCGCCGAGGGGATAGCTGGAGCTGGAGTCGCCAGTGCCGCCATTGCCGCCCATAAGAGCGGCAGTCACGTCGATATCCGGGGCGGCCTCCATATTGCGCACGCCATCACCCCCGGCGCCGCCGCCGCCATTGCCGGTCGCGGGAGTGTAACCGCCATTGCCGCCGTTGCCGCCCGAGTAATCTGTTGTAACGTCGCCTGAAACCTCATGGCTGTAGCCACCACCGCCGCCGCCGCTGGGTCCGCCAGGGGACAAACCGTCGCCGCCGTTGGGGATGGCTGCCGTTCCAGCGCTCCCGCCGCTGCCGGCGTCCGGCCCTGTCCCGTCACTACCCGGGAGACCCGCATTGCCGCCAGCGCCACCGTTGCCTTCGCCCTGACCGCCGGTGGCTCCGTAGAGCTGAGCCGCATGGGCAGAGATCGACGGAGCCGCCACCGACATCATCGACCCGGCCAGGGCCGTGGAGCAAAGAAGCGCAAGCAGGCGCGCGGTCGGGCGCAGCGTACGGACGGAATCGGCTGGCATTGGCTCCCCGCATGATATGGCCGAGCCCATGGGTATGGCCGGCCGCTTTTCCATGCGGTGGACGACGTTGCATGCACATCCAAGCGACGCCTCCCCTGCAGGCATCCCTTAGCTTGCCCTCTCCGATCCTTTACCCCGCGGCCGGTGTGCGCGGCCGCGGGGTAAAGGCACACCGCATCGATCTCAACTTAGCGGCGAGATGTCCGGGAGTTCCACCGATCAATTCTGATGAATTCTGATCAATTCTTGCATCGATCGATCCGGCTTGCTTGCCTCTCCGATCCTTGCGAATTTCGGCTGCCTAAGGAATGAATGCGGCAGGGGGACTTCATGCAGTCGTGGGAGGATGCTTGATCTCAAGACGGTCCTGGTCGTCACGCTGGCGATTGCGAGCTTGCAGGCCGTGGCGTGGACGTTTGTCTGGCGGGCATGGCGTCATCTTTACGAGTTGAAATTTCTTGCCGCCGGCTTCATCGCCATTGCGGCAGGTCTATTGCTGATGCTCCTGCGCGGTGCAGAGCCTGCTGCGTCGGCCATCGTGCTCCACAATACCATCATCAAGCTCGGTCTCGTGCTGCTGGCCGAGGGGCTTGCCCGCTTCCTGGGTCAGCCGCGCTATAGCTGGGTCGGTGTTTCGCTGCTGATTTTCCAGGTGGTCGTCTGGAGCGTCGCAGTTGCAGCCGATCCGGGCGACATCGCGATCCGTATCCACTCATCGACCTTCTTCACCGTTGTCATGATGTCGGTGATGTGCCTGGGGCTCATGCGGGACAGAACGCAGCCATCGCTCCTGCGCTGGATCACGATCACAATCCTTGTCGAGTACATGGCGGCCAGCATCCTGCAAAGCATCATCGAGATCCGCCTGCCCGCAGGTTTCCAGAGCGCCCCGGTTCTCGCCGACCGCAACGCCTGGTATCTGCTGCAAGGCACATTATTTCTGGTCGCGCTGTTCGCCTGCCTGCTCTTCATGGTCAGTTCGCGGCTGTCAGCCGATCTGCGTGCCAAGAACGAGGCTCTGCTGCGGGAGGTGGAGGAAAGGCGATGGCTGGAAACCAGGCTGAATACGAGCCTCGAGGCGGAGCGCGCACTGCGAGAGGAACAGACCGATTTCATGCGCGTCGTCAGCCACGAATTCCGTACGCCGCTTGCTGTGATCCGAAACGCGGTGGAGATGATAGGCCTCACCGGCGACAGGTCGCCCGAAGAGACGCGCGAACGGCTCGCCGGCATAAACGAGGCGCTCAATCGCCTCTTCTCCCTCATCGATCGCTTCATGGCTGACGACCGGGAGAACGGTTTCCAGCCCGAACCGGTGCAACTCGGCACCCTCATGGGGGACGTGCGGCTGCATTTCGAAATGACGGCACGTGGTGATCGCCTGCATTTCCTCGTGGAGGACGAAACCGTGTCCTTGCACGCCGACCCGGACATGCTGGCTACCGTCATCATCAATCTGATCGACAACGCTCTCAAATATTCGCTGGAGAACCAACCGATCCGCATAGATGCCAGGAAGAAGCTCGGATCCGTCGTGATCGAGGTTCGCGATAGCGGCATGGGCATCCCCGATGCCGAACGAAGCAAAATCGGACGCCGCTTCTTTCGAGCATCCAATGCCAAGGCCATTGCGGGCACCGGCCTTGGCCTCTACTCCGCGAGAAAGCTTCTGGCCTATCACGGCGGCACGGTGCAGCTGCTTCCCAATGATGCCGGGGGCACGACAGCTGTGGTGAGCCTGTCTCTGTCGAGCGAGGCGCCTGATGCCGTCCTGGCAGAGGAGATGGTGGCGTGACGCATATTATGATTGTCGAGGACGAACCCCGGCTACGCAGGGATTTGACGGATTTCCTCACATTGAGCGGCTTTACGACCACGGCAGTTGGGACGGCGCGCGAGATGCGCGAAGCGCTTGCCGATGCCGACGCACCCGCGGTCGTCATCCTCGATGTCGGATTGCCGGACGGGAACGGATTCGATCTGGCCGCCGAAATTCGCGGGACTCATCCCTGTGGTATCATCATGCTGACGGCACTCGGCGACAGTCACGACCGCATCCGAGGCTTCGATAGTGGCGCCGACATCTATCTCGTCAAGGACAGCACATTACGCGAGGTCGAAGCCGCGATCCGCAGCCTGTTGCGCCGTACCGGCCAGGCGCCTGACCCCGGCGAGGGTGGCGACGAGCGTTGGGTGCTCGACAGCACGAGCTGGCAACTGGTTGCCCCAAATCAGCATGCGCTCAAGCTCACGGCGACCGAGTTCGCCTTCATGACCGTGTTGTGCAAGCGCAGCGGCGAAGTCTGTGAGCGCGAGCAGCTGATGGAAATTCTGATGCGCCCCCGGTCCAGCTTCGGCAACCGGCACCTCGACGCTGTGGTCAGCCGCCTGCGCCGCAAGATCGAACAGCATTCAAAACTGGCGGCGCCGATCAAGGTCGTCTACGGCGTCGGCTATACTTTCACGGCCAACGCCGCAGTGGAATGATATCTGCCCGGCGATGGCTCGATCAGGCCCGGGCGATCGTGGCCGCCTGTTCCAGGGTGATGCCCCCGGCAAGCGGGTCGGCGTGCCGATGCGCCAGCCGCCATTCGGACCCTTCACGGCGATAGACCAGGGTGACCCGCAGCGACCAGTCCTGGGCAGGCAGGCCGCCGACCTCGACGTGGCACCGTTCCACGACCGCGAGGACCACCATGTCGGCGGTGGCGTAGGACTGCACCACTTCCTGTTCGAACGTGCCATTCCTGAAGAAGCGCCCTACAGCCTCCCATCGTTCGTCCGTCATCTCCACATGGCGCGTGGGCGTACCGCCGAAGGGAGACATCAGCATGAAGTCGTCCGTGTGCGGGATCAAAGCACGATATGTGCCGACGTCTCCGCGCATGAGAGCTGCGTTCGCCTCCGCGGAACGCCGGGCGATTTCCGCGACCTCCATGTCCATGATAGGCGCCTCGTCAGATCGGGCCGAAAGATTTGTCGCTGTCATGTGTGGTCACCTCGATACGGCGCTCCCTCAGAGCCGGTGCTGGCGTGCCGCAGCCTGCCCACCTTCCCCTACAACATTCGCACATCTGGAATGTCATTCCTCATTGCAGGTCCCCCTCTCCGTCTCGGCTTCGCCGAGCCACCTCTCCCCCGCGCTAGGCGCAGGGGAGAGGAATCGCCGGCCGCACGCTCGGCGCCTTTCCTCTTCCCCACAAAGTGTGGGGAGAGGTGGCTCGGCGAAGCCGAGACGGAGAGGGGGACCTGTCGCACGCGCTACACTCACCTGCACAGATCGGCCATCAGGCAACGATGCAGGACAGTGTGCATCCCATAGCCCTTGACCGGGACAGGCTGCGGCTCACGGCCGGATGTTGTGGTTGACCCGGAAGAGGTTCTCCGGGTCGTATCTGCGCTTGGCCGCGGCGAGTCGTTCATAGTTGGCGCCGAAGGCGGCACGCAGGCGGGCTTCGCCTTCGTCGTCCATCATAAAGTTGATGTAGGCGCCGCCATGGGGATTGTGCCTGTGCACCGCGGACCAATAGTCGCTTGCCCAGCGCTTGAGCTCCGGCACTTTGCCCGGGTCGGGGTCAATGCCGGCAATGACCATGGACCAGCGCGCGCGCCGCGCGCCCCAGGCGGTGGCATCGGCAGCCACGTCCTGTGCTGCACCGTCGATGGGGTAGAGATGCATCAGCGAGAGCTCGCTCGGGCTCTTCGAACCATGCTCGGCATGGGCGGCGATCGCCGCATCGGAGAGCTCGTCGACATAGTCGCCCTTCCAGTACCATTGCAGCCCCTTCGGCAGCAGCGGATCGAACAGCGCCTGCAGATCCACGAAGGGCATCTGCATCATGCCGTCCATCAGCGGCTCGGGAAGCGCGTTCCGCGCGGGCTTCATCGCCCGAATTCCCTCCTCCTCCGGACCGTTGTAGCAACTGATCAGTGCGCAGATGCGCCGTCCCCAGATCTCGCGCGGGAAAGGATCGCAGGAGGGAACCGTCTTGATGCCGAAGAACATGCCGAGCTCCCGCGGCGCTCCGGGCAGGAAGTCGCGGTACCAGCGCATGACCGCCGGGGCATGCGCGATGTCGTAGAAAATCGGCCCGGCATAGACGTCTTTCGCCGGGTGCGCCTGGAACGTGAAGCGCGTCACCACGCCGAAGTTGCCGCCGCCGCCGCGCAGCGCCCAGAACAGCTCGGGATGTTCGTCTTCGCTTGCTGTCACGACGCTGCCGTCGGCCAGCACGATTTCGACCGCAAGCAGATTGTCGATGGTGAGGCCGTGTTTGCGCGTGAGATGCCCAGTGCCGCCCCCGAGCGTCAGTCCGGCGATGCCGGTGGTCGAGACGAGGCCTGCCGGCACCGCCAGCCCGTGAATGCCGGTGGCGCGGTCGACGTCGCTTTGCGTACAGCCGGCCTCGACGCGGACCGTGCGCGTCGCGGGATCGACATCGACCCGTTTCATCGGCGACATGTCGATGACCATGCCGCCGTCGCAACTGCCGAAGCCCGGGCCGCTGTGGCCGCCGCCGCGAACGGCAAGAAGCAGATGCTTCTCCCGGGCGTGGTTGACGGTCGCGACGACGTCGGCGACATCGGCGCATGGCACGATCCAGCGCGGCCGCTTGTCGATCGTGGCGTTGTAGAGCGTGCGTGCTTCTTCGTAGGCCGGATGATCCTGGCCGATGAGGCTCGCGCGGAGCCGTTCGGGAAAGTCGTGCGAAGTCATGACTTTCTGCATTTTTCGCCCTCGGGTTTGGGCAAGACGCGTCAGTGCCCCGGCCAACTGAGTTCTGTCCAGGGCCGTGGTGATTTGCGTTTCGCCGGTTGAATCGGCCGCTTCAGCGGCGCTACCGTCATACGCCGCTTTCGTTTCCGGCGTTTGTCTCGAGCACTGCCGGAGTGTTTCATTTGTTTCGGCGGCGCTTCATTCCACGGCAGGCGGGCTGCTCGCGGCGCGGGCCCGAGGAGAAGGTGGGGCAGGTCCGAGCTTCTTGCTGGTCTTGATCTTTGACAGGTCGTGAGTTGCCCCTCACTGTCCTGCCGGACATCTCTCCCCGCGGAATGCGCGGGGAGAGAGACGATGGCCGCTTGGGTTTCGCCAGTCGCCAATGCGAGTGATTGGCGAAAGCGAAGACGACTTCTTCCTTCTCCCCGTTTTACTGAAAGAAGATGCCGGCCTGAAAGAAGATGCCGGCAAGCAGATGAGGGGCTGGCCCGAACGGTCAGTCCCTTATGTCGCTGGTAGGCCCGGCCGCATCAGACCCCGTCGCCGTCCGCCATGACGGCCTGGGGATCCATCCATGCGAGCTCGAACACATGCCCGTCCGGATCCTCGATCGCTCGATTGTACATGAAGCCCATGTCCATCGGCTCGCGGATGTCGGCCTTGCCGCCGGCTTTCCCCGCGGTGTCGGCGAGCGAATCCACCTCCTCGCGGCTGTCGCGAGATACGCAGAGAAGCACCTGGCAAGTCGCATGGGCGTCTGGGATCTGCTTCGACGTGAAGGTGGCGAAATAATCCCGCGTCAGGAGCTGGAAGGTGATCGTATCCGACCAGACCATCGAGGCCGCTTTCTCGTCGCTGAATTGCTCGTTCTTCCGGCAGCCGATCGCCTCGTAAAAGCGGATGGAGGCGGCGAGATCCTTCACCGGCAGATTCACGAAGATCATGTTGGGCATGCTCGTCTCCTTGATCGAGGTTTGTTGCCTGCAGTCGCTCGCGGCGAACGGACAGGCTGTTGCCGATCCTACCGACCGGCGGGCTGCAAGGCTGTTTCCGGATCGGCGGCGCCCGAAGCCTCTCGCGCAAATGGGAACAGCGCCCTGAGGCGCCGGTCGCGGAGCCAGAGCCCGCCCCACATGAACAGGCCGAGATAGAGGCTGAAAAGGATGTGGCTGAAGAGCGGGCTGCCCGCCCGGATCTGCGTCGCCATCGCGCCGCCCAGCAGCCCCATCATCAGCACGGCGCCAAGCACGCTGGTGCGGGGGATCAGGTAGAGCACGAGGCAGGCGAGTTCGATGACGCCGATGAAGAAGGCAAAGCCGGAGGGCCAGCCGAGTTCGGCCATCGTCTGTTCCGCCACGGGCATATGAAGCAACTTGGGCGCGATGGACGCGCCGAGCATGAACAGGGCGAAAAGACCGGTAAGGACCCGACCTGTCCAAATCATGGTTTGTGCATTCATGCCGTCCTCCTGTGATATCGCGCCAGCAGGCGCGGCGCGCGGTCGCGCGCTCCAACGGTCAATCTCATTGATTGTCGGTATGGATACGCAGCCATTGGTCGAGCCGACCGAAGGTGCCCGTCCAGCCATGGCGGTGTCCCGCCAGGCTTTGCTCGGACTTCAATCCCCGCTGCGTGAAATCCATCTGTGTCCGTCCATCCGGCGTCTCGGTGAGGAGCACGGTGACTTGCGTCTCGACGGGCGTGCCGTCCTCGTGGTCGTCGCTCTCCCATTTGAAGCTGAACACCAGGCGCTCGGGCGGAACCACCTCGTGATAAACGCCGCCCTGCCAGAGCAGGCGACCCTCGGTCGGCGAGCGCAGGCAGGCGCGCCAGACGCCGCCCGGGCGCAGGTCCTGCTCCGTTTCGACGGCAGGCCACTCGGGCGACCCGAACCATGCGATCAGCATTTCGGGCCGGGTCCAGGCCTGCCAGACCAGCTCCCGCGGCGCGTCGAAGATGCGGCGCAGTTTCAGTTCGTGCGGCGCAACCCTGTCAGTGGTGGGAGGCATCGTCGTCCCGCGATTGAATCCTCTTCAGAAATCCGTCCAGGCGGTCGAAGCTCGATTCCCAGAAGCGACGATAATGATCGATCCAGTCGGCGATCCCTTTCATGGCCAGCGGTTCGAACTTGGCCGGCCGCCATTGCGCTGCGCGGCTGCGGCTGACGAAGCCGGCATTCTCCAGAACCTTCAAGTGCCGCGAGATTGCCGGCAGGCTCATCGCGAACGGCGCCGCGAGATCGTTCACCGACGTCTCCCCTTCTTCGCTCAACCGGGCAAGGATCGCGCGGCGCGTGGGGTCGGCAAGGGCAGCGAACTGGATGCTGAGCGGATCGGTGTTCATGGCGTGACGTTTGTATTTAACGAGAACGTTAAATATGTGTCGGAACCTTGTCAAGGACGGGCGAAGGCAGTTGCGGGGCGAATGCAGGGGAGCGACGAGGTTCGGCCCTCGACCATGTGCCAGCGGATGGGCGGTGCGTCCTTCGAGGCTCGCTCCGCTCGCACCTCAGGATGAGGGCAGTCAGCGCTAAGGTTCTCATCCTGAAATCCCGCGAAGGGCCTCGAAGCACCTACGGATCAAATCGATAAAATGGCACGCCGGTCCTCATCCTGAGGCGCGAGCGGAGCGAGCCTCGAAGGACGCACCCCAGGAGTGACAGGGCTGCTTGTGCGGAAGCAGGCCTTCGTCCCCCTCGCTCAGATGCTCTTGCCGTTGGAGGCGAGCATGGTGGCCCGGCCGCCGCTCGGCACCACGACGAGCTGCTTGACCTTGCCCTGCTTGAACGCGTTGAGGAACCGGTCGTAGTTCTTGAAGGCGACGCAGCCATGCGATTCCGCGCGGCCGCCGCGCAGCAGGTAGCTGTGGGTGAGAAAGCCGTCGCGGCCGTGCTTGTTCTTGCCGTCGACGGGCAGCATGCGGATCGCCTCAACGCCATGGAAGCGTTTTTCGCGCATCCTGAGGTTATAGGTGTGGGGCGGGGTCGGCCCGTTCATCTTGACGTGTACGTAGCGCGGATCGTCGGCCATCTTGCCGATGCCGGAATGAGCCTCGAGCACGCTGCCGTCGGGCATGTAGACCCGCGCCGCGCTGATGTCGTAGACGGCGACGCCGTTTCCGGCCCTGGCTCCGCCGCCGAACAGGTTGCGGAGCGTCCGGCCGAGGCCGCCGCTTGCATTGGATGGGTCGTCCGGACGCGCATAGGCGAGCTTCTGCCGCTTCGGCTTTTCGCGTTCGCCGGCCTTCCCTGGTCCGTCCTCTTCGGCCGGCCTTTCGGCTTGGCGTGCTTCCGGTTTCCCCGTCTCCTCCGCGGCGGGCCTGCGAGTATAATCGCTGCGCGGGCGAAGCTGCGGAAGGGGCGCGTCGGAAGGCGTGGCCTCAAAATCGGGCAGGGGCAGGGCGAGAGCCTCGTCCGCTTCCTCCGAAGGGTCGAGATCCTCGTCCTCCAGGGGCGGCGTCAACAGGGCGGACAAGGCCGCGCCGGCTCCGTTTGGAGAAGGATCGGCATAGGCGAGCAGCGTTGGCGATCGGTTGGGGGCCGGTGGCGCGAAGCGTTCGGGTGTCGGGGCGCTGGCCTTCGCGGCGGAGCGATGCGTCTTGGCGGAGCCGGCGCGATCAAAAAGGCGCGCCAGTTTCTCCGATGTCAGTTCGGCTTGCTTCACGACAGCGTCGAAGCGCGCGGCATTGCTGCCTGCGTCGGGCCTTTCCGCCGTGTCGGGAAGGCGGTCGGATTTGCCACGACCGCCGGCAGCGACCGCGGCCATAACGGGCCGCGCCGTTGCCGCGGCAAGCAGCCTCGGCGCCTTGCCCGAATGCTGATCCGCCGGCAGCGCCGGCGTCCTCTTGACGAAGTAGAGTTCCGGCTGGGCCGGAGCTGAGTCGGGAGCGAAGGAACTACCCATCGCGACCATGCCGGCTGCGGACCACACCGCCACGCCGGCAAAGGCGGTACCAAAGGCAGCAATCAGCAGTGGGCGCACCAAACGGTGCAAAGACTGTGCACGAACGAGGCTACTCACAAAAACGTATCAAGCCGGCAGTTCCCGCAACAGCCCTCGGGTCGGCGAGCGACCGCAGATGCGCGACTTCCGGATTGTCCCCTTCTTGAACAAGTGATCGAGAAAAGATGGACAAATATGGTTAAATTTTGCTTGCGAATGGCAAATATGTCCGA
Source organism: Mesorhizobium sp. 1B3 (assembly GCF_050958605.1). Taxonomy (NCBI): domain Bacteria; kingdom Pseudomonadati; phylum Pseudomonadota; class Alphaproteobacteria; order Hyphomicrobiales; family Phyllobacteriaceae; genus Mesorhizobium; species Mesorhizobium sp. 1B3. The sequence continues at coordinate 310,245 of NZ_JBJHDO010000007.1, read as the reverse complement.
AGCGCCAATTTCGCTTTGCGAGAAGGCGATTGGATACGGCAGTTTGCCGGCATTCGTTGACCTTCGATCCCCCGCCGGTCTTTGCCTTAGCGTGACAAAAATGCGTTCAGCTGCTCCAGGACGATGTCCGGAGCTTCGAGCTGGGGAAGATGACCTATGCCGGGCAGTTCTTCGAACAATGCCTGTGGGATGAGCGCATGAAGTGCCTTGCCACGCTCCAGCGGGATCCATGGATCATCCTTGCCCCAGATTATCTTCACGGGGCATCGAACGTCCCCGAACATCGGCTCGATTTCGGCGGTGTATCTTTCATCAGCCTGGGCGAATTGCCGATAGAAGCTTCCTTGCCCCTCTTCGGAAAGCCACGGCTCGACAAGTTTCTCGAAATCCCCGGGGGCGATTTCGCCGGCGACCGCGCCCTTGATGTAGGCTTCGACAACCGCTTTGTGGATATGCGGCGGTAGGCCCTGAAAGGCCTCCACATGACGGCCGACATGGTCGAAGAATTCCGATCCCCAGGGACGCATCGCGACGACATTCATCAGGACATATCGATCGAAATCGCAACGGTGCAGCAAATGGGCTCGCAGCGTCGTCGCTCCGCCGAAGTCGTGGGCAACGACCGTGGGCCGATCGAGGCGCCAATGCGCAAGCATTTCCGCGAACACTTTTCCCTGCACATCGAGCGATGTGCGCTGTTCGGCGCTCTTTTCGGATCGACCATATCCCGGCATGTCGTACCAATGGACACGATACCGCGTCGCAAGTTCCGGAATGACGCGATGCCACGAGAACGAGGACCATGGCCAGCCATGAGCCAGCACGAGTGCCGGCCCACCACCAACGCAACCCGCCGCGACGACGCCGGCAGATGTTTTCACGTTCTCATCCAGCTTCCACGACATCAAACGGCCCTCTCTCCCAGGCGTCCTTCAAGGCCCGCTTCGCGGGCGCCTCAGGAGGAGGGCCAAAGCGCCGACCATCCTCATCCTGAGGTGCGAGCGAAGCGAGCCTCGAAGGAGGCACCACGGAGATGCCCATGCCTCCTAACCAACCTACCATTCCTTCTGTGCAGAGGACCAGTTGGTCGCCCCGCCGCGCGCTCTTCCCGAAGCGCGGCGGTGCTGGCAGCTCGCGGCGAGGTCACGCTGCGTGAAGGGCTCCGAGATCCTCGATGGCGATGGGGAAGCGTCGAACACGTATACCGGTGGCGTGCCAGACAGCATTCGCGATCGCGCCGACCGTTCCGGTGATGCCGATTTCGCCGACGCCCTTGATGCCCAGCGGGTTTACATGGGGGTCGCGCTCCTCGATCAGCAGGGCTTTGAGCGAGGGCACGTCCGCATTCACCGGGATGTGGTACTCGGCCAGATCCGCATTCATCACGCGACCCGAACGCTTGTCGGTGATCGCGTGCTCGTGCAGCGCGAAGGACACGCCCCAGATCATGCCGCCATAATATTGGCTGCGCACCAGCCGCGGGTTGACGACCCGGCCCGCCGCGAAGGCGCCGACAAGACGCGTCACCCTGACCTGACCGAGATCAGGGTCGACCTTGACCTCGGCGAACACCGCGCCATGCGCATGCATGGCAAGAGCCTCTCGCGCGGCCTGGTCGGTCGCGCTCGTCCCGTTGCCTTCGATCTCGGCAAGCCCCGCGCGTGCCAGAATGTCGGCATAGGCCTCGCTGCGGCTTTCGTCGTCGCGGCGATGGAGCCTGCCGGCGCGGGCGATCACGCCGGCATTGCCCGCGCCGAAGAGGGGAGAGCGCTCGTCGCCGGTGGCAAGCTCCGCCAGCCGGGATATCACATCGCCGCCGGCATTGTGGATCGCCGTGCCGGCTGTCGCGGTATGACCGGAGCCGCCGGCAATTCCCGCATCGGGCAGGTCGGACGAGCCCGCCCGGAATTCGACCCTGGCGATGTCGAGGCCGAGGCTGTCGGCGGCGAGCTGGGCCAGCGCGGTCCAGGCGCCCTGGCCCATGTCGGCAGCGCTCGTCTCAACCAGGCCGGTGCCGTCTCCGCGCAGCACGGCGCGCGCCTCGGCCTGGAACATGATGGCGGGGAAGGTGGCCGTACCCACGCCCCAGCCGACGAGAAAACCGTCCTCGTCCAGCATGTGCCGGGGCTGGAGCGGCCGCGCGGACCAGCCGAAGCTGGACGCCCCCTCGGAATAGCATTCGCGCAGCGCCTTCGAGGAGAAGGGCTTGCCGGAGATCGGCTCGACTTCGGCATAGTTTCGGAGCCGGAATTCCAGCGGGTCCATGCCGCAGGCCCAGGCGGCCTCGTCGATCGCGCTTTCCAGTGCAGCCGACCCCGACGCCTCGCCCGGCGCGCGCATGAAGAGCGGCGTGCCGATGTCGTTGCGCACCCCAAGATGCGACGTCGCGATCGCCGGGCTGGCATAGAGGGTGTGCGAAGCCGCGCCGGCCGGTTCGATGAAATCGTCGAAGGTGCTGGTCGCCGTCGTGACGTGATGGTCGAGTGCCGTCAGCCGGCCTTCGCGATCCATGCCGAGACGAAGCCGCTGGCGGGTGGGCGAGCGATGGCCGACCGGACCATACATCTGGTCGCGCCGAAGCACGAGCTTGACCGGTTTGCCGACCAGTCTGGCGGCCAGGATGCCGAGCACCTGCGGTCCGGAGAGCAGGCCTTTCGAGCCGAAGCCGCCGCCGAGGAACGGGCTGCGGATATGGACGTTCTCGGGCGGCAGGCCGAAGAGCTCGGCGACACGATGCTGCGCGATGGCGATTCCCTGGCTGGGCGTGTCGATCGACAGCCTGTCGCCGTCCCACGACGCGACGATGGCATGGGGCTCCATCGCGTTGTGATACTGCGCCGGTGTCTCATAAGTCGCGTCGATCGTGGCGGAGGCCGAAGCGAGGCCCGCCTCGACATCGCCGACATGCTCGTTCGGCGGGCTGACCAGCCTCACGGCGTTCGGAACGAACCCCTCGGCGGCATCGAGGCCGATCCGGGCCGGTTCGGCCTCGTAGCGCGGCGCGAGCAGGGCGGCACCCTCCGTCGCCGCTTCGAGGCTGTCGGCGATGACGACGGCGATCGGCTGGTTGGCATAGCGCACGCGGTCGCTCTGCAGCAGGTCGAGCCGGAACATGAAGGGATTGGTCTTGGCGTCGGGATCCGCGGCCAGGAGCGGACGATTGGCCGATGTCATGACCTCGACGACGCCGGGATGGGCCTTCGCCGCTTCGATATCCAGGAAGGCGACGCGCCCGCGCGCGATGCCGGCGACGGCCGTCACGGCGTAGAGCATGCCGGCGGGATGGTTGTCGGCGGCATAGCGGGCGCTGCCGGTGACTTTCAGCAGGCCGTCGCCGCGAGTGAGCGGCTGGCCGGTATTCGAACCATGCCGCAGATGGGTGGAGCCGAGGATTGGAGTAATGTCAGGCATGATGATGGACTCCGGGAACGGAGGAGAAGGGAGAGGCGGGCAGGGCGGGTATCCGCCCCGGGGTTCCCGCCGCCGCGGCGGTCAGCGCCCGCACGACGATGCGTTTGGCAAGCTCGATCTTGAAGGCATTGTCGCCGGAGGGCCTTGCATCCGCGAGCGCGATCTCGGCTGCGGCGCGGAAGGCGGCCTCTTCGGGACTGGCGCCGGCCAGGACCGCCTCGGCTTCGCGGGCGCGCCACGGCCTCGGCCCGACCCCGCCGAGCGAGAGCCGCGCCTGCCGGATCGTGTCGCCTTGGAAGTCGAAGGCGGCGGCCGCCGAAACGACGGCAAAGGCGTAGGAGGTGCGCTCCCTCAGCTTCAGATAGCGTGCGTGCCGGAAAAAGGCCGCGGCCGTGCCGGGCAGCCGCACCGCCACGATCAGGTCGCCGGGCTCCAGCGCCGTTTCGCGCTCCGGCGCGTCGCCGGGCAGGCGGTGGAGGTCCTCCAGGGCGATCTCGCGCCGGCCCGATCTTCCTTCGATCTCGACGACGGCGTCGAGAGCGACGAGCGGCACGCAGAAATCGGAGGGATGGATGGCGATGCAGGCATCGCTCCAGCCAAGCACGGCGTGGAGCCTGTTTTCGCCGTCGCGCGCATCGCAGCCGGCGCCCGGCTCACGCCGGTTGCAGGCGCTCGCCAGGTCGTAGAAATAGCCGCAGCGCGTGCGCTGCATCAGGTTGCCGCCGACGGTCGCGGCATTGCGCAGCTGCGCCGAGGCTCCCGACAGAAGCGCCTCCGCCAGGAAAGGATAGGTCCTGGCGAAATAGGGATCATGGGCGAGATCGGCATTGCGCACCAGCGCGCCGATGCGAACGCCGCCATCGGCCAGCCGCTTGATGCCGTCAAGGCCGGGTAGCCGGGTGACGTCGACGAGCCGGTCGGGCCGCGAAACGCCCGCTTTCATCAGGTCGAGAAGGTTGGTGCCGGCGGCGAGATAGGCCGAGCCTGGCTCGGCCGCCGCGGCCACCGCTTCGGGTATGGTCGTGGGACGGATGTAATCGAAGCTTTTCATGCTGCGTTCCTCCGGTCGGAGTTGGTCAATTTCTTCTGCGCCTCGAGCACCGCTTCGGTGATGCCGCGATAGGCGCCGCAACGGCAGAGATTTCCGCTCATGGCCTCGCGAATGCGCTCGGGATCGTCGTCGGTCTGACCTTCATTGATCAGGCCGACCGCGCTCACGATCTGGCCGGGCGTGCAGAAACCGCACTGGAAGCCGTCATGTTCGATGAAGGCAGCCTGGACGGGATGAAGCTCGCCGTTTTTGGCGAGGCCTTCGATGGTGACGATCTCCGCGCCGTCATGGCTGACGGCAAGCGCGAGGCAGGCGTTGACGCGGCGCCCATCGACAAGGACGGTGCAGGCGCCGCACTGGCCGCGGTCGCATCCTTTCTTCGTTCCGGTGAGTTCGAGCCGCTCGCGCAACAGGTCCAGGAGCGTTACGCGTGGATCGTGCAATTCGACGTCACGTCGCTCACCATTGACGGTGAGGCTGATGGAGAAGTTCATGTGATGCTCCGATCAGTGCTATGGTTGTGATAGAAACTGGAACGGCGCGGCATGGAGCCGCCCGCTGGAAGGACGCCCGACTGGCGCGGCGCCGATGTGATAATTATATGGAGGGTGCCTCCGTTTTCAAGTGGAAACGGAGGCGTCCTCCGGTTATTTTTTTGAAAGGACGGTAGAAGGCATCCGATGGCGGACAACTTTGAGAAGGCGACGCGGCGTCCGCGGGCGGATTCGATCCGCAATCGCGAGCGTCTTTTGCAGGCGGCGGCGGCCGTATTCAGCGCGGGCGGTCCGGACGCCAGCCTGGAGGCTGTCGCCAAGCGGGCCGGTGTCGGAATCGGCACGCTCTATCGCCATTTCCCGACGCGGGAAGCCTTGTTCGAGGCCGTCTATCGCCATGAGGTGGACCACCTCGGCGACCTTGCCGAGCAGCTGGCGGGGGAAGCCGCGCCCGTCGACGCGCTGCGCCGCTGGGCGCATGCCCATGTGCAGGTGGTCGCGACGAAAAAGGGCATGCTGGCGGCGCTGGCGCTGGCTGCGCACGGCCCATCGGACCTTTATGCCTATTCGTTCGACCGCATGAGCAAGGCCGCCGGCCTGCTGCTGGAGCGCGCCGTCGCAGCGGGCGAGGTCCGGGCCGACATCACGCCGGAAGATCTGCTGCGCGCTTTGGTGGGCATGTGCTACATGCACGATCAGCCGGGCTGGCTGCCCAGGGCCCTGCATCTCGTGGACATTTTCGTCGACGGCCTGCGCGTGCGCTAGTTATCGCTTTCAGGGGAGCCGAACATGCTGCCCGCCGATCCACATGAATGCAATACGCGGCTTGGAGGCGGTGTCGGTGATCTTCTCCAGGATCCGCGACACCAGGGCAGGTCCTTACCTCAGCCGCGGATTATCCCCGCGGGATCTTCTTTGGGCGGCAGGTTTTGGAGCCGTGCTTCAAGTGTGCGCATGCGGCGGGCGTAGGCAGGCCCCGGACCGCGCATGTAGTGGAGCTCCGGCCGATAATGAGGTGCGACGAATTCGCGAAACGCCGATGCCAGCTGTGTAATGGGAGCCAAGAGTTCCATGACGACACTTCCCTTTTTCGTGACCGGCCGGAACAAGGACCAAAGGTCTGAGCCTGCTGACCATGTCTTAGTAGGGAAGCCGGGTCGGCGTCTGTGACAATTCGCACAACTTTGAAAATGCCGCGTCGCCTTCGGCGCGAGGCCCCCAGCGCTATAGCGGCCACCATTTCCTTTTGATCGGAAGCCAGGCGAGGTAAAGATTGGGCCAAGGATGAGAGATATCGCCGTGACAGCTTCCCCGGCCCTTCTGTCGAAACTGGATGCCGCCGATCTCGCCGCACTGGCCGAGCGATGGAGCGAACGCAACTACCTGCCCAACGAACTGATCATCGCGCATGGAGACAGCGGGCGCGATGTCTTCTTCTTGCTGGAAGGACGCGCCCGCGTCACGTTGTTTTCGGAGGACGGCAGAGAGATCGCCTACCGCGACATAGGGCCGGGCGAAATCTTCGGCGAGCTTGCCGGCATCGACGGGAAAGCGCGATCTGCCAGCATCGTCGCGCTTGGGCCAACGCGCGCGGCGCGACTGCCCGGACCTGCCTTTCGCGACGTCGTGATCAATCGCCCCACCTTCGCTTGGCTGCTGCTCGAGCATCTGTCGGCCCAGCTGCGACGCATGACCGAGCGCGTCTACGAGTTCAGTACTCTGGTGGTGCGCAAGCGTTTGATTCTTGAACTGCTTCGACGGGCGGAGGAGATCGGACCGGTCAATGGCCAGGTCTCCGTAGAACCGGCGCCGACGCACTTCGAGTTGGCGGCAAAGATCAGCACGCATAGAGAGGCGGTCTCGCGCGAGATGAGCGCCCTTGCCAAAAGAGGGCTGGTCGAAAGGCGCAACGGCAGGCTCATGCTCCGTGATCTTCCAGCCCTCGAAGTCCTCGCCGGGAAAAACGATTAGCTAAATTATCTCGCGCTGGCTGCAACCCGCTCGATCCGGCTTGCAGAAATTTCCGTTCCGCCGTCCGCATCGCGTCAGCGGGAGCGAACGCAGCGGCCTTCCCGGCGGCCGATGTCGGGTCGCTTCAGGCCGCGTCGAGAATGCGGCGTATGCGGTCGCCGGCGGATCGGAGGCTGGCCACGAGCCGGTCGCGCTGAGCCTGCATGCGGTAGTGCGGTCCGGCCACTGCCAGGCCGAAGCGGCGTTCGCCGTGGAGGATCGGGACGGCGAAGCCGATCACGTCGGGCGTGAATTCGGCAAGGTCCTCGCACCAGCCGCGCGCCCGGCCCTCGTCCAGCCGGGAGGCCAGTTCCTGCGGGCCGGAGACGGTGGTCTCCTGGTGGCGGATATAGGTGAGCCCGGCGAGGATCCTTGCACGGTCCGGTTCGGAATAGCTGCTGAGAATCGCCTTGCCGCTCGATGTCGTGTAGATCGGCCTTCGATCGCCCACCTTTGCGAAATATCGGATCGGCGCGGAGGATTCCACCACGTCGACATAAACCACGTCCTGGTCCTCGCGCACTGCAAGCAATGCGGTCTCGCCCGTCGTCTCGGCCAGCAGCTCCAACTCCCCATGAATGCGCTGCACGAGACGGTCGCCATCCTTGATCGAGCGCGCCAGCTCGTAGAGTCGCCCCGTCGGGTAGAAACCGCCGCGCGGTCGGGTTTCGTAGAGAAGGCCGCGGGCGAGCAGCGTGTCGATCAGGTTGAACGCGCTGGACTTCGGGATTCCGAGCGCCCTCGACACGGCGGTCAGGGTCATCGGCGTCTTTTCGCGCGCAAAGATCTCGAGAAGGTTAAGGACGTTCTCGACTTGCCGAACGCGCATAGGATCCTCCAGCCTTTGACGCTCGCAATTGTTCATATACTTGAACTTCCTTGCTGCGCAATGAATAGATTGACTTGGCGGGAGGGGCTGGCTACCGTTCTCGCAAAGCCGGGCAACAAGACCCGGCACGGCAAGGGAAGTGGGAGGATTATGGCGCGGGACATCATCCTGTCGGCCCTCGGCCTGAGCAAGGAGTTCAAGGGCTTTCTCGCGGTCAGCAATGTCGATCTCGAGGTCGAGCGCGGCACCATCCACGCGCTGATCGGACCCAACGGGGCGGGCAAGACGACCTGCTTCAATCTGCTGACGAAGTTTCTGCAGCCGACCGGCGGCAAGATCGTTTATGACGGACGAGATATCACGGCCCTGCCGCCTGCCGATATCGCGCGGCTCGGGCTGGTGCGCTCCTTCCAGATCTCGGCAGTGTTCCCGCACCTCTCCACGCTGGAGAATGTGCGCATCGCTCTGCAACGGCGGCGCGGCGAGAGCTTCGACTTCTGGCGCTCCGAGAGGGTGCTGTCCAAATTCGACGGCGAGGCGAGGGAGCTTCTCGGGCAGGTCGGCCTCACCGAATTCGCGCATTTGCCCGCAATAGAGCTTCCCTATGGCCGCAAGCGCGCGCTCGAGATCGCCACGACCCTAGCGCTCGATCCCGAGATGCTGCTTCTCGACGAGCCCATGGCCGGCATGGGACAGGAGGACATCGAGCGGATTTCCAGCCTCATCAAGCGGATCGGAAGAGAGCGCACCATCCTGATGGTCGAGCACAATCTTTCGGTCGTCGCCTCGCTGTCGGACAGGATCACCGTGCTCGCCCGCGGGCAGGTGCTGGCCGAGGGCGACTATACGGCGGTTTCCCGCGATCCCCGCGTGATCGAGGCCTATATAGGAGCGGGTCATGCCTGAGGCCCTTCTCGCCGAACGTTCGCAGGCTCCGTCGGAACAAGCGCCGCTGCTCGCCGTGCGCGACCTCCAGGGCTGGTATGGCGAAAGCCACATCCTGCACGGCATCAGCTTCGATGTCCGCCAAGGCGAGGTGGTGACCCTGCTCGGCCGCAACGGGGCGGGCAAGACGACGACGCTGAAAGCCGTCATGGGCATTCTCGCGAAACGCCGCGGTTCCGTCCGGTTCGACGGCCGCGAGACGATTGGCCTGCCGGCGCGGTCGATCGCCCGGCGCGGCATCGCCTTCTGCCCGGAGGAGCGCGGCATCTTCTCCTCGCTCTCCGTCGAGGAGAATCTGATGCTGCCGCCCCAGATCGGGCCGGGCGGACTCTCGGTCGAGAAGATCTTCGAGCTTTTTCCCAATCTCCGGGAAAGGCTTGCGAGCCAGGGCACCAAGCTTTCGGGCGGCGAGCAGCAGATGCTCGCCATCGCCCGCATCCTGCGCACCGGCGCGAGACTGTTGCTGCTCGACGAACCGACGGAGGGGCTCGCGCCGGTGATCGTCCAGCAGATCGGCGCGACCATCGCGCGGCTCAAGCAACAGGGCTTCACCATCGTGCTGGTCGAGCAGAATTTCCGCTTCGCCGCATCCGTGGCGGATCGGCACTACGTCGTCGAGCAGGGCCGCGTCATCGACACGATCCCGAACGACGAAATCGAGGCGAATGTCGGGAGGCTGAAAACCTATCTCGGCGTCTAGCGAATAGCGGGCACCTGCCCGAGAACCTGGGAGGAAGTGGCCAATGAAGGTGAAGAGTTTTCTCATGGCTTCGGTCGCGGCGGCACTGCTTGCCGGGCCGGCCTGGGCGGTCGACGTGAAGCTCGGCGTGCTCAACGACCGGTCCGGCATCTATGCGGATATCGCCGGCGAGGGTTCGGTGATCGCAGCGCGCATGGCGGTGGAGGATTACAAGGCCTCGGAAAAGGGCATCAATGTCGAGATCGTCTCCGCCGATCACCAGAACAAGCCTGACATCGGCTCCAACATCGCCCGGCAGTGGTACGACACGGAGGGCGTCGACGTCATCCTCGACGTGCCGACCTCCTCGGTGGCGCTGGCCATCAACGAGATCACCCGCGAGAAGAACAAGATCTTCCTGGCCTCCGGTCCGGCGACCTCGGATCTCACCGGCAAGGCATGCTCGCCCAACACGATCCACTGGACCTACGATACCTGGGCGCTCGCCAACGGCACCGGCAAGGCCATGGTGGAGCAGGGCGGCAAGAGCTGGTTCTTCGTGACGGCCGACTACGCTTTCGGCCATCAGCTCGAAGAGGACACAAGCGCGGTGGTCAAGGCGGCCGGCGGCGAGGTGCTGGGGGCGGTGCGCCACCCCTTCCCGGGCCAGGACTTCTCTTCCTTCCTGCTACAGGCCCAGTCTTCCGGCGCCCAGGTGGTTGGCCTGGCCAATGCCGGCGGGGATACGATCAACTCGATCAAGCAAGCCTCCGAATTCGGCATCACCCAAGGCGGCCAGGCGCTGGCGGCGCTGCTTTTCTTCATCACCGACGTCCACGCGCTGAGCCTCAACACGGCCCAAGGCCTGGTGCTCACGAGCCCGTTCTACTGGGATCTCAACGACGGGACCCGCGAATGGTCGGAACGTTTCCAGAAGCAGAATGACGGCCAGAAGCCGACCATGATCGAGGCCGGCGTCTATTCCTCGGTGCTGCACTACCTCAAGGCGGTCGACGCGCTCGACTCCAAGGATACAGCGAAGGTCATGGAATGGATGAAGGCCAATCCGGCCGACGACCCGCTGTTCGGCAAGGGCGAGATCCGCGCCGACGGCCGCAAGATCCATCCGATGTATCTCTTCCGCGTCAAGAAACCGGACCAGTCGAAGGGCGACTGGGATTATTACGAGAAGCTCCAGGAAATCCCAGCCGACCAGGCCTTCCGTCCGCTGGCGGATGGCGGGTGTTCGCTGGTGAAGGCGCAGTAGAACCGGGGGCGTTGATCGTTGATCGGTCGCGAGTTGCCCCTCACTGTCCTGCCGGACATCTCTCCCCGCAAGCGGGGCGAGAGACGACGGCCGCACGGCTTTCGCCAACCTGAAACGCCGGCGATTGGCGAAAGTCGAGATGACAGCCGTCTTCTCCCCGTTCTTAACGGGGAGAAGGTGCCGGCAGGCGGATGAGGGGCATGCCCAAACGAATACTTGATCGTTGGAATAGCCCCCTTTCATCATGACGGGGCGTCGGGCCTTAAGGCTCGGCCTCCTTTCCGAGGAGAGACATGTTCGAACTGCTAGGCATCCCCCCGCAGGCCTTGTTCGGCCAACTCCTGCTCGGCCTCATCAACGGCTCCTTCTATGCGGTGCTGAGCCTGGGCCTTGCCGTCATCTTCGGCATGCTCAACATCATCAACTTCACCCATGGCGCGCAATACATGCTCGGCGCCTTCGTGGCCTGGATGCTGCTCAACTATCTCGGCATCGGCTATTGGTGGGCGCTGATCCTCGCGCCGCTGCTGGTCGGCGTCACCGGAATCGTCGTCGAGAGGCTGTTCATCCGCCGGCTCTACCATCTCGACCACCTCTACGGCCTGCTCCTGACCTTCGGCCTGGCGCTGATCATCACCGGCGTCTTCAAGCAGAACTACGGCGTCTCCGGCCTGCCCTATCAGGCGCCGCCGCTGTTGTCGGGCGGGCGCAATCTCGGTTTCATGTATCTGCCCTATTCCCGGGCCTGGGTGATCCTGGCCTCCGCCGTCGTATGTTTCGGCACCTGGTTCCTGATCGAGAAGACCCGTCTCGGCGCTTATCTGCGCGCCGCCACCGAGAACCCGACACTGGTCGGCGCCTTCGGCATCAACGTGCCGCTGCTGATCACGCTCACCTACGGCTTCGGCGTGGCCCTCGCCGGTTTTGCCGGGGTGCTTGCCGCGCCGATCTACTCGGTCAATCCGGTGATGGGCGAAAACCTGATCATCATCGTCTTCGCGGTGGTGGTGATCGGCGGCATGGGCTCGATCCTGGGTTCGATCGTCACCGGCTTCGGCCTCGGCCTCATCGAGGGGCTGACCCGCGTCTTTTATCCGGAGGGCTCGGCCGTGGTGATCTTCGTCATCATGGCGATCGTGCTTCTGGTAAAACCGGCAGGCCTGTTCGGGAGGGCGGCATAATGGCAATCGAGACCACAATCGCCGCGCCCGCCGTCGTGCAGTCCGGCACGCACGGCATGCCGCGGCATCATGTCTTGATCTTCGCCGGGCTCCTCGCGCTCATCCTCGTGGCGCCGTTCTTCCTCTATCCGATCTTCGTCATGAAGATCCTGTGCTTCGCGCTGTTCGCCTCGGCCTTCAACCTGCTTCTCGGTTATGGCGGGTTGCTCTCCTTCGGGCATGCCGCCTTTTTCGGGATGGCGAGCTACGTCTCGGCCCATGCCGCCAAGGTGTGGGGGCTGACGCCGGAGCTTGCGATCCTTTCCGGCACGGCGATTGCGGCGCTGCTCGGTCTGGTGATCGGCGCGCTCGCCATCCGCCGGCAGGGCATCTATTTCGCGATGGTGACGCTCGCCTTTGCGCAGATGGTCTTTTTCTTCTCGGTGCAGGCGCCCTTCACCGGCGGCGAGGACGGCATCCAGGCTGTGCCGCGTGGCTATCTCTTCGGCCTGTTCTCCCTGTCCGACCAGCTCACGCTCTATTTCGTCGTCGCGGCGATCTTCTTCTTCGGCGTGCTCCTGATCTACCGCATCATCCACTCGCCCTTCGGCCAGGTGCTGAAGGCGATCCGGGAAAACGAGCCGCGCGCGATCTCGCTCGGCTACAAGGTCAACCGCTACAAGCTCGGCGTCTTCATGCTTTCCGCCACGCTCGCCGGTCTTGCCGGCGCGACAAAGGCGATCGTGTTCCAGCTCGCCTCGCTCACCGACGTCTACTGGACGATGTCGGGCGAGGTGGTGCTGATGACGCTGCTCGGCGGCATGGGCACCGTCTTCGGCCCTATGGTCGGCGCGGCCATCATCGTGACCATGCAGAACTATCTCGCCACAGCGGGGGATTGGGTGACGATCATCCAGGGCACGATCTTCGTGGTCGCGGTCCTGCTCTTCCGCGAGGGCATTGTCGGTGTGCTGTCGAAGTGGCTGCGCAAACCGCTTTGACAGTCGCGCTGTCACCCCCCTCTGGCCTGCCGGCCATCTCCCACTCAAAGGAGATTGGCAGCTTTGGTCTCGGCGCGCCTTCTGCCGCGTCGGCGACTGGCGACGACATGCGGGACAGCCGATCTCCCCCCTTGAGAGACCCTTGAGGGGGAGATGCCCGGTCGTCGTGAAGCGCGATTGGACGGAATAGTCGTCGAGCACGCGTGGAGAGTTTTGCGGTCATTCCCGGCGAACAGGGCGGCGGTGCTCATGTCGATCTCCTGAGGTCGTGGCCGGCTGATCGCCATTGTTCTGCCCGAAGATACGATGCTTCGCTTGATCTTGCTTGCGGATGTGACGGGCGGCGCACGTCCGGAACGCTGTCGAGCGCTTGATCGCTGCCCGGCGAAAAAATTCTTCGCAACGGCTGTCGATTTTCGGCCTGTCCGAACGTCTTAAGCATGAAGCCGGCGTCTTGCTGGAGGCCACCCTCAATCCAACGCCGGCATCTGCAGGAGAGCTCTCATGTCGCAATTTTCGAGGGAAAGTTCCTATCGCTGGGTCATCGTCGCGGTGGGCGCGCTCATGACTTGCGTCGGTATTGGCGCGATGTTCTCGCTGGCGATCCTTCTGCAGCCGATCTCGGCAGACACCGGCTGGAGCCGCGCCGGCATATCGAGCGCCATGACGCTGAACTTCCTGGTCATGGGGGTGGCCGGCTTCGGCTGGGGCGCGCTCAGCGATCGCCTCGGCGCCCGCATCGTCGTGCTCGCCGGCTCGGCGCTGCTGGGACTGGCGCTCATCCTGGCGAGCCGGACAACCACGCTCGGCTCGTTCCAATTGGTCTACGGCGTGGTGGTCGGGCTTGCGGCAGGAGCTTTCTTCCCGCCCATGATCGCCGCGGCCACGGCCTGGTTCGAGACCAAGCGCGGCCTTGCCGTCTCGCTGGTGTCGGTGGGCGTCGGGGTGGCGCCGATGACCGTCTCGCCCTTCGCGGCCTGGCTCGTTTCCGCCTATGACTGGCGCATGGCGATGCTTACCATCGGCATTGCCTCCTGGGTGCTGCTCCTGCCCGCCGGGCTTCTGGTGCGCCAGCCGCCGGTTGCCGCGGGCGACGGCGGCGCGGCTCGGGAGCCCGCCGAGGAGGCCGGCGACTTTTCCGCGGCCGCTGCCTTTCGCACGCCGCAATTCGCCATTCTCGCCGGCACATTCTTTCTCTGCTGCGCCGCCCATTCCGGGCCTATCTTCCACATGGTCAGCTATGCGATTGCGTGCGGCGTGCCGGCACTTGCGGCGGTCAGCATATACAGTGTCGAGGGGCTGGCCGGCCTCGGCGGCCGGCTGCTGCTCGGGGTGCTGGCTGACAGGCTCGGCGTCAAGCCCGTACTCGTGGCGGGCCTGCTCGCGCAGGCGCTTGTCATCGCCGCCTACCTCGCCGTCAGCAATCTCGGCGAATTCTATCTGCTGGCGACGATCTTCGGCACCGCCTATGGTGGGGTGATGCCGCTCTATGCCGTGCTGGCGCGCGAATATTTCGGGCAGAGCGCCATGGGAGCCGTGTTTGGCGGGGCGACCATGGCCTCCAGCATCGGCATGGCGCTCGGCCCATGGGCCGGCGGCTGGGTGTTCGACACGTTCAGCGTCTATGATTGGCTGTTCATAGGCTCCTTCGGCATCGGCCTCGCCGCCGTCGCCATCGCGCTCGCCTTCCCGCCGCTGCCGTCGAGGGATGCCAAGCTGCAGCCGGCGTGAAGGGCGCCGAAGGCCCTCCTCACCGGAAGTGGCTTGTGGGCTTCGGTCGCTAGGAGCTCCTGCTTCCCAGTGCTAAGGGACAACTGTCCTCTCTTTAAGCGCAAATATATTCTGTTTTTCGTTCCTATCGCGCACACCGGTCAAGAAAGCGGGATATTTATATCGCCGCGTTGCCAAACAGTCTCTTTATTGGTCATTCTGTAATTCAAAGACAATTTAACGATATCGCCATACGTATTATGATGCCTACGTTCTATGAATAAAGCAGGCGATATTGTTTTGTAGTTTATGAGGTATAAAATAGTTTCGTTAAGATGCGTGGAGTGTGTGCCATGGCAAAACTTATCACCTGCTTTCTGTTTTTCGTGTGCTTTGCCTTATCCAGCGCGATAGTGCCGGTGTACTCGGCGGGGCCATGTGACCCCCAGGTTCGACAGTGCTGATGCACTGAGGTCGTGTGAACACATCGTTGGGGGCTGAGGTGGACGAGGCTTTCAAGCCTATTTGGCCGAGTGGAGTGCCTACGTCACTTTGGAACTACGGCCTGCTGCAACCAGAGCACCGCCGTGATCTCCCATTCATGCAAACGCGGCCAGACTGGGCGTTCTGGCTGGCATTCATTTTTGGGGCCGTCATGATCGCCTTTTTCGCTTGGCGGCGTTTCCGTCTGCGGACATTCGATCCCTCGTCCTTTGACTATCGCGTGTTGAGAGAGTTCGACGCAACGCAATTGAGGGGCACAGGTCCCATGCGACGCGCTTATGCCTATTACGCAGGGGCGCTTATCGTCGCTTATGTGGCCTTCACCCTGTTCGGGGGGCTGATCTTCAACGTCGCGAAGGTGATTCCTATGGCAGGGCTCCAGGTCGATGTGAGCGATGATGTCCTGAACAGCGCGCAATGGCCCCTGATAATTGCTTTCGGCTTGGCGGGATTTACGCCCCTCATCAGGCCGATGGAGCTTTTCGAAACATGGCTTCGCCAGAGGGCGCACAAGTGGGTCGGGATCCCCGTGAAGATCAAAGATCGCACGCGGGTTCTTTTGCGCAATTTGGAGCGGGTGGTCTCAAGCGAGGCGGACGAGGCGCAAAAGAAGTTGCCGGCCTGGGTCGTGGTTCATATCGAAGAAACAGACTCCGTGGCGCGCGTGATGGTCGCGCGCAAGCAATTGGAACTCTTGCTGAAGCTATCAAGAGACGAGGACCGTTGGCCGAGTGTCAAGGTGCGTGAAGAGATGAGGCGTCTGGAGTCGGAGGAAATAGCCGAGGCAGAAATGGCCCTTCAGAATTTCGATGAAATACTAGAGGCCATGGCGCATGCGCCTGGAATCCAGAGTGAACCTGACGATACCAAGAGCCGCAAGCATCAACGGCGCTTGGAAGAAAATTTGAAAAAGGCAATAGAGAGAATCGACACGTTAAGAAATGAATTATGCTCCATATTCACAATTTATGCGGATAAGGATTTAATCTATTCGAATATACATAACGGCGAAATAAGGAGTGCCGTGCAAAAATCCTTCCCTGCTCCGCGAGTTGCAATCCGCCCAGATCACTGGATTCCAGTTTTATTAATACCAATATTTGTTTTGTATTTGGTTTCTGTATCTGCGGGATTGCAGTCCTTGATGGGACCAGTGAGAAAAGTAGCCGTTACCGTGTTGGCGACGAGCGTGGCCGAAACATTGCGAATCGCAATCATCTTCTGGTTGCCGCTATTGGCGGTGTTCCTTTGGCGAGAGTATCGGCGAAGCGAGAAAAGCTGGCGGCTGATACACCTGTCGGACCTGTCGATGGGAGTTGTAAAAGAAGCACTTGTGGCAATGCTCATTGCCTTCGGAGTGGGACTGGTCGGCCTTGTCCTGCTGGCCCTGATCTGGTCATGGGTCATCGCGGACAATCCGGCTCGATACAGAGAGTTGCTATTCTCCGGTAACGCTCCCGCCTTGATATACTTTCCCGCCCAGGCTGGTGCATCGGCGCTCTGTGCCATTGTCACCCTGTTTGCCGCCGATTTCGCAGAAAACACAAGAGCTCGGCTTCGGCACCTCATCCCATTCGGGCTGGTGAGCGCATGCTTCGTGTTGCTCTGGATGGCCGTACATACGATATATTTCGGGGGGTTATATGGATGCAGTATAGGTGGCGATCTATTTACGGCCCGAGGGTGTATCAGAGTATATAACCTTACAGATTTTCTTGTTTATCTATTAGTGTCGTATATGGCGGCTGGAGTTTTTACATGCATTCCGAGAGAGGCGCACAACAGGAGGGCATCCAAACAGGAAGCGGCGCGTACCGCGACCGTGGTTTCGAAAGCGTTGATTGGAATGGCGCTGCTTGTATTCGGAATCGCATTCGCTTCCGCTGCAATTGCCGGGGAAGATTCCCCGTCTTGCAGGCGACCAAACAATAACGTGATCGTTGCGGGTTTTCGCGAAGATGCCGAGCCGTTTTCGTATCTTCTGAAATACGGAGAGAAGAAGCAGTACAAAGGGTATATCGCTCAGCTGTGCTATAAGATTTTCGAGGGCAGCAAATATACCATTGTACCGGTACCCGTTAGCGCAGGCGACCGATTCCGCCGGCTGCGGACTGCATGTGCTGGTGAGAAGGAGATTCCTAATAGGAACGTCGATATACTTTGTGATCCTATAACGATGGAATTTTCACCTGAGCGAAACGGCATTTATTCACCAATCGTGTTCGTTTCCGGGGTTTCGTACATCCTGAGGCGAAGCCAGGTCCCGGGCAAGGGGGCCTTTCTTGCGTATGTCAGGAACACGACTGCGAAACGTGTCGTAGAGCTCGCCTGCAAAATCGACCTATTTGACGTGAGGCGGAATAGTGAAGGGATAGAAGCATGTAAAGCAGAAGAAAGGATTTGCGACCAGGCAAGGGCAAATAGCGATGATAAGTACGTGATTTGCGTATTTGAGGATCACAGCCAATTAATAAAATGGTTTTGCGACGGAAATTCCGGTGGCGGTCGCCAGGTGGCATATTTTGGCGATCGAGAATTAATAATCGGGAAGCTGGATTCCTGGACGGAGAAGAAAGATTGTTCGACGACGAATATAGAAAGGCAGCAACTCTATTATACCTATGAGCCCTACGCGCTGCTGGTCACCAAGGCGGATCCGGAGTTGGTGCAGTTTGTTCAACGCAGGGTATTCGAGATATTTTCTCATAGAAGTGAGGCATTAAGCCTGTTTGCCACCTATTTCCCGAAGGCTCAGATGTCGCAACCATTGGCAAATCTGTTCCTGTTGAATGCAGTGTCGGAAGAGAGGTTCTTTCGATTTTCTTCGGATGACGAGATCGACAGTGGCCTGATGGCGCATCGCTCGGGACGATCCAGCCAATAGGCTGTGCGGAACGATCGTCGGATGATGGCTGAACCTGCGTCGGATGGGCGAAGGCGCGGCGCTCGTTTCGGGCGGCCACAATGCTTTCAGGTGCTGAGTCGCCTTGTTGGTTCTAAAGCACGTCGCGCAAATTGAGATATTCGCACGACATGCTTTAAGCTTTTGTTTTCTTGCATGTCGTTTGCCCAAACCGCCGCACATTTTTGGGCGACATGCATTAGACGGCCAGATAGCCGCCGTCGATGGGGAGGATCGTGCCGGTCACGTAGGCGGCCAGTGGGGAGGCCAGATAGAGGACGCCGCCGACCATGTCTTCCGGCGTGCCCCAGCGCTTCAGAGCGGTTCGGCTCTCTATCGCCGTTCTGCGTGCGGGATCTTCCTGGATCTCCGCCGTCAGCGCGGTGGCGATCCAGCCCGGGGCGATGGCGTTCACCCGGATTCCATCGGCCGCGTAGGCGATCGCCAGCGATTTGGTGAGTTGGGCAACGCCTCCCTTGCTGGCCGAATAGCCGGGGACGAGGCCGCCGCCGAAATAGGAGAGCATGGATGCCGTGTTGACGATGGAACCTCGGGTTTTTGCCAGCAGCGGCCGGGCCGCGGAGCAGGCGCGCATCGTTCCGTTGAGATTGACGTCGACGACCGTCTCGAACATTTCTGGCTCGAGTTCGGCATGCCTGCGGATCATGCCGGCGCAATTGACGAGGACGTCCAGCCGGTCGAGGCCCTCGAAGAGCTTGCGCACCGCGCCGCCGTCGCGCACGTCGAGCCTCTCCAGGCGTGCGCCCTTCAGCCCGGCATCGGCCGACGCCATTTCGAGGTCGGCATCGCCCAGTCCGGTGCAGATCACGTTTGCTCCGCCGGCGACGAAGGTCCGCGCGATCGCGGCTCCGATGCCGGAGGTGCCACCGGTCACGCACACAGCCTTTCCCTTGGCCCAGGCCGCCGCCCAGGAGGCGGCGACGGAATTCGATTCCGTGTTCATGCGGGGTGCCGATCAGCGGACGAATTGATCGACATAGTCGCGACCGAGCCCGACCTTTTCGTAGTGGGCCCTGCACATGTCGATCTTGGTGAAGACGTCCTCGAAGCCGACATGCTTGTTGTCGGCGTCCAGGTAGACCATGCAGCCGGTGATGTTGAAGAAGGTGATCATCTCGGGGACATCTTCCGGCACGGTCAGCGTATGGATCTCGCCCGGAGGCTCCATCACATAGGAGCCCGCGGTCGCCACCCAGTCGTGCTCGAGATAGTGCCACTTGCCCTTGATGACGTAGCCGTGGACCGGGTTCGGATGCAGGTGGCGGGAAAGAATGCCGGATTTGCGCACCCTGAGCAGGTTGCACCATTGCCCGGCCAGCGTGTTGAGCATTAGCGGGCGGAACCAGACGTCCGGCGCCTGCGGCACCCAGACCCGCTCATCCTCCGGCACGGCCGTCGCCACGATCTCGCTCGGCGCCAGCCGGTGCGTCGAGTTCTTCATGTCGCTATACATGACAAGCTTCCTTACTGACCTTTATTCGAACTGAGACTGCTCGCGCCTGAACCGGCCATGCGGCGCCAGGCGGAACGGAAAAGCGGAAACAGCCAGACCACGATGGTCAGAACTCCGAGCACGCCCGACAGCGGCCTGTCGAAGAAGGCGAGCCAGTCCCCATTGGCCTTCAACGCGCTGTTCATGAAGTTCTCCTCGACGACGCGGCCGAGCACGAGACCGAGGATCATCGGCGCGCAGGGATAGTCGTTGGCCTCCATGAACCAGACGAGCAGGCCGATGACGAGCAGGTACCAGAGGTCGAACATGGAGTTGGTCGTCGCGAAGGCTCCGAGCAGGCAGAGAACCAGGATGATCGGATAGAGCAGACCGGGATCGACCATCAGGATGCGGCGGGCAAGAAAGATCGCGGCGATGCCCAGCGGGATCATGATCAGGTTGGAGAGGATGAAGATCACATAGAGCGCATTGATCAGGTCCGGCGAGGTGGTGAAGACGAGCGGGCCCGGCTGGATGCCCTTGAGGATCAGCACGCCGATGACGATCGCGGTGATGGAGTCGCCGGGCACGCCGAACACCAGCGTCGGCACGTATGACCCGCTGACGGCCGCGTTGTTGGAAGCGCCGGCTTCGGCGACGCCCTCGAGATGACCCTTGCCGAATTTTTCCGGCGTCTTCGAAAAACGCTTGGCGATGGCATAGGAAATCCATGCCGCGATATCCGCTCCGGCGCCGGGGAGAGCGCCCACGGCGGTTCCGGTCGCGCTGCCGCGAATGACGTTCCAGCGATGCCGCCACAGAATGGAGCCCTGTCCCCTAAGGAACGAGCCCTTCACAGGCGGGGGGATCGGGTTCTCTTCGCCCAGCTCGGTCGTCTTGCGGTAGAGCTCGGCAATGGCGAAGGCGCCGATCATGACCGCGATCAGCGGCACTCCGCCCTGCAGGTCGACGATGCCGAAGGTGAATCGTTGTTGGCCGGTCACCACATCCAGCCCGACTATCGCCAGCAGCAGGCCCAGCGCCAGCGAGATCATGCCCTTGAGCTGGCTTCCGTTGGAGACGAGCGTCGCGCAGGAAAGCCCGAGAAGGGCCAGCCAGAAATATTCGTAGCTCGAGAAGTTGAGGGCGAAGTCGGCAAGCTGTGGCGCGGCGAACATGAGTACCAGCGTGCCGGCAATGCCGCCGATCGCCGAGGTCGTCAGCGTCGTGCCGAGCGCGATGTCCAGCTTGCCCTGCCGATTGAGGAAGTATGTGTCGTCCACATAGGCCGCCGACGACGGTGTGCCGGGAATGCGAAGCATCGCGCCGGGAATGTCGCCGGCAAAAATTGCCATGGCCGAGCAGGTGATGATGGTGCCGAGAGCGGCGATCGGCGACATGAAGAAGGTGATGGGCACGAGAAGCGCCACCGCCATGGTGGCGGACAGGCCGGGCGTCGCCCCGACGAACAGCCCGAACGCCGATGCGGCGACGATGATGCCGAGTATATCCGGTGACAGGACGACCGGGATCGCCTCCAGAAAACCGCTCATGGCAGGAACCTTTCGATTACGCCTGCGGGCAGAGGCACGCCGAGCCCCTGGACGAAAAACACGGTCAGGATGACGGAACAAATGAGGGCTGCGATCAGCGACCGCAAAACACCCTGCTTCCAGATGAGCATCATCCCGAACATGATGAGCGCGGATGCCGCGGCCGTGCCCAGCCGCGGCGCCAGCAGCGGGAAGAGCGCAATGCTGGCCGGAACGGCAACCATGCCACAGACCTTGCGGGGGTCGGCCATCCAGCTTTCAAAAGTGGCGACAGGCCATGCCGCGCCCGCGAGAACCGACCGGGCGGCGACCGCGAGCCCCCCGGCCAGGAGGAAGCCGCCGACGATGGTCGGGAAGAGGCCGGCGGAGATGGCGCCGCCGATGGAAGCGAAACCCTGCGCGGTCACGACGACATAGAGGCCGAGGAGCGCGAAGGCGCCCCCCGATACGATATCGGAAATCCGCATCCGCCCCTCCTAGTCGCGGACGCGCAGTTTGAGGGCCCCCATGATCTCACCGACCGAGGCCTGGCGCTCGGCCAGGAAGCGGGTGACGCCCTCGGCATCCTCGAAGCGCATGCCATAGCCCTGGGCGTCCATGAACTTCTTGAATTCCTCGCTCTCGTAGACGGCTTTCGACGCTTCGGAGAGCTTGGCGACGACATCCTGGGGCAGGCCGGCAGGTCCCACCACGGCACGCCAGGTGCCGTTGGCATAGTCGACGCCGACGGCTTCCTTGGCGGTGGGAACGTCGGGGAAAGCGGGGTTCCGCTCTTCCGACAGCACGGCAACCGCCTTCGACCGTCCCGCCTCCATCATCGTGCGCCCTTCCGGCAGGGAGGACGGGATGATGTCGACACCGCCGGCGGCGAGCTCCTGGAAGCCGGGGGCCGCGCCCTGGGATGGAATGACGGTGACCTTGAGCGGGTCGACGTCCTGCTTCTGCAGAAGCTCGGCGAAAGCGAGGTGGTAGGCCGCCCCCGGCCCCATGCCGGACAGCTTGTAGGTTCCGGCCGGCGCCTTGCGGATGGCTTCGACGACGTCCTTGAGATTCTGCCAGTCGCTGCTGGCCGAGATGTGGACGGCACCCGGATCGAGATTGATGAGGGCGACGCCGGTATAGTTCTTGTTGGTGAGCTCGGACTGGCCGTTCCAATAATAGGAGACCAGTTCGGCGGTGCCGAGACCGATCGTGTAACCGTCGGGCGAAGCCTGCGATATGGCGGTATGCCCGATGACGCCGGCCCCGCCGGGGCGGTTTACCACGGAGACGTTGACGCCGAGCTCCTTCTCCAGCCCGGCGGCGAAGGCGCGGGCGATGGCATCCGTGCCGCCGCCGGCGTTCCACGGAACGAGGAACTGTATGGGGCGCTCGGGATAGTCGGCCCTGGCGACGGTGGTTGCGGCGAGTATGGCGATGAGTGCAGTCAGGCTTTTCAAGGACACGGTATTCCTCCCCGTCAGGTTTACTTGGAGTAGAGTTGGTTCTTCTGCATGTTCTCCCGCGTGAAGCCGATGACGCGCATCATGGCGAAGGAGGCTTCGGAGGGGCGCCGGGCGGCGATGCCGTTGAGGACGTCCCCGTGGCGGGAGAGGTTGCTCCGGAAATTGTCGATATGGTTCACGGCGCTGTCGAACAGCACGCCGAGGATCGAATCGATCGCGGTGTCGAAGGCCCTGAGAACAGGGTTCTGGGTTGCCAGCAGAACCGCCAGGTGGAAGTCCCTGTCGGCCGACACGGCATCGATAACGCTCTCGGTTCGGGCGGCCTCGACCATGCGCTCGTAGGCTTCGCGGATCCGTTCCACATCGGCTTCGGTCGCGCGTTCGGCGGCGAGAGCGGCGGCGGCAGGCTCGATGATGGCCCGCACCTCGTCGATCGCCCAGAACAGGTTGGTATCGGTGGCGGCCTCCTTCATCCATGTCAGGACGTCGCGGTCGAGGATGCTCCAGCTTTCCCTGGGCGTGACGATGGTGCCGATGCGCGGGCCGACCTTCACCAGCCCCTTGGCGGCAAGCGTCTTGACGGCCTCACGGATGACGGACCGGCTCGCGGAAAAGCGCTTCTCCAGCTCGCCCTCGGGCGGCAGCTTCTCGCCATTGGCATAGCGCCCGCTGACGATCTCCTGCCCGAGCGAGGCCAGCACAAACCCGATCTTGCCTCTGGATCCGGCGACTGCCTCTCTCATGCGGAAACACCTTCTTCATCAACAATCATCTGATGTTTAACATCATATGATTGCGCTGCATTTTCCTGCTGCCGCATCGAGTCGATCAGAATCTCCGCGGTCAGCGGAAAATCCACGTTGCCGGCATGCGGCGCGGCAAGCGCCTGCTCGGCGATCAGACGCAGGGTTCCGTCGTCGGGATCTTGCAATCCCATCTCCGAGAGGGAGCAGGGCAGGCCGACCGCTCGATGGAACTGCACCATGGGCTCCAGCGCATCGCCCGCCAGCCGCATCTCGATGAGCAATGCGTAGGCGACCTGCAGGCCGTGCGGCACGCCGGCGATGGCGGGAACCGACGACAGTCCGCGTGTCATAGAATGGACGATCGAGAGCCCGCCGCTTTCGAAGGCAATGCCGCTCCACAGGATGGCGGCTTCGATGACCGCCTCGAGCTCCGGCGTGACCGCGCCCCGCCTGTTGTCGTCCAGCGCCTGGCGAGCGTGGCGGAACAGCAGGTCGCGGCTGCCATCGGCCAGGAGCGACGGCATGATTGGCGGCTCTCCACCGACGACATTCGGCCCGCCGGACCGCCGGCACAACGCCACTTCATGGAACTTGACGAGAGCGTCTCCGATCCCGGCAAGCAACAGGCTTGCGGGTGCCCCGGCGATGACCTCGCTGTCGACCAGCACGAGCGCCGGCGAGGCGGCCATGCGGCCGACGCGGGTAAGCCGATGCTGCTCGTCATAGACCACATAGACCTGGCTGGTCGGTGCATCGTTGGACGCCGCCGAGGGAACCGAGATCATGGGGGTGCCCCTTGCATGGGCAGCACCCTTTGCGGCGTCGATGCACTTGCCGCCGCCGACGCCGCACACGGCCTCGAAGCCGGTCGCCAGACCGGCAAGACGGGAGATTTCGGCGTCGGTCGTTTCGCCGGAAAAGGTGACGAATTGGATGTTTAGCTCCGCGGCGCGCGCACTCGCCGCGATCCGCTCCGCAAGATGGCGCACGCCGGGATCGACGACGACCAGCGCCGATTTGGCGACGGCGCGTATTTCCGCGCCGGCGCGGTCAAGGGCGCCGGGCCCCTGGACGTAACGTGGCGGTGAGACGTAGATCTTCACCGGCACGCTCAAAGGATGCCGAAGGTGCGATAGGCCTCCGCCGCGCCCATCCCGTCCTGGATGGCCTTCTCGACGACTTTTTCGCCACGGACCTTTTCGAGCGCGCGGGTCAGAACCTCGGCCAGGGCCTGGGAGGGAACGACAAGCACGCCGTCCACATCGCCGAAAATCAGGTCGCCGGGCTCGACGCGGGCGCGGCCGAGATGGACCGGGGTCCGCCAGTCCACGACCTTGCCGCGAATGCCCTGGTCCTGGGCGTAGGGGCCGTGCCCGAAGACCGGAAAGCCTTGCGCCAGAATGCCCCTGGTGTCGCGCGTGTATCCGTCGAGAACCGCGCCCACGGCCTTGAGCTGGCGTGCCCGCAGCGTCATCAACTCGCCCCACAGCGCATATTCGCCGCCGCTGCCGCTGGCGACATAAACTTCCCCCTCGCGAAGGTCGTCCAGCGCCTCCATCATCATGCCGAAAGGCTTGCCCGCGAGTGGCCCCTTGCCCGCGCCTTCCGACGCCGCAATGTAGTCCGCCTCCAGCACCGGCATGGCCCGTCCGACGACAACCATGTCGTCGCGCAGCGGTCTTACCCTCGGCGGCAGGAACTGGTTGGTGAGGCCCATCTGGTCCATGACGTCGCCCACCACCGCGGTGAAAAGCTCGGCCTTCACCAGCGCGAAAAGATCGCGATCGTCCATTTGGGGATGAATTGACATGCAGCTTGCCTCCCAGTGCATTTCGACCGGCACTCCCGCGCCGGGAGGGCTCCTATACGAGCAATGATCTGATGATTCAAGCCGATTTGGACGATTTTGTGGACGATAGCAAACCGCTATCTCGAGATTCATAAGATGGAGCTGCGTCCCACCATCACAAGGCACAAGGTTGTGTCACGATCCGTGGCCCCGAAAAATACCGGAACCGGGGCTTCGAGAGCCAGACGGCTGTCGAGGACGGCCGCTTGAATCACGTTGGAAAGGCGGAGTTCAATGTTTCTCCGGCGACGGACATCGACCGCAAAGTCATCCCGGGGAGTCCTCTCCAGATATTCGTTCGTGTTCTGATGGTGGACCCAAGCGGACAGGTAACTGCACGTTCGATCTCCTGTCGAAACAGAAGGATTGCGGACGAGCGTTGTTCCCCGCATATGCAAAGTTGCCAGGTCGAGCAACGGCAAGAGCGGTCCGAAGGCCGCTCAGGCGTCGCGCGATTGACGTCTATCTTAGTGCGATAGTAACGCTCGCTATCGACCCGGAGAACCGGAACGGCAGCTGATAGGTGAAGTCGACCGCCGAGCCGACGTCCATGCCGACGTCCAGTCCCTCTCCGAGCGACATCTGGATCGGGATAGTCTTCAAAATCTGGCCCTTCGCCACTTCGGCGCCGTTGACCTTGAGCGTCACCGTCGCCCCTTTGCCGACCTCGCCGGCGGCGCCATGATAATCGAAGTCGACTTCAAGCTTCACTTTACCCGTTGGCAGCGGATTGGCGCCCGCGATCGTTGGCCGGTCGAGCGCCAGGTAGTTGTAGACGAAGGTAGGCTTGCCGTCGCGCACATAAAGCCCATAACCGCCCACCAGTCCGCCCTGCGTCACGATCATACCGTCCGCGCTGCCTTCGGGCACTTCGATGTTCGCGGTTATCGTCCAGGACTTGTTGAGGACGCGCGGGGACGCATCGGCCGCCAGGCCAACCTGACCGGGATAATAGGTGAAGCTGGTTGCGTTGCCTGACAGGACCGGTCGACCCATCGCCTCGGCATTCAGCCGCTCCACCGCGCGGCCGTCGAGTGGGAGAACGTTGTTGCGTGCCGCCTCGGCCCACCAGAGATCCTGGAGTTGGCGAAGTTTCTCCGGGTTCTCCGCAGCCAAGTCGTGGGCCTGGGAGAAGTCCTTCTCAACGTTGTAAAGCTCCCATTTCTGCGTGTCGGGATCATATTGTTCACGGATCGAGATCCAGGGGGCGGAGGCCGGTGCCGACGCCATCCAGCCATCCTGATACATCCCGCGATTGCCGAGAAGCTCGAAGTACTGCTTGGTCCGGTGCTCCGGCGCATCGGCATTGAGCAGGCTGGCAGCGAAACTCGTGCCCTCGATCGGCTTCTGGGTCACGCCGTTCAGTTCTTCCGGCGGGGTGATGCCGATAATCTCGTAGAGCGTAGGCACGATGTCGATCGTGTGGGTGAACTGGTCCCGCACGCCGCCCGTGTCGGTGATCTTGCCAGGCCATGAAACAATCATCGGATTGCGGGTACCGCCGAAGTGGCTCGCCACCTGCTTGGTCCACTGAAACGGCGTGTCCATGGCGTGCGCCCAGGCGGACGGGAAGTGATTGAAGTGCTTCGGCCCGCCAAGCTCGTCGATGACCTTGATGTTCTCCTGCCAGGTCTCAGGGAACCCATTGAAAAACAGGTTCTCATTGGTCGATCCTTCGAGCCCGCCCTCTGCGCTCGAGCCATTGTCGCCAGCGATATAGATGAAGATGGTGTTGTCGGCGCCGGGCAGCGCTTTCACCGCCTCGATGATCCGTCCCATCTCATGGTCGACGTTGGCGCCGTACCCGGCAAAGACCTCCATCATCCGGGCATAGAGCCGCTTCTGGTCATCGTTGAGTGTGTCCCAGGCCGGCAGCCCCTTGGAGCGGACCGTTAGGTCGGTGTTCTCCGGCACCACCCCGAGCTCCTTCTGCCGCGCGAGCGTGTGTTCGCGGTAGGCATCCCAGCCCTCGCTGAATTTGCCCTCGAACGGCTTGATCCATTCCGCCGGCACCTGGTGCGGCGAGTGGGTCGCGCCCGGGGCGACATAGAGGAAGAACGGCCGTTCTGGCGCGATGGTCTTGACCTTGCGGGTCCAGGCAATGGCTTTGTCTGCGAAGTCGGTCGTCATGTAATAGTCGGGATCGTCCGATGCCGGCACGAGATTGCGATTTTCGTAAAGGACCGGGTTCCAATGGTTCATGTCGCCGGCGTTGAAGCCGTAGAAATAGTCGAAGCCGAGGCCGTTGGCCCAGCGATCGAAGGGGCCGGCCGCGCTGCCTTCCCAGGCCGGCGTGTTGTGGTTCTTGCCGATCCAGGCGGTCATGTAGCCGTTCTGGCGCAGCACCTCGCCGATCGTACCGGCGCTCTTCGGAATGATCGACGTGTAGCCGTCATACCCGGTCGCGGCTTCGCCGATGACGCCTGTCCCGGCAGAGTGATGATTGCGCCCAGTGATAAGCGCCGCGCGTGTCGGAGAACAGAGTGCCGTGGTGTGGAACCGGGTATAGCGCAGGCCTTCGGCAGCGAGCGCGTCCATGGTTGGCGACGTGATGCCGCCGCCGAAAGTTGAGAACTGGCCGTAGCCCGCGTCGTCAAGCAGGATCAGCACGACGTTAGGCGCGCCCTGCGGCGCCTGCACCGGCTGCGGGAACTGCGGCGCGTCTGAGTCCTCGATAGTACGACCGACGTTACCGGGGAAGTGGAAGTCGGGACGCGGCAGCACCGATGGAGTCGATGCCTCCGGCCAGTTTGAACCTTCCTGTGCCGTCGCTGGTGCGACGAGGCCGCTAATTGCCGCACACGTTGCAGCGGCGGCCAACAATTTCAGTTTGGTGCACCGCGTTTGCATGGGCGGCGCACATCTCTGAAACAATTTGAAAGGCATTCTCGTGAGCCTCCTCTGATGCTGGAGCCCCCCGCGCCGAGTTCACGATTCAGGAGCGGCAACTAAAGGGCGAATCTGCCCCTGGGTAAAGTTGGCTCTTGGTCCATGTCATTGACACAACTCGTCGCTGTACAGCCGCGACTAATCACTTGACTGCGATGGGTACATTGCCTGGCAACTTCTCAGTTGGCCCAAGGCCGGTTTTCAGTGCGGAGCGGTCGTTCCTTCAAAGCCTGGTCGTTCTCCTTGAAATACTAGTATGACAGTCGCTCCGTCCGCACTCCCCCGACATGCAGGTCGGCAGATCAACGCCCAAGGTTTGTCGGAAACGGTTGTCCTCGCTGACGAGCACAGGCCCCGCTAGGGCTCCGCCTCCCGCCAGCTTTCCTAAGCCCCCCACACGACCGCCTGCTCGTGACGCTTGATCAGATGTCTCAGCGTCTCGAAGCTCTTGCTTATATGCGCGGCGAAGGCGTCGACGGCGGGGGCGCGCAGACGGTCGGCGCGGCGGAGCAGGCCCAGCGCCCGTTCGGGATGCGGGATGTTGACCGGCAGCGCCGTGATCGTCTTTTCGTTGCGGAAGGCGAAGACGGCGCCGTGCGGCAGGACGGTTAGCGCATCGCTTGCCTTCATGTAGTTCATGGCGCTGGTCAGCGAACCGCCGGCGTAGCGGATCTTGATCTCGGTCGCGCCGAGCGACAGCACCAGGCTCTTGAGATCGGCAAGCAGCGGGCTTCCTGGAGGCGGCGCGATCCAGGGATAGTCGAGCAGCTCGGCTGGATCGAGCCTGCGCCGCATGAGAAGGGGATGAGTCGTGCGACAGGCGACCACGTTGCGGCCCGGCAGGATCTCCTGGAATTCCATGCCGGAGCCTTCCTCCAATATGTCGATGGGGCAGATGGCGAGATCGACGCGGTCGGCGTTCAGAGCGGCGCGCAGCTCCGGCAGATAGCCGTAGCTCTGGTCGACGCGTATGTCGGGGAACCGGTTCTGGAATTCGGCGATCATGCCGGAGATCAGGGAGTCCACGAAAAAGGGTGTGCCGGCGACCCGCACCAGCCCGGCCCGGCCGTGGCGGAAGCCATCGACGATCTCGGATGCCTTGCGCGAGGCGGTGAGCATCACCTGGCCATGATCGGCCAGCGCGCGGCCGAGCGGCGTCGGCTGAAGCGGTCTGCGCCCCTTGACGAAGAGAGGCTCGCCCACGCGCTTTTCCAGCATGGCGAGCGTGCGCGAGACGGCAGGCTGGGTAAGCCCGAGCAGCGCCGCGCCTTCCGTCACGCCTCCCGCCTGTACCACGGCGGCCAATTGAATGAGATGACGTTCGTCCAGCTTCATAGCGATCTGTTATATTAATCGATCCAGAAATCATCAACCGCTACGCAAACTCCGGGTAATGTCGGTGGCATGGGAGGAAGCGGGATGGCAGCGCCGTCGTTCAGCGAAAGCAATTCGGCAGAGATCGTCGCTGAGCGCCTGAGGAACGGCGCGGATGGCCGCTTGCCTCAGTTTCTCGTCGCCGCCGTGGAACATCTGCACCGCCTGGTGAAGGAGACGAAACCCTCCGCCGTCGACTGGCGCCAGGCGATCGAGTTCCTGACCGAGGTCGGTCACGCAAGTGATCATCGCCGACAGGAATGGGCGCTCCTTTCCGATCTGCTAGGCGTCACGGCGCTGGTCGAGGAGATCAATTCGAAACGGCCGAAAGGCGCCACGCCCAATACTGTGCGCGGCCCCTTCTACCGCGGCGACGCCCCGCGGCTGCCGCTCGGCGCGAGCATCTCGCTCGACGGGGTCGGCGAGCCACTGGAGGTGCGCGCCTGGGTGAGGGATCTCGACGGCCACCCGATCGCCGGCGCAACGATCGAAACCTGGCAGGCCAACGCCCAAGGCGTCTACGAGAACCAGCAACCGGACCTGCAGCCGGAGTTCAATCTGCGTGGCGTCTTCACGACGGGGGCGGATGGGGCGTTCCACTACCGCACAGTCAAGCCGTGCGGCTACGCCGTGCCCGGCGACGGCCCGGTCGGGCAGATGCTGGGCCGCATCGGCTATCCGCTGCGCCGTCCGGCCCATCTTCATTTCCTTATCCGGGCGGACGGTTTCGAAACCATCAGCACCCATATCTATGACGGCAGCGATCCGCATCTCGGCGAGGACGCTCTCTTCGGCGTCAAGCAGGAACTCGTCGGCGCGTTCGGATGGGACGGCAAACAGTGGTCGCTCGATTTCACCTTCGTGATGGTGCGCGCAAGAAAGGAGAGGGCGGCATGACGCTGGACTTCTCCTATCAAGGCAGCGCGTCCCGCATCGTCTTCGGCCGAGGCGCCAGCGCGCGCGCCGGCGAATGGGTCGAGGCCTCCGGCTGCCGGCGGGCGCTGATCTTGTCGACGCCTCAGCAAGCGGGAGACGCCGAAGCTCTGGCCGGGCGGCTCGGCGCGCTGGCCGTCGGGGTGTTTTCCGGCGCGGTCATGCACACGCCGGTCGAGGTTACCGAAGAGGCGCTGGTCCGCGCGAAGGAACTGGAGGCCGACTGCGTCGTCTCGCTCGGCGGCGGTTCGACGACCGGCCTCGGCAAGGCGATGGCCTATCGCACCGACATCGTCCAGATCGTCATCCCGACGACCTATGCGGGGTCGGAGGTGACGCCGATCCTCGGCCAGACGGAGGGCGGCGCCAAGACGACGCTGCGCAGCCCGAAGGTCCTGCCCGAGGTGGTCATCTATGATGCCGAGCTGACGCTCGGTCTGCCCGTCGGCATGAGCGTGAACAGCGGGCTCAATGCGATCGCCCATGCCGCCGAGGGCCTCTATGCGGTGGACAGGAACCCCATCGCCACGCTGATGGCGGCCGAGGGCATGCGCGCATTGAAGGAAGCGCTTCCCGGCATCGTGGCCCAGCCCGGCAATATCGAGGCACGGGAGAAGGCGCTCTACGGCGCGTGGCTCTGCGGCACGGTGCTCGGCCAGATCACCATGGCGCTGCATCACAAGATCTGCCACGTGCTCGGCGGCTCCTTCAACACGCCGCATGCCGAGACCCATGCGGTGATGCTGCCGCACACGATCGGCTTCAACGCAGCTGCGACGCCGGAGCTTCTGCAGCCGGTGGCCGACATTTTCGGCGGTTCGGCAGGCCAGGCTCTCTACGAATTCGCCGCGGCCATCGGCGCGCCGACGAGCCTGAAGGATTTCGGCCTCATCGAAGCCGATCTCGATCGCGCCGCTGAGATTGCCACGGCCAACCCCTATCCGAATCCGCGGCCGATCGACCGCGCCTCGATCCGCTTGCTCCTGCAGGAGGCCTGGGAGGGCTCGCGGCCCGAAATGTAGCTAACAATGGGAGGGAAGATATGATCACAAGACGCGAATTGCTGAAGCATGCCGCCGCGACTGGCGTGCTCGCCGGAACCTCCGGCCTCGCCATGCCCGCGATCGCCCAAGGCGCCGCCGTAAAGCTCGGCTATGTCAGTCCGCAGAGCGGACCGCTGGCCGCCTTCGCGGAGGCCGACAAATTCATCATCGACGGTTTCATGGCGGCCACGAAGGCCGCGGGCCTCAATTACGAGGTCGTCGTCAAGGACAGCCAGTCGAACCCCAACCGCGCCGCGGAAGTGGCCAAGGAACTGATCGTCAATGACGAAGTGAACCTCATGCTGGTCGCCTCGACTCCGGAGACGACCAATCCCGTCGCCACCACTTGCGAAGCCGAGGAGGTGCCCTGCATTTCCACGGTGGCGCCGTGGCAGCCCTGGTTCATCGGCCAGCAGGGCAATCCCGGCGATCCCGCCTCGTGGAAGCCGTTCAACAGCACCTTCCATTTCTTCTGGGGCCTCGAGGATGTCATCGCCGTCTTCACCAACATGTGGGCACAGATCGAGACCAACAAGAAGGTGGGCGGCCTCTTCCCCAATGACGGCGACGGCAATGCCTGGGGCGACAAGGTCGTCGGCTTCCCGCCGGTGCTGGAGAAGGCCGGATTCACGCTTACCGATCCCGGCCGCTACCAGAACCTAACCGACGATTTCTCCGCGCAGATCAATGCCTTCAAGTCGGCCGAGTGCGAGATCATCACCGGCGTCATGATACCGCCGGACTTCACCACCTTCTGGAACCAGGCCCAGCAGCAGGGCTTCAAGCCGAAGATCGCGTCGATCGGCAAGGCCATCCTCTTCCCGCAGGCGGTGGAGGCCTTGGGCAAGGCGGGCCACAATCTCTCCTCGGAAGTCTGGTGGTCGCCGAACCACCCCTTCAAGTCGTCGCTGACAGGGGAGAGCTCGGGACAACTCGCGGAAGGCTTCACCAAAGCGACCAACCGGCCCTGGACGCAGCCGATCGGCTTCGTGCATGCGCTGTTCGAGGTCGCGGCGGATGTGATGAAGCGAGCCGATCCCACGGATGCAGCGGCGGTGATCGAGGCGATCGCCGCGACCAAGCTCGACACCATCGTCGGCACGGTCGCCTGGGACGGCGCCAACCTGCCGCCCTTCGCCGCGAAGAACGTCGCCAAGACGCCGCTGGTCGGTGGTCAGTGGCGCCTGAAGGACGGCGGCGGCTACGACCTCGTCATCACCGACAACAAGACGGCTCCGAACATCCCGACCGGCGGCACGATGGAGCCGATCGCGTGAGCGCCATCCTCGCCCTCGACAACGTCTCGAAGAGTTTCGGCGCGCTGAAGGTCGCGCAGGCGGTGTCGTTCTCGCTGGAGAAGGGCGAGGCATTGGGCATCATCGGCCCGAACGGCGCCGGCAAGTCGACGCTGTTCAACCTGATCACCGGCAATATCGGCGTCGATGCGGGCAGCGTCGTGTTCGACGGCGCCGATGTCACCCGCCAGCCACCGATGGCGCGCTGCCTGGCGGGCATCGGGCGCACCTTCCAGATCCCGCAGCCCTTCGAGAAGCTCACCGTCTTCGAAAACCTGCTGGTGGCGGGCGCCTTCGGGTCCCGGAAGGCCGAGAGCGATGTCGCCGACAGGTGCGCGGAGATCCTCGTCGAAACAGGCCTCGCCCGCCGCGCCAATGAGCCGGCGGGAAGCCTGAGCCTCCTGCAGCGCAAGCGCCTGGAGCTCGCCCGCGCGCTCGCCACCGAACCGAAAGTGCTCCTGCTCGACGAGATCGCCGGCGGGCTGACGGAGGGGGAATGCGGCGAGCTCGTCGAGACGATCCGCACGATCCACCGGCGCGGCGCCTCGATCATCTGGGTCGAGCATGTGCTGCATGCGCTCAACGCCGTGGTGAGCCGGCTGCTCGTGCTCGATTTCGGCAAGGTGATCGGCATCGGCAAGCCGGAGGAGATCATGGCGTCGAAGGCGGTGCGGGAGATCTATCTGGGGATCGAGGTGTGATGCTGGCCATCATTCGAGACCCGACGACCCCTCATCCGGCCTCGCTTTGCGAGGCCACCTTCTCCCACAAGGGGAGAAGGGGGAGCTTGGCATCTCGGCTTCTGCCAATCGCCAGCGCTGGCGATTGGCTTCGGTGTAGCGGCCAGACTTCCCTTCTCCCCTTGTGGGAGAAGGTGGCCGCGAAGCGGTCGGATGAGGGGTCGTCCCGGAGCCTCGAAGTCTAATGCCGCTCCTCGAAACCAACGGGCTGACGGCCTTCTACGGCGACTTCCAGGCGCTGTTCGGCGTCGACACCCGGCTCGAAGCGGGTGAGACCGTTGCCATCATCGGCGCCAACGGGGCCGGCAAGTCGACGCTGATGCGTTCGATCTCGGGCGTGCTCGCCAATGAGCCGGGGCAGGTGCTGTTCGAGGGCTGCGCGATCGGCGCGCTGCCCGCGCCGGACGTGGTCGCGCTTGGCATCGCGATGGTGCCGGAGGGACGCAAGCTCTTCCCATCGCTTTCGGTGGAAGAGAATCTCCTGATCGGCCGCTACGGCCGTTCGGTCGAGGGCGCCTGGTCGCTCGATGCGATCTACGATTTGTTTCCGGTGCTCAGGGAGAGGCGCAACAATCCCGGCACGGCGCTGTCGGGCGGCCAACAGCAGATGGTGGCGATCGGGCGGGCGCTGATGTCGAACCCGCGCGTGCTGCTCTGCGACGAGATCAGCCTCGGCCTGGCGCCGGTCGTCATAAGGGACATCTACGCCGCGTTTCCCAGGATCAGAGCATCCGGCGCCTCGATCGTGATCGTCGAGCAGGATATCGGCCAGGCGCTGAAGGTCGCGGACAGGATCTATTGCATGATGGAAGGCCGCGTGACGCTCGCGGGCACGCCGGCCTCGATCAGCCGGCAGGATATCCATGCCGCCTATTTCGGAGCGAGCGCGCGATGAGCCTTATCGACACGATCGTCCAGGGCATCCTGCTCGGCGGGCTCTACGCGCTCTTCGCCGCGGGCCTGAGCCTCGTCTTCGGCATCATGCGGCTCGTCAATCTCGCCCATGGCGACCTGATCGTCCTGGCGGCCTTCCTGGTGCTGGTGCTGGTCTCGGCGCTGGGGCTCGACCCGTTCGTCGCCGTCCTCGTGGCCGCGCCGATCATGTTCGCCCTTGGCTGGGCGCTGCAATATGTTGTGCTGAATCGCACTCTGGGCACCGACATCCTGCCGCCGCTTCTCGTCACCTTCGGGCTGTCGATCGTCATCCAGAACGCGCTTCTCGAAACCTTCTCGGCCGACAGCCGACGGATCTCGGCGGGCGCGCTGGAAACGGCGTCGCTGCAGCTCGGGCCGGTTGCCGTCGGCACAATGCCGCTGCTCACCTTCGTCTCCGCGATCGCCGTCATCGTGGGGCTCAACCTTCTGTTCTACCGCACGGCGCTCGGCCGCGCCTTCCGCGCGACGTCGGACGATCGGGTCACGGCCGGACTGATGGGCATCCGTCCCGACCGCATCTTCGCTACCGCGACGGGGCTGGCGATGGTCGTGGTCACCATCGCGGCGCTCTATCTCGGCACCCGCGCCAATTTCGATCCGACCATCGGCCCGGCCCGGCTGATCTATGCCTTCGAGGCGGTCATCATCGGCGGCCTCGGCTCGTTCTGGGGAACGCTGGCCGGCGGCGTCATCATCGGGGTGGCGCAGACAGTCGGAGCGTCGATCGATCCGGAATGGCAAATCCTGGCCGGCCACGTCGCTTTCCTCCTCGTGCTGCTCGTCAGGCCGCGCGGGCTTTTTCCCCGGGCGGTGGACTGATGACCGTGCAAACGCTCCCCAACTGGAAGGTCGAGACCCGCACGCGCGCCTCGTCGGTCTTTCTGCTGATTGCGGCGGCGGCATTGCTCGTCGGCTTCGCCGCGCCGCTCTTCGTGTCACGTTCGATCCTCCAGGACCTCTTCTTCATCCTGACGATGCTCGTGCTGGCGCAGAGCTGGAATCTGCTCGCCGGCTATGCCGGGCTGGTCTCGGTCGGCCAGCAGGCCTTCGTCGGCTTCGGCGCCTACGCCATGTTCGCGGCAGTCATCCTGCTTGGCCTCGACCCAATCATAGGCATCCTTCTCGGCGGCGTGGCCGCGGCGCTTCTCGCCGTCCCAACGGGCTTCTTCGTGTTCCGCCTGCAGGGCGCCTATTTCGCTATCGGGACATGGGTGATCGCCGAGGTCGTCCGTTTGTCGCTCGCGCAATGGAAGGCGCTCGGCGGCGGCACGGGAACCTCGCTGCCCTCAGGTGCCGCGCGCGGCATGTGGGGCGTCCAGGGGGTCGGGGACCTGTTCGGCATGCGTTCCTCGCAAGCCGTCGACGTCGTCTGCTATTGGGTGGCGCTGCTGCTGGCCGTCGCAACGATCGGCTTCATCTACAGGCTGCTCCGCTCGCGGCAGGGGCTGGGCCTTGCAGCGATGCGCGACAACCAGGAGGCGGCGCGCGCGGTCGGCGTCGATCCGCGCTGGATGAAGTCGGTCGTTTATCTCGTGGCCGGCTTCATCACCGGGCTCGCCGGCGCGCTGATCTATGTCCAGAAGGCGCGCATCTCGCCCGACGCCGCCTTCTCCGTCACCGACTGGACAGCCTATGTGATCTTCATCGTCGTTATCGGCGGCATCGGCACGATCGAAGGGCCGATCGTCGGCGTGATCGTGTTCTACCTGCTGCAGAACCTGCTGGCCGATTACGGCTCCTGGTATCTGCTCATCCTCGGATTGATCGGCATCCTGGTCATGCTCTTCGCGCCGCGCGGGCTGTGGGGTCTCTTCGCCGATCGCACCGGGATCCAGCTCTTTCCCGTCCGGCGAATCCTGACCGGCGGGCCATCGACTGATGCCAACGGTCAATAAGATTGACCGTTGGAGCGCGCGACCGCGCGCCGCGCTTGTTAGCGCGAAAGCCAAGCGGCCCGGATGGGCCGCACCGGCGATTGAGGCGCCCTGGATGTGTGAACGTCCAGGGCCAGTGAAATGACAAGGGAGGGCCGCATGGCTGACATCGAAACCGATATTCTCATCATCGGCACGGGCCCGGCCGGCTCGGCCTGTGCCGCGCTGCTCGCCACCTACGGCGTCGAGAACATGGTGATCAACCGTTATCGGTGGCTCGCCAACACGCCGCGCGCGCATATCACCAACCAGCGCACGATGGAGGTGCTGCGCGATCTTGGCCGGGAGGTCGAGGACGAGGCCTACCTCTTCGCCACGCAACAGGACCTGATGGGCGAAAACGTGTTCTGCACCTCGCTCGCCGGCGAGGAGATCGGCCGCATGAAGAGCTGGGGCAAGCATCCGCTGAGCCGCGCCGAGCACCTGCTTTCCTCGCCCTCGCACATGAACGACCTGCCGCAGACCTTCATGGAGCCGCTTCTGTTCAAGACGGCTTGCTCGCGCGGGACGCAGGCACGCATGTCGACGGAATATCTCAACCACTCGCAGGACGAGGACGGTGTCACCACCACCTGCCTCGACCGCCTCACCGGCAAGGAATTCACGGTCCGCTCGAAATATCTCGTCGGCGCCGACGGCGGCAACTCGAAGGTCGCCGAGGACGCCAAGCTGCAGTTCGAAGGCAGGATGGGCGTCGGCGGTTCCATGAACATCCTGTTCAAGGCCGATCTCTCCCGATACGTCGCGCATCGTCCCTCCGTGCTCTACTGGGTGGTGCAGCCCGGCGCCGATGTCGGCGGCATCGGCATGGGGCTGGTGCGCATGGTCCGGCCATGGAACGAATGGCTGATCGTGTGGGGCTACGACATCAATCAGCCGGCTCCGGAAGTCGACGAAGCCTTCGCGACGAAGGTGGCGCGCGACCTCGTCGGCGATCCGGAGCTGGAGGTGGACATTCAGTCGGTGTCGACCTGGACCGTCAACAACATGTACGCGACGACCATGTCGAATGGCCGCGTCTTCTGCATGGGCGACGCCACGCACCGCCATCCGCCGTCCAACGGGCTCGGCTCCAACACCTCGATCCAGGACGCGTTCAATCTCGCCTGGAAGCTCGCCTATGTGCTGAAAGGCAAGGCCGGACCCAAGCTGCTCGACAGCTATCAGCTCGAGCGCGCGCCGATCGCCAAGCAGATCGTCACGCGCGCCAACAAGTCGATCGACGAGTTCGGGCCGATCTTCAAGGCGCTCGGGCTGCTCGATTCCATCGATCCGGTGAAGATGCAGCAGAACATGGATGCGCGCTGCGACGACACGCCGGCGGCTGAGGAGCAGCGAAGGAAGATCCGCGAGACGATCGCCGCCAAGGTCTACGAGTTCGACGCGCATGGCGTGGAGATGAACCACCGCTACAGGTCGGAGGCGATCATCGCCGACGGCCAGGAGGAGCCGGAATTCGAGAGGGATCATGAGTTGCATTACCACCCGACGACATGGCCCGGCGCGCGCCTGCCGCATGCCTGGCTGTTCGGCGAGCGCGGCGCAAAAGTTTCGACACTCGATCTCTGCGGCAAGGGCCGTTTCACGGTCTTCACCGGTATCGGCGGCAAGGGCTGGGTGGATGCGGCGAAGCTGCTCGGCAGGGAGCTCGGCATCGACATCACAGTCCATGTCATTGGCCCGCGCCAGGAATGGCAGGACCTGACGGGGGACTGGGCCCGGCTGCGCGAAGTACGCGACAGCGGCATCGTGCTCACCCGGCCGGACCAGCACGTCTGCTGGCGCAGGGAAACGATCGCCGCCGACCCCGTCGCGGAACTCGGCCGCGTCCTGCAATCCGTCCTGGCGCTGTGAGGCTTGCCATGAACACTCACGAGAAAGGGTTCTTCACCGAAGAGAATTCGGTCGAGGTGGTGACCGGCCGCAACAGGAACGCCGGCGACGAGCGACTGAAACAGGTGATGGAGGTCGTCACGCGCAAGCTGCACGAGGCGGTGAAGGAGCTCGAGCCGACCCAGGAGGAATGGTTCAAGGCGATCATGTTCCTGACCGGGACCGGCCATCTCTGCAACGAGTGGCGGCAGGAGTTCATTCTGCTTTCCGACGTGCTCGGCGTGTCGATGCTGGTCGACGCGATCAACAACCGTAAGCCTTCAGGGGCTTCCGAAAGCACCGTGCTCGGGCCGTTCCACGTTGCGGACGCACCGGAGCTGCCGATGGGCGCCAACATATGCCTCGACCACAAGGGCGAGGACATGGTGATCTCCGGCCGCATTCTCGATACCGACGGCAAACCGATCGAGGGCGCCGTGCTCGATGTCTGGCAGGCCAATGACGAGGGTTTCTACGATGTCCAGCAGAAGGGCATCCAGCCCGACTTCAACCTGCGTGGCGTGTTTCGGACCGCATTCGACGGGAAATATTGGTTCCGGGCAGTAAAGCCGAAATATTATCCGATCCCCGACGACGGGACAGTCGGCAAGCTGCTCGCCGCGCTCGGTCGCCATCCCTACCGCCCTGCACATCTCCACTACATCATCAAGGCCGAAGGATACGAGACCCTCACGACCCACATCTTCGATCCCGACGACCCCTACATCAATTCCGATGCAGTGTTCGGAGTAAAGGAAAGCCTTTTGGCAGAGTTTCGTCACGTGGACGATGCCGCGCGCGCGCGCCAACTCGAGTTCAAATCGCCTTTCTGGGAGGTCGAGCACGATTTCGTGCTGGCAAGAGAAGGGCAGGGCAGCAGGAACCGGGCCGCAGGCAATTCGTAGAGCATCTCGCGAGCAGCGGAGGAGGACAGGAACGCAAAGTCTCAGGAGGCGAAGACACATCTGGGCGGATATCGCTTGTTAGGGCGCAGTTTCGGGGGAGTGCCGCAGGCGGGGCAAAGAGGAGGAGACATAGATGCCTGTATTGCGGCCATTCAGCGTAAAGGAAACGCATGGCATGCTCATGGAGCCCACTGCACAGATCCGTGCCAGCAGCGACGATCTGCGCTGGACCTCGCTCTACGTGTCAGTTCAAAGGGAAGCGCCGTTCCAGGGAGTATTCGACCCTGCGAAGGATCAGTTGATCGTTCTTCACCGGAACGGCCCCGCCCGCGTCGATCGGCTCTGCGGGGCTGCTGGAAGCCATGTCGTTCCTCCAGGCGGGATCCACCTGATTCCCGCGGGTCTGGAATTCGGCGTGCGGCTTGCGAACCTGCTGGAGACCGTCCATGTCTACATACGCAACGCGATCATCGAGGAAGTTTCTTCGGAACTGGTCGATGGTGACCCGTGTCACATCGAAATCCCGTCCGAAATCCTTGAGTCCGATCGTTGTTTGCATGGCCTCTTGGAGGCGGCTGCCGGCGCACTCGATTATTTTGGGGTCGGCTCGGAACTGTTCTCGGACCATCTTGCGCGGGCGATCGCTTCGCATCTTGTGCGACGATATTCCGGGCGCCGTCTGCGCGCCACCCGTAGCGAGAGCGGGGGCGGCCTGCTGTCAGCACCGGTATCGACGGCGATCGAATACATGAACGACAATATCGATCAGGCCATCAACCTGGAGGACATTGCAAAAGCGACCAATCGAAGTCCCAGTCATATCGCCCGGCTGTTTCGAGCGGAAGTCGGCCAACCGCCGCATCGTTATCTCATCCGGCTGCGCGTGGAGAAGGCGCGCGATCTCCTGGAGAAAACCAACGAGTCCATCGCCGAGATCGCGTTCGAATGCGGCTTCTCTCACCAGGAGCACCTGACGCGGCTGTTCCGCCGGGAGTTTTCAGCAACGCCCGCCGCATACCGCAAGTCGAAACGGAACTAAACGTAGCGGCTTCGGTGCGACGACCGCTTAAAGCGTGTCGCCGACAATCGGCCGACACGCTTTAAGTGTTTTTTTTCGCTTGTCGTTATCCCAAAACCGCTGCGCACTTTTGGGCGACATGCTTTTAGGTATTTCTGAATAGTACGTGTTGCCGGCCGCGTAGATTCATTGGGCAGGCTCGGGAGGGAATTTGATGGGTTCCGGATTTTGCCGATACTCATTGTGGCAGGATTCGCACTGTCCCTCGAGGTCTTCGGTCAGGCGCACGAGTTCTTCCCAACTGGCCGCCCGTCCGGCGCGATAGGCGGTTTCAGCGGCGACGAGGCTACGTGTGTAGAAGTCGTCCCAATTCTCCCAGAGCTGAGGCAGTGCGGTGGTGACGCGGGAGGGGTCCTCCTCTTCCAACTCCTTCGAGTAGACGTAGGAGCCTTCGGGAAACATCTCCGGGATGCCAAGGAGAAAGACGCCGATATTATCGAGCCGCAAGCGGGCGGCGGCCTCTTCGGCTTCTCCCGGACCATCGATGATGTCGTGAACTTGATCGTTCTGGCGGCCCAGGGTTGTCATCACGATACGACGTGCCAGGATCGAGTCGAACGGATCCGTTTGCCCCGGCGCGAAACCCGATCGCTGTTGCGTGAACTGTGCAAGTGCCGGCACTACGGCCAATCCGGCCAGCATTGTCGCCGCGAGTGTCATCTTTGCTTTCATCCCGGTCCCCTCTCAGGCGCACTTGAACCAATTGCTACGACGGTCGCAAATCTGGACAGGTGTCTTTCCTGATCTGCAAAGACTGGCTGCCACGCAACCGCGCGGGAAAGCATGAGCGGTTCCACTTTTCCGCCTTTCCGCTCGAGGCCTAGAAAGGCACATTGAACATCGTAAATCCGATCCAGCGGCCACAAACGACGACCACCGTCCAGAAGCTGAGCGATAGGGCACCGCATAGCCGAGCGGAAAGCGGAATGCTTCGCTGGCCGTCACCCCACTCGTTGTGGGTGCGAGAGATAACGAACTCCATAACGAGCATGTTTATGCCGGCTAGCACGATGAAAACCATCTTCGTGAGGAAGAACGGATTCTTCGCATAGGCGGTCGCCTGTGCCACGAACATCAGCGTTCCAGTGACGACAGCCAGGAAGAAGGCGATCCAGACCAAATGGAGGCTGTCCGACGCCAGATCGGCGTATCGACGGGCGCGGCCAGCCAGCCCCAACAACCGGAGATCGACAATCGCGATTACTCCATAGACCAGCACGATGGCGATGACGTGCACGACTTCTACGGCCGGGAAGGCCCAGTCCGACAATTGTATGAACTCGCCGATGCGCGTCGTCTCCAACGAGCTCAGAATGCTCCAAATGTCCATCAGAGGCTTCCCAGGATTGCAGAAGTTGCGGAGCTGAAAGGCTCAGACATAGGCGATAAGCCGACCGGCCGTGATGACAGCACACCAAAGCAGGAAAGTGCCGAAGGCAAATAACCGGACGCGCGTTTTCGACAGGGCAAGTTCCCAACTTGCCTCAGGTGCTTTCAACGTGCCCTGAAACCATAAGGTGCCCGACGCGCCGATCAGGATAAGCACCATCTTGATCCAGAAGGGTATGCTG
Source organism: Mesorhizobium sp. 1B3 (assembly GCF_050958605.1). Lineage (NCBI taxonomy): Bacteria > Pseudomonadati > Pseudomonadota > Alphaproteobacteria > Hyphomicrobiales > Phyllobacteriaceae > Mesorhizobium > Mesorhizobium sp. 1B3. The sequence continues at coordinate 268,666 of NZ_JBJHDO010000007.1, read as the reverse complement.
GTCAGCTCGCGGACTGGTTCGCCTACGACGAGCAGGGCGCCTGTAAGCACCAGAACACCCAGCGCCCACCAGATCCACGGCAGAAAGCGCTGGGCTGTTTCTTCGAGAGAGTGGGCGCGCTCGACCCGGCGCAGAAGGCGCAGATTGATGAACAGCGTCGAGGAAAGGACACAGGCTATCGCCAGGATATGGATGCTCTGAAGGGTGGGAATTATCCAGAGGCGGCTCTGAATCAGGCGGCTTATGCCCGTGCCAGAAAGCCAGGTCGCGAATTCCATCATGTCGGGTTACCGGAGAATAAGAGGAGGGGCGGCTGGTCGGATCGCCCTCTCCTGATAAAATTACTGTCCCGCAGGCTTTACCGCGAAGCCATTGCGCGGGTTGATGGCTTGACCGTTCACCACCGCATCCACCCAAGCCGCTCCTGGGCGACCGTCGCGCATGGGGTTTCCGCGGATGGTGATCTCGGTTCCGGGCGGCAGCAGGCTCTTGCGGATGCCGGCGCGCATGAGAGTGCTTGGGCCTTCCGCCTCGAAGCCCCAGGTCGTTACCTTGCCGGCCTCGTCAGTCACATCGACGAGAAGCCACGAATGCGGATTGGTGTATTGGAACTCCTTGACGACGCCTTTGACCTCCACGAGCTTTTCATTGTCGAACATGGCGGCCGAATGGTGCGCGATGGCCGGAGAGGCAACGACCACCGCGAGCGCGGCGCTCATTGCCGGATATCTTAGCTTCATAACCAGGCTCCTCATCTTTGACGGCCGCTATTTCTTCAGATTCTTGATGTTCGGGTCCGAACTTACCGCTGCGTCGTCCTTGACGAAGTCGAAGTCTGTGAACTGGCTGGATCCGTCAGAGGTCGCCGTGATTGCGTTGTTGCTGTTCTCACGACAATCCCAGTAGCGGATGCGGAGGAAGTGATCCTCATTTTCGAGTTCGACCCAGCTCTGGCGCGTGTACCAGGGCTCGGCGAGATTGACGGGGTCGAACACCCAATAGTCAGCCTCGAGCGTGTTATGCGCCGTCTTTCGATAGCGTTCGACGACCTGAACCTGATCTGAATAGTTCGGCTGGGTGCCGCGCTGATACTGACCCGGCATCAGGTATTTGGTGTGGGTTACCAGCACATCGCCGTCCCAGAAGCCGATCGTGTCGCCATTCCAACTCGGATAGGCGTCCTCCTCGGGCGTGTGCTCACGGCCATCCGTGTAGACGCGGCGGACGTCGTTCACCATCTCGTTGATCAGCCAGGTCTGGCCAGGCGTCACGATATATTCGTGAAGAAACGGCTCGCTGGCCCAGCGCGGGTGCCCAGGCGGGCGGCAATCCGAGATCGGATCGTACTCGCCACCGTGCTTTTTTATATTGTCGATCTTGGCCTGGCGGGCCGCTGTTCCTTCGGGCGTGAGCTTAGCCGTCAACACGTCTGCCTTGACGTCCGGATCGAAGGAGAGACCGCCGCGAGTCCGCGTAAAGATGCCGGACCAGTCGTATTCCGGCTTCTTCATGTCCTCCCAAGTGAGCTTGTCGCCGCCGCCAGCATGCTCTTTCAGGAATTCGAACAGGGCTTCCGAGCTTTCAAAAGATTCGCCGAAAGTCTGAAGCTTGGCCTTGTTTTGCGCCCAGGCCTCGCCGCCGTCACCCCTGTCCAGCCAGCCAACGAATTCGGCGCCATGCGCGGCAGCAAGCATCTGCATTCCCGCGGCCAGTGCGAGAATCGACGCCTTGATTTTGGTTCTCAACTCTCTCCTCCTCCTCACAATAAGGATTGTCGGACGAACCGCGATTGGGCAGGCGTCGTGTCGACACGAACCGCCTTCGGTCAAAGCCATTCCCGGTGCGAACCCCTCCACGACTGCAGCCTAAGTCGAAGGCAGGATGACCGATAGACACAAACCGATCATGTTTCTGGCGATTTCGTGCAGGCCAGAGGTCGCTGCGCGTAATAGCGCTTAGGGGTCGAGCGCCATGGCGCTTCAGATCGATTTGTGCTTGGGAGGATTGGATCTTGAAAACGTCTTTGAGCATTGCCGCCGCTGCGTGCGGTATCCTGGTTCTGCCCGGCCTCGCCTCGGCTCAGCAGAAACCTGTCGAGACGACGAGCGGGTCCGTCGTGGGTGTCGAAAGCAGCTATGTCCCCGGCGTGACGGTTTTCAAGGGCATCCGGTATGGTGCGGATACAGGCGGCGAAAACCGGTTTTTGCCGCCGAAACCTGCCGAGAAGGCGACCGAGGTTTACGAAGCGAAAGAATACGGCAAGGCCTGTTACGGTCTCGGCTTCCCACCTTTCCTGATGCAGGAGGAGGGCGTGGACCTCGACAAGTCGCCGATGAGCGAGGACTGCCTGTTTCTCAATATATGGACGCCAACGATCGACGCGGGGAAGCGTCCGGTCATGGTATGGTTCCATGGCGGCGGTTTCACTTCCGGTTCCGGCGGAAGCATTCGTTACGAGGGATCCAACCTCGTTGCGCGGAAGGACGTAGTGCTGGTCACGGTCAACCACCGGCTCGGTGCCTTGGGCTTCATGGACGTCTCTGATATCGGAGGCGAAGCCTACGCGGACTCCGGCAATGTCGGGATGCTCGATATCGTGCAGTCTCTGCAATGGGTGCACGACAACATTGCGGCGTTCGGCGGCGATCCGGAAAACGTCACGGTGTTTGGCGAGTCGGGTGGCGGCAGCAAGGTAACGACGCTTCTGTCGATGCCTGCGGCGAAAGGGCTGTTCCACAAGGCTATCGCTCAAAGCGGCATCAATATGTCTGCCATACCCGCAGAAAAGGCCCACGAAACCGCCGAGGCGGCAGTAGCGGAACTCAAGGTCGATTCGATCGAGGCACTGAAGCGCGCCGCCCCGGACACGATAACGAATGCCAAGGGTTCTTGGGGGCCCGTGATCGGCCGGTCGTTGCCGCGTAGTCCCTTCGACCCGGATGCCGACCCGGCGGGCAAGGACATTCCGCTTATGATCGGCTCCAATCTCACGGAAGCTACCTTTTTCAGCACCACACCGCTCTCGGCGGTAGACGAGGCCGGACTGAAGGAGGCATTCGCCAAGGGCAATTTCACGGCGAAGATCCCCGCCGAAACCATTCCCGAGCTGATGACGGCCTATCGGGCGGAATTATCCGGAACGCCTGACCACGAGATCTATCAGATTATCGCGTCGGACGCCTGGATGACGCGTGTGGTCGATAAAGCGGCGAAGCTGCGGGCGGACATCGGAGCGCCGACCTACGTCTATCAATTCACCATGCGTCAGGGCGCGCGAGACGGGGCGCTCAACGTTCCGCATACTGCCGAAATCGCCTATGCCTTCGACAATCTGGCGCTGGCGAAAGCCCTGGTCGGGGAGCCGGACGAGAAGGATCAGGCACTTGCGGACCTGATGAGCGCAGCCTGGACGAATTTCGCCCGTACCGGAAATCCGCAAGGGGAGGATGTGCCGGAATGGCCGGCCTTCACGTCGGACCGCCATGCAGTCATGATCCTTGGCGAACAGTCTGAAGCCGCTGTCGATCCCTTCGCCCAGCGCTTGAAGGCGCTCGGCGCAGCGAAGTGAGGACCATCCTCCGCGACGCGATCGCTGGGTCCAACCGTGATCCGTGACCCCGCCGGGACGGCGCTTCAATGCGCCGTTCCCGCAACGCGTGAGGGAGTTCGCGGGAACGCCCTGTGTTTCAGAAGCGCAGCGAGGCACGCCCGGAGAAGCTGTGCCCTATGGGGCCGCCGCCGGCGAGCGAGGCATCGTAGCCGAAGCCCAGGGAAAGCCCCCGGTCGAAATCGGCGTCCAGGCCGAGGCCGAAGCGGAAGCGATCACGGCTTTCGCTGCCGGCGCGCAGTTCGTACACAGGCCCTCCTGTCCAGTCCGCATAGGCCAGGGACGCGGCGCCAGTGCCGCTGACGGTGCGGCGCCATTCGGCTCGTAGGCTCGGCGTGAGCGTCCCCCAGGAGAGGTTTATCCCGTAGTCGGCGGTGACGCCGAGGACGGCATTCAAAGCCGTCAATTGCTGTTGCTGAAATGTCAGGGCGTGATGTCCGCCGGATTCTGTGGCTGCGTCGAGGCGCGTCCATGACATTTCCACGCCCGCATAAGGAGACATGTAAGCTTCTCCGGCGTGGAGATCGTAGCCCGCCCTCAACATTGCGAACAACTGGTCGCCGCCGCGCCGTCCCTCGGCGAAGTCACCTGTTTCCGTGACATAGCGGCGGCTGTCGAAATCGAGCCTGCCATAGCCGAGAAGGCCGTCCAAATAGGCGTTCTCGACGGCTTGCCAGCTTCCATAGGCAGCGAGGCTCCAGCTTTCGGCATCGCTTCTGGTCCCGTTCCCGCCGATCTCCGTGCCGTCCCGCCCATAGCCTATGCCCAGCCCCGCGACGAAATTCGGACTGAACCAATAGTCCACGCCGGAGCTGATCCCGGAGGTCGTGAAATCGAAGCCGGCGCGCGTGGCGGTGCCCTTCCAATCGCCAAGCGAAATGTAGCCGCCCGTCCAGATGGAAAGCGGGGATGGCTCGCGCTCCGTGTTCGGACCTCTCGGCGCTTTCGGGAGGAGGCCTGCGGATGAGTACGGTGCAAGGAAAAATTCCCGTGCCGGTTCGCCGCTGTCTGGTTGTTCCTCCCCCGCGGCGGGCAGCCCGATGCGGATGCCCTGCACATTGGCGCCTCGACGATTGCGGCGCAGCGTTTCCAGGCGTTGACTGAAATTCAGGATCTGTGCGTCGGCAAAGCGACGCGCCGTCGCGGCCTGTCCCTCGAGCAGGCCGATGACTTCCCGGTCGCGCGAGGGGTCGGGGCGCGATACGACCGCGATGACGATCGTGCCGGGCGCGGACGTCCCATAGCTGTTGCTCAGCACGTAGCGCAGCGTCGCCGTGCCGTCGAATGTGGCCTCGGGAGTGAAGGTTACGCGGCTGGCGGTCGTCGTGGCCGTGCCGGCTCCCGACGGCGCGACGTCAAGGATCGCGGCACCGACAAAGGGACCGCCTTGCGCGCCCTCGGCTACGTCAATCGTCACCGAGGCGCCCGCGAGCGTCTCAACCGAATGGTTCCGGACGATCACTTGTGGCGGCTGCACCTTGATCTTCACCTGTGACGGCGCTGACGCGCCGCCAGGCCCGACCGCGCGGATGGAGAAGCTGTCTTCGCCGTGGAAACCCGGCGCGGGGGTGTAGATCGCCACGATGCGCATCGCCGCGGCCCTGGCAAGGCCCTGGCGGATGGCCACGCTGCCATGCGCGGGCTGCGAAACGATCTCGACCGAATCGAAGACGCCGGTCACGAGCGCCGAGAGATCGACCGTCGCCGAACCATCCTCGAACGCAGCCTCCACTTCCGCTCCGATGCTCTGCGGCGGCGGCGGGGCCGCGACGGCGATCGTGATAACCGCCGGCGCCGACGCGCCACCCGGTCCGTTTGCCGTGTAGGTCAAGCTGTCGACACCGATGAAGTTCGGGTTCGGCCGGTAGGTCAGCACCGTCCCGCTGAAGCCGGCGGTGCCGTTGGAAGGAGAAGCCACGATCGTCAGCGACTGCCCATCCACGACCCCGCTCACGGCGTCGGCGAAATCTCGGCTCAGCGGCGCCTCGTAAGCAGTCGAGAGCGTTCGAGCCTCGACAACCGGCGGCGGCGGGGCCGCGACGGTGATCGTGATCACCGCCGGCGCGGACGTGCCACCCGGTCCGCTCGCCGTGTAGGTCAGGCTGTCGACGCCGATGAAGCCGGGATCCGGCCGGTAGGCCAGAATGGTCCCGCTGAAGCCGGCAGTGCCGTGGGAAGGACCGGTCGACAGCGTGACCGAGGAGAACACGCCATCGACCAGGCTTGCGACATCGAGGTCGGCAGGCTGTTCGAAGGCCGTCGCCGTCGACCCGGCTCTCGCCAGCGGAGCCGCCGGGGTCGCGACGACGATGTTTACATTTGCCGAGGCGGAGGTTCCGCCCGGCCCCACCGCCGCATAGGAAAACGAGTCCGGTCCGTAGTAGCCGGGCGCGGGAATGTAGGTAGCGACCGTTCCCGAAAACGATGCGCTGCCATGGCTTGGCGGCGCCGTCATGACGACGCTGTCGTACACACCCGCAATCGAGGCCGAGAGATCCACGGCCGTACCGGCACTTTCATAAGGCACGTTCGAGCTGGTATCCGAAGCAAAGGGTGGGGGCGGCGCGTTGACGGTGATCGTCACCACGGCCGGCGAGGACATGCCGCCGGGACCTTGCGCGGCATATTCGAACGTGTCGGTGCCGTGGAAACCCGCATTGGGCGTATAGGTCACGGTCATGCCCGCCGGCGCTGCCGCGCCGGAGTTCGGTGCGCGGACGATGACGATGTCCGTGGCGACGCCGGAGACGGCGGCGGAAAGATTGATGGCGGCCGGCGCTTCGAAGCTCGTTCCTGCGCCGTAGGGCGAAGCCGTTGGCGCGGGAGGCGCCGACACTATCAGGCTGACGGTCGCGGGTGCGGATACGCCGCCCGGACCGACCGCGCGGTAGGTGAAACTGTCAGGCCCGAAATAGCCCGGAGACGGTGTGTAGGTGACCTGAAAGCCGGTGACGGAGCTCGTGCCATGGCTTGGGCCCGACGCAATCTGCACTGCGTCGGCATTGGTCACATAGGGAGAAAGGTCGATGGTGGCAACGCCCTCATAGGCGACGACAGGTGCCATATGGTCGGACGCGGAGGGCGCCTCGGGCAGCACGGTCAGAGTGACGGTCAGCTCATTGTCGTTGGGCGACGCCGACGACATGTTGTGCACGAGCCGGAAGACTGTCGTATAGGTGCCGGGAGCCAGCGCCTTGATCGCGTTCGCGTCATACTCCAGGTAGCTCGTCGCCGTGTAGGAGGCAGACGTGGCCTGGACCGTGGAATAGTCGGTCGATACCCAATTCCCGCCCGACAGTTTCTCCATTCGATAGGTGAAGAGCCCTCCGCCCCAACTCCACGAAATGTCGAAAAAGTCGTACTCGCTCCTGTCGAAGCTGCCTTGATTGATGGTGAGGGTCACGTTGCCAGGGGAAACCTGAACCGAGGCCGCATTGGCCGAAGCCAGCGGCATCAGAAGCAGGAGGCATGACACCGCAGCCAACAGCCTCGCGAAGGAGCGCAAGCCTTGGTCAACCGTTTTCGCCCCGATCATGAATGCTGTCATGGGATTGCCCGCCAATTTTCGCCGCGAATTGGGTTGGGCGCTCGCGTGTCGTCGCCGACCTCTGTCCGAGGACCCGTGATCGGGGCAGAGTTTTAGCGGGGAAGCGGCAGAGCCTTTTGTCGCCGCGTCTCAGCGGCTGGGAAAATGCTTGACGTCGCGTCTCAAAATCGCGGCCGAAGCATGGGGATCAAACCGGAAAACGGTTCAGGAGCGCAACACGCGCAGCCAGGTTCCGAACTCCTGCGTCTCGAGCGGGTGCCGGCGGTGCTCCCTCGAAGGCGCGGCTGCAACACGTGCGGACGCGCGCACGTCGCTTGGGCTCATTCCGTAGAAGCGCCGGAAGGCCCGGCTGAATTGCGATTCGCTGGAAAAGCCGAGATCATGCGCGATGAGCGCGATCTGCCGTGTTTGCGCCGGATCCGCCAATGTATCGAAAGCCTCGGCAAGCCGCTGCTCCAATACATAGCGGGCAACTCCCCCGAACGGCTCGAACAGCCTGTAGAGCGAGGCGCGCGACAAGCCGCAGGCTGCCGCGACTCCGGCCGGGCTCAATTCTTCACGCCCCAGATTTGCGTCGATGAACCTTCTGGCACGCGACAGGAGCACGGTTTCGATCTGCGGGCGAGCTTCGGCCACGGCGTCGGAAGAGGTGCCGAGGCAGGCCGCAACGAGATGGCGGGTAGCATCGGCGATGCGCGTGGCTTCGGCCGCTTCCATGGACGAGACGATTTGCGCCAGTGAGCGCATGTAATCGCCCAACAGCCGCGCCATGTCGGAGCGCCGCGCCGCCCCATGCAGCCGCTCGACGTCGGGTAGAACGTCGGCCATCAGCTCGCGCGGCAGAATAAGCGAGATGTTTTCACGCGCGATTGGCACCGTCTCCAGGGGCTGGCCGAGATCGATGACGAGCAGTTCTCCGCCGATAGCCGCATTGCCGGTCGGCAGGTCGAAACGCAGCATGAAGTGGTCGAGAAGGTCGGAACGGATTTTTCGGCGCGGCCTTTCGAAAACGAAATCGTCCACCCGCATCGTGCTGAAAATCATCTGCCCGAGATGCGAGCTCCTGACATCGACGGAAAAATCGTCGCTGTCGCGCGTCGGACGTATGTCGAACATGGTCGCCATGCGCTCGCTCCATGCACCGAACCTGTCGCGGCGGGGGAGCGAGGAAGAGCGAAAAACCCGTGTCGGAAGAGAACCTTGAACCATGATCGGCGTCAGACTTATCGCCAAACGATGCCCGGCGCCAGCAGGGGAAGTGTCGGCGAAGACGGCATTTGCTCGCATTGCCGCGGAATGAAGCGGCACAGGCGAGGAGACGCGAAACTCACCCTTTCGGCATGGCTTTAGAACAATGCCGCGGCTACCGCAAAAAGGGCTACGGACAAAGCGGCGAGGCTGGGTATCATGACTGCCGCTCCCGATGCCAATGCCAGTGCCGCGACCCAGTCGAAGGGCCTGTCAGAGGCTTGTGTCACGTGGATTCCTTTCAGTTCCCGTCTTTGAACGAACGCCGTCGGCCGGCAGCGCGTTCCTTCCATGCGAGCGCTCCTCTTCGGGCGCTTCGTTTTTCCATCCGTCCTGACGGAGCGGTGCCTCCGCCGCGTCGGCGAGCAGGACCCGCTCGGCGGCTCCGTCGAGATCCTCGTACTGGCCGCTCCGCATCGACCAAAGGAACGCCGCCAGACCCGCGACGCCCATTCCCAGCGCTATGGGAACGAGCCAGGTCAGATAGCTCATGCGACCCCCGCCAGGCGCATTGACCCGTGAGCCGAAAACGAGGCCACAGCAGGCGTTCCCCTTGGAAGGCGAAGGGCGTTCCCTACCACCACGATGGACGAGGTCGACATGGCGACCGCGGCCATCAGGGGAGTGACGTAGCCCAGAATCGCCACGGGCACCACGAGAAGGTTGTAGGCGACGGCGATGCACAGGTTCTGTCGCACGAGCCGAGCGGCGGCTCTGGCTACGCCGATCGCCTGGGGGACGGCCTCCAGGCTCTTGCCCAGGAATACGAGGTCAGCGGCGTTCCGCCCCACATCTGCCGCCGACGAGGGCGCGATCGAAACATGCGCGGCGGTCAGAGCCGGTGCGTCATTCAGCCCGTCGCCCGTCATGAGAACCCGTCGGCCGGCCTCTGCCAGTTCCGTCAGGCGCTTCACCTTGTCCTCGGGAGACGCGCCATGCCGCACTTCGCTAATCCCGAGTGAGGCCGCCACCTTGCCGACCTCCTCCGCCCGGTCGCCCGAGAGAACCTCGGTAGTCATTCTCATGCCGGCCAGCTTCCGGACGGCTTCCGCCGCGCCGGAACGGAGTTGGTCGGCGATCGCGAACGACCCTGCGCCCTTGCCGTCCTTCGAAAGCCAGACGGTAGCCTCCCAGGAGTCGCCGGGTGCATTGGAGAGTGCCCATTCCTTCCGCCCCAGCCTATAGAGGCTTCCGTCCACGCGGCCTTCCACGCCGCATCCCGGCACTTCGCGGAAATGGTCGACCTCCGCGCGCACCGTCGTCGACGCGGCTACGGCGCGCGAGACGGGATGTCTGGAAAAGGAGGCAAGGGCGGCCGCAGCCGCCAGATCCGGCGGCTCGACCGTGTGGCCGGAGACGCGCATGTCTCCCATGGTCAGAGTGCCCGTCTTGTCGAAAACGACTGTGTCGGCCTCGGCCAATCGCTCGAGTGCGCTGCCGTCCTTCAAGGTGATGCCGAGGTCGAACAGGCGCCGCGCCGCCACCACCTGGACCATTGGCACGGCAAGACCGAGTGCGCATGGACAGGTGATGATGAGCACCGAAATGGCGATCGTGACCGAGAGATGCCAATCGCCGGTCGCCAGCAGCCAGCCGATGCAAGTGGCGAGCGCCAGAAGGTGGATCACCGGAGAATAGAGCGCTGCCGCGCGGTCGGCGATGCGGCGGTAGCGGGCGCGGCTGCCCTCGGCCGCTTCCATCAACCTCACCATGTCGGCAAGGAAGGAATCGCACGCCCGCCTGTCGGCACGGACGGTCAGCGCACCGTCGAGGCTTAGCATTCCCGAAAGCACGGCGCTGCCGGATTTCGCGCTCTCGGGAGCCGACTCGCCGTTTACGAGCGAAACGTCCAGGCTGCCGGCGCCGCCGACAACGGTGCCGTCGACCGGGATGCGGTCGCCGGGAGCGACCAGGATCACGTCCCCCGCTTCGATTTCCTTGAGATCGCGGAATTCGCGTCCTCCTTCTGCTCCGACCACCGTCACTCCTCTTGGCATCAGGCGGGCGAGGCCGGTGACGGCGTTCCGCGCCCTCCGCCGCATCGCATGATCGAGTGTGCGCCCGGCAAGAAGAAAGAAGATCAGCGACGTCACCGCGTCGAAATAAGCGTGCGGCCCGCCTGCGAAGGTGTCGTAGAGACTCAGTCCCAATGCCAGCAATATTCCCACGGAAATCGGCAGATCCATGTTCGAGACCCGCTTTCTCACCGCCTTCCATGCCGAGACGAAGAAGATACGTCCGGAGTAGGCGACGGCGGGCACGGCAAGCATGGCCGAGATCATATGGAATGCATTGCGCGTCTCCGCGTCGGCGCCCGACCACACCGAGACCGAGAGGAGCATGATGTTCATGGCGGCGAACCCCGCAACGGCGGTTGCCCGCAGCAGGCGCGACATCTCCGGATCGCTCCCATCCTCCTCGATATCAGCCAGGGACGCGTCGTAGCCGACAGCCTTCAGCGCTTCGACCATGGGAGGAACCTCGCCGTGGTCTCGCCACCGCACCGTTACCCGTCTCGACGTCAGGTTCACACGCGCCGCGACGACACCCCGGAGACGCTGCAGGGCGCCTTCGATCGCCGCTATGCAGGCCCCGCACCGGGCCTGCGGCACCGAAAGCTCCGTCTGAAAAACGCCGTCGCCGAGTTGGCGGCTCCCGAGCAGTATCTCGCGCTCGGAAACGCCGCCCTGCGCCAGCAGCAGCCCTGCCTCCGCTCCCGGCGCGCAGCAGCTCATGTCTAGCCCTCCGCCTGCGCCACGGCTCGGTAAGCGTGCCAGGTTGCGTGTCCCAGCAGAGGGAAGATCACGATCATCCCGATGAGGCCCGTGACGACGCAGACGCCGAATAGGACGAGTACCATCGCACCCCAGGCCACCATCGGAAGGAGGTTGTTCCACACCAGCTTCATGCTCGTGCCCATGGCCGTCAGCGCGTCCACGCGCCGGTCGAGAAGCATCGGTACCGCGAAAACGCTGATCGCGAAGGCAAAGGCTGCGAAAAGCCCGCCGATCGCCGTCCCCACCAGCAACATCGCCCATCCGTAGGGCGTCCCGAACAGCACTCCCACTACGCCGTCCAGGCCCGGAAAGGCCGTCACCCCGAAGAACAGCGCCCAGAGCAGCACTGCCGCCCGGTTCCACAGAAGCATCAACAGGCAAAGCAGAAGGCCAGTGAAGAAGACCTGGGCGCCTGCGCTGGGATGCACCCGGATCATGGAGCGGAACCCGGCCTCCCGCCCCTCGGCGATCGCACGGCTTTTCTCGTAGAGGCCACTCGCGAGGAAGGGGGCCACGATCATGAACCCGGCCAGCGAGGGGAACAAAATGTAGTCGCGTCCGAAAGCGGCGAGGGTCCAAACGAAAGCCGCCGACAGGAGGAAGACGCAGAGGCCGTATGCCAGGCTGGGGCCGGGTCGGGTCCAGAAGTCCCGCCAGCCGGCCGCGAGCCAGCGGAGTCCTTCGAAGAGCGGCAGGTGGCGCTGAAGCCGCGGGTCGCGCGTCTCGCCGATGCCCGAGGTCTCGCTGAGCAGCCAGTATGACTTGTCGGTTTCACCCATCCTGTTCCTCCTCAGCAGGCCGACTTGGCGGCGCGGTAGCCCTCGCCGTCGCCCGCGGCCTTCAAGTGTTCCACGCAGTCAGGTTGCGACTGGACCGCCACATAGAAGAGATGCGCGTTCGCTCCGGCGAACAACAGCAGTCCGACCGGGACGAGCAGCCACGCAAGCCAGGTCCTCCTGGGGAACGGCTTTGCGGGCGCGGTCATGGCTGCTGCGTCCCGAGGTCGTGGACGTAGAGCGCGAGCGTCCTGATTTCGGCCGGCGTAAGCCGCTCGTCCCATGTCGGCATGTGGCCTTGCCGCCCGCCGTGCACGGAAGCGATGATGGTGTCGAGATCTGCCCCGTAGATCCAGTAGGCGTCCGTCAGATTCGGCGCCCCCACGTCACGGTTGCCTTCGGCGTTCTCACCGTGGCAGGCGGCGCAGGTGGTGACGAACACTTCACGCCCGGCACTGATCCGGTCGAGGTTTGCCGACGTCGAATAGTCCGGATGGGAGAGCGAGTAGACATAGGCCGCCACGTTCCTGACCTGGCTCGCGTCGAGCATCTCGTCGCGTCCGAAGGCGGGCATCTGAGCGATCCGCGTTTCCGGATGGCGTGTGTTGATCCCGACACGCATCGTCTGCTCGATCAGTTCAGGTCCTCCGCCCCACAGCCAGTCGTCGTCCGTCAGGTCGGGATAGTTCGCCCCGCCCTTGCCATCCCGGCCGTGGCAAGCGGCGCAGTTGTCGCCAAAGAGCTGCCGCCCGGTGGCGCGGACCGTCTCCATCAGGGCCTCGTCGGCAAGGATGACGTCATAGGGTTCGGTTTCAATGCGGCTCGTCCAGGCGGAGCGCTGTTGCTGGCCTTCGACGACGCGCGCTTCGACCGTCGTCCTCTGGTCGACCCCGAGAATCCCCCTGGTGTAGGTGCTGCCCAGCGGCCAGGACGGAACCAGAAACCACCACAGGATTGCCCAGACATGCGTCACGATCAGGAACATGAGCACGCCGCGCGGGATGGGCGTGTCCAGCTCCTTGATGCCGTTCCATTCGTGGCCCGTGGTTTCGCGGCCGGTGAAGGGGTCGCGTTCTACTTCTGCCATGGCTTGTCGTCCCGGTCGAGAATGCTGTGCTTGGCCTTGTCGAAACGCTTCCGGTTCGATGGCCAGAACGTGTAGACGAGCACGCCGATGGCGAGCGCGATCAGGTAAAAAAGGCCCCAGCTCTTGGAGAAGGCGACGACGGCGTTGTGGTCCAGGTCCATCCTGTATCCTCCGCGCTCAGCTTTCGGGATCCGGCTTTTCCTCCGGAGCCGCCGTGTTCTCGTAGGCAGCGTTCGTCAGCCGGCCCAGAATTTGCAGATAGGCCACGAGCGCATCCATTTCGGTGAGCTGCGTGGTGACGCCGTCGAAGGCGCTGACCTGGGTCTCTTCTCCGTAGCGCTCCGTGACGCCGGCGGCGAAGTCGGTGTCCGGCGTCGCCTGGCCGTAGGCGTCGCGGGCCGCGTTCTCCACCATCTCGTCGGTATAGGGGACGCCGAGCGTGCGCTGCGCCGCCAAATGCAGGTGCAGGTCGTCGGTTCTCAGAGGCGTGCGGGCGAGCCAACGGTAGGCCGGCATGTTCGACTCCGGTACGACGTCGCGCGGATTCGTGAGGTGGGCAACGTGCCAGAAATCGGAGTACTTGCCGCCGACGCGGGCAAGGTCCGGCCCCGTCCGCTTCGATCCCCAGAGCATCGGTCGGTCATAGCGGGATTCGACTGCCAGCGAGAACGGACCGTAGCGTTCCACCTCGTCGCGGAGGGTTCGGATCATCTGGCTGTGGCAGGCATAGCAGCCTTCGCGGACGTAGATGTTGCGTCCCGCGAGTTCCAGCGGCGTGTACATGCGCATGTCCGGCGCCTCCTCGACCGTCTCGTCGATGGTGAAGAGGGGAGCGATCTCGACGATGCCGCCCACGCTCGCGGCCGCGATGATGGCGATCACGAAGCCGATCGTGGAACGCTCGAGCTTGCGGTGGAAGAGTTCAGGCATCCATCATTCTCCAGGCACGGCGGCGGGCGTGGCCGGCACGTCTGCCGCTCGAGCGGCGAGGGGGACGCTCCGGACGGTCATCCATATATTGTAGCAGCCGACCACCGCGCCGATCAGGAAGAGCAGTCCTCCGAAGGCGCGGGCGATGTAGTACGGGTACATCGCCACCAGCGAGTCGACGAACGAATAGGCGAGCGCCCCTTGTTCGGTGTAAGTCCGCCACATCAAGCCCTGGATGATGCCGGAATTCCACATCGCGAAGACGTAGATCAGCGTTCCCGCGATCGCCAGCCAGAAATGGACCTCGACCAGGGCCGCCGAATACATGCGCTCACGCTTCCAGAGGGCGGGGACGAGCGTGTAGAGCGACCCGAAGGTGATCAGCGCGACCCATCCCAGCGCTCCCGCATGCACGTGGCCGACGGTCCAGTCGGTATAGTGCGACAGGGAATTGACGGGCCGGATCGCCAGGAAGGAGCCTTCGAAGGTCGACAGCCCGTAGAAGACCGCCGCGGCCATCATGAAGCGCAGCGTTGCGTCGTCGCGCACCTTGTGCCAAGCGCCGTTGAGCGTCAGCAACGCGTTGCCCGCCGACGCCCAGGAGGGCACCAGCAGCATCACAGAAAAGGTCATGCCCAGCGTCTGCACCCAATGCGGAAGCGCGGTGTAGTGCAGATGGTGCGACCCCGCCCACATGTAGAAGAACGTGATGCCCCAGAAGCTCAGGATCGACAGCCGGTACGAGAAGATCGGCCGCTGCGCCCTGACGGGCAGGTAGTAATAGAGCATGCCGAGAAAGCCGGCCGTCAGGAAGAAGGCGACCGCATTGTGGCCGTACCACCATTGGACCATCGCGTCCTGCACGCCGGGCCATATGGTGTAGCTCTTGGCGTGCCCCCAGGAGACGGGAATAGCGAGGTTGTTGATGATGTGGAGGATCGCGACGACCAGGATGAACGCCATGAAATACCAGTTGGCGACGTAGATGTGCGGTTCTTTCCGGCGGGCGATCGTCCTGATGTAGAGGATGAAGTATGTTACCCAGACGATGACCAGCCAGATGTCGGCGTACCACTCGGCTTCCGCATATTCCTTGGACTGGGTGACGCCCAGCAGGTAACCGGACACGGCCAGCACACAGAACAGATTGTAGCCGAAGAGCACGAACCATGGGCTGAGCTGGCCGGCCAGCCGCGCCCTGGAGGTGCGCTGGACCACGTGAAACGAGGTGGCGATCAAGGCGTTGCCGCCGAAGCCGAAAATCACCCCCGTGGTGTGCGTGGGCCTCAGCCTGCCGAAGCTCGACCAGGCCGCGTCGAAGGCGAGATCCGGCCACGCGAGCTGAGCGGCCACCCAGACCCCCATGAACATGCCGAACACCGCCCAGGCCATCGCGAGCGCGATGCCGACCTTGATCGGATCGTCGTAATAGGAAGCTTCCCGGTCTTCGGTCGGCTCGGCTTCGTAAAATGTGGATAGGACGAGATAGAGCAGACCGCCCGCGAACAGCATGACGATTACGCCATGGACCCCGAGCGTATCCGTGCGGCCGAGTATCGAAAGGGCCGCTCCGGCGATTGCGACGACGAGAAGGATGACAGCGGCACCCTGCCGTTCAGCGGACGTAAGTTGTCTGATCATGTTCCCTCTATCCTGATCCGGGAAACTCCCCTCAGGCGACCCTCGCAGGCTTCCCCGGCATCTCCAGCAACTCTTCGAGCAATATGCTGTTCCCGACAAGGTCTGCCAAAGTATGGGTGTCGAAAACCGCGAGGAAAGCCTCTATGGCCTTGCTTACGATACCCTTCAGCCTGCATGCAGGAGAGATGATGCACCCGCCACCTCCGGGACCGAGGCATTCGACCAATGCAAAGCCGTCCTCCATCGCTCGCAAGACCTTGCCAAGATTGATATCTTCTGGCGGCACTGCCAGGGAAATGCCTCCGGAGCGGCCCCTCACCGTTCTGACATATCCGAGCCTACCGAGGTTCAGCGCGACCTTCAACAGGTGGTTGCGGGAAAGGCCGTATGCCTTCGCAACGTCCGAGACGGTCGCCGGTCTGCCATCATGAACGGCGAGGAATATCAGCATGCGCAGCGCGTAGTCGGTGTAGAGGGTCAGTTTCATAGGTCACTCTGCGCCGGTCGCCACCTCAGCTCTCCGTGGTAGCTGCCCCGGCGGCGGGGAGACGGAAGAACATGGCGAGCTTCAGACTGCGGGCTATTTTTTCGGCTCGCGTGACGAAAACGGCCGCGATCTCCGGCTCGCACAGGTCCGCAGCAGTCTGCCGGAAGATGCCGAGCCAGACGTCGAAATCTTCCTCGCGCACCTGCTTCAGTTTGAGATGAGCGGGGACAGGCCTTCCGCTGTAAGCACCGTTCTTGAGAATCACAGCGCACCAGAAGTCGGTCATCTTCTCGAGGTGCGGCTCCCATTCGTTGCCAATCACGCCGGCAAAGATGGGTCCGAGACGGCGGTCGGCGCGCACCCTGCGATAGAATTCGCGGACAAGCCTGCCGATGAACGCACGGTCGACATCCGGATGCTCCAGCGGCATTTCCTCCGCCGGTCGCGGGCGCTCTGCCAAGGGGGTGCGCATGTGGCCTCTTAAAAGTGGTATTTACGATGCCATTTAAAGGCCGAACACGCGCCGAAGCAAGAACGGAAATGTCGCACCGAAGGATCAAGGCGGTGGCTCAATTCCGCCCTGAGGTGAAATCCGGAGCCGAAAGACCCGCCCGAGGGCGAGGACAGGCCGACAGCAGCAAGAGAGCAGGGTCGAGCCGATCACCATATTCGAAGCCGAGGCTCGACAGCTTGCCGTTCCGCGCCGATATTCCAAGGCGGGGGCAGGAGTCGGGACGAATATGAAAGCTCTTACTCTATCGCTGGCAATAATGCTGCTTGCCGTTCCGGCACAGGCCGACATGCTCGAGCGGCAGACCGCGAGGGCCATCCGAAACGCCGGCCACTGGTGCGATCGCGTCACCGACATGCGGGAAGACAAACGACAATCCAGGCCGGAGCGACGCGTGGTGCTGGTCACCTGCTACGATATCCGGCATCTCGCCCAATACGAGCTGATCCTCGGGGCGGACAACAAGCTCCGATCGATCCGCAAGCTTTGAGGCAGAGAGAGGATCGGACGTTCGGACCGTCCCGGGCGGGGTAGCAGGATTGCCTGGTTCGGCACCGTCGGGTGTCAGGCCGCCGACAGTATCAGACGATGCGCTCGCCCTCTTTGAACACAGCCTGCGGCGACTTCAGGATCTCGAGCTGATCGAGCGGATCGCCGCTTACCGCGACCAGCTCGGCAAACGCTCCGGGGGCGATGATTCCAGCGTCGCCGGTCATACGGCACACGTCGAAAACCGCATCTTTGCCGAGGCGCCGCCCAGGGCCCGGTTTATAGCCCGCAAGGGTCCGTTCGCCAGCCGGGTCGCGCAGAGAGGCGACAAGGCAAGGCGAGGACGCCGAGCCGGATAGGCACTCAGGCAGAATCGACTGAGTGGCGAACGTCCAAATTCGCCTTTCGGCACAGTGCATCGGAGCGCGCGCACCCTCTTGAATGTTCCTGTTTTGTCCATATAATCAGCAGCCGGGAGTTGCATCGGCGAAGTGTTAGGCTTCGAGCGTCGCCGCGGCGTGGGCTTTTGGGGGGATCTTGGACACGGCAGTTACCGAAAGGGGCGACGGCGCGGACGTGCGGCCGGCCGGCAACTTCTTCGTCCGTCATTGGCGTGGCGAATTGTCGTTGGGTGTCGCCTATTGGGTTGTCAATCTTCTGGTCTTCGGGGCCGCGCTGCTGGTTTCCGAGGCGATGGTCGCGTTCGTGAGCACCGATACAAGTCCGGGCGTGGCATTGGTCGTGACGTTCCTTGGCTGGGCTGCGCTCATCTTAATTGTCGTATGGCAGATCGTCGGCCTGTGGCGATCGGCGAGCGCGCACGAGCGTCGGCAACAGTCGCAGAACAAGACGCGATTTTGGGCGGTCATGGCGAAGGTAATGGCGGTTGTCGGCGCGCTGCAGGCTCTGGGGAATGTCGCGACGACAGCGATACCGCAAATCTCCGAGTTGCACGAGATAGCAATCGAAGGCGATCCGAGCATCTCGGACGGCGAGTTCAAGATCCTCGCCGGGGGAACGGAACTCAGCTTTGCCGGCGGGATCAAATATGGCGTTGCGGCGGAGCTGGAACGGATCCTCAAAACGGCGCCAGACATCCGCGTCCTGCATCTGACCAGCGAGGGTGGACGACTCCAGGAGGCGATCAAGCTCTTCCGGCTGGTCGTGGAGCACGGGCTGGAAACCTACGTCTCCAACGAATGTGCCTCGGCTTGCACCCTGGTGTTTGCGGCCGGCAAGCGTCGGTGGCTCTCCGATGCGGCGCGGCTGGGCTTCCACCCAGCTGTTTTCCCCGGATTCGGAGACAAGGAACTGCGCGAGGCCAACGAGGAGTGGATGGCCGGATTTGAGGATACAGGCATCGATGCCGGCTTTGTCAACAAGGTGCTGGCCCTTCCGCCTCAGGAAATGTGGTATCCGACGGTCGATGAACTCTTAAGGGCCAAGATCGTCACCGATATCGATGCTGGCGAGAATTTCCAGACATCCGGAAACGAGGCCATGCCGACGCTCGCCGAAATCGAGGCAATTGCTCGAGAGAACCATAGACTCATCGACGCGCTTCATGAGCTTGCTCCGGACCTCGCGCGGGAGATTTATGTCAAGCTGCGCAAGGAATTGGTCGCCGGCACCCTGTCGCGCGACACGCTGGACCGGCTTGATCTGGCTGTCGAAAAGGCGATTATGGCGTATCTGCCCTTGGCGGACGATGAGGTGCTGGTCGATTTCGCGGCGCTGACTGCCAGCCGCCTCTCCTGGATGCTGACGCACGGCGCAGCCACCTGCTTCGAACATACGCAGAGTGGAGGCCTCCCCGATCTGGTTTTGACACAAGAGCTTAAGACGCGGACGGTCGAGATCTACGAGAAGATCTTGCGTACGGTGAAAGAGCGCCCGGTTCCCGATCCGGCAATACTGGATGCGGCCGTGGCGAATGCCATCGAGGCGATACCCGACGACCGGTGGCTGGTTTATCTCGACACCTCGCGCGACATCAGGCCCAACGAATATGAGGCCTTCTGTCGGGGAGGGATCGCGTTCTTTCAGGCCATCGCCGGGCTCCCGCGCGAACAGGCCGCGGCCGTGATGCGGGACATGTATCGGCCGCTGAAGCCGTAGGCACGGTTTGGGCTTGGCTTGGGTGCGGCCTTCGAGGCCGGCTCCGCGGGCATCTCAGGATGAGGAGTTGGTGCGATGGCCGCTCGTCCTGAGGAGCTCGCTAATCGGGCCTGCGGAAGGGCGGCGCCGAACATCGGATCACCCCACTGCAGTGCCCCTCCGATAAGCCTCGGGGCTCCTTACAGCGCGTCGCGTGAAATAGGATTCACGCGACGCGCTGTAAGTTCTTGTTTTGCGCATGTCTTTTTCCCGAAACCGCTGCAAACCCTGGGGGAGACATGCTTTTAGAAGGATGCAAGTCTCAGCCTTTGGGAAGCGCCGCCTGCACGGCCGAAGCGGCGACGGCCCGTTGCTCGCTCTCGTCGAGATCCTGGTAAGCCTTGCCTGACATGCTGACGCGGACCTCGCGGCGCGCGAATTCGATGCCGGCGGCGGCGAAGGCGGCCTGCACGCGGGCATAGATGTCCTTGCGGATCACCCACTGCTTGCCCGGCTTGGACATGAACTTGCCTCGAACCATGATGCCGACGTCGTCGACGGCGCCCACCCCTTGCGACTTGAAGGTCTGGATGATGTCGCCGGCATAGGGCGCCTGCATGATATCCGCCCCGATCTGCTTGAAGATCTTGCGGATCTTGTTGATGTCGGTGTCGAAGGGCACGGTGAATTTCATCTTCACGATAACCCAGTCGCGCGAGTTGTTGGTGACGCGCTTGAGCTCGCCATAGGGGATTGTGTGGACAGCGCCCTGGTCGTGGCGGAGCTGCAGCGAGCGCACCGAGATCTTCTCCACCGTGCCGGCGGTGTCGCCCACGACGATATATTCGCCCACCCGGAAGGCATCGTCGATCAGGAAGAAGATGCCCGACACGATGTCGCGCACCAGCGTCTGGGCGCCGAAGCCGACGGCAAGGCCGACGACGCCGGCGCCGGCGATCAGCGGGGTGATGTTGATGCCGAGATTGCTGAGCGCGACCAGCACGGTGAGCACGATGATCGCCGCCTGCGTGGCCATGCGCAGGAGCGGCAGGACCGTGGTGAGGCGCGAGCCGCCCGTGCCGGTGATCTCGCCTATGTCCTCGTGCTGGAGGTCGATGTCTTCCGGAGACGTCTCCTGTGCAATGCGCCGGTTGAAGAGCAGCGTCGCGACCTCCCAGACAATATAGCCGGCCGCGAGGATCATCAGGAAGGTGAACATGCGCGCGGCGAGACGCAGGCCGAGCTGGTTGGAGGTAAAGGAGGAGAGGCTGAGATCCCACATCACCGCGATGGCCACGACGACGAGGCCGAAAACCAGCACCCGGCCGATGCGGATGTAGCTGCGCACTGTCCACTGATAGGCTTTCTCCGCGACCTGGCCCTGCCCCTTCATGGGAGCAACGAGGTGGCGCACGAGCGCACGGATCATGGTGTCCATGGTGGGGGCGAGCAGCAGGATGGCGAGCGTCAGATATTGCTTGCCGCTTCGCACCACGTCGGTATTGCCGGCCACCGCCATGAGCTCGAAGACCAGCCAGCTCGCTGCGATCAGCGCCAGCGCCAGCCGCGGATAAGCCCGCGCCACTCGCGCCTCCGCCGGCGTCACATCGGCTTCCCAGCCCCTTGCCATCACGGCCACCCCGGCTCGCGCTCTGTAGATCGTCCAGCCCAGCCAGGCGAAGATGATCACATTGGGCCAGAAGCCGATCGCGACGCCGTCGAGAGACACGCCGTTGGCGATCATGAAATTGGTCAGGAAAACGGCGACGCCGGCGAGGACGACGATGCCGACAATATTGCGATAGAGGTAGAGCGCATTCTTGTCGTCGATGCTGACGAGGCGGAGCGCGGGCCTCGAAGGGGCAAAAAGGAAGCGGAGGAAGGCGGCGAGGAAGCGGGGCACGACCACGCAGTAGAAGAAGAACTGTGCGGCCAGCGGGCGCAGTTCGGGTTCGATGAGCGCGCGGCCCACGGCACGGGTCACGACAAGGAAGGCGATCAGGCCGAACATGTCGAGCGCCAATCGCGCGCCGAGGATCGACAGCGTCTCGCGCAGGGTGTCTTTGTCGGTCGATCGCGTTGCGAGCCGGCGGAGCCGGGAAGCGACCCGATCGACCAGAAGCTCGGCGACTATGCCGGCGCCGATCGCGACGCCCAGTCCGAACAGGAACCATCCCAGGCCATTCCAGCCGAGACGCTCCAGGAAAGCCACTGTCGCGTCTCCCATCCGATGCCACATGACGGGCAGGCCGACGACCGCGGCCTCCACCCGATCGCCGAAGCCGTCGGCGAGCTGTCTGACGGTGGAAACCAGACCGGCTTGGGCGGCGGGTTGCGATGCCGCCGAGGCGGGGACGCCCAACCGTTCGAGCGCGAACTGGCGGAACTCGGCTTCGCTCATCCGGCTGGCGAGATCGTGGATCGCCTCGGGCGTCATGGGCGCGGGCTGGGGCGATGCCGCGGGGGCTGCCGGAGTCTGCGCCACGGATGGGCAGGCAAGAGCAAGGACGAGGAACGTCACGACAGCGGCAAGACGAAACGGCATTTTTCTCCCCCTCAAGACCGTCGACCAAGTACCAAGATACGCGATGGTGGATTTGCGTAAAGCGGGAGAAAAGGAACCAGCTCTTAACCTTGTTTGTGCTTCTACGAGAGCACTTTCTATCCAGAGGGACTCTCGACCAAAAATGCCTGCCGGATCCGCCTTCAAGATGCCGCGCCTGAAGCTCAGGGGCACGATCGTGCTCGCCGCCGCGGCGGTCTTCACCATCGCCATTGCCGGCATGCTCTTCTATGTCGTGCGCTCGACCGAAAAAAGCGATCTCGCCAGCGCCGACCAATTGCTGAGCGGGCTTGCCGAGGCCGAAGCGGCGAAGGTCGCCGTCCTGCTCAAGGAACACTCCGCCGTCGCGGAGTCCCTGGCCCAGACCGTCACCACGATGATTGCGGACCCGCTGGTCGGACCGGACGCCTATAAGGATCTTTTGGAACGGCAGATCGCGATCGTCCCCAACGCGGTCGGCATCTGGGTGCTGCTCAACAAGGATTCTCCGACGGCCAGCAACCCGGCGCTCATGCACTCCCGGTTCGGGCGCGGGGACGGCTATTTCGGCCCCAGCATCGTGCGCAACATCGAGACCGGAGGAATCGGATTCTCCGATCTGGATGTCTCCATGGAGAACGGTCTCCAGGGCTGGTTCCTCGACCCGCTCGCCAAGAACAGCCAGTCGCTGATAGGGCCCTACCTCTACCAGGACATGCTCTACACTTCGAGCACGTCGATCGTGCGCGATCGTCAAGGCAAGGCAATCGGCCTGGTGGGTGTGGACTTCAATGGCGGCGTCTTCGCCACGCTGATCGGGACCAACCGTCCCCTGCGGACGGGGTGGGTGGGCGTCATCAACCAGGACAAGAACTGGGTGGTTCCGCCGGATCCCCAACTGATCGGCAAGCCGGCCGACGATGCCGCCGCGCAGGCGGCCGTCGCCGGCGCCAGCCGAGGCGGCTTCCACGATACGGTCGATGTCCAAGGCGCGGATTGGCGGGTGACCTCGGTCGCATTGAACCTGCCGGAATACGACATAGCATGGACCGTCCTGGTGGGCGTGCCAGAGGAGACGCTCCTCGCCGACTCGGTGGCGTTGCGCAACGCGATGCTGATCGGCGGTGCGGTCATCCTGGCTCTCGGCCTGGTCGCCTTTGCCTGGCTCGGCGCCTCGATCGCCAAGCCTGTCAGCCGCATGACGAGCGTGATGCGACGGATCGCCGACCATGACTATGCCGTCGAGGTGCCCTATGGCAACCGCCGCGACGAGATCGGCGATATGGCCAAGGCACTCGCCGTCTTCCGCGCCGCCGGTATCGAGAAGCAACGTCTCGAGGGAGAAACCGAGGAGGCGCGCCGTACCATCGATATCGAGCGCTCGGCGCGCGAGGCCGAGACGCTGGAGAACCAGCGCGCTTCGGAACAGGCGGTCAGCCTGATCGGACAGGGGCTCCACCGCCTCGCGGAGGGCGACCTCGTGCAGCGCCTGGAGACGAGGCTGAGCGACGACGCCGACAAGCTGCGGCTCGACTTCAATCTGTCGATCGAGAAGCTGCAGCAGACGATGCTGGGCATCCGCAAGGCGGCGGACGCGATCCGCACCGGCATCGGCGAGATCACCTCGGCCTCCGACGACCTGTCCAGGCGCAGCGAGCACCACGCCGCCAGCCTGGAAGAGACGGCCGCCGCGCTCAACCACATCACCGATACCGTCCGCCAGACCGCCGACGGCGCGACCCATGCCCGCGCGGTGGTGGCCAACACGCGCGACGATGCCCTGAGCAGCGCCGAGATCGTGCGCCAGGCGATCGGCGCGATGGCCGAGATCGAGAAATCCTCGCGTGAGATCGGCTCCATCATCGGCGTCATCGACGAGATCGCCTTCCAGACCAATCTGCTCGCCCTCAATGCGGGCGTCGAGGCGGCGAGAGCCGGGGAGGCCGGCCGCGGCTTCGCGGTGGTGGCCTCGGAAGTGCGCTCGCTCGCCCAGCGCTCGGCGGAAGCCGCCAAGGAGATCAAGAAGTTGATCGCCAACTCGACGGCGCAGGTCGACACCGGCGTGAAGCTGGTGGCCGGCACCGGCGAGGCTCTCGACAAGATCGTGGCTCAGGTCAACGACATCAACGGCGTGGTCGACGACATCGCCGCCAAGGCCACCGAGCAGGCCAACAGCCTGCGCGAGGTGAATGTCGCGGTCGGCCAGATGGACCAGGTGACGCAGCAGAACGCCGCCATGGTGGAGGAGACGACGGCGGCGAGCCACAATTTGTCGCGCGAATCCGACGATCTGGTCCGGCTGGTCGGCCAGTTCACCGTGACCGGCGGGGAGGCGGGGAGAAACCGTTCCGACGTGACGCAGCGCGCAGCGCGCCGCGGCAGCCCGGCATTGAAGGTGGTCGGCGCGGACGAAGAGGGCTGGCAATCCTTCGTGCAGGGGTGAGCGGAAGGGGCGTCAATCTTCGACCCGCCGCGAGTTGCCCCTCACTGTCCTGCCGGACATCTCTCCCCGCGAACTCGCGGCGAGAGAGACACCGGCCGCTTGGGTTTCGCCAGTCGCAAACGCCGATGATTGGCGAAACTGGGGATGACAGCTTCCTTCTACCCGTTCACGGGGAGAAGGTGCCGGCAGGCGGATGAGGGGCGGTCGAGTGTCGGCACTCGGTCAGTCGTGGTCGGGATCTCTCCGCTTCAGCGCCGCCTCGTGGGCTTCCAACACGCGATCGATTGCGGATAGCTGTCGATAGAGTTCGTCCAGCATGTCGTCGAGGGCGTTCATCCGCTCGCTTGCGACGGCAAAAACCTCCTGGGAAGCGCCGCGGAGCTTGGCGTCCGAGACATTCTCCAGCAGCAGGTCGAGGGCGTCGTAGAGATAGCGGGCGTGCGCGAGCGCGTCCTTCACGTCGATCGCCTGCTTGCGAATGGGATCGAGAACCTCGCCTAAGTCGACCATGGGGCATCCTCTGAAGATGTACCGGCCTGTCTGGGCCATCAGTGTGGCGCAAATCCCGCCCGAAGCAAGCGCAACCCTTGCCAGCAAAGGGGAAATTTGATTTGTTCATTCGCGCAAAGATTGTATTCGGGGAGGCATTCTAGCCATGGGAAAGAGCTCCGTAGTGGCTCGCTGGAGCTTGCGCAGGTCTGCGCTTTACGGTTTGAGCTATGCTGTCTTTGTCGCTTGGATGAACGCCATGCGGGATAGTTTCGATATGGTGACGGCATCGTCGACACTCATCGGCGGCGTGCTTCTGTTCCCGGTGATCGCGGCGATCCGAAACCGGCTTGTCGGTGCGAAGAAGGCCAGCATGTGATCGCTAGGGCAGCGCTTAGCTGGATCCCCGTATTGGCTGCGGAAGAGACGGGTCGCGCGGGGCGTATAAAACCCACCGACATCGGTCGGAACGGAGAGCGCCATTCCATCCAAGGATCTGAAATTCCCTGGTATTTATCCGATTTCTATCCGCTGGTGGAGCTGAGGGGGATCGAACCCCTGACCTCGTCATTGCGAACGACGCGCTCTCCCAGCTGAGCTACAGCCCCATTCAGCGGATGCGCGTAGTTAGGGCCGGCCGTCGGGCCTGTCAAGCGGTCCCATAGCGCTTCAAGACGGCAATCAACCGCGATGGACTTGCCCGCTTCGCAACCAATGGCTACATGTCGCGGACTCGAACGGAGATCATGCATGCTCGCGCTCATTCAGACCCTCGTTCTGGCGCTCGACATTTACTGGTGGCTGCTGATCGCCGCGGCGGTCTTCTCTTGGCTTTATGCCTTCAACGTGGTCAATTCGCGCAACCAGTTCGTCGGCTCGATCGGCAATTTCCTGTTCCGCGTGACCGAGCCGGCGCTGCGGCCGATCCGCCGTTACCTGCCCGATCTCGGCGGCATCGACATCTCGCCGATCATCCTGCTTCTCATCATCTTCTTCATCCGCCAGTTCCTTCTCACCACTGTCGCGCCTCTGGTTCTGTAGTTCGACCGGGAATGGCCGAGGTTTTCCGTCCGCACGCCGAAGGGATCGATCTCTTCGTCCGGCTGACACCCAAGGCTGCGAAGGACGCAATCGAGGGTATCGAAGAAACGGCGGACGGCCGTGCCCATCTCAAGGCCCGTGTGCGCGCCGTGCCTGAGAAGGGCGCCGCCAACCACGCACTGGAGAAGCTCGTCGCCAAGGCGTTCGGCATGCCGACGGGTAGCGTGCGCATGGTGGCTGGCGGGACGTCGCGCTTGAAGACGTTGCGCATCATCGGCGATACGGCGAAGCTGGCGGAGGCCATCGCACGGATCGCTGCGACATGAGTGACCGGCGGTGCGCGAACGTTAGCGTGAAACGTCCGGCCAGAACAGCCAGGCCAGGACGATAGCGGCAGCGAGCCAGATCGCGAAGACAATGGCGAGGCCTACCCTGCTTGACGGCCGTGCGGCACGAAGTTCGGCTTCATTGCGGAATTCGGCCATGAGATCTCGCGGAACCAGACTGACAGCCAAGAGGATTCCCAGTGGGACGATCAGCACGTCATCCAGGTAGCCGATGACCGGCAGGAAATCCGGAATGAGATCGATCGGGCTGAGAGCATAGGCCGCGACCGCGCTGGCAACGAGCTTGGCATACCAGGGAACACGAGGATCCCGGGCCGCCAGCCAGAGCGCCATCACGTCCCGTTTGACAATTCGCGCCCAATTCCTGAGCTTGGCAAGCGCGGCCAATGCCGATCCCGATTGGTTTCGATTGGACTTCACTATACAAGAAAGTCGCCAGTACAAGGGGACGGCGGCGGAGGCGATCATGTTCATGTTCCCGTCAAGGGGCAGAAGGCTGCGGACGCTCAGGCGGCTAGGCTACGGTCTCGGGGCCCTGGCGTTGGCATTCGGGCTCTATGTCGGCGTACTTCGTCTTACCGGCAATTTCAGCACGGTGGTCGCTGGCGAGGTGTATCGCTCGGGCCAGCCGACTGCGGCGGAGATCGCGCGTTACAAACAGCTCTACGGCCTCAAGACCATCCTCAATCTGCGCGGGGAGAACAAGGGTACGGGGTGGTACGATGCCGAGATCGCCGCGGCCGACCGGCTCGGTATCACCCATGTGGATTTTCGCATGTCGGCCCGGCACGAACTCACACAGGCTGAAGCGGCGGAGCTGATCGCGGTCCTCGCCACGGCGGAAAAGCCTCTGTTGATCCATTGCGATTGGGGAGCGGACCGCACCGGCCTTGCGTCGGCGCTCTACCTCGCCGCCGTCGACAAGCTCGGCGAGGCGGCCGCGGAGAGCCAATTTTCGCTTCGCTTCGGTCACATTCCGCTTCCTGTGACCGCCAACTATGCCATGGACCGGACGTTCGAGGCGCTAGAGCCGTGGCTGGGCTTCCCGAACTCCTAGAGCATTTCGCAGCCGACCGGATTCGGTCGGCGTGGCGAGAATGCGGCAAAAACAAAGACCTAAAGCGTGTCATCCGAATCCGATTGCCAGCGACACGCTTTAGGGCTCGGATTTTCCCGTATTGCGCTTCCTGGATCATCCCCGCAGCGCCAAAACGAACAGCGCCATAGAGGCGAGCGGGGCAACGGTGCGTACGTGGTTCCAGTTGACCCAGACGCGGAGATAGCGTTGCCAGAGCTCCGCCTCGGCGACGCTGCCCGGCGCGACCGCCGCCAACTGATCGTTGAGCGGCACGTTGAAGAACATCGTGACCAGGATCACGCCGGCGACATAGAGAATGGCCCCCCCGAGTGCGAGGGCCGTGCCGTTCGCACTCCAGTTTAGTAACGCCAGGACGGACATGGCCAGGGCAAGGAGGGCGGTCCCGAACAGCACGGACATGAAGGCCGGCGTGAGCACCGTGACGTTGATGGCGTTCATGGCGGCAGCACCCGCCGGGACCGGCAGGCGGGCGAGAGCCGCCATCACGAATGTCGAGAAGGCGAAGAACACACCCGCGACGAGGCCGCTGCCGAGTGCGGCCAGGAAGACGAGCGAATGAAACAGGGTGGCAGTCATTTCAGGCTCCATATGCCTGCTGCTGCTGTCCGCCTGGCATAATCGCGGAAGTCGCGCGGCGGGCGGCCGAGGGCACGCATGACGCCATCGCCGAGACGTTCGTTGCGGCCGTCGAGCACTTCGGTGAAAAGCAAGGTGAGCAGGCCGACGATATCCTCCGGCACGGCGGCCTCCCGGAGGCCGGCGGCGAAGTCGTCGATCGATATCGTATGGTAGGCGATCGGTCGCCCGCTCGCCTCGGAGATTTCGCCGATCGCATCGGCGAAGGTGAGGAGCCGCGGGCCGGTGAGCTCATAGAGCTGCCTGACGTGCCGGTCGTCCAGGAAGGCGGCGGCCGCAACATCGGCAATGTCGTCGGCGTCGACGAAGGGCTCGCACACGCCGCCGACGGGCAAGGCAAGCTCGCCGGCAAGGATGGGCTCCAGCATGTAGCCCTCGCTGAAGTTCTGCGCGAACCAGGCGCAACGCAGGATCGTCCAGTCCGCGCACGATGCTTTCAGCGCTTCCTCTGCGCGCTCGGCACCCGGTTCGCCACGACCGGAAAGCAACACCAGACGCCTGGCGCCGGCCGCGACAGCTGCTTGCGCGAAAGCCCCGACGGTTTCCGCCGCGCCGGGCAGGGCCACGTCGGGAAAATAGGCGACATAGGCCGCCTGTGTACCGCGCAATACGGGCTCCCAGGTCGAGCGATCCTCCCAGTCGAAGGGCGGAGTTCCGCCGCGCGAGCCGATCCGCACCGGCACGCCATGCTTCTTCAGCCTCTCGGCCACCCGTTGTCCGGTCTTTCCAGTGCCGCCGGTGATCAGAGTTTCCATCGTCATTTTCGCCTCCAAACATGAGTAATCCTCACATTTGCAAAACGTGATAAACCCTCATATTTTGTGAGTCAAGCAGAATCGAGAATGAGGATGAAATGGAAGGTGCAGAGGCGAGGGAGCAGGGGCACGCATTGGCGCCGCGCCGCGACCCCGTGCAGAAACGCAGCCGCGAACGTATGCAGCGCATCCTCGATGCCGCACGCGCGCTGATCGCGGCGGAGGGCAGCGACGCGCTGCGCATGGGCCACGTAGCGGAAAAAGCCGGCATCTCCATAGGCTCGCTCTATCAATATTTTCCGGAGAAGGCCGCCATCATCCGGGCGCTGGCGGAGGGCTATCATGCCGACAGCCGCAGCTGCATCGAGGAGGCGCTGGCGGATGTGAGCGACCTCGACGGGCTGGGTCGCGCTTTTTCGGAACTCGTCGACATCTATTACGGCATCTTCCTGGCCGAGCCGGTGATGCGCGACATCTGGTCGGGCATGCAGGCCGACAAGGCCCTGGCGGCCGTGGAACTCGCCGCCAGCCGCGCCAATGGAGAGTTGCTGACGAGCCTGCTGCTCAGGCTGCGGCCTGAGGGCGATCCGGAAGCATTGAAAGCCACAGCCTTCCTGGTGTGGCAACTCGGCGAAGCGACGATGCGACTCGCAGTGTCCGTCGGCCGTGGGGAGGGCGACGCGATCGTCGAGGCATACAAGCGCATGGCGGTGAGGGAGTTGGTTGGGTGATGGGGCGAGGTCCTGACGCCTTGATCACTCCCCTCTGTCCTGCCGGACATCTCCCCCACAAGGGTCCACCAGGGGGGAGATTGGCAGCTTTGGTGTCGGCGCCTCCTCCGCCACGTCGACGATTGGGCGAAAATATGCGTGACAGCCGATCTCGCCGCTTGTGGGGGAGATGTTCGGCAGGACAGAGGGGGCGCTATGCGAACCGCCCTATAACTTCAGCCCCCGTCCCGTGTCGCGCCGGCCATTGCACCGAGCTCGGCCAGTAGTGCGGCGCCGGTGCGGACGCCGTCGATGAACCGGACGATCTCGAGATTTTCGTTTGGCGCGTGGTTTGCTTCGTCGGCATTGGCGTAGGGCACGACGAAGGCCGGCTTGCCCAGGATCTTCGTGAAGACATAGTCCGGCAGGCTGCCGCCGACGGTCGGATAAAGCAGCGGCTCGACGCCACGCGCGGCGACGACCGCTCGGCGGATGGGCTCGGCGAAACGCGAGTCCATCGGGGTTTTCGACGGGAGCATTCCGTTGAGCGGCACGAACTCCACGTCGGGGGCATGGAGGGCGACGTGGGCGGCGACCCTCTCGAAGACGTATTCCGGCGTCAGCGGCTCGACGAGCCGGATGTCGCATTTGGCGAAGGCCGTGCAGGGCAGCACCGTCTTCATGCCGGGCCCGCCATAGCCGCCATGCAGCCCGTTGATCGTCAGCGTCGGGTGAAACATCAGCCGGTCATAGTAGCCGCGCTCGAGCGGCTGATCGAGTTCCTCGAGACCCAGTTCCGCCTTGACCGCGTCGAGATCGAGCGGAAGCTTGGCCACTGCCTCGCGTTCGTAATTGGTCGCTGGGACGACCGGTTCGGTCAGCCCTTCGATGGTGATCTCGCCGGCCGGATTCTTCATCGTGCCGAGGAGATGAACGAGTTTCCAGATCGCATTCGGCACGACGCCGCCGAAATTGCCGGAATGCACGTCCCGCGAGGCCGTCCGCACGCGCAGCTCGAAAGACGCGACGCCGCGAACCCCGAAGGTCACGACGGGCAGGCCGCTTTCATGCAGGGGGCCATCGGACGTGACGACCAGGTCGGCCTCCAGGCGCCCGGCATGCTCGCGCACGAACTCTGCAATGTGCGGGCTGCCGATCTCCTCCTCGCCTTCCAGCAGGAAGACCACGTTGCAGGGCAGATCGCCATGGACGGCAAGATGCGATTCCAGCGCCAGAAGCTGCGCGAAGTGCTGGCCCTTATTGTCGCCGATGCCGCGCGCATAGATGCGTCCATTGCGGATGGTGGGCTCGAAGGGCGGGCTGTCCCACAATTCGAGCGGGTCCGGCGGCTGGACGTCATAGTGCCCGTAGAGAAGCACCGTCGGCTTGTCCGGCGAGACGGTGCGCCTGCCGAGCACCATCGGGTGGTTGCGCGTCGGCACGGTCTCGGCTTCGAAGCCGAGCTTCGTCAGCATGCCTACCAGGAGATCGGCCACTTCGCGGATGCCGAGATTGTGGGCACTGATCGACGGGTGGCGGACATAATCCATCACCCGTTCGACGAAGCTGTCGCGATTGGCCTCGATATGGGCAAAGACCGGCTCCAGCCGGCTGGCGATGTCCGTCACTGAATGGATCCTTCCGTGCGCGTCAGAATGAGGGCGCCTGTTTCGTGGACGAGACCCGACCAGCCCGGCGCGACGAAGGTCGTGGTGTCGAGCTGGGTGATGATCATCGGTCCGGCGAAAGCGGCGCCGGCGCCCAGCGTGGCACGGTCGACGAGGGGAACTCCAACCTGGCCGGAGGCGAAGTGAACTTTTGTCTCGTCATGGGCCGCGACAGCTTTTCCCGGGGCAATCGTGGTCACCGGCGGGCTTGCGGTCAGGCCCGTGGCCTCGACGCGCAGGGTGACGAGCTCGATGGCCGCGTCGAGCGTGAAGCCATAGAGCGAGCGATGCTCCTCGGCGAAGGCAGCTTCGAGCGCGTCCTTGCCATCCTTCCAGCGAACGGCGATCTCTCCACCTTGGCCGTGGTAGCGCAAGAGCGCCGTGCGCTGGCTGGCCCGCTTCTCCGTGGGAACGCCTTCCTCGTCGAACCATTCGGCCGCCTGCTTCTCCAGATCCTCGAAGACGGCCGTCGCGGCAGCGGCATCGATGGCGCCGGCGCGCGGCAGGGTGCGGCTGAACTCCGCCTTCAGGTCGGCGGCCAGCAGCCCGTCGGCGCAGAGCACGCCGGGTGCCGGGGCGATCATGATGCGTGTGATGCCGAGAAGCTCAGCGAGGGCGCAACCATGCAGCGGGCCGGCCCCGCCAAACGGAACGAGCGTGAACTGTCTGGGGTCGTGGCCACGCTCCACCGAGACGACGCGTATCGCGCCCACCATATGGTTGTCGACGATCGCTAGGACGCCGCGTGCCGCTTCCTCGACGGCAAGGCCGAGGGGCTGGGCGACATTCTCCGCGACGGCGTGGCGGGCGGCGTCGACATCGAGGCCCATGCGCCCGCCAAGGAGCTTGGCGGGCAGGTGGCCGAGGACCACATGCGCATCGGTCACGGTCGCCTGCTTGCCACCTTTGCCATAGGCGGCGGGACCGGGATGCGCGCCCGCGCTCCTTGGCCCGACGGTGAGGGTGCTGTCGTCGACCGTGGCGATGGAGCCTCCTCCGGCACCGATCGTGACCATGTCGACCATCGGCAGCGGCAGCGGCCATTCGCCCACCTTGCCATGCTGGGTCAGCCCGATACGGCCGCCCTTGATCAGGCAGATGTCGGCGCTGGTGCCGCCGATGTCGACGGTGATGATGTCCTCGATCCCGCAGGCGGCGGCCGTGGCGCGGGCGCCCACGACGCCGGCGGCGGGTCCGGACAGCGACGTCAGCGCCGGTGCCTGGCGGATCGCCGCGGCCCCTGCGACCCCGCCATTCGACTGCATCAGGAGCAGGGGCGCCGTGACGGCCTCGTCCTCGAGACGTTTCTCGAGCCGCCCGACATAAGTCGTCACGCCGGGCATCACCGTCGCGTTGAGCACCGTGGTCAGCGAGCGCTCATATTCGCGTACGACCGGAAGCACGTCGACCGAAGTGGTGACGGCGAGGCTGGGAAGGCGCGCGCGCAGGATCTCCGCCACGCGGCGTTCGTGCTGCGGATTCGCGAAGGCGTGCAGCAGGCAGACTGCGATCGCCTCGACGTCCATAGCGGCGATCGCCTCTGCGGCGCGCTCCACACTCCCCTCGTCCAGCGCCTCGAGAACCGCGCCGCCGGCGGCGACCCGCTCGTCGACCTCGACGATGCGCGAGGCGGGCACCGGTCGCTCGGGCTTCACCCAGGTGTAGAGGTTGGCCTTGCGCGGAATGTCCTGCCTGCCGATCGCCAGGACATGGCGGAAGCCGCGGGTCGTCACCAGGGCGGTGCGCGCGCCCTTGTCCTCCAGGATCATATTGGTGGCGACGGTCGTTCCGTGCAGGACCTGGCTCAGGGCAGACGGCAGCACCCCGGCATCCGCCAGGGCGAGGCGGATGCCGTTCAGGAAGGCTTCGGAGGGATCCGACGGCACGCTCGGCGTCTTGGCGCGCCAGACCCGTCCGCTGGCGCGGTCGAGCAAGGAGATGTCGGTAAAAGTGCCGCCGATGTCCACGGCGATAGAGAAAGGGGAATCAGTCAAGTGCATCGACATAGTCCTTGCGGTGGAAACGGCGCGTGGCGGGACGGCTGGAGCGCAGGCGCTGCGTGGCGACCTCGTCGACGCGTCTCGCGACGATCTCGACGCCATAGAGCGAGCGCGCCGCTTCGCTGCTGACATAGCCGCCCAGCACGTCTTCCAGTACCTTCGCGACCGGCCGGTCGAAGGGGTGCCCGTAACCGCCGCCCCCGCCGGTTTCGATGCGCAGGATGTCGCCGCGCACCAGACGGTTGCCGTCGGAAAGCGGCGCCAGGATGCGCTCGCGGTCGGTTCCCGGATTGATTATGGCGCGCCCGGTCCCGCCGGACATGCCGCCGTCGATGCCCCAGGGAGGATTCTTCACGCTGTCGATGCGGATGGCCAGGATCGCATCCTCGGCAAGCACTTCGTACTCGCGAACGATGCCGCAGCCGCCACGGTAGCGCCCCGCTCCACCGGAATCGCTCACGACGCCATAGGTACGCAGGCGCACGGGATAGCCGAGCTCGAGGAATTCGACGGGATAGTTCTCCTGGGCCACGAAATAGACGGCGTCGATGCCGTCGGCATTCGGTCGCGCCCCGTAGCCGACGCCGATGCCGTCGGCGAGCAGGAAGCGCTGCAGCTGCCCGTCCTCGGCGCGGAAATTGCCGCGCATGATGGAGATCACATAGGCGGAGTTGGCCGCGGGTGCGCCGCCATTCGCCACGTTCAGCAGCCCGTTGATGGCGGAGATGACGCGCATGGTCGTCAGCCCGCGCATTCCGAGCGGAGCCGGGAAGCGCGGCTGGAGCAACGAGCCCTCGCGCAGCCGCACGTCATCGAGCGCGTTCGGGCCACCGGCATTGCAAACCTGCGAAGGATCGCCGCCGAGATAGTAGAGGCCGAGGGCCATGCCCGGCACGCCGCGATTCATGATGTAGTTGACCGGGCCCGGCGCCTGGTCGTCGGATTCGCTTGCATCGAAGAGGAAGCGGTCTTCGCCATCCCCACCTTTCTCGCGGGTCAGCGAGAAGCGGATCTTGAACGGGCCGTTGCCGTGCCCGTCTCCGTCGATCGCATCGGTGAAGGAATGGGTTCCGTAGTCGAAGGTCTCGGCGAGCCGCTCGCGCACGAGGCGCCTGGTGCGCTCCAGGAGCTGGGAGAAGGCGTCAGAGACGACATCGGCGCCAAACCGGTCGAGGATTTCCCCGACACGCTTCACGCCGAGCTCGACGCTCGCCATCAGCGCGCGCATGTCGCCGTTGCTCTGCTCGGGGAAGCGCGAATTGCGATGGAAGATCGTCAACGCTGCTTCGTTCACCTTGCCCTGGTCGGCGAGCTTGGTGACGGGAATGATGATCCCTTCCTGATAGATCTCCGTGGCATCCGGGCTGATCGAGCCAGGCCGCAGGCCGCCAATGTCGGCGAAATGGGCCCAGCTCATGACGAAGGCGCAGCGGCGACCGTCCTTGAAGACGGGGGCGAGCAGCACCTGGTCGTTGGAATGCGAGACGGCCCCGCGCGAGCCATAGCAGTCATTGTACCAGAAGAGATCGCCGGGCTTCATGTCATCGGCTGGGAAGCTCTCGAAGACGGGGCTCGTCATATCGCCGAAGATCGGCACCATCGAGCCTACCGCCATGACGCCGTTCTCGTCGAACAGGGCCGTGTAGAAGTCCTTCTTCTCGCGGATGAAGGCCGAGATCGCGGTGCGTTCGAGCAGCGCCTCCATCTCCGACTGCGCGGCCGCAATGGCGCCCCGGATGATTTCGAGCGAGATCGCATCGCACGCGCGTGCGGGGCCATCCGCTCGGTCCTCGGCCTTTCGAGCCGTTGATGATTGAAGCATCGAATGCGCTTTCTTGTTGCCGGTTTAGGGGATGACGATGATGTTGCCGAGATTGCCGCCCCGCTCGACCGCGAGATGGGCGGCGGCGATCTCGGCGAGCGGAAAGGTTTGGGCGATGGCCGCCTTGAGGCGACCCTTGGCGGCCAGCTCCGCCAGCATCGCCTCGCCGCGAAGGCGGTCTTCCCCTGGAATGGCAAAGCCCTGCACGACGCGCAGATTGGCGCCCTTATTGGCGAAGGCGTAGTAGGGGAAGACCGGCTGTGGCTGGCTGGTCGACGAATAGGATGCGATGGTGCCGTTGACCTTGAGAACGGCGATATCCAGAGCATGGTTGGCGCCGAAATCGACCTCGATGACCCGGTCGACGCCCTGGCCGCCTGTAAGTTCCATGACACGCGCCGCGACATCCTCGCGCTTGCGGTCGACCGTGGCATCCGCGCCGGCGGAACGCACATGCGCGGCGGCGACCTCGTTCGATACGGTGCCGATAACGCGCGCCCCGCCGGCCGAAGCCAGTTGAACCGCGAAATGGCCCACTGCGCCGGCCGCTCCGTTGACGAGGACGGTCTGGCCGGAGACGGGACCGTCGGCGAAGACGGCGCGATAGGCCGTCATGGCGGGAACGCCCAGGCAGGCGCCCTCCTCGAAGGATAGCTCGTCGGCAAGGCGCACCGCCTGCTCGGATGGAAGGGCGACGAGCTCGGCGGCCGTGCCGAAGGCCCGGCCGGCGGTGCCGTATCCGCCTTGCGCGTTCCACAGCCACACGCGCTCGCCGACACGCGTTTTTTCCACGCCGTCGCCGACGGCCAGGATTTCGCCCGCCCCGTCGCAATGCGGGATGACGAGCTCGTGGCTCATGGCCGCCCCGAGCCAGCCGGCGCGACGCTTCACGTCGGCCGGATTGATGCCCGAGGCGCGGACATGGACGAGCACCTCTCCGGCGCCGGGCCTGGGATCGGCGCGCTCGCCCAGCTCGAGGACCTCCGGCGCGACTCCGGTGCGTGTGTAGAAGGCGCAGTGCATCAGTTGTCCTCGTCGAAAAGGTGGCAGGCGACCTTGCGCGTCCCAACGGCGCGTAATCGTGGCACTTTTCGTGCGCAGCGGTCGAAGGCACGGGGGCAGCGGTCACGGAACACGCAACCGGAGGGCGGGTTGCGCGGGTCGGGCGCCCCCTTGCCGATGGGCAGGGGAGCGTGGCTCTGGTCGGGGTGCGGCACCGGCACCGCCGCGACGAGCGCCCTGGTGTAGGGATGCAGCGGCTCGTGGACGATGTCCTCTGTGGGACCGTCCTCCATGATGCGGCCGAGATACATCACGATGGTGCGCTCGCAGACGTAGCGAACCAGCGCGAGATCGTGGCTGATATAGATCGCGGTCAGCCCCAGCCTGTCGCGGACGTCGCGAAACACGTTGAGGACGCCGGCGCGCACGGAGACGTCGAGCATCGAGACAGGCTCGTCCGCAACCACGAAATCGGGCTCGAGGATCAGCGCCCGCGCCATCACGACGCGTTGCAGCTGGCCTCCGGAAAGCTGGTGCGGGTAACGGTCGAGATAGGGCCTGGGGTCCGGCAGCCGCACCAGTTCGAGCGCGGAGATGATGCGGCCCTCGCGCTCCGAAGCCGGCACGCCCGCATTCTCCAGGGGCTCCGAGAGCGTGCGGCGGATGGTGAAGCGAGGGTTCACCGCGTCGAAGGGGTTCTGGAAGATGAGCTGGGCACGTTTCCGGTAGCTCTTGAGGGCCGTCCCCTTGAGTGACGACAGTGCCTCGTCGTCGAAGACGATCGAGCCGCCCGTGGCTTCCTCGAGCTTCAGCAGGAGCCTGCCCATCGACGTCTTGCCGCAGCCGGATTCGCCGAGCAGGCCGACGCTTTCGCCGCGCCGGATCTGGAAGGAGATGCCGTCCACGGCCTTTACCACCGGCGCATGGCCGCGCAGCGCCGACAGGGCGCCGCCCACGCGATAGTGGAGCTCGGCTCCTTCGACGCGGATCAGCGGCGCGAGTGCTTGCGAAATCGTGCTCATGCGGCTGTGATCCATGTCTCGGTACGCGCG
The DNA here is from genome assembly GCF_050958605.1 of Mesorhizobium sp. 1B3. Taxonomy (NCBI): domain Bacteria; kingdom Pseudomonadati; phylum Pseudomonadota; class Alphaproteobacteria; order Hyphomicrobiales; family Phyllobacteriaceae; genus Mesorhizobium; species Mesorhizobium sp. 1B3. Next base: position 231,864 of record NZ_JBJHDO010000007.1, on the reverse strand, counting down.
GCAAGCTCCCGCAGTCGCGTGGCCTCGCCGGCGCGATGGCAGGCGACCTCGTGGCCGCTGGCAATCTCGCGCAGAGGCGGCTGGGTCGTGCGGCAGACGTCGATCGAGAACGGGCATCGCTCCGCAAAACGGCATCCCGGAGGCGGAAAGGCGAGATTGGGCGGCGCCCCCTCGATCGGGGTGAGCGTGCCCGACGCCGCGCCCTGAAGGTCGGGAAAGGCATTGCGAAGACCCATCGTATAGGGGTGCACCGGTCGCATGAGCGTGCTCTCCATCGAGCCCGACTCCGCGACCTTGCCCGCATACATCACCACCGTGCGGTCGCAGACATAGGCGACGACCGAGATATCGTGCGTCACCAGGATCACCGAGATGCCGAGCGCCTTCTGCAGCTCGCGCAGCTGGTCGAGGATCTGGCGCTGCACGATCACGTCGAGCGCGGTGACCGGTTCGTCGGCGATCACCAGCTTCGGGTTGAGAGCGAGGGCGAGGGCGATCGCCACGCGCTGGCGCATGCCGCCGGAAAACTGGTGGGGATAGTCTGACAGGCGGCCCTTCTCGATGCCGACCATCTCGAACAGTTCCTCGCAGCGCCGGCGTGCCTGGGTTTTGTCGAGTCCGCCGCGACGCCGCAGGACCTCGTTGAGCTGGTATTCCACCGTATAGACCGGATCGAGCGAGTTCATCGCGCTCTGTGGCACGAAAGCGATCTCGCGCCAGCGCAGCGCGTTCATCTGTCTCTCGGACAGGGAGACGAGGTCCTTTCCCTCGAACAGCATCTGCCCCCCGCTGATCGAGGCATTGTCGGCGATGACGCGCGTCAGCGCCCGCGCGACCGTGGTCTTGCCGCAGCCGGACTCGCCGACCAGTCCCATGATCGTGCCGCGCGGCACGTCGAAGCTTGCCCCGTCGACAGCGTCGATCCGGGCCGAGCCGACCTCGTAGCTGACCTTCAGGTCGCGGACGGAGAGGAGAGGTTCTGTCATCGGCCAAGCTTCGGAAAGAGGATGTTCTCGTAGCCGCGCGTAATGAAGAAGCCCGCGGCGACGACGAGGATGATGCAGATGCCGGGCGGCACGAACCAGTAATAGGCCTGCTTGGCCAGCGCCTGGCTGGCGAAAGCGTCCTGCAGCATGTAGCCCCAGCTTATCGACCGCGGATCGCCGAAGCCCAGGAAGGAGATCGAGGCCTCGGTCAGGATCGCCCAGCCGATCGCTATGGAGCCGTAGAGGAAGGAAAGCGGCAGGATATTGGGTGCGATGTGCCGCAGGATGATCTTGAAATCGGAGGAGCCGGCGACGCGGGCCGCATCCACATAGCCGCGCGAGCGGAGCGTCAGGACCTGGCTGCGGATGACCCGCGCGGTATCGCGCCACAGAACCAGCGCCATGGCGATGACCACGTTCCATATGGACGGCCTGAGGAAGGCGGCGAGCACGATGACGAAGGGTAGGAAGGGTATGCCGAAGGCGATGTCGGCAAGCCGCATCAGCACGGTGTCGACCCAGCCGCGGAAATAGCCGGAGACCAGGCCGACGATCGATCCGATCAGAGCCACCATGAAGGCTGCAGTGATGCCGATCAGCAGGGCCGAGCGCGTGCCGTAGACGATCTGGGAGAAGACGTCGCGGCCGAGGCTCGTCGTCCCGAGGATGAAGCCTTGCTGGCCCGGCCGCAGGTCGGCCGCAAGGTCGTAGCTTTCGGTATAGAGGATCTCGGTCGGGTCGTAGGGCGCGATCCTGTCGGCGAAGATCGCCGTCAGCACAAAGACGGCATAGATCAGCAGGCCGACGACCGCGAACGGATCGTTGAGCGGTAGGCGGAGGCCGCGGAAGAAGCGGGCGATCACATTGCTTTTGCGAGGCGTGGCGGCTACGTCAAGCATGGCTGATCCTCGGATCGAGCAGCGCGTAGAGCAGGTCCGCGATCAGGTTCATCAGGATGACCACGACGGCGATCATCAGGAACGCGCCCTGGGCGAGGGGATAGTCCGAAGCGGAGACCGCACCGACGAGCTCCCGTCCGAGCCCCGGCCAGGAGAACACGGATTCGACCACGACATTCCCCTGCAACTGGTAGCCGACGGCGATGGCGAAGGAGGTCATGACGGGCAGGAGCGCGTTCCGCGCGGCATGACGGACAACGACCGTCCAGTTCGACAGGCCCTTGATCCTCGCCATCGTCACGAAGTCTTCCTTCATGACGTCCAGCATGTTGGAGCGCATCAACAGGAGCGGCAGGCCCTGGCTGTAGATCGCCAGAGTAAGGGCGGGCAGGGCGAGATAGCTCAGGAATTCGGAGGAGGTGTAGAGCGCCCAGAGGCTGTCGTAGCTGGCGCCTGCGGAGCGGGTGCCACCGGCCGGAAACCAGCCGAGATGAAAGGAAAAGACCGCCAGCAGCACCATGCCGAGCCAGAATTCGGGCATGGCGCGCGTGGTCAGCACCAGCGGGATCGCCGCTGTCTCCACCCAGCTGCCGCGCTTCCAGGCGAGATACGCGCCGGCGAGGATTCCGAACGCATAGGCGATGATGAGCGAGCTGAATGTGAGGACGAGCGTGTTGGGCAACAGCGTGAGCACGCGCTCCGCGACCGGTTCGCGATAGCGGAAGCTCTGGCCGAGCTCGCCCTGCAGCAGATTGCCGAGATAGATGAAGTACTGCTCCCAGAGCGGCCGATCCAGACCGAACTGCGCCATCAGCGCTTCCTGCTGCTCCACCGTGAAGGTGGGATCGATATAGGCGGCGAGCGGATTGCCGGGCATCAAGCGGAACATCAAGAACAGGATGGTCACGATCGCCCAGAGGACGAAGGCGAGCTGAAGTGTCCGGCTCATCGCCGCCTTCAGGTGGTGCATCGGTCGAAGGTCCTCGTCTCAGCGAAATCAGGAGCAGCCTTCCGGAACGACCCGGAAGGCAAGAGCCATGGCCGGGCGGACCGGCCTCGCGGCCTACTGCGCGATCGTCTCTTTCTGGTCGCCGGGATAGTGCAGGACGTCACCCTCCAGCGTGTATCCCGCATCTTCCAGGATCTTCGCCGCGACTTCGCCGCCGGTCTGGAAATTGTCCATGACGGATTTGTCGTACCAGAACTCCAGCGCCGGCGAGACGACCGAGTTCGATGGCTCGGCGAAGCCGCGGAAGGCGGCCTTCACGATCAACTGGCGGTCGACGGCGGCGGAAAGCGCGCGACGGAAGGCCGGGTCGTCGAAGGGCGGGCGCCTTTCGTTGAAGCCGATATAGCGGAAGCCCATCTCGACCGTCGAGACGACTTCGAGATCCCCGTCCTCTTCGGCGGCCTTGATGAGCACCTGCGGATCGCCGGAGAACTCGGCCATGAAGTTGATTTCGCCCGAACGCAGCATGCCGAGGGCCGCTTCCACGTTGGGAACGATGCGCAGGATCCAGCGGTCGGCCTTGGGAGCGTTGAAGTGGTCCCGGTTCGCCGCCAGCACGACCTCTTCATTGGTGAGCCAGCGTTCGAACTTGAACGGGCCCGAGCCGATCGGCGTCTTCTCCTGGTAGCTTTCGGCGTTCTCGTCCTTGGTCTTCAGATCGGCCAGGATGGGTTCCCACACATGCTTGGGGATGAGATTGATCTTGGCCAGGCTGGAGGTGACGAAGGAGGCCGACGGCTTCTTCAGGGTGAAGGTGATGTCGTTGCCGGCGATGTCGATCTTGTCGATGTTGCTGGCAAAGGGCGCGTACATCGGGGCTTCGCCGCTGACGGCAGCCTCGAAGGAGAACTTCACGTCCTCCGGCGTGACGGGCTTGCCGTCGTGCCACTTCATGCCTTCGCGCAGCTTGACGGTGATAGTCTTGTCGCCCTTCCACTCGTAGGATTCCGCCGCCCAGGTCTTGGGCAAGCCGTCGGGACCGACGCGCAGGAGCCGGTCATAGACCAGTTCGAAGATCCAGCTGTCGACGCCGCCCGAAATGTACAGCGGGTTGATCGCCTGGACGTTATCGCCCGAGTTGAGGATGATGTCCTTCTTTTCGCCGAGCGGCGTCAGCGCCATGAAGGTCCAGGTGTTGCGGATGCCGATGCCGCTCTGGTTGACCAGGGAGGCCGGGTCCCAGACCGTCTTGTCGATGGCGAAGGTCTGCTTGGGATGGACCAGCATCATGTTGGGCTGGTCCTTAGCGAGGATCTGCTGTGCCTTGTGGACCAGTTCTTTGCGCTTCTCCGGGTCGATCTCGACGCGCTGCGCCTCGACTACGGCGTCATATTCCGGGTTCTTGTAGCCGATGAAGTTGTAGCCCTTGTCGGCGGTTGAGGAGTGGAAGAGGTTGTAGACGATCTCGTCCGGGTCGGAACGTTCGGGGCGGCCCACCATCTGCCATGCCGTCGCGTCCCACTTGTCGCGCTGATACCAGACCACGTCGGACATCTGGTCCCAGGGCATGACCTTCACCTCGACGTCGAGCCCGAGCTTGCGCCACTGCTGCGCAATGAGCTGGACCGACTGGAACTCCTGGGGCTGGGAAGCCTGGGGGCGGCTCAGGATCTCGATCTTGCGGATGGGGTCGCCCGCGAGAGCCTGCGATGCGGATAGCACCAGGATCGCGGTCGCGGTGATCGCCTTGAATCTGGGTCTCATGCTCGGTTCTCCTCTGGATGGCTTATTGTTGTGGTTATGGGTTCGCCGCGCCGCGTCAGGCGACGCGCATCGCTTCGAACGACGTTCCGGCCACCATCTTGGCCGGAGTCGGATAGGCCTTCTTGGAGTGCGCCAGCCCCATGGACACGAGCGCCTCGGCGCTCTTCAGCGCAGCCTTCGCGGCGTTAACGGCCGGGGCGCCAACCGCGGCCGATATCTCCTCGGCCATGTTCAGGAACGACATGGTCATGCAACCGAACAGGAAGGCGTCGGCGCGGTCTTCCTCGACGCATGCCCGGGCAACCTGGACGAGCCTGACCTTGGTCTTCTCCGGATCCTTCATCAGCTCCAGCACCGGAATGCCCGTCGCGCGCACCGACGCCAGCTTGGCCAGCACGCCAGCCTTGTAGGCAAGCAGTTCCTGCCCCGCGACCATGCTGTCGAAGATGGTGAGCACCGAGAATTTGTGGCCGAGGCCGGAAGCCAGAAGAAGCGAGCTCTCGCAGGGGCCGACCACCGGTATGTTCACCAGTTCGCGCGCCGCTTCCAGTCCCGGATCGCCGAAGCACCCGATGATGGCGGCGTCGAAGCCTTCGCGCTCGCATTTCATGAGAAGTTCGATGGTCGCGGGCACGCAGAGCGCTTCCTCATAAGCCGACTCGATCGAAGCCGGACCTTCCGGTACGTCGATCACGCTCACCTCGGTTCCGGCAAACGCCCAGGAATTCAGCAGGTCCTCCCGCCGACGCATCTCCTTGAGGCCCATCGGGCCTTTGGACATAGGTCCGGGAACGGCATATGCAATCCGCATTGACAACCCCTCAATGTTTTACTAGCTGAAACTTCGTTTCTGTTTAGACGAGTAAATCACAAAATCCAAAGATTGCAACAGCCGATCCGCTGTCGATAATCGGGCAAAGGGGTTCATCCATGGAAGGCACCGAAAAGGGCCGTGACTATACGATCGCCGCGGTCGACCGGGCGCTGCTCGTGCTCGAGGCGCTGGGGGACAAGCCCGGGCAGGGCTTGACCGCGCTGTCCAAGTCTCTTGGCCTGACGAAGTCGATCGTGTTCCGCCTGTTGCAGACGCTCGAGGACCGTGGCTTCGTGTTCCGCGACCCGGAGCTCGGCGTCTATTCGCTCGGCTACAGGATCGGCGTGCTTGGCGAGCGCGTCGGTCGGGACGGCAGCCTGCTCTTCGCCGCCCGGCCGGTCATGGATGCGCTGCGCGACAGCACCTCGGAGACCGTGAATCTGGTCATCCGCGAAGGCTTGCGTTCTCTGGTCCTCGCAACCCGGGCGGGCCACCATTCGATACGCCTCTATGCGCAAGCCGGCCGCAACGGGCCGCTGCATGCTGGCGGCGGATCTCTCTGCATCCTGGCCTTTTCGGATCAGAGCGTGGTCGACGCGGTCCTGGCCGGCCCGCTGGAAGCGTTCACATCCTATACCGTCACCGACCGCGAGAAGCTGAACCAGATCCTGACCCGCATCCGGACGAACGGCTACAACATCGCCCTCAACGATCTCGACGAAGGCGCCTTCTCGGTCGCCGCCCCCATTCGCGGCGCCAACGGAGAGGTGATCGCGGCGATTTCGGTGGCCGGGGCCATGGTGCGTTTCGATGAGGAGCGCAGGGAGAATTATATCTCGGCGGCACTGGGAGCTGCTGCGGAGATTTCTTCCAAGCTCTCCATCCACGGCGCGGAACCGAGCGCGCCGCCGCGAGCGGCCAAGTCGGTGGGCTGATTGTAAGTCAAAAAGGGCCCCTCACTGTCCTGCCGGACATCTCTCCCCGTAAAGAAACGGGGAGAGAGACGCCGGCCGCTCGGGTTTCGCCAACCGGAAACGCCGGCGATTGGCGAAAATGGAGACGACAGCGTCCTTCTCCCCGTCTTTCCACGGGGAGAAGTGGCCGGCAGGCCGATGAGGGGCTTGCGCGATTGGTCAAGTCTTTTCCCGCCGATGTCGTTCGTGACTTTGCTTCGCCCACGCCGCCCGCCGTCGCGGGCGTCTTCGCGTTTCGCTGCGAGCGGTCCGCTACCACGCCCTTGCCGGAGCGGAAGTCGTCTGCTAGCGTTTGCTTGTTATAAAACATCGTTTCACTGAATAAAACACTCGGGAGCCGTTCATGGACCAGGTTGAAACCGCCATCCTCTCCGGGGTCTCGCTCGATGAACCCTGGGGTCTCGTCGAGAGTTTCGCGACCTTCAAGCGAGAGCATCCCACCGACGTCAATCGCGGCATGGACGAGGTCGTCGCCCGCTTGCGCAAGCACGGGGTGGAGGTCACCGTGCACGAGCCGAGCCTTTACCTCAGCCTGCCGGGCGCGGCTCGGGTCGAGGCGGAAGGCAGGACCTTCCGCGCCAAGCCGCCGGCCTACAGCACCGATGCTCGCAATGGCGTTTCCGGCGAGATCGTCTATGTCGGCGCGCGCCACAATGCGATGATCACCGACATGTTCGAGCAGAAGGTGGACACGACGCAAGAACTGGCCGATCGCGTCCGCGGCAAGATCGTCATCTCCGAGGGCTTCGCCAGCCCCGGCCTCGTGTCGCAATTCGAGGAAATCGGCGCGATCGGCGTCATCGGGATCAATCCGGGCGTCGACATCCACTGGGGCATCTGCACGACCATCTGGGGTACGCCCGATCTCGACGATCTGCCGCGCAAGCCCAAGATCCCGGCGGCGGCGGTCAACAAGGCCGACGGCGAAGCCCTCGCCGACATCGCCGACAAGGGCGGCCGGGTGACCCTGTTCACCGAGATGGAAGAAGGCTGGTTCACGTCCAAGCTGCCGGAAGTCTTCATCAAGGGCACCGAAGAGCCCGAGAAATACGTGTTCCTGCATGGTCATCTCGACAGCTGGGATGTCGGCGTGGGCGACAACGCCACAGGCGACGCGACCATGTTGGAGATCGCGCGGATTCTCTGGGCGAACCGGGACAAGCTCAAGCGCTCGGTGCGCATCTGCTGGTGGCCCGGCCATTCGACCGGGCGCTATGCCGGCTCGACATGGTTCTCCGACAACTTCGCTCTCGACCTCGAGCAGAATGCGGTCGCGCAGGTCAATTGCGACAGCCCCGGCTGCCGCTGGGCGACCGAGTTCATCAATCTGTGCCGCATGAGCGAGACCGAGGATTTCCTCGCAGGTGTCGTCGAGGAAGTGGCGGGCAAGCCGATGGAGGGTGAGCGCCCCCACCGCGCCGGCGACTATTCCTTCAACAACATCGGCATCTCAAGCTACCTGATGCTGTCTTCGACGATGCCCGACATCCTGCGCGAGGAGAAGGGCTACTACACGGTGGGCGGCTGCGGGGCCAACATCGCCTGGCACACCGAGAACGACACGCTCGAAATCGCCGACAAGGATATCCTGCTCCGCGACATCAAGGTCTATCTGCTGGCGGTGGTGCGCAATGCCAACGCGAAGATCCTTCCGTTCGATTGGCGCGCCACGATGCGTGAGTTCAACGAGACCATCGAGGACTATCAGAAAAAGGCGGGAGCGCGCTTCGATCTCGGCGCATCGAAGAAGGCCGTTGGCGAACTGACGACCACGCTGGATGGCTTCTACGCAGCGGTCGCGGCCGGCAGCGTCCAGCCGAAGGTCGCGAACGCGGTCATCCAGGACCTTGCCCGCATCCTCGTCCCGATCAACTTCACGCGGGTGAACCGCTTCCGCCACGATCCCGCGCTGACGATCCCGGCTCTCCCCTCGATCGCCGTCGCGGCCGAGTTGGACAAGCACGACGAGACGCTAGGCTTTGCAAAGACGCAGCTCGTGCGCGGCCAGAACCGGCTGATCTCGGCGCTGCGCCAGGCCAAGCGCCATGTGGAACTGTTGACCGCCCGCTGACGGTAGAACCGGTGCGGGTCCGGGCGGATGTGCACCGGCCCGCGCCGCGAAGCACACTACACAAGCAAAAGGCCCCGCCGGTGGCGGGGCCTTTTGTATTCGCTGCGACGAAGCGTGGGCTTAGATGCCGAGGCCTTCGTAGCGCTTCTTGAACTTCGACAGACGACCGCCGCGGTCGAGCAGGGTCTGCTGGCCGCCGGTCCAGGCCGGATGGGTGGTCGGATCGATGTCGAGATTCATCGTGTCGCCTTCCTTGCCCCAGGTCGAGCGAGTCATGTACTCGGTGCCATCGGTCATGACGACCTTGATCATGTGGTAGTCGGGATGGATATCGGTCTTCATCGGTCTGTTCCTGCCTGGAGCGGCGCCAAGCCTGCGGCGATGCGCCCACTTTGAAATGGCGAAGCCGCAGCTATTGATGCCACGGCTTCCAAAACGGTCGGCGTGCCTATACATCAGCCGACATTGAAGCACAAGGCCGCGCCGTCCGCATTTTCGGGGCAGCGCTCAAAGACTAAGGCCGCAGTCCGGCCGGGGAAATGCATATGGCCGAGGCTTTCATCGAAGCGGACAGCGACAAGAGGCGCTCGATCGGCCCCTTGCGGCGACTCGCCCCCTATGTCGGGCGCTACCGCGGCCTCGTGCTGGCCTCGCTCTTCTTCCTTCTGCTCGCCGCCGCCACGACGCTGACCTTGCCGCTGGCGGTAAGGCGCATGATCGACCACGGCTTTTCCTCGCCCGACTCGACCTTCATCGCCAATTATTTCTCGATGCTGGTGGTGATCGCGGCGGTGCTCGCGCTGGCCTCGGCGTGCCGCTATTATTATGTCATCACGCTCGGCGAACGCATCGTCGCGGATCTGCGCCGCGACGTCTTCTCCCATGTGACGACCTTGTCGCCTGCCTTCTTCGACAACGCGCAGTCCGGCGAGATCGTGTCGCGACTCGCCGCCGACACAACGCAGGTCAAGGCCGCGGTCGGCTCTACCGCCTCCCAGGCCCTGCGCAACCTCATCATGGGGCTCGGCGCCATTGCCATGATGGTGGTGACCAGCCCGAAACTCTCCGGCCTCGTCATCGCCGCGATCCCGGCGGTCGTGCTGCCCCTGGTCGCCTTCGGCCGCTCGGTGCGCAAGAAGTCGCGGACCGCGCAGGACGAGCTTGCCGCCGCCAACGCCTATGCCAGCGAGCAGATCGGCGCGGTGCGAACGCTGCAGGCCTTCACCAATGAGAAGCTGGTGACGAGCCGTTTTTCGGCGGCCGCCGAAAGCGCCTTCCGGGCGGCTCGCGCTTCGACCTTCGCCCGCGCCTTCCTGACCTTCTTCGCCATTCTTATCGTCTTCTCCTCTGTGGTGGCGGTGTTGTGGTTCGGCTCGCGCGACGTGCTGGCCGGCACGCTCTCGGCCGGCACGCTCGGCCAGTTCCTGCTTTATTCAGTGCTTGCCGCCGGTGCGCTCGGCGCGCTCTCGGAAGTATGGGGCGAACTCGCGCAGGCCGCCGGCGCCGCCGAGCGGCTGACCGATCTCCTGGCGGAGCGGCCGACGATCGCCGCACCCCCCACGCCCAAGCCGCTGCCCGCCAAGACACGCGGCCTCGTCGAGTTCCGGGATGTGCATTTTGCCTATCCCGTCCGTGCCGACAGGCCGGCTCTCCATGGCCTGAACTTTACCGTCAAGCCGGGCGAGACCGTCGCGATCGTCGGCCCGTCCGGTGCGGGCAAGAGCACGGTCTTCTCCCTTCTCCTGCGTTTCTACGACGCCGACCGCGGCTCGGTGCTAGTCGACGGCGTCGATCTGCGCCAAGCCGATCCGGCCGACCTACGCTCGCGCATCGCCATCGTGCCGCAGGACGTGACGATCTTCGCCACCAGCGTTTCCGACAATATCGCCTTCGGCCGGCCGGGAGCCGGCCCGGAGGAGATCGCAGCGGCCGCTCGGGCAGCGCATGCCGAGGAGTTCATCGAGAAGCTGCCGGAGGGATTCTCGACCGAAGTCGGCGAGCGGGGTGTCACCCTGTCGGGCGGACAGCGCCAGCGCATCGCGATTGCCCGCGCCATCCTGCGCGACGCGCCGATCCTGCTTCTCGACGAGGCGACCTCGGCCCTCGACGCCGAAAGCGAGACGTTGGTTCAGACGGCGCTCGAGGATCTGATGCAGGGTCGAACCACGCTCGTCATCGCGCACCGGCTGGCGACCGTGCTCAAGGCCGACCGCATCCTGGTGATGGAAGACGGTCGTATCGTGGAAGAAGGCACGCACCAGTCTCTTGTCGCGAGAGACGGCGTTTATGCGCGGCTTGCCAGGCTGCAGTTCGATACCGGGGCGACGGCGTTCAAGGGAGCGGCGGAGTAGGGGTATCGGATCGGCCGAGCCCGGTCGCGCCCCTCGTTCTGCCCCGTTGGTGGCCGGCCGAGAGGTCACGGAATGGATCCTCGGGTCACGCCGCCATCGCTTCGCTCGGCGCCGGCCCGAGGATGACGAAGCTTCCAGGTCGATGCCAATCGCCAACGTTGGCGATTGGGGGCAGGCTTTCAATGCAGTCGTCATCCTCGGACGGGAGCCCGCGCCAGCGGGCGAGCTGATCCGAGGATCCATTCCGTGACATGTGAGCGATCCCACCCAACGGGGCAGAACGAAGTGACCGGGCTGGTACCAGAAGCCATCCCTCCCGAGCTTCCACGCATTGCGCGACCTAACGAATCCTCCCACGATGTTACCCATCTACCGGCTGGACACAGGACAGAGGGGGGTGGGAAGGCAACAAACCGGAACAACTACCTACCCGCCGCACTTCGCCCGGCGATGCGGCCGGAGAAGATGCAGCCGCCGAGGAAGGTGCCTTCCAGGGCGTTGTAGCCGTGATAGCCTCCTCCGCCGAAACCGGCTGCTTCGCCTGCCGCATAGAGGCCACGGATCGGTTTGCCCGTGGCATCGAGCACCCGCGCGTCGAGATCGGTGTGGAGCCCGCCCAGCGTCTTGCGGGTGAGGATGTGGAGCCTGACGGCGATCAGCGGACCGTTCGCGGGGTCGAGGATGCGGTGCGGTTTGGCGGTTCGAATCAGCCTGTCGCCGAGATAGTTGCGGGCGCCGTTGATAGCGGTGATCTGGGCGTCCTTGGAAAAAGGATTGTCGATCTCGCGGTCGCGGGCGGCGATCTGCTCGAACAGCCGGTCGTGGTCGATCAGCGCCTCATCGGCGAGCGCGTTCATGCCCGCCACGAGGTCGCGCAGATTATTGCGAACGACGAAATCCTCGCCCTTCTCCTTGAAAGCTTCGACGGGCGGCGGGGCGCCGGCGCCGCGCCGGCTTTTGAGCACCGCGCGCCATTGCTTCGAGGTGAAATCCGGGTTCTGCTCGGAGCCGGAAAGGGCGAATTCCTTCTTGATGATCTTCTGGGTGAGAACGAACCAGGAATAGTCGTAGCCGGTCGACAGGATGTGCTTCAGCGTCGACAGCGTGTCGAAGCCCGGAAGGCAGGGCGCGGGCAGGCGATGTCCGCGCGCGTCGAACCAGAGCGAGGAGGGGCCGGGCAGGATGCGGATGCCGTGGTTCGGCCAGATCGGGGCCCAGTTGCGCACGCCTTCGGTGTAATGCCACATGCGGTCGCCGTTGATCACCGTGCCGCCGGCTTCTTGCGCGATATTGATCATGCGCCCGTCGACATGGTGGGGCACGCCTGCGACCATCGTCTTCGGCGGATGCCCCAGGCGCCCGACCGGCCAGTTGCGGCGCACCAGGGCGAGATCGCCGCCGATGCCGCCGGAAGCGACGATCACCGCGCCGGCCGCGAGCTCGAAGTCGCCGACCACCACGCGGCCGGACTGCTGGCCGCGCTCCACGGTCGATGGTTCCAGGATCTCGCCGGCAACGCCGGTCACGGTCTCGCCGGTCTTGACGAGCCGGCTCACGCGATGGCGAAACTTTAGCGTGATCAGCCCTTTCGCGGCCTGCTCGCCGACGCGGCGCAGGAACGGCTCCAGCACGCCCGGCCCGGTGCCCCAGGTGATATGGAAACGCGGCACGGAATTGCCGTGGCCGTGCGCCTGTCCGCCGCCGCGCTCGGCCCATCCGACGACGGGAAACCAGCGCATGCCCATCTGGTGGAGCCAGGGACGCATCTCGCCGGCGGCGAAATCGACGAAGCTTTCGGCGAATTTGCGCGGCCAGTGGTCTTCCGCACGGTCGAATTGCGCCGAACCCAGCCAGTCCTGCAGCGCCAGTTCGCGGCTGTCCCTGATGCGCAGGCGCCGCTGCTCCGGGCTGTCGACGAAGAACAGCCCGCCGAGCGACCAGAAGGCCTGTCCACCGAGCGAGTTCTCGCCTTCCTGTTCAAGGATGATGACGCGCCGACCCCTGTCGGCCAGTTCCGCTGCTGCAACGAGCCCCGCAAGCCCGCCTCCCACGACGATCGCATCCGCGCTTTGAGCCATTCCCATCCTCCCCTCATTGTTCTTCCCGGGGCGCAGGATCGACCGGGCCGTGTGACTGGATCAAGCGGAATTTTGGCGCGGGAGGGGAGGCCGGAAAAGCGCAGCGCCACGGAACACCGTCGTTGCCTCGATACCGATGAACCAAAATCCACCTGACAAGTCGCTGCATGTCACAAACGCCTCTTCTCGATCGTCACGACTGCATGGGCAGAAGCCCGATCATCAGCGGCTGCGGGCCGCGCGGCTTTGAGGAGACGATCATGAGCAAGACAGCACTCTACATCAGGCACAGGGCGCAGCCCGGCAAACGCGAGGAGGTAAGGCGCATATGGAAATGGCGCACAGATCGCCTATGTCTACGGCTTCGACGACAATGATCCCGACGTGATCGTAGCCTACCAGCTCTACACCGATGAGACCGGGTCGGACGATTTCGTCAAACAGCCCTGGTATGCGGATTACGAGCGGGAAACCGCGGCGCTTCTGGTCGAGCCATCCGAGTTCCGCGCGATCACGCCGCAATGGATCAAAGGCGCCACCGCCTGAAACGACACAGGCCCGGCGGATTGCGACCGCCGTCCGCTGGCCCTTCCGTGATGTTCGCCTATCAATCACCTCCCGGCGGGTATTGACCTCGCCTCGGTTACGGTTTACGAGTGACGAAAATAGAAAATCGTCAGTCGTAATATATGGCCCCGATGAGCGACACAGTCGAACACAGCCTTGACATCGCGCGGCAGGAGAATGTCGGACGCATTCTAGAGGCCGCCGAGCGGCTTTTCCGGCACTATGGCTACAGCAAGACCACCGTGGCCGACATCGCGCGCGACCTCGGCATGTCGTCCGCCAATATCTACCGCTTCTTCTCCTCCAAGGAGGAAATCCACCAGTCGATCTGCGGCCGCATATTGGGCGCCGGCTACGAACTCGTCGTGGCCATTTCCAAGGAACCGGCGACCGCTTCCGACCGCTTGCGCCGCTCAATAATGGCGCTGCACCGCATGACGCTCGAGCAGATGCTCGACGAGCAGAAAGTGCATGAGATGGTGGTCGTGGCGCTCGAGCGCGACTGGCATGTGATCGACAAGCATATCGACCGCATCAACGAGGTCTTCGCGGAAATCATCCGCGACGGAACAGAGGCCGGCGAGTTCGCCGAGCAGGATGCCGTTGTCGCCGCCAGATGCTTCGGCGCCAGCACCGTCATCCTTTGCCACCCGCAATTGGTGGCTCAGTGCCTCGCGAAGCAAAATCGCGCGACACCCGACGAACTGATCGATTTCGCGATCAGGGCGCTGAAGAAGTAACGGCGGCCGCTGGGTCGTCTTTCGATAGCCGAAGCTTTTCAGGAGTGCGAACGATGAATTCGTTCAAGACCTTCGAGGGGACATTGCGTCCTTTCGCAACCCTCGCTGTGATCGCAGCGCTCGGCTTCGCAGTTTCCGCCTGCTCCGAGGCAAAGACGGAGACCGTCAGCGAGGTCGTCCGCCCCGTCAAGGTGGTGGAGATCGCGAATGGCGGCGAAAGCCGGAAGCTCGACTATTCCGGTTCGGTGAAGGCCCGCACGGAAATGAATCTCGGTTTCCGCGTCGCGGGCAAGATCACCGAGCGGCTGGTCGATATCGGCGACAGGGTGGAGCCGGGCGAGGTATTGGCGCGTATCGATGCCACGGACTACGAACTGGCTGTCAGGACCGCGGAGGCCAATCTGGTCGCGGCCGAGAAGCAGGTCGAGACGGCAGGACTGGTGAAGCAGCGCGTCGAGCAGCTCTTCGCGAAGAAGGTGGCCTCGCAAGCCAATGTCGACGAGGCGGTGCTCAGCCACCAGCAGGCCGTCGCCAGCCGCGACGCAGCCCGTTCGTCCCTGCAGCAGGCGATGAACCAGGTCGCTTATGGCGAGCTGAAAGCGGACCGGGACGGCATCGTGACGGCGCTCGGCGCCGATCGCGGCCAGGTCGTGGCGATCGGCACGCCGGTGGTGACGGTCGCCGTCGACGACGAGAAAGAAATACAGATCGCCGTGCCCGAGGGCGATGTTGCGCATTTCCGACCGGGGAAGCCTGTGACCGTCGGCTTTTGGACGAACGACCGGCTGCGGCTCGACGGCAAGGTGCGCGAGGTCGCGGGCAGCGCCGATCCGAGATCGCGCACCTTCTCCGTCCGCATCAGCCTGCCCGACGATCCGCGCGTGCTCCTCGGCATGACGGCAACGGTGAGGGCGGCGATCGACACGGAAGAGCAAATGGTCTCCGTGCCGCTGGAGGCACTCGCAGAGAAGGACGGCAAGAAGATCGTCTGGATCGTCGACCGCCCCACCGCCACCGTTCATTCTCGCGAAGTAGCGGTTGCCGATTTCACCGCCAACGGCGTCCGCGTGACGGAAGGATTGCGGCCGGGCGACATCGTGGTCGCGGCCGGCACGCAGTTCATGGCCGAGGAGTTGAAGGTCAAGTTGCCGGAAGACAGCGCGGCCGTCCCGCTCGAGACGGCCGAGACGACCCGCTGAGCCTGACCCGGCTACCGGGCAACCCAAACGAGATCGAGACGTCCCATGACGACTTCCTCCCAGGAGAAGAGACCGTTCAACCTGTCGCGCTGGGCGATCGGCCATCCCAGCATCGCGCGCTTCCTTTTCGGGCTCATCCTGGTCGCCGGCGCGCTCGGCCTGGTCAATATGGGCCAGCGCGAGGATCCCGAATTCACCTTCCGGGTGATGGTGATCCAGGCGGTCTGGCCGGGCGCCTCGCTCGAGGACATGCAGGACCAGGTCGTCAACAAGATCGAGCGCAAGCTGCAGGAGACGCCGCATCTCGACTTCGTTCGCTCCTATGCGCGCGCCGGCAGCGCCATCATCACCCTGCAGGTGAAGGGCGACACCACGCCTGACGAGGTGGCCGACGCCTTCTATCAGGTGCGCAAGAAGGTGGGAGATATCGAAAGCGAACTGCCCGACGGGCTGATGGGGCCGTATTTCAACGACGAATTCGGCGACACCTTCATCACCATGCATGCGCTCAGCGGCGACGGCTACACCTATCCGGAGCTGAAAGCCTTCGCCATCCAGGCGCGCGATATGCTGCTGACCACGCCGGGCGTCGAGAAAGCCGTCGTGCTCGGCGACCAGCCGCAGGTGATCTATATCGATGTCTCCTCGAAGACGCTCGCCGAGCGCGGGTTGACGCTCGCCGATCTGCAGAACGCCATCAAGGGGCAGAACAATGTCGATCCGGCAGGGTCCGTCGACACCGGCACGCGCTCGGTGCGCATCTCGGTTGAGGGCGACGTCCGGAGCGCGGCGGATATCAGCGAGCTGGGCCTTCGCGCGGGAAACCAGGTGACCCGCCTCGGTGACATCGCGACGGTGACGGAAGGCCTGCAGGACCCTTACCAGCGCAAGTACCGCTTCAACGGGCATGAAAGCGTCCAGATCGGCGTCGTCATGGCCAAGGGCTTCAACGTGACCGATGTCGGCAAGGACGTCGAGGCGGTCTATCAACGCTTCGAGGATTCCCTGCCTTACGGAGTCTCGGTCGACCAGATCTCCAATCAACCCGACGTCGTGACCGAAGCGATCGGCGAGTTCATGAAGGTGCTGGCCGAGGCGCTGGTCATCGTCCTCGTCGTCTCCTTCCTGTCGATCGGCTGGCGCTCGGGCATCATTATCGCGATCACCATTCCGCTGGTGCTGGCTGCGACCTTCGCCATCATGTACCAACTCGGCATCGACCTGCAGCGTATCTCGCTCGGCGCGCTGATCATCGCGCTGGGCCTGCTCGTGGACGATGCGATGATCGTGGTCGAGATGATGGAGCGCAAGCTGGAAGAAGGTCTGGTGCGGCTCGAGGCCGCCAGCTTCGCCTATTCCTCGACGGCCTTTCCGATGCTGACCGGCACGCTCATCACCACGGCCGGCTTCATCCCGGTCGGCTTCGCGGAGTCGGCCGCCGGCGAATATGTCCGCTCATTGTTCTACGTCGTCGGCATCGCGCTGGTCGTGTCCTGGTTCGTGGCCGTCTATTTCACGCCCTGGCTCGGCCACATGATCCTGAAGCAGCGCCACCATGCCGGCGAGCATCACGACGTCTTCGACACGCCCTTCTACCGTCGGCTCGGCGCGACGGTGCGCTGGGCGGTGAGGCGTCGCGTGCTGGTCCTTCTCGCGACGCTGGCGGTTTTCGCTGCGAGCCTCTGGAGCTTCCAGTTCATTCCGCAGAACTTCTTCCCGCAATCGGAGCGCCCGGAGATCCTCGTCGATCTCTGGCTGCCGGAAGGCACCAGCATCAAGGAGGTCGAGGCGCAGGCGCAGGCACTCGAGGCGCGGATGATGGACGACCCGGACAAGAAGTTCATCGCCACCTATATCGGGGAAGGCATTCCCCGTTTCTTCCTGCCGCTTGACCAGCAACTGCGCAATCCCAACTTCGCGCAGCTCCTGATCATGGCCAATGACGAGCCGGCCCGCGAAAGGCTGATCGGCAAACTGCGGACGATCCTCGCAGAGGACTTCCCTTCGATCCGCGCCAAGGTCGACCGGCTGTTCCTTGGGCCTCCGACCGGCTGGCCGGTTCAGCTTCGCGTGATGGGTCCCGACCGCCAGGAAGTGCGCCGCATCGCCGACGCGGTGAAGGAGAGATTCCACCAGAATCCGCTTCTCGGCGCCGTCCATGACGACTGGCTGGAGCCGGTTCCGGCGATGAAGCTGGTGATCGATCAGGATCGTGCCCGCGCCCTCGGCGTCACCTCGCAGCGGGTTCGCCAGATGCTGCAGGCCGCCATGTCCGGGATGCCGCTCGACGATTTCCGCGACGGCGAGGAGACGGTCTCGATTGTCGCCCGCGAACCGGGGGCGAGCCGCTCCCTGCTTTCGGCCGTCGATTCGGTCTATGTTCCGACCGATTTCGGCGACTTCGTGCCGGTCTCGCAGATCGCTCGCGTCGTCCCCGCGATGGAGCCGGGCATCGAATGGCGGCGCGACCGCCTACCGACTATCACTGTGCGCGCGACGCTGCCCGACGGTATCCAGGCGAACGACGTGACGATGAAGCTCTACGACCAGATGGCCGATCTGCGCGCGGGCCTCCCTGCCGGCTACAGGATCGAGATCCAGGGCGGGGCCGAGGATGCGGCCGAAAGCCAGCTCTCCATCGCCGCCAAGGTGCCGGTGATGCTGCTCGCGATCGTCTTGCTTCTGATGGTGCAGCTCCAGCATTTCGGAAAGTCGATGCTGGTGCTGGCGACGGGTCCGCTCGGGATCATCGGCGCCGCCGCGGCGCTGCTGATCAGTGGCGCGCCCTTCGGCTTCGTGGCCATACTGGGCGTCATCGCGCTGCTCGGCATCATCATCCGCAACTCGATCATCCTTGTCGACCAGATCGATCAGGACATCGCCGCCGGCATCGAGCGCCACGAGGCGATCGTGGGCGCCACGGTCAGGCGCTTCCGGCCGATCATGCTGACCGCGCTGACGGCGGTCCTGGCGCTGATCCCGATCTCGCGCGGCGTTTTCTGGGGCCCGCTCGCCTATGCGATGATGGGCGGCATCCTCGTGGCCACGGTGCTGACGATCCTGGTCCTGCCCGCCGGCTACGCGCTGTTCTTCGGCAGGGAGAAGAAGAAGGCGGCGCCCGAGGAAGCGTCCGCAATCGGCGACGAGCCGGTCGAGCTCGATCGTCCGGCGCTGGCGGCGGAATAGGCCTTGAGGCCCGCTTCGCGGGCGCCTCGGGATAGGGCCGTATGACCACCAAATACGATTTTTGACCTGTCGCGAGTCGCCCCTCACTGTCCTGCCGGACATCTCTCCCCGCACGCGGGGAGAGAGACGCCGGCCGTCTGGGTTTCGTCAGTTCGCCAGGGTTGGGCGATTGGCGAAAGCGGAAATGAAAACGGTCTTCTCCCCGCCTGCGGGGAGAAGGTGCCGGCAGGCGGATGAGGGGCTTGCGCGCAAGCCTACCGCTCCGTCAGCTTCAGTTCGATCCGGCGGTTCTTGGCGCGGGCGTCGTCGGTGTCGGCGCCGTCGAGCGGCTGGTATTCGCCAAAGCCGGCGGCGACGAGGCGGTTGGCCGGCACGCCGTTCTCGATCAGGAACTTCACCACCGAGGTCGCGCGCGCCGAGGAGAGCTCCCAATTGTCGCGGTAACGCCCGGAACCGGAGAGTGGCCGGTTGTCGGTGTGCCCGTCGACACGCAGCACCCAGTTGATCTCCGGCGGGATCTCCTTCTGCAGCTCGAGCAGCGCATCAGCGAGCTTCTTCATCTCGACACGGCCTGCGTCGTTGATGACGTCGGAGCCCGAAGGGAACAGGACTTCCGATTGGAACACGAAGCGGTCGCCGACGATACGGATGTTCTCGCGGTCGGACAGGATCTCGCGCAAGCGGCCGAAGAAATCGGAACGGTAGCGGTTGAGTTCCTGAACGCGCTGGGCGAGCGCTACGTTGAGGCGGCGGCCGAGATCCGCGATCTTGGTGTTGGATTCGCGATCGCGCTGCTCGGAGACCTGAAGGGCATCCTCCAACGCGGCGATCTGTTTTCTCAGGGCGGCGATCTGCTGGTTGAGGAGTTCGACCTGCGACATGGCGCGCTGGCTGAGCTGGCGTTCGTTTTCCAACTCGCCGCTCAAGGCGCCGATGCGTTCCTGCGCGGCCTGATCGGAGCCGGCGCCCCGCGCCAGCAATTGTTCCAGCCTGGACTTCTCGCTTTCGACGGCGCCCAGGGAGGCCTGCAGATTGGCGAGCTCGTCCTGCGCATCCTGGTTGTTGCCGCGTTCGAGCGCGAGAAGCTGGGTGAGCTCGTTGATCTGCGAGTTCAGCCGGTTGAGCACCTCGTCCTTGCCGGAAATCTCGCGGCTCAGCAGAAACTGGGCCAGCACGAAGACCGAAAGAAGGAACATGATGGCGAGCAGGAGCGTCGAGAGCGCGTCGACGAAGCCGGGCCAGTAGTCGATACGGCGGTCGCGCCGCGAACGGGCGAGAGCCATCAGGTGGGCTCCGATTTCTTGAGCGCCTCGGCGAGCTTGTCCAGCGTGCGGCGCATCGCCTTCTGCTCTTCGGACTGGGCCTCGACCCAATCGCGCATCAATTGCTGCTCGTTGCGCATGTTCTTGACAAGCCCGGAGATCCCGTCCGCGAGATTGGCCATGGCGGTCGCGACCCGCTGGTTGGAGCCGCCGGCTTCCTGGATGTTGCGCATGCGCTCCGAGAGAAGGCGCACGTCCTCCGCCGAGCCCGCCCGCGATGGATCGACGGCCATATCGGAGGAAAGATCGGTGACCGAGGAGAGCCAGTTCTCGAGCTCCGTGTAGAAGCGCGTCTGGGCGCGGCCGGCCTGAAGGTCGAGGAAACCGACGACGAGCGATCCGGCAAGACCGAAGAGGGAGGAGGAGAAGGCCGTGCCCATGCCCTCGAGCGGAGCGGAGAGGCCGGCTTTCAGCGCTTCCAATACGTCGGCCGCGTCGCCCGAACCGGGATCGAGCGCGCGGATCGTGTCGCCGATCGAGCCGATGGTGTGGAGCAGGCCCCAGAAGGTGCCGAGCAGACCGAGAAAGACCAGCAGGCCGGTCAGGTAGCGTGTGATGTCGCGCGTCTCGTCCAGCCTGTTGGCAATGGAATCGAGCATGGTGCGCATCGAATTGGTCGACAGCGCCATCGAGGACGAGCGGCTGAGCAGCGCCTTCATCGGCGCAAGCAGCACCGGCTCGGTGCTTTCGGAGCCGGCGCGGAAGGAATTGACCCAGCGAACCTCGCGGAAAAGGCGGATGACCTGCAGGAAGGCGAGCAGGATACCGACCATCAGCACGCCCAGGATCAGGCCGTTGAGGCCGGGATTGGTGACGAAGGCGGACGATATCTGGCGGTAAAGGATGGCGGCGATGAAGCCGACGATGGCCAGGAAGACCAGCATGGAGAGCAGGAAGACCTGAGGGCTCGACAGCTTCTGCGGATCGTAGCCGGTTTCCCCAACGCTGACGTCCGACCCGTAAGTCTTGAACAATGCCATTCCTGAGCCTCGAGCGATCCCGCTTCCCGATTGAAGCAGGACTCTAAACGGAATTGTGCCCAAATTGAAAGACAGACCAATCGCTCGTGAGCGATTGGTCTGTTTCTTATTCTGCCTCAAGCGCCGGCGCGCGCATCCGTGCGCTTGGCTTGCGCGCCATCAGGCGCGACGGGCGGTCGCCCTTGCGATTTTCGGCTGCGCCGAAATCGTTGCCCGGGACGAGGGTCGTCCGGAGTTAGATACGGTTGACGACGAGCAGGTCCATGACGGCGGCGAGATGCAGGCCGGCGGCGACGACGACGAAGCCGTGCCAGACCGCGCTCTGGAACTTCAGACCCTGCCAGACGAAGAAGACCACGCCGCTCGAATAGACGATCCCGCCTGCGACGATCAGCCAGAGAGTGGAGGCCGGCAGGGTGTCGAGCAGGCTGTGGCCGATGGCGAGGCCGCTCCAGCCGATGGCGAGATAGAAGACGATGGCCAATCGGTCGAAGCGGCCGGGCAGCGCGAGCTTGATCACCATGCCGGCGGCCGCCGCTCCCCAGACGAGCCCGATCATCAGCCACGCCGTCGCCGGATTGTCGAGCTGCGCAAGGAAGGGCGTGTAGGTGCCGGCGATCAGGAGATAGATGGCGGCGTGATCGAAGCGCCTCAGAATCCATTTGGCGCGGGAGATAGGCCACAGATTATAGGCGCAGGAGATCGACAGTACCGTGAGCAGCGACACGACGTAGAAGACGGCCGCGACATATTCCCAGACGCCGGCATGGAAGACGGAGAAGGCGAGCAGGATCGAGCCGGCGGAGATGGCAAGCACGATGCCCACCGCATGCACGATGCCGTCGGCGATCAGCTCGGCCCGTGTGTGGCGATAACGTCCCATGAATGGGATTTCGGGGAGCCCCGTCTCACGCGTCATGATTGCCGTCTCTTCGGTCCCTTGGTTTTAATCAGCAGGGGAAAGAGGCGATTTCATGGGCGGGGACTGCCGGTTGCTCGATAGGCACGGTTGGTGCTCGACGTCGCCCCCCCTCTGTCCTGCCGGACATCTCCCCCACGAGGGTACGAGATTCGCACATCTCGGGCGGCAGGGAAGGGATCGGATGATGGCTGCTCTCACTGCCGTTTGGCCACTTCGTTCTGCACCGTTGGGTGGGTTTCCGAGACCTAACGGAATGGATCCTCGGGTCACGTCGCCATCGCTTCGCTCGGCGCCGGCCCGAGGATGACGAAGCCTCTATGGCGATGCCAATCGCCAACGTCGGCGATTTGCGGCCGGCCTTCAACGCAGATCGTCATCCTCGGGCGGGAGCCCGCGCCAGCGGGCGAGCTGACCCGAGGATCCATTCCGTTCCATTGCGGCCGGCCGCCCGGCGATGCAGAACGAGGCAGCCAAACGCAAGTGACAGCGGCCACCGTCCGTACCGCCCAAGATGTGAATGTCGTAGCCGTGTGGGGGAGATCGGCTGTCACTTGCGATGGCGCTCGGTGGGCAACGTTGGCGATTGGCGAAATCAGATATGAAGGCCAATCTCCCCCTTGGGAAGATGTCCGGCAGGACAGAGGGGCGCGAAGGACGTGCCCTTGCCCTTGGATCACCTTACCGGCAGCGGCTTGTTGACTGTCTTCAGCAGCGTGCGGTGGATCGCTTCGTTGCCGGCCACGATGGTGCCATTCTCCAGCATGCCTTGGCCGCCTTCGCGGTCGCTGACGAAGCCGCCGGCCTCGCGCACCAGGAGGATGCCGGCGGCCATGTCCCACGGCGCGAGCCAGCTTTCCCAGAAGCCGTCGAGGCGCCCCGCCGCGACGTAGGCGAGGTCGAGCGCGGCCGAACCCATGCGCCGGATGCCGGAGACCTCGCCCATCACGTGGCGCAGCTCGATCAGATAGTTGCCATGATGGCCGCGGCCGAGATGCGGCACGCCGGTGCCGATCACCGCGTCGGTGAGCTTGGAGCGCGCCGCGACCCTGAGGCGACGGTCGTTCAGGAAGGCGCCGCCGCCGCGCTCGGCGGTATAGAGCTCGTCCATCGCCGGGTTGTAGATAACGGCCGCCACGATCTGGCCCTGACGCTCCAGCGCGATGGAGATGGAGAATATCGGAATGCCGTGCAGGAAGTTGGTCGTGCCGTCGAGCGGGTCGACGATCCAGCGGTGCTGGGCGTCCTCGCCCTCCACCACGCCGCGTTCCTCCATCAGGAAGGCGTAACCGGGCCGCGCCCTGGCGAGCTCGCCATGGATGATCTCCTCGGCCTTGCGGTCGGCCTGGCTGACATAATCGCCCGGGCCTTTCATCGAGACCTGGAGGTTCTGCACCTCTCCGAAGTCACGCCCCAGCGAACGGCCGGCCTTCATGGCCGCCTGCACCATCACGTTGAGGATCGCTGAACGCGCCATGCGATGTTACTCCTGTTCCTGGCCTGCGGCAGTGAATGGTAAATAGTGAATGGTGAATGGAAAACGCCTATTCACCATTCACTGCCCTGCGAAGCAGGACCCGCTCAATCCGCGCGGCGGATGTAGGTGATCTCGTTGGTGTCGACGACGATGCGCTCGCCCGACGAGATGAAGGGCGGGACGAGAACGCGGATGCCGTTCTCCAGCACAGCCGGCTTGTAGGAGGATGCGGCCGTCTGGCCCTTCACGACGGGATCTGCCTCGGTGATGGTGAGCACCACGGTGTCGGGCAACGAGATGCCGATCGGCTTTTCCTCGTAGAGTTCCACAGTGACCATCATGCCGTCCTGCAGGAAGGCGGCGCGCTCGCCGACGAAGTCCTTGTTGAGCTCGAGCTGCTCGTAGCTTTCGGTGTCCATGAACACCAGGGAATCGCCCTGCTCGTAGAGGAAGGAGAAGTCCTTCTGCTCGAGCCGTACCTTCTCGACCGTCTCGGCCGAACGGAAGCGCTCGTTGAGCTTGGTGCCGTTGATGAGGTTCTTCAGTTCCACCTGGTTGTAGGCGCCGCCCTTGCCGGGCTTGACCGCATTGGTCTTCACCGCCACCCAGAGGCCGCCCTGATGTTCGATGACATTACCTGGACGGATTTCGTTGCCGTTGATCTTGGCCATGATTTCTTTCCGGAAGAGATTTTTCGCCGCGACGGCGCTATCGGGCCTCCAAGACCACAAAATGCGGTGAATGGTCAAGCGAGTAGCGAATGGGGAGCGAGAATTCGAGCGGCCCGTTCCGCTATTCGCTATTTGCCACTCGCTCCTTTCTCACCGCAGCCTGTTGGCGCGCACCACCGCCGTCTTGACCTCGGCATCGGTCAGCCCGTTCATGAAATCCTCCATGATCGGATCGACCAGGCCGGCGCGGCGGGCGAGGATGTACCATGCGGCCGCGAAGATGGAGTCGGGATCGGTGCCGATGCCGTTGAGATAAAGCTTGGCGACGCGGTTCTGCGCCGCCACGTTGCCGCCTTCCGCCGCCTGTTTGAGCACTCGGAAGCCGCCTTTCTCGTCCTTGTCGCCGCCGCGGCCCTGGACGAGCCAGGTGCCGAGATCGAGCTGGGCGGTGTCGAAATTCTGTCGGGCGGCGAGGGTAAGCCACCGCCGCGCCTCCGTGTCGTCTTTCGGCTGGCCTCCGACCCCGTCGGCATGGATCCGCGCCATGGCATATTGCGCATCGGGAAGGCCGGCCTCGGCCGCGCGTTGGTAGTAATCTACGGCGCGTGTCATACCCTTGGAGCCGGGATCGCGTTCGACCAGCATCTGGGCGAAATTGAACTGCGCCAGAGCGTTGCCAGCCTCCGCGGCGGCTTCCATCAGCGCGAAGGCCTCGTTCTTGTCCTTTTTCACGAAGCGCCCATCGACCAGAAGCAGCGCGTATTGGAACTGCGCCTCGGGAACGCCCTGCTCGGCGGCGCGGCGATACCAGTCGGCGGCCTCCGTCTCGTTGCGAGGAAGGCCCAGGCCGCGCGCCAGAATCTCTGCGACGAGCACCTGGGATGGGGCATCGCCCTCTTTGGCCTTCTCCAGCGCCAGATTGTAAGCTGTGCGATAGAGACCGCGCTGGAAGGCGCCGTAAGCCGGGTCGAGCTTCTTGGTGAAGCGCTGCGGGTCGACCTTGTCGGCGGCATTGCCCGGACGGTCGCCATCCGCTGCCAGGACAGACGTCGCGAGAAGCGCGGCGGCAAGGCCAGCGAGAAGAGGTCGTAACGTCACCGCATCACTCCTCGAAACGCGGTGCGGTCCGGTCGAGGATGGCGTTGGCCTCGGCTACGGCCTTCGCCGCGTCGCCGCCGAATACGGCGGCGGAGAGTGCGACGAATTCGGCGCCGGTCGCCGCGACCGCCTCCACCGAGGCGACGTCCGTCCCGCCGAGAACGATGCAGGGGACCTCGATCATCTCGGCCCACCAGCGGCCCAGCGTCAGGTTGCGCGGATGCGGTTCGGCATCCCTGTCATAGCCGAAGCGGCCGAAGAACAGGTAGTCGGGCCGGAGCTCGCCGAGATCCAACGCGTCGTCACGGGTCTTGGCGCCGCCGGTGCCGACCATCATGCGGCCTTGCAGCCGGACGATCGCGTCGGCGAGCTCCTGCCTGCCGGCCTCGATATGGATGCCGTCGGCATGAACGCGGCCGGCGACCCGGCTGTCGCCGGCAATGATCACGGCGACGCCGCGCTGCTGTGCGGTCGGAACGGCGCGCTCGGCGAAAGCCTGGAAGCGGTCCTCGTCCATGGCGTATTGCGGCAGGATGAGCGACGCGACGTCGCCGGCGGCGAGCGCTGCATCGAGTTCCGTCTCGAATTGCTCGGGTTCCGCGTCGGGCGGCGCGATCAGCACGAGGCGGCAGCGATTGGGTGGGCTTTGTTCATTCATGTGGCTGGTATCCAGGTTCAGCTCTTCTTGCCTCGCATCGGATCATCCCGAAACCGGAAGCCACGTCGGCTCCGATGCCTATGCAGGCCGATCTTGGTTGGAATGGGGCATAGACGACCCGCGACCGTTTGAACAGGCGAACTCCGACGACCGCTCCAGAAACTCCTCGCCACGACCAGGCTTTCAAGTGTAGAGGACCGGTTCCGACCAGAGCCTTCTCGCCTTGATCTCCACACTTCTCTCCGACCCCTCATTCATGATCGCCGCGGCAAGCGCGACGACGCTGGTCGGCTTGTGCAGCGCGTGCGGCCGGATCTTTTTCACGCCTTTTCCTACATCACATAGGGCTCATTGCCGTGAAGCTCGTCTATGACGGAATCTTCGATCTTGTATTGCGCTGAGCGGTGAAAGATTTTGAGGGCAAGCTCCAGAACGGGAGGACCGGATGACTAACCCTTATGAGCAGGATCTCGAGCGGCGCGCCGCCAACTACCAGCCGCTGACGCCGCTCACCTATCTGGAGCGGACGGCCAAGGTCTATCCCGAGCGCCTTGCGATCATCCATGGCAATCAACGCACCACCTACCGCCGTTTCTGGGAACGGTCGCTGCAGCTCGCCTCGGCGCTCGCCGCCAAAGGCATCGGCAAGGGCGACACGGTGAGCGTGATGCTCTCCAACACCCCGCCGATGCTGGAAGCCCATTTCGGCGTGCCGATGGTGAAGGCGGTGCTTCATTCGCTCAACACCAGGCTCGACGCGACGATCATCGCCTTCCAGCTCGATCATGCCGAATCCAAGGTGCTGATCGTCGACCGCGAGTTCTCCAAGGTGGTGAAGGAGGCGCTGGCCATCGCCAAGGTGAAGCCGCTGGTGATCGACTTCGACGATCCCGAATATGACGCGGACGCACCTTACGAAAAGGGCGAGCGCATCGGCACGATCGACTACGAGGAATTCGTCTCCGCGGGCGACCCGGCCTTTGCCTGGTCCATGCCGAACGACGAGTGGGACGCCATCGCCCTCAACTACACGTCGGGAACCACTGGCAATCCGAAGGGTGTAGTCTACCACCACCGGGGCGCCGCCCTGATGGCCTACACCAACACGATCCATGCAAGCATGGGCAAGCACCCCGTCTATCTCTGGACGCTGCCGATGTTCCACTGCAACGGCTGGTGCTTCCCTTGGACGCTCGCCGTGCAGGCCGGTGTCCATGTCTGCCTGCGCTGGGTGCGGGCCAGGGCCATGTACGCGGCCATTGCCGATCACGGTGTCACCCATCTTTGCGGCGCGCCGATCGTCATGTCGACGCTGATCAACGCCAAGGACGAGGACAAGCGGAGCTTTCCGCAGGTCGTGACCTTCAACACGGCTGCCGCGCCGCCGCCGGAAGCCGTACTCGCCGGCATGGCGGACGCCGGCTTCGCCGTCACCCATCTCTATGGCCTCACCGAGACCTACGGCCCGGCCGTGGTGAACGAGTGGCACGGCGAGTGGGACGACCTCGACAAGGGCCTGCGCACCGCACGGAAGGCGCGGCAGGGCGTGCGCTACGCCGCGCTGGAAGGGCTCACCGTGATGGATCCCGAAACCATGACGGAAACGCCGGCCGACGGCGAGACGATCGGCGAGGTGATGTTCCGCGGCAACATCGTCATGAAAGGGTATCTCAAGAACAAGGCCGCCACGGAGGAGGCTTTTGCTGGCGGCTGGTTCCATTCCGGCGATCTCGGCGTGATGCATGCCGATGGCTACATCCAGCTCAAGGATCGGTCCAAGGACATCATCATTTCCGGCGGCGAGAACATCTCCTCGATCGAAGTGGAGGACGCGCTCTACAAGCACCCGGCCGTCGCCACCTGCGGGGTGGTGGCGCGCCTCGACGACAAATGGGGCGAGGTGCCGGTGGCCTATGTCGAGCTGAAGCCGGGCAAGACGGCAAGCGAAGAGGAGATCATCGAGCATTGCCGCTCGCTGCTCGCCCGCTTCAAGGTGCCGAAGGCGGTGATCTTCGCTGAGATCCCCAAGACCTCGACCGGCAAGATCCAGAAGTTCGTGCTGCGGGAGATGGCGAAGCAGAAGTGAGCCCGATGCTTGCGGCGCGGTCGGTCTCGATGGTGCAGCGTGGCGGATTTCGGGAATGTCACGGAATGGATCCTCGGGTCATCCTCGCCCGCTTGACGCGGGCTCAAGCCCGAGGATGACGATTTGCATTGGAGGCCTGCGCCAATCGCCGACGTTTGCGATTGGCATGAACGGTTGAGCTTCGTCATCCTTGGGCCTGAGCCGAGCGAAGCGAGGCGAGGTGACCCGAGGATCCATTCCGTTATCTTCGCAGAACGCTGAATAATTTGCAGAATCACTTCTTATGCAACCGAGAATGGTGAAGTAGGCGATTCGCTGTGCCTTAACGGGACAGAACGGGTTCGGCGGTTCGAAAATCGTCCGCGGCGTTAACCGTCCATTAAGCTTTACAGGTGTTTACTGTGGGCATCCAGTGATCTGGATTCTTACCGAGTGGTTGGAGCCACTCTGTTTGACGCCTCCCTGTTAAACTTCTGAGAGCCGCTTTCCGCGGCTCTTTTTTTGTCTTCGGCTCGAAATCGCCCAAATTAACCCTCTGTTAAACATAAGCTTGCCTTCGCCGGGGCCTTGGAGCATTTTCGGCCCCTGTCGTATAGGCGGGCGACATCGGACAAGGCCGGGAAAGGCCTGGCAGTCGAGTGGCAGTTCAGGGGCGTACGAAATGAGTGAGCCGTCGAGGCAAAGCGCGGTGACGATCAGCCTGGCCGAGCGCCGGGTTTTCTCGAATTCCTTCAAGCCTCTGTACAATGAAGGCATGGGCCTGGTCGAGCAGACCGCCGAATATCTGGATGGCCAGGGCCGGATCGAGGCCAGGAAGCTGCCGCGCTTGGCCGCCACGCTTTACGCCGCCGAATCGATGCGGCTCACCACGAGGCTCATGCAGGTCGCCTCGTGGCTGCTCCTGCAGCGCGCCGCCAATTCCGGCGAGATGACCCGCGACCAGGTCGCCTCCGAGAAGTCCAAGGTGCGGCTCGACACCGCTTCCGTGAGCGAGAGCACGGAAGGCTGGGCGGACCTGCCGGAAACATTCCGTGACCTCGTAACCCGCTCGCTGCGCCTGCAGGGCCTGGTGCGCCGGATGGACGATCAGATCTACGGCCGGAACGGCTCGCCGTCGCCCCAGGTGATGCGCCGTTCCAACCCGGTTTCCGACCAGATCAGGCTGCTCAACACGGCTTTCGCAAGGGCGTAGTGTCGCTGGCGAGGTTCTGCGTCGTCGGGAGCGCTGCCGCGAGGACCCATCCCGGATTCCCAACGGATGGTAACCCTGTTTCCCTTTTGTTCACTTTTCGCTGGTCTCGTGTTCCGGCGCGGTTAGAGTGAGGCAAATGAGGGACACGATTCGCATCGTCGGCATCGATCCGGGGCTGAGGCGCACCGGTTGGGGCATCGTGGAGACACTGGGCAATTCCCTCCGTTTCGTGGCCTCGGGCACCGTGCGTTCGGACGACAAGGCATCGCTGGCGCAGCGGCTGTGCCAATTGCATGACGGGCTCGCCGAGGTGCTGCATGCCCATATGCCCCACGAAGCGGCGGTGGAGCAGACCTTCGTCAACAAGGATGCGACAGCGACGCTGAAGCTCGGCCAGGCGCGCGGCATTGCCATGCTGGTACCGGCCAGGGCCGGGCTGGTGGTGGCCGAATACGCTCCCAACGCGGTGAAGAAGACGGTGATCGGCGTCGGCCATGGCGACAAGAAGCAGATCCATATGATGGTGAAGGTTTTGCTGCCGAAATCCGCCTTCGACACGGACGATGCCGCGGACGCGCTCGCCATCGCCATCTGCCACGCCCATCATAGGCAATCGGCACCGGCAAGGCTGGCGGCGCTGGCTGGATAGGACAGCCGTCTGTTCTTGACTTGTTCTGGAGTGGTCGATAAGTAATACCAAAGGGGTATTACCATGCGCGTAACCGAAAAAGGACAAGTGACCATTCCAAAGCCGGTTCGCCGCAGCCTGGGCATCGAGCCCGGCAGCGAGGTGGAGTTTGTCCTTCGCGATGGCGAAGCATTGCTGCGACGGGTCGAGCCGGAGACGGACGAACGAGAAAAGGAAGTGGCGGCCTTCATGAACCATATGCGCAGTTTCATTGGCGTCATGGATCTGGGCGGTCTCTCGACCGACGAGTTCATGTCCTTGTTGCGCGACTGACATGAAGGCGACGATCGTCGACACCAACGTTCTGATCGATTTCTTTCAACCATCCTCTCCCTGGCAGCGATGGTGCGACCGACGCCTCGAGGAGGCCAAGCGTCTCGGACCCGTCGTCATCAACCCCATCATCCTCGCCGAACTCGCCGCTGGTTTCCCGAACATGGAGCTGCTCAACGCAACGCTGTCACCGGCCTTGGTGGAGCGCGAGGACTTACCATGGAGTGCCGCTTTTCTTGCCGGTAAGGCCTATCTCAACTACCGACGAGCAGGTGGAGATCGCCGGTCGCCATTGCCTGATTTCTATATCGGAGCCCATGCGGCGGTTAAGGCATACCGGCTCCTTTCGCGCGATGCCGCCCGCTATCGTACCTATTTCCCAGACCTTGAACTCATTGCACCGGATACGCATCCATGATCGGCAAGCTCAAGGGGACGATCGACGAGATCGGCGAAGACTATTGCGTGGTCGACGTCCATGGCGTCGGCTATGTCGCCTATTGCTCCGCGCGCACCCTGGCTTCGCTGCCGGGCGAGGGCCAAGCGGTGGTGCTGTTCATCGAGACCTTCGTGCGCGAGGACATGATCCGGCTCTATGGTTTCCAGACGACGCTGGAGCGCGAATGGTTCAGGCTGCTGCAGAACAACGTTCAAGGTGTGGGTGCCAAGGTTGCGCTCGCCGTGCTTTCGACGCTGTCGCCATCCGACCTCGCCAACGCGATCGCGCTGCGCGACATCGCCATGGTCTCGCGCGCGCCGGGTGTCGGCAAGAAGGTGGCCGAGCGTATCGTCACCGAGTTGAAGAACAAGGCGCCCGCCTTGGCGGGTGCTGCCTCCGGCACGATCGGGCTGAAGCAGGAGCTCGGCGAGGGCGTCGCGCCGGCTCCGGTCGCCGATGCGGTGTCGGCGCTGACCAATCTCGGCTACTCCCGCGACATCGCGGCCAACGCGGTCGCCGCCGCAATGAAGGCGGCGGGCGAGGGCGCCGATTCGGCCAAGCTGATACGGCTGGGCCTGAAGGAACTGGCGCGGTGAGATCTCCCTTCGGCGACGCGACTGCCGCGCGGTCACGGAATGGATCCTCGGATCACCTCGCCTTCGGCTCGGGTCCGAGGATGACGACGGTGGGTATGGCCTTCGCAAATCGCGAACGCTTGTGTTTGACATGGACGTTCCATCCTCGTCATCCTCGGACCCGAGCCGAAGGCGAGGTGATCCGAGGATCCATTCCGTGACGTCCCGGCCAATGATCGGCGGCTCCGACTCGAGCTTCGCCCGCATTCCTTCCATGGAGCCTCTTTCGTGATTTCTCCCTCGCGCCTCATTTCCCCGGATAAGCGCGGCGAAGACGTGGATCCCTCCATGCGGCCGCAGGTGCTGGACGATTTTGTCGGCCAGGCGGCGGCGCGTGCCAATCTGAAAGTGTTCATCGAGGCGGCCAAGGGCAGGGGCGAGGCGCTCGACCACGTGCTCTTCGTCGGGCCGCCCGGTCTCGGCAAGACGACGCTCGCCCAGATCATGGCGCGCGAAATGGGGGTGAACTTCCGTTCCACCTCCGGCCCGGTGATTGCCAAGGCAGGCGATCTCGCGGCGCTGCTCACCAATCTCGAGGAGCGTGACGTGCTCTTCATCGACGAAATCCACCGGTTGAACCCGGCGGTCGAGGAGATCCTCTATCCAGCCATGGAGGATTACCAGCTCGATTTGATCATCGGCGAGGGACCCGCGGCGCGCTCCGTCAAGATCGACCTCGCGCGTTTCACGCTCGTTGCGGCGACGACGCGGCTCGGCCTTCTCACCAATCCGCTGCGCGACCGTTTCGGCATTCCGGTGCGGCTCAATTTCTACACGGTCGAGGAGCTCGAGCTGATCGTGCGCCGCGGCGCACGCATCCTGGGCCTGCCCATGGGCGACGACGGCGCACTGGAGATCGCGCGGCGCGCACGCGGCACCCCGCGCATCGCCGGACGGCTGCTTCGGCGTGTGCGCGACTTCGCGACGGTCGCCGGTGCCGACCATGTGACGCGGGTGATCGCGGACGAAGCGTTGTCGAGGCTCGAAGTCGACGCGCTCGGCCTCGACCAACTCGACCGGCGGTATCTCTCCATGATCGCCATGAATTTCGGCGGCGGGCCGGTCGGCATCGAAACCATCGCGGCCGGCCTGTCGGAGCCGCGCGATGCCATCGAGGACATCATCGAGCCCTATCTGATCCAGCAGGGTTTCATCAACCGCACGCCGCGCGGCCGTGTGCTGACCGCCAATGCCTGGCGGCATCTCGGCCTCGAAGCCCCGCGCGAGCTTGCGCAGCAGCAGATCAATCTGTTCGAAGAGGGGGATTAGGAACCCCTCGTCCGGCCTTGCTCACCCTGCCAGCGGGTCACGGCAAGTTACGCACGGCCTCCAGCACGTCGGGCTCTGCCTTGCGGCTCTCGAATTCCTCGACCACGCCGAAGGCCCCGCCATAGGACCAGATCGACCAGCCATAGCCATGGCGTTCGGCGATGTCGATCATGTCGCGGACATAGGCCGCGCGGGAGGCGGCGGGCATGACGAACTCGCCGCCATATTCCTGCCGGATCATGCCGAATTCGCCGAGCAGGATCTGCGGGGGCTCGATGCCATGCCGCCTAGCCCAGGCCGACACCACGGAAAAAGGTTCTTCCATGACGGCCTGCAGTTTCTCCGCCGTATCGAGCTTGGCCATTTCCTCGTCGAGATAGGCCAGCATGCCCGATCGCCGCGACCAGGGCGCCTCGTCCCGGATGCGATGCCGGACCCCTTCCAGCATGCGCTCCATCTCCGGCGCGGGCACTGCATGCGGCGGATAGGGAATGCCGTTCACGTAGCGGATGAAGTCACCGGCCCAGGTCGCGCCCTGGTGGGTGACGAGGAAGGGGGCGTAGGAGTGAAAGGTCCATAGAATGTTGTCGTCGCCGAACTCGGCGGGATCGAGCGCGGCGAGGCCCTCGGCGCTGCCCCAGCAGCCGCCGGCCAGGACCAGCGTCAGCCTGGGCGCCGCTTCGCGCGCGGCCGCATGGAGCCGCTTGAGCCGTTCCGTCCACGCTCCGGCCGCCGCGCCCTCGCACTCCGTCACAGGCTCGTTCATCAGTTCGAGCGCCAATCGGGAGGGGTCTTCTTTCGATAGGCTGCGCGCCATCCGCCCGACGAGACCGACGTAGCGGTCGAACAGGGCAGGGTCGTCCATCACCTGGCCCATGCCGATCGAGCGATTGCCACCGGCCGGGATGAGATGGAGATCGACCACGACCTTCAAGCCGGCCTGTTGAATCCGTCGGGCCGATTCGAGCACCTCATCGTACAGCCGCTCGTGAAGGCGGCTGGCTTGCGCGGAGAGGAAAGGGGAGGGATCGACCGGCATGCGCACGAAATCGAAGCCGATTCCCCTGAGCGCTTCGAGCTCCGGCTGTCCGACCGTGCGCCGCCATTCCGGGAAAGGCAGAAGCACGTCGGCTTCGTTCCAGCGGCTTTCGTCCGGCCAGGTGGTCCACTGGTCCAGATTGATGCCGCGTTTCACGGAAAACTCCGCCGCCTGTGCGGCCAAGCCCCCGGCCGCAAGCAGGAACAAGGCCGCCAAGCCCAAAAGCCAATTCTTGATCGCCGCCGCCATTGATGCCATCCCCCAGCAGGAACAAGTGTCAGTCCGGCGATGAAAAGGAAAGCGCGATGGCCGATCATGGTGAATCCGATGTTCTGGTGGCTGGGCTGTCGGGGGCACTGACGCCTTTCGGCCATCGGATCATGGCGCGCGTCTATTATGCCGACACGGACTTCTCAGGCGTCGTCTATCACGCCCGCTATCTGGAATTCCTGGAACGCGGCCGGTCCGATTTCCTGCGGCTTGCCGGCGTCCACCACACCGAGCTCGCCGACGGCAAGCATGGCGAGGCGCTGGTCTGGGTCGTGAAGCGCATGGAGATCGACTTCCGCGCACCGGCGCGAATCGACGACATCCTCACCATCGATACCCGCACGGAAGACATATCCGGCGCGCGCATCTTCATGGCCCAGCAGATCCGCCGCGGCGATGACGTGCTGATCGAGGCCAGGGTGGAGGCGGCGATCATCGGCGCCAATGGCCGGCCCCGCCGTTTTCCCAGGGAATGGCTGGATGTGTTCCTGCCGGCGGATAGGAATGCGCCGGTGTGACCGGATTCCGCACCGTCGGGCGATCGGCCGCCATGGAACGGAATGGATCCTCGGATCAGCTCGCCCGCTGGCGCGGGCTCCCGTCCGAGGATGACGATCTGCATCGAAGGCCTGCGCCAATCGCCAACGTTTGCGATTGGCGCAGGCATTGAAACTTCGTCATTCTCGGACCCGAGCCGATGGCGAGGTGATCCGAGAATCCATTCCGTTTCGTACCGGCATGGGCCCAACGGCGCAGAATCGAAGTCTCGCTTCGCGACTTACGCCAATCCGGCCTCGGCGTCGCCTCCCGGAGCGATAGCGGTGCAAGCAATGACGGGAACGTTACCCCTCTCAATAACGAGTCGTCGCGGCGGCCCTAACCCATCCTTAACCTTAACGGTCCATGAAGGAGCTTGGTGAAAGTTCGAAGAAAGCGGAGACGCCTTCCTTTCACCAAATTTGGCTCCGAAAAGGCCCGGGAAAGGCGCATTCGGAGCGTTCCGAGGCTGAAGCCCGCGGGCGACAAGGGATGATGCGCAAGGGCGCGCGGCGAGCGAGAGCCCGGAATCTTTTAGGGAATTCGTTGCAATGGAAAACCTATCTCTCGCCGAGCCCGGCGCAGCTGTTTCCGTCTGGGCCCTGTTCTGGCAGGCCGGATGGATCGTGAAGCTGGTCATGCTCGGGCTGCTGGCCGCCTCGGTCTGGACCTGGGCCATCATCATCGACAAGATCATCGCATACCGGCGCATGCAGAGCGCGCTCAACCGGTTCGAGCAGGTGTTCTGGTCCGGGCAGTCCCTGGAAGAGCTCTACCGCACGCTGGCAGACCGCAAGACCACCGGCATGGGCTCGATCTTCGTGGCGGCCATGCGCGAATGGAAGAAGAGCTTCGAGAAGGGCGCGAAGTCGCCGCTTGCCTTGCAGACACGTATCGACAAGGCCATGGACCTCGCGCTTACCCGCGAGATGGAAGGGCTGGAGGGCCGGCTCGGTTTCCTGGCTACGGTCGGCTCCGCGGCGCCATTCATCGGCCTCTTCGGCACGGTGGTCGGTATCATGACCTCCTTCCAGGCCATCGCCGGCTCCAAATCGACCAATCTCGCCGTCGTCGCGCCGGGCATCGCCGAGGCGCTGCTCGCCACGGCGATCGGCCTGCTCGCCGCCATCCCCGCCGTCATGGCCTACAACAAGCTGTCATCGGATGCGAGCAAGCTTGCGCTCCGGATGGAGGGGTTCGCGGACGAGTTCTCCGCCATACTCTCGCGCCAAATCGATGAAAAAGTAGCGGCCAAGGCCTGAGGGGTTAGCGCGATGGGAATGTCAATCGGCCAGAGCGGCGGCCGCGGCGGACGGGGTCACAGGCGCAGGGGCCGGCATCACGGCCTGATGTCCGAGATCAACGTCACGCCTTTCGTCGACGTGATGCTGGTGCTGCTCATCATCTTCATGGTGGCGGCGCCGCTGATGACGGTCGGCGTGCCCATCGATCTGCCGGAAACCCGGGCCAAGGCGCTCAACACCGAGACGCAGCCGATCACCATCTCGGTCAATCCGGGCGGCCAGATCTATCTGCAGGAGACGGAGATCGCTCTCGAAGAGGTCGTGCCCAAGCTCGAGGCCATCTCCAAGACCGGCTACGAGGAGCGGATCTTCGTGCGCGGCGACAAGGCCGCGGACTACGGCACGGTGATGCAGGTGATGGCGCGCATTTCGGCCGCGGGCTACCGCAATCTCGGCCTCATCACCTTGCAAGAACAGGACAAGTGACGCCGAAATGGAGATGAAAGCAGGCCTCACCACATCGGTCGTCCTGCATGCGGCGGTGATCGGCTTCGGCCTGGTCTCGCTGTCGTCACCGCGCGCCCTGGAAATGGCCGACAGCGAAGCGCTGCCGGTCGAAATCGTGCCGGTCGAATCCATGACCCAGATCCAGCAGGGCGACAAGAAGGCGCCCAAGGCGGAAAAGTCGGCGCCGGTGCCGACCAAGAAGCCGGACATTGTCGAGAACGCCCAGAAGGTGGGCGACAACACGATCGACACCGACAAGCCGCCGACACCGGAGGCAAAGCCGAAGCCGGTCGAGACGGCGGCCGCTCCTGCGCCGTCGCCCGAGCCGACGCCGCGCCCCGTCGAGGACAAGAAGCCCGAACCCGCCAAGCAGCCGGAAGCAAAACCCGAGCCGACTCCGGCGACGGAAACGACGCCCGAGCCGCAGCCCAAGCAAGAGGTCAAACCCGACGCCGCGCCGGAGACGGCTGTGTCGGAGATGGCCGAGGCCGAGAGCGTGAAGCTGCCCGACAGCGTGCCGTCTCCCCAGGCGCGCCCGCAGCCGCCGCAAGCCCAGACCGCCAAGGCGCCTGAGCGCAAGGAGGCGGAGAAGCCGGCCAAGGAGCAGGCGAGCCGGCCGAAATCGGAAGAGAAGGAATTCAATGCCGACGAAGTCGCGGCCCTCCTCAACAAGGAGAAGGCGGCCGGCGGCGGCGCCAAGCGCTCTGCCGAGCAGGCGGCGCTGGGCGGCAAGAAGACAACCAGCGGCTCCTCGCTGTCGCAGAGCGAGATGGATGCCCTGCGGGGCCAGATCCAGCGCTGCTGGAACATACCGGCCGGCGCAATGGACGGCGAGACGCTCAAGGTCTCGGTCAAGTTCAAGCTCACGCCGGCCGGCGAGCTGGAAGGCAGTCCGCAGGTGGTGGACGGCGGCGGAGCGAGCGGCGTCCAACGCGCCGCCGCGGAAGCCGCCCGCCGCGCCGTGGTTCGCTGCGCGCCCTACACGCTTCCCGCCGAGAAATACGAGACATGGGCGGACGTCACCGTCAATTTCGACCCCAGCGAAATGTTCTGATCCTTCGCCCCAAGGGACCACGAGGTTTTACGCATGAAACAACTGATGACGACCTTTCTCCTCCTCGGCGCGTTCGCTTCCGGCGTCGCCGCTTTCGCGGCGACGCCGGCGAAAGCCGAGGTGGTGATCGACATCAACAAGGGCGTTGTCGAGCCGCTGCCGATCGCCATCACCGACTTCGTGTCGCAGGATGGGATGGGCGTCGAGATCGCCGGCGTGGTCGCGGCCGACCTGAAGCGGTCCGGCCTCTTCGCGCCGATCGACAAGGGAGCCTTCATCGAGAAGATCGCCAATCCGGATGTCGCCCCGCGCTTCGACGACTGGAAGGTGATCAACGCGCAAGCGCTGGTCACCGGGCGCGTGACGCAGGAAGCCGACGGCCGGCTTCGCGCCGAGGTTCGCCTGTGGGATACTTTTGCCGGGCAGCAGCTCATCGGCGAG
Organism: Mesorhizobium sp. 1B3; assembly: GCF_050958605.1. Taxonomy (NCBI): domain Bacteria; kingdom Pseudomonadati; phylum Pseudomonadota; class Alphaproteobacteria; order Hyphomicrobiales; family Phyllobacteriaceae; genus Mesorhizobium; species Mesorhizobium sp. 1B3. The sequence goes on along the minus strand of NZ_JBJHDO010000007.1, from coordinate 194,487 downwards.
CAGTTCTTCGCCAACAAGGCCAATTGGCGGCGCGTGGCTCATATCATCGCCGATGCCATTTATGAGCGGATCACCGGCGAGAAGGGCTATTTCGACACGCGCATCGTCTTCGTCGACGAATCCGGCCCGAAGAACCAGCGCAAGAAGCGCCTCGCCATCATGGACCAGGACGGAGCCGGCGTGCGCCATCTCTCCGATGGACGGTCGATCGTGATGACGCCGCGTTTCTCGCCGACCCGGCAGGAAATCACCTACATGTCCTACGAGCGCGGCCAGCCGCAGGTCTATCTCCTGCAGATCGAGACCGGGCAGCGCGAGCTGGTGGGCAATTTCCCCGGAATGACCTTCGCGCCCCGCTTCTCGCCGGACGGCCAGAAGGTGATCATGAGCCTGCTGCGCGACGACGGCAACTCCAATATCTTCGCCATGGACCTGCGCAGCCGCACCACGACCCGGCTGACCAATTCGAATTCGATCGATACGTCGCCTTCCTATTCTCCTGATGGCAGCCAGGTCGTGTTCACCTCGGACCGCGGCGGCCAGCCTCAGGTCTATGTGATGAATGCCGACGGCTCCAACCAGCGCCGCATCTCCTACGGCAATGGCAGCTACTCCACGCCGGTATGGTCGCCGCGCGGCGACATGATCGCCTTCACCAAGCAATCGGGCGGCGAGTTCCAGATCGGCGTCATGAGGACCGACGGCCAGGGCGAACGGATCCTGAGCACGGGCTTCCAACAGGAAGGCCCGACCTGGGCGCCGAACGGGCGCGTGCTCATGTTCTTCCGCGAGGCGGCCGGGTCCGGCGGTCCGCGCCTCTACTCGATCGACCTGACCGGCCGTAACGAACAGCAGATCCCGACTTCGAACTTCGCGTCCGATCCGGCCTGGTCGCCGCTGCTCGAGTAGCCGAGCGCCGTCACCGGTATACTTCAAGGGGCCGCAACCGGCCCCTTTTTGTTGACCTGTTTGTGCCGGTCGCGGGGCCGGAACTTGCCGAAAATCGGTCGAAATGCCGCGTTTTGGCCGCATTTCCGCCTAGGGTGCGCCCGCAATTCTGGGGTAATCCCGGGAAAGGGACGCCGAACCGGGGACGGAAGCCGGCAAGGAATTTTTAACCGTATTCGTTGGTGCTCCATTAACCTCAACGTGGTTACTGGAGGATCAACGAAATCACTCATATTGCGAAGGAGAGGCGGGATGCGCCGCATCGCAGCACTCAAGATCAACCCGATCGCCCTGGCGCTGGTGGCGACGCTGGCCGTTGCCGGTTGCGCTTCCAAGAAGACGCCGAACAGCGCGGCCGATCTCGGCCTCGGCGCCGCGACACCGGGTTCTGCGCAGGACTTCACCGTCAATGTCGGCGACCGCATCTTCTTCGATACGGACTCCACGGTGATCCGCGCCGACGCGCAGCAGACGCTTTCCAAGCAGGCCCAATGGCTCAACCAGTACACCAACCATTCCGTCACCGTCGAAGGCCATGCCGACGAGCGCGGCACCCGTGAATACAATCTGGCGCTCGGCGCCCGTCGCGCCGCCGCCGCTCGCGATTTCCTGGTCGCTCGCGGCGTCAAGGCCAACCGCATCCGCACCATCTCCTACGGCAAGGAGCGCCCGGTCGCGGTCTGCGACGACATCTCCTGCTGGTCGCAGAACCGTCGCGCCGTCACGGTGCTCGGCGGCGCCGGGAGCTGAGAAACCCCTCGATAATTCTACTCCGGTGGGCATCTGACGCGGTTTTCTGCGCTTCCGGTGCTCACGGACCGAATGTCCGCTCCGCTCCGGTTCTCGAAAACCGCGCCACCTGCCGCACCGGAGCGAATTCTCGAAGCGGTTTCTTGCCGATCTTCAAGGTTGAAATGGCGGCTCCCATGGGGGCCGCTTTTGGCGTTGGAACATTCGGTATTCCCGTGGTCTGCGGGCCGAGGGGGCGCTCAGCGTCAGTCAAACAAAATTTGGCCGAAGTCGCGCGTCCTGATATGAGCAGGCGGGGCGTCGCAACGCCCGCAGTGCAATCCAGAGCGAGACAGACATGCATTTGCGAACCATCATCAGCGGCACGCTAAGCAGGCTTGGGTGGCTTCGCCCACGCCTCGCCTGCTTGGCTTCTTTCCTTGCTGCAGGTTCTTGTCGGAAAACCGCCGGACACTTTTCCGGAACCTGCTTGGCGTTGCTGCTTCTGTCGGGAGGCGGTGCGCTTTCCCAGGAGAGCCGCGTGCCCGACCCCGCCCGCACCGTCCCGGTACCGCAGGTCGGCTTGCCCGGCGTCTTCGGTTCCGGCAACGATAGCGAAGGAATTCGCCTTGCCCAGGCGGGGGATCCACGCGTCACAGCGCTCGAAGAGCAGATTCGCCAGTTGAACGGAACCCTCGAGGAACTCAACTTCCAGGTCCTGCAGATGCAGGAACAATTGCGCAAGATGCAGGAAGACAACGAGTTCCGCTTCCAGGAGCTGGAGCAGAAGAAGTCGGGCGCGCGGACCGGAGACACCAACCGGTCCGTCGCTGCGGCCGGACCCTCCACGGGGAGCGGCGCGGCGGATCCAGCGACTACCCCGAACGAGGTTCGGCCGGACGCCACGGCCGCTGCCCCTGGAGAGGCGCAAGGCGGTCGCGGCGAACCGCCGAAAAACTTCGGCACGATCGTCTTCGACGCCGACGGCAATGTGAAGGGCGGCAGCATCGGCGACCAGATGTCGGCCGGCGCGCCCGCCGCGGGCCAGGACAGCGCGCCCGCCAGTGGCGGCGACCAGGTGGCGGCCCTTCCGTCCACGGATGACCCTGACGAGCTCTACCGCAACGCCTACGAGTTCATCCTCTCCGGAGACTACAAGACCGCCGAAGCCGGTTTCCGCGACCACATCTCGCGCTTCCCGGCCGATCCCAAGGCGGCCGACGCGCATTTCTGGCTGGGCGAATCCCTGCTCGGGCAGCAGAAGTACCGCGACGCAGCCGAGGTTTTCCTCGCCGCCAGCAAGGATTATCCCTCCTCCAAAAAGGGCCCCGAAATGCTTCTCAAGCTCGGCATTTCGCTTTCCGGCCTGAAGCAGCGCGACGTCGCCTGCGCAACCTTCGGCGAGGTCGCCAAGCGCTATCCCAATGCCTCCGCCCAGCTCAAGGAACGGGTCAAGAAGGAGCAGGCGGCGGTGGGCTGCTAGCCGGGGTCAATCCACATGCGGTCATCCGGGCCGGCCGGTGCCACCTCCACGGACCGTATCTGAATTGATCCCCATGGCTAGCCTGCCGTTTTCAACTCTGCTGCCGAAATTCGACTGCACCGGGCGGCGCGCCGTGATCGCCGCCGTCTCCGGCGGCAGCGATTCCGTTGCTCTCCTCCTCCTTGCCAAGGCTCATCTCGAACGAACGGGAACGAAACTGGTCGCCGTCACCATCGATCACGGCCTGCGCGCGGAATCGGCCGACGAGGCGGCGGGCGTGGCGCGGCTCTGCGCGGCCGAAGGGATCGAGCACCGGACATTTCGCTGGACAGGGCCGAAACCCGGGACCGGTATCCCGGCGGCCGCGCGGGAGGCGCGCTATCGGCTACTCGCGCAGGCCGCCGATGAAGCCGACACGGACCTCGTCCTCACCGGCCATACGAAAGACGACCAGGCGGAGACGATCGCCATGCGACGCCGGCGCGGCGAGGGGCGTGGTCTTGCCGGCATGGCACCCGCCACGCTTTACGCCGGAAGGACCTGGATCGCGCGCCCGTTGCTCGGCAATCGACGCGACGACCTTCGGGCGTTCCTGCGAGGCAGGGGCATCGACTGGATCGACGATCCGACCAACCGGGACACGACTTACGAGCGGGCCCGCACGCGGGCCACGGGTGTCGCGATGAGTGGCGAGGATATCGCGCGGGCGGCACGGGAGCGCGTGGCCTTGTCGGAACGCGTGGCGGCGCTTGTCAGGCAACGTGCCGTCCTCGTCTCGCCCGGCCTCGTGCGGCTCGCGCCGGAATTCGCCGGGAACGACAAGCAAGCCGGGATCGAGGCCTTGCGCATCCTGCTCGCCGTGATGGGAGGCGGCGAGCATCTCGCCGACGCCGGTCGGACCGCGGCTCTTTTCGCAGGTCTCGCTGAACCGCGGCGCGCCACATTGTCGCGCTGCATGGTGGATGTCCGGCGCGGCGGCATCTTCCTTCATCGGGAAGGAAGGGGACTGCCAGCGCCCACGCCTTTACGCAGCGGGACGATCTGGGACGGACGCTTCCTCGTTTCGGGCGAGGGCGGCACGCTCGAGCCGTTCGGCCCGGACCGTGCACGGGCGTTCGTGGCGGGCGGCCAAACCGATGCGCTGGAGAGCGCGCAAATGCGGAAGGTGGAAACGCCTGACATGACACAAATGCGGCAACAACAAAGAGATAGCATGCAGACACCGCAAAGCCTGGTTCGCGCCGCGCTGGCTGCCTGGCCGGCCATGCGGAACGAGGCGGGCGAGGCCGTGCCGCTCGGGCCTCCCGTGCCAAGGGAAGGACCGTCGGCGACGCCTCTGCTTTCGCCCTGGGTCCGGTTCCTGCCTTCCTTCGATCTTGCCGCGGCCAGGGCCGTCGCGGAACTGGTCGGCGCGCCGAAGATGCCGGCGTCGCCCTTTGCCGGCCACATTGCCATAGAAGCTTAACCCAGACGGCGGGTCGCGCTTGGCAATGGCGCGCGCGCTCCCTATGTTAGCCGTGATAATCCCTGCGGACTTCGTGTCCAGCCACGGACACCAACAGGACTCTCGATGAATCCGAACTATCGTAACCTCGCGCTCTGGGCGATCATCGCCGTTCTCCTGATCGCGCTCTTCAATCTCTTCCAGACGCCGCAGCAGCGCGGTGCTTCGCGTGAGGTCGCCTATTCCGAATTCCTGCAGGACGTGTCGAACGGCCGCGTGAAGTCGGTGACGATCGCCGGCGACCGCATCAGCGGCACTTTTGTCGACAACAGCTCCGGCTTCCAGACCTATTCGCCGGGCGACCCGACCCTGGTGAGCCGCCTGGAGGACAAGGGCGTCATCATCAATGCACGTCCCGAAACCGACGGATCGAACTCGATTTTCGGCTATCTGATATCGTGGCTGCCTATGATCCTCATCCTTGGCGTCTGGATATTCTTCATGCGCCAGATGCAGTCGGGCTCCGGGCGCGCCATGGGCTTCGGCAAGTCCAAGGCCAAGCTGCTCACCGAGGCGCATGGCCGCGTGACTTTCCAGGACGTGGCGGGCGTCGACGAGGCCAAGGAGGATCTCGAGGAGATCGTCGAATTCCTGCGCGACCCCCAGAAGTTCCAGCGGCTGGGCGGCAAGATCCCGCGCGGCGTGCTGCTCGTCGGCCCTCCCGGAACCGGTAAGACGCTTCTGGCGCGCGCCATCGCGGGCGAGGCCAATGTGCCCTTCTTCACCATCTCCGGCTCGGACTTCGTCGAGATGTTCGTCGGTGTCGGCGCCTCCCGCGTCCGCGACATGTTCGACCAGGCCAAGAAGAACGCGCCCTGCATCATCTTCATCGACGAGATCGACGCGGTCGGCCGCCATCGCGGCGCGGGCCTGGGCGGCGGCAATGACGAGCGCGAGCAGACGCTGAACCAGCTTCTCGTCGAGATGGACGGCTTCGAGGCCAATGAGGGGATCATCCTCATCGCCGCGACCAACCGGCCAGACGTGCTCGACCCAGCGCTCCTGCGTCCCGGCCGTTTCGACCGGCAGGTCGTGGTGCCGAACCCGGATATCAACGGCCGCGAGAAGATCCTCAAGGTGCATGTGCGCAACGTGCCGCTGGCGCCGAATGTCGACCTCAAGGTGGTGGCGCGCGGCACGCCCGGCTTTTCCGGCGCGGACCTCATGAACCTCGTCAACGAGGCGGCCCTCATGGCGGCGCGGCGCAACAAGCGGCTCGTCACCATGCAGGAGTTCGAGGACGCCAAGGACAAGGTGATGATGGGCGCGGAGCGCCGCTCCACCGCCATGACCCAGGCCGAGAAGGAACTCACCGCCTTCCACGAGGCCGGCCATGCTATCCTGGCGCTCAACGTGCCGTCGGCCGATCCGCTCCACAAGGCGACCATCATTCCGCGCGGCCGCGCGCTCGGCATGGTCATGCAGCTCCCCGAGGGCGACCGCTACTCGATGAGCTACAAATACATGATCTCGCGCCTGGCCATCATGATGGGCGGCCGCGTCGCCGAGGAGATGAAGTTCGGCAAGGAGAACATCACCTCGGGTGCCGCCTCCGACATCGAGCAGGCCACCAAGCTGGCGCGCGCCATGGTCACGCGCTGGGGCTTCTCCGACAAGCTCGGCCAGGTCGCCTATGGCGAGAACCAGGAAGAGGTCTTCCTCGGCCATTCGGTGGCGCGCCAGCAAAATGTCTCGGAAGAGACGGCGCAACTCATCGACGCGGAAGTGCGTCGTCTGATCGACGACGCCTACACGACCGCGCGGCAGATCCTGACCAAGAAGAAAAAGGACTGGATCGCGCTCGCCGAGGGCCTGCTCGAATACGAGACGCTGTCGGGCGACGAGATCAGGCAGTTGCTCGCCGGCTCCAAGCCATCGCGCGACCTGGGCGACGACACGCCGACCTCGCGCGGCTCGGCCGTGCCCAAGGCCGGCGGCGCCAGCGGCCGCAAGCGCAAGGGCCCCGAGCCGGAAGGCGGCATGGAGCCCCAGCCCCAGGGCTGAGCGGATTAGGTCCGAAACATGAAAGCCGCGGCGGAAACGCCGCGGCTTTTTGGTATGCGGCTAGGGAACATCTTGCACCGTTGGGCAGCCGGCCGAGAGGTTACGGAATGGATCCACGGATCACCTTCGGCATCGCTTCGCTCGCCTGCGGGTCCGTGGATGACGATTGCGTTGAGGGCCCACCCCAATCGCCATCGTTGGCGATTGACATCGCCATAGCAGCTTCGTCATCCTCGGGCCTGAGCCCGAAGGGCGAGGATGACCCGAGGATCCATTCCGTTACGCCTCGGCCGAGTGCCTACGATTCCGATTGCAGCGCCCTCTCCAGCGCGAGCAGCATATGCGCCTCGACGTCTTGCTTCAGGCGTGCGCGGGCAGCCGGGTCTGATGTCACGAGATAGAGGTCGACCAGCGTGCCCAGCAGCACGTTGAGCAGATGGAGCCGCAGCGGGTCGGCGGGGCGATTGCGCGCGAAGCGGGCAAGGAAGGGCGCCACGATGTCGTGGACGATATGATTGCGGTCGCCGCCCTCCTCGGCCTCGATCGGCCTGATCGAGCGCATCGCCTTGAGCAGGCCCGAATGAGCGGGGATTGCCTCGGCCGCTTCCAGATAGACGCCCAGCAGAAAACGCGCGGCTTGCGGCGCGGACGTGTCGGCGGGCAGCGCGGCGAGTTCGGCAGCGCAGCGCGCGACGATACGCTGGACCGTCGCGTCGTAGGCGGCAAGCAGTAGCGCCTCTCGGTCGGCGAAGTAGCGGTAGAGCGTTCCCACGGAGCATCCCGCCGCCACCGCAACGCTCGTCGTGGTGACTGCCTCTATGCCTTGGCGAGCGACAAGATCCTCGGCGGCGGCAAGAAGGGCGGTGCGGGTCCGGAAGGCGCGGTCCTGGATCGGCAGGATCTTGCCGGAGCCTATGTCTGGAGAAGTGTCATCCATAGAAAGTGAAACTATTTCATTTTTGTTGACAGGGCCAGAGCGCAGGCGCATCGTCTGGTTGTGGAAGCACCGACGGGAGGAGAGACGTCGCATGCGCAGCATAGCTTCACCGATATTGTGGGCCGCTCTGTTCGGTGTGTCGGCGATCGGGCCGGCTTTGGCCGCGGAGGTCGCCGTGGAAGCCGGAGAGGGCGCGGCCGAGCGCCTGACCGAGGCGCTCATCATGGCCGAGCCCGGTGACACGGTGCGGATCGGGGCAGGCCGCTTCGAACTCACGGAGGGCTTGTCGCTCGATGTCGACGACGTGGTGGTGAAGGGCGCCGGCATGGACCGGACGGTGCTCTCGTTCAAGGGCCAGACCGGGTCGGGCGAGGGACTGCTGGTTACTTCCGACCGCGTGGTGCTGGAAGACTTCGCCGTCGAGGACACCAAGGGCGACGGCGTGAAGTCGAAGGGTTCCGACCAGATCACTTTCCGCAAGCTCCGCGTCGAGTGGACCAACGGGCCTGACGCCAAGAACGGCGCGTATGGCGTTTATCCCGTGTCCTCGAAGAACGTGCTCATCGACGGCGTGACGGTGAAGGGCGCGGCCGATGCCGGCATCTATGTCGGCCAGAGCGAGAACATCGTGGTGCGCAACTCGCGCGCCGAGTTCAACGTCGCGGGCATCGAGATCGAGAATTCGATGAAGGCCGACGTCTACAACAATGTCGCCACCCGCAACACCGGCGGCATCCTGGTCTTCGACCTGCCCAACCTGCCCGTGCAGGGCGGCCACGACATCAGGGTGTTCGACAACGAGGTGGTGAACAACGACACGCCCAATTTCGCGCCGAAAGGCAACATTGTGGCGATCGTGCCGAAGGGCATGGGTATCATGGTCATGGCCAACCGCAACGTCCATGTCTTCAACAACAAGCTGGACGGCAACGGCACGACGCATGTGCTGATCGCCGCCTATCCGAACGACTACGAGGACGACAAGTACATGTTCGTGCCGCGCGGTGTGTTCGTGCATGGAAACACCTATGGCGAAGGCGGCGACGCGCCGGACGGCGAAGTGGGCAAGACGATCTCCGATGTTTCGGGAACGCCGGTGCCCGATATCGTCTGGGACGGCGTGACGACGATCCCCGAATACCTCTCCTGGACCGCGGCCGAAAACCGCGTCTACATCGACGAGGCCGAAGGCACGAGTTTCGTCAACCTCAAGATGATCTCGCAGCTGCTCCTGCCCTGGGGATGGTGGCCGGATATGGACATCTCCGCCTACAAGGGCAGTTTGCCCGAGCCCGAGCCGGTGAGGTTGCCGCAGGAGAGCGGGGCGTAGGGGTTGTGATGGCGGCTAATGGTATGGGACGGAGCCCTATGTTGCCCCCCTCTGTCCTGCCGGACATCTCCCCCACAAGGGGGGAGATTGGCTGTCTCCAAGGCTTTCGCCAATCAGCAATGTTGCAGGAAAGGCGATCACAGCGAAGCTGCCAATCTCCCCCCTTGTGGGGGAGATGTCCGGCAGGACAGAGGGGGGCGCCGTGGAGCGCGGCCCTTCATTTTTTCATGCTCTTCGCCGTCCTCCTCTTCTGCGTCGTCCGCCCCGCCCACGCCGTCTCCAACGAAGCGATCCTCGCCAAATCCCCACCGAAGCTGCTTTCCGAATTCGGCTTCTTCGAGGACGCACGCGCGCAGAAGCCGGCCGAGGGCGTCATCCCCTTCGACCTCTCCACGCCGCTCTTTTCCGACGGGGCATTGAAATATCGTTTCGTCCACGTGCCGAAGGGCAAGTCCGCCGCCTTTCACGAGAGCGAGGCTTTCGATTTCCCGGAAGGCACCGCGCTCATCAAGACCTTCGCCTTTGCCGCCGACCAGCGCGCGCCCGACAAGGCTATCCGCCTGATCGAAACGCGCGTGCTGCTGCGCCAAGCGGATGGCTGGCAGGCCTGGGCCTATCTCTGGAACGAGGAGCAGACCGACGCCGTGCTGAAGATCGCCGGCGCCAAGGTGAACATCGCCACGATCGCCGCGGACGGAGAGCCGCTCGCCTTCACCTATGCCGTGCCGAACAAGAACCAGTGCAAGGCCTGCCACGCCTTCAACGATGAGATCGTGCCGCTCGGCCCCAAGGCTCGCAATCTCAATCATAATTTCCCCTACGATGGCGGAAACGAAAATCAGATCGCGCATTGGGCGGCGGCTGGGATGTTGTCGGGCGCGCCGGCGCCCGAAGCCGCCCCGACCGTGCCGGACTGGCGCGACGCCGGAGCGTCGCTGGACGCTCGGGCGCGCACATGGCTCGACGTCAATTGCGCGCATTGCCACCGCAAGGAGGGGCCGGCCAGCAATTCGGGCCTCTGGCTCACCTATGGAGAGAAGGACCCGGTCAAGATCGGGGTAAGGAAACGTCCGGTCGCCGCCGGCAAAGGTTCGGGCGGCCGGCAGTTCGACATCCTGCCCGGCGATCCCGACGGCTCGATCCTGCCCTACCGAGTCGAAAGTACCGAACCTGGCGTGATGATGCCCGAACTCGGGCGGCATATCGGCGATCCCGACGCGGTGGCCTTGCTTCGGGAATGGATCGCCGCTATGCGATAGCCGGCTTGCCAACGCAGCCGCACCCTGCCAGATCCCAAAATGGCGGAATTGAACGGATTCCTAAGAATTCGTAATAAATACTTGCAGAAAGTGATGCGCTCTTCCTCGCTGATATGGCAAACCAGAAGCGGGGAGAGAGAAGCCTGGAGTCTTTCGGGGACCTGAACAGCATGTCGAGACGTTATTTCGGAACGGACGGGATCCGCGGGCGCGCCAACAAATTTCCGATGACCGGCGAAGTCGCCATGAAGGTCGGCATGGCCGCCGGCATGTCCTTCCAGCGCGGCAGCCACCGCCATCGCGTCGTTCTCGGCAAGGACACGCGGCTCTCCGGCTACATGATCGAGAACGCCATGGTTTCGGGCTTCTGCGCGGCCGGCATGGACGTCTTCCTGCTCGGCCCGATCCCGACGCCCGCGGTCGCCATGCTCGCACGCTCGCTGCGCGCCGATATCGGCGTGATGATCTCGGCCTCGCACAACCCCTATCACGACAACGGCATCAAGCTGTTCGGCCCGGACGGCTACAAGCTGTCCGACGAGATCGAAACCCGCATCGAGGCCCTGATCGACGGCGAGATCGACATCAAGCTGGCCGATGCCGAGGGGCTCGGCCGGGCGAAGCGCATCGACGGCGTGCATGACCGCTACATCGAATTCGCCAAGCGCACGCTGCCGCGCTCGATGTCGTTGGCGGGCCTTCGCATCGTCGTCGACTGCGCCAACGGCGCCGGCTACAAGGTGGCGCCGCTCGCCCTGTGGGAACTCGGCGCCGAAGTCATCACCATCAACAACGAGCCGGACGGCTTCAACATCAACCGCGAATGCGGCTCCACCCATCCGGAAGCGTTGCAGAAGAAGGTGCACGAGGTGCGCGCCGATGTCGGCATCGCGCTGGACGGCGACGCCGATCGCATGGTGATCGTCGACGAGCATGGCGAGATCGTCGATGGCGACCAGATCATGGCGATGATCGCCGAGGCCTGGCTGCAGAACGGGCGCCTGGCCGGTGGGGGCGTCGTGGCGACGGTGATGTCCAATCTCGGGCTGGAACGCTTCCTGACCAGTATCGGCCTGCAGCTCCACCGCACCCAGGTGGGCGACCGCTACGTAGTCGAACATATGCGCGCCCATGGCCTGAATGTCGGTGGGGAACAATCCGGCCATATCGTACTTTCGGATTTCTCGACCACTGGCGACGGGCTGGTCTCCGCCTTGCAGGTGCTGGCCTGCGTCAAGCGCGCGGGCAAGCCGGTCTCCGAAGTGGCCAAGAAGTTCGAGCCGGTGCCGCAGCTTCTGAAGAATGTGCGCTTCGCCGGCGGCAAGCCGCTGGAGAGCGCGCCGGTCAAGGCCGCGATCGAGGACGCACGCAGCCGGCTGGGCGACAAGGGACGACTGGTGATCCGTCCCTCCGGCACCGAGCCGCTCATTCGCGTCATGGCCGAGGCCGACGATCCGGCGCTCGTTGAGGCCGTGGTGAACGAGATCATCGGCGTTATCGGGGAAGCCAAGACGGCGGCGTGAGGCGCGCCGCACTCCTCTCTGTCCTGCCGGACATCTTCCCCACGAGGCTACGAGATTCACACATCCGGCGGAGCTTTCTGGAGCACCCCTTGTATGAGGCGATTGTGCTAGGTTGAGGTTGTTGGCCGACCAGGGGTGGCCACCCCTGGTCGGCCAACAACCTCAACCTAGCACAATCGCCTCATACAAGGGGTGTTCCAGAGACCGCCGACGATCCGTGAGATGTGTGAATGTCGTAGCCTTGTGGGGGAGATGTCCGGCAGGACAGAGGGGGTAATAGCGCTGCCCGATGCGTGTCGACGCGAAAACGTGGTTAAGAAACACGGTTAAGTTGCTTTTAACCATTCCCGTGCATCCTCCGGCTTACTTGGCAGGTCATACGGAGCAAGGGGCATGTTTGGGGTTACGAAGCCGACGCTCGTCGGCGCCATGATGATTTTTTCCGCGATGCCGGCATTTGCCGCCGACATCCTTCCTGATCCGATCCCGGTGCAGCCCGCGCCGGTCTTCGGCGGCTGGTATCTGCGTGGTCATATCGGCATGACCAACCAGGCACTCGACAATCTCGATATCGATCTTTACCGGGATCCGAGTATCGCGTCGCATGGCTGGCACGATGCCGGCAATTTCGATTCCTCGCCGCTTTTCGGTGGCGGTATCGGTTACCAGTTCAACGAGTGGTTCCGCGCCGACGTGACGGCCGAATATCGCGGCAAGTCGGACTTCCGTGCGCTCGACTGGATCAACTTCACCGATGGCAGCTTCCAGACCAATGAATACGGGGCGCAGAAGTCGGAATGGCTGATCATGGCCAATGCCTATGCCGATCTCGGCAATTTCAATGGCATCACGCCCTATATCGGCGCAGGCATCGGCGCATCGCGTAATACGATCTCCGGTTTCCGGGACGTCAACGAGCTGAGGAACGGCGCGGCCTGGGCGCCGGAGGCCTCGCAGTGGAACCTCGCCTGGGCGCTGCATGCCGGCCTCGGCATCGCTGTGACGGATCGCACCACGATCGATCTCGGCTACAGCTTCGTCTCGCTGGGCGACGCCAGGACAGGACCGCTCACCAATGACGATCCGGCCTGGACGCTGCCCAATGACGGCTTCCGGTTCAACGATCTTACATCGCACGATTTGAAAGTCGGCGTGCGGTATTCGTTCTACTAGGGGGGCCAGGCGAAGCGCGCAGGGGTAAAGGGCGGTTGGACTTTCGGACCCCCCTCTGTCCTGCCGGACATCTCCCCCTCAAGGGGGGAGATTGGCCGACCGCTTGATTTTCGCCAATCGGGAACGTCGCAGAACAAGCGCCATGCCCAGCCGCAGCCAATCTCCCCCCTTGAAGGGGAGATGTCCGGCAGGACAGAGGGGGGTGCTGCCGCCACCGTCATGATTAACCGCGGGTTAACCAACATGGTTAACTCTTGCTTGCAAGGCGGGCGGTTCGCCGATCAACCGTTGGGGGTTATCCGGGCATGTCTTTCCTACGTTTTCTCTCAATCGCAGGCATCACAACGATGGCCTCGGCCTCGGCGCTCGCGGCGGATTACGAGCCGCCGATCTATGCCGACCAGCCGATCGAGGAATATGTGCCGGTGGAGGTCGGCTCCGGCTGGTACCTGCGCGGCGATATCGGCTACAATTTCTCGGTCAAGTCGAAGGGCGACTTCACCTATCGCAGTTTCGATCCGCTGACGGCCACCTACAACGCGGAAAGGTTCGACACCGGCTCCCTGGGCTCGGGCATCTCCGGCGGTCTCGGATTCGGCTACAACTTCACCGACTACTTCCGCGCCGACGCGACCTTCGACGTTTTCCGCACCTCCTTCGACGGGACGACCTCGTCGCCGCTGGCTTGCGCTCCCGGTCCGGATTTCGCGGGAACTGGATGCCGCAGCGAGGATTCCGCGGATGCAACGGCCTACAGCGTCATGGCCAATGCCTATGTCGATCTCGGCACCTATGTGGGCTTCACGCCCTATATCGGCGCCGGCCTCGGCGCCACCTATGTCAACTGGGACACGCTCGGCAGCAACGCCTATTGCGTCGGCGCGACCTGCCCGCCGCCCGGAGCTTTCCAGGCGGGCACGCAATATGACGGCGGCAAGAGCTGGCGCTTCACCTGGGCGCTGATGGCGGGCCTTGCCTACGACATCTCCAACAATTTGAAGGTCGATCTGGGCTATCGCTTCCGCGACATCGAAGGCGGCGAGATGTTCGAGTTCGACCGCGCCTCGCAGCTTGCAGGCGCGACGGGCATCCAGGGCAACGATCCGGGGTTCCGCACCCACGAGGTCCGCATCGGCCTGCGCTACGCGCTGTGGTAGCGTGAGGAGTCGTTGGCCTTCATGGCATGCACCCGTAGCGCCGCCTGGCGCGCCATGCGTTCATGGAGAAATGCGGCCAGCGCATCGTCGGGTTCGACGACTCTCTCCCTCTCCGGCTCTGCTTCCAGGACCGGCAGCGGATCACCGCCCTGGACGGAGGTCATGGCGAGGCGCGCGGCTCCCGTCGCCGCGGCGTTGTCGCGGCCCTTGGAGAGTGTGAGCGGGACGCCCAGCAGAGAGGCAATCATGCGCGGCCAGATCGCAGATCGTGCGCCGCCGCCGACGAGCTGGAGGCTGCTCGGCGTGATACCGTGGGCGCGCTGAGTCTCGGCCACTTCGGCCAGATGGAGCGCGACGCCTTCGAATACAGACCAGGCGAGCATGGCCCGCGTGGTCGATAGCGACAGGCCATCGGCGACGGCGCGCAGGCCGGTATCGGCGTGCGGCGTGCGAACCCCATCGAGATAGGCAAGGAAAGCCGGCGCGGCCGCCGCGCTCTCCTGCCCGGCCGGATCGTCCCAGAGGGCCGCCGCCTCGGCGTCGAGCTGCCCGGCACCCGCCCCCGTCAGCGCGGCCAGCCATTCCAGTGCACTGGTTGCGCTCATCACCACGCCTTGCGAGGAATATTGGCCGGGCGCGGCATGAGGCGGGGTCTGCACGCCGCGCCCGGGGATGGGCCGAAAGTCGCTCGTCGCCACGCAGAGCACACCCGATGTGCCGAGAGTGAGCACGCCACGTCCCGGCCGGGCGGCTCCGATACCGAGCATGCAGGCGAGATTGTCGCCGGCACCCCCGGCCACGACGACCGGACTTGCGATGCCCCAGCGCCTTGCGAGTTGCGGGCGCAGCATGCCCATCGACTGCCAGGCGCGGCCGAGCGGCGGCAACTTGGCCATGGGGAAGCCCGCCGCATCGGCCATGTCGCGCGCGAAGTCGAGTCGGCCATTGTCGAAGAGCAACGTGCCGCTGGCGTCGCTCGGCTCGGTGCCGCGCTCGCCGGTGAACTTGAGCCGCACATAATCCTTGGGAAGCAGCAGGCAGTCGGTACGCTCGATCACCTCCGGCTCATGCCGGGCGAGCCAAAGAAGTTTCGGCGCGCCGAAGCCGGGATCGGGATCGGCGCAGCCACGCCTCCCGATGTCGGGAAGGCGGGTCTTGAGAAGCGCACATTCCTCGACGGCGCGGCCATCGTTCCAGAGGATCGCCGGCCTGAGCGGCTTGTCCGAGCGGTCGACCAGAACGACGCCGAGCATCTGGCCGGAAAGCCCGATGCCCCGAAGAGCCGACATCGC
Organism: Mesorhizobium sp. 1B3; assembly: GCF_050958605.1. Lineage (NCBI taxonomy): Bacteria > Pseudomonadati > Pseudomonadota > Alphaproteobacteria > Hyphomicrobiales > Phyllobacteriaceae > Mesorhizobium > Mesorhizobium sp. 1B3. The sequence goes on along the minus strand of NZ_JBJHDO010000007.1, from coordinate 179,148 downwards.
TCCGCCATGATGCGCGGCAAGCTCGTCGAGCGTGGCCGAGACCGCCTGCCACCACTCTTCCGGATGCTGTTCGGACCAGCCGTCATGCAGCCGGCTGACTGTCAGCCGCGCCGTTGCGCAAGCGACGAGATGCCCGTCTTCGTCGACGAGGACCGTTTTGACGCCGGAAGTTCCGATATCGATCCCGGCGTACATACTTCCCCTCAGATGGCGAGGTCGGCGAGCAGGGCCTGGGCAGTGTCCTCGTCGGTGACGAGGCACTCGAAGGCGCCGGTGAGCAGTGCGGCGCGCACGATCGGCCGTTTGCCCGGACCGCCTGCGGCAAGGATCGCCCCGGACAGTGCACGTACGTCGGCAAGCCCGATGCCGATGACCCGCTCGTTGAGGGGGTGGTCGATGATTTCGCCACGCGCGTCGAGGAACTGGCCCTGGATGTCGCCCACCGCGCCGGCCTCGACAAGTTCCGCGATGTCGATATCCGACGGCACTGCGTAGCGGATCAGCAACGAATTCTTGGACATGTCGCCGGCCCCGAGCACGCAGCCGTCGACGGTGCGGATCTTGCGCAGGAGATCGTCGAAGAATTCGGTCTCGACGATGGCGTCGCGCGCCGACTTGGAAGGCGCATAGATCGGCGCGGTGAAATAGGTGCGCTTGGCATCGTATTGCGAGGCGAAGGCCTTGACGATGTCGAAGGAGTTGACATCCGAACCCTGCGAGATGCCGCCCAGCATCGAGACGAATTCGAGGTCGGCGCGGGAGACCGGCTTCAGGTAGCGCGAGGCATTGTAGATGGTGTTGCCCCAAGTGAGGCCGAAGCGCTTGATGCGACCGTCGGCGAGGATGGACGCAAGCTCCATGGCGAGCGCGGCGCCCACCGTGGTCTGGACCTTGGTCGGGTCCCGCGGGCTCGGCACGACGCGGGCGCGCTTCAACCCGTATCTTTCGCGTACAGCGTTTTCCAACTCGACGGCGTGCACGAATGGCGATTCGATGTTGATGCGTACCACGCCGTCACGTCTCGCGTCGCGCAGGGCCTGGTTGATACGCAACCGATTGGTGGCGAGCCGGTCGGCTATGGCCTGCTGGTTGATGCCCTCGACGTAATAGTGCCAGGCGACGCGCGCGACGAAATGCGCCTCGTCGTCCAGAGCCAACAGATCCGATGCCGCCAATTCGCTCACCTGCGTGCCTCGTCAGTTCTCGCATCGCTCTTGCCGAAAGCCGGCGTTTGCCTTTCGGCGCGATGCTCCAGAAGACTGTCGGCGAGCTCCCTGAACCCCGCCGCCCCTTTGCGTCTGGTAACCCAACGCGGCGGCGTTTCCAAAGCGAATTCAGCGACATTGGCGACGCCGACGGCATTGCGGAAGAAGGCGAACATGGGCTGGTCGTTGGGGCTGTCGCCGACGAAGACGATCCGGTCGGCGGTCGAGGGATCGTCGATGTCGAAGCCGAAGACCGTGGCGAGGCACTGCCTGGTCATGGAGAGTTTGTCGTAATGCCCGAACCAGCCATTGACATGGATGGAGGAGACCTTGGCGGTGGCGCCAGCTTCTTCGAACAGGCTCACAATACGGCCGACGGCCTCTTTCCCGAGAGGCTCGACGTCCTCGCGGAAATCGATGGCGAGGTCGGCGACGCGGTAATCCTGGTCGGAAGCGACACCCGCGCCCGGAACCTCGGCCAGGATTGTCTCCCGCAGACGGTTAAGTCGAGCCCTGTCTGCGCGCCTCTCAGGGGCAGGCTTGGCGAACCCGCTTCTCATGCGGCGTGCCTCGCGGTCGTAAGAGAACCAGAAGGCGCCGTTCTCGCCGATCACGGCGTCGACCGGCCACATGCGGGCGATGTGATCGCACCAGCCGGCCGGGCGACCGGTCACCGGCACGACGTGGAGGCCGGCCATGACGAGTTCCTCCATCGCGGCGAGGCTGGTGCTCGGAAGCAGACCTTCCGTCGTGAGCGTGTCGTCGATGTCGGTCAGCACGCAGGTGACGGCGGAACGCTCCTCGGCCGGGAAGGCGCGGAGCGGGTGCATTACTTGACCGCCCCCATGGTGAGGCCGCGCACGAGTTGCTTCGAGGCGATGAGAGCGAAGACGATGACCGGAACGACGATCAGCGTCGAGGTCGCCATGATCTTGCCGTAGGGAAGGTTGTAGCCCTCCATGAAGGAGACGGCGATGGCCGGCGCGGTCTTGGCGTTGTTGCGGGTGAGGACCAGCGCGAACATCAACTCGTTCCAGGAGAAGATGAAGGAGAAGATGGCCGAAACCGCGATGCCCGGCGCGGCGAGCGGCAGGCAGATCGAGCGAAAGATGCGCCAGTGCGAAGCGCCTTCGAGAAGGGCCGCCTCGTCGATTTCGCGCGGGATCGAGCGGAACTGGTCGGTGCAGATCCAGATGACGATCGGCAGGTTGAAGGTGAGATAGATGAGGATCAGCGCGATATGGGTGTCGAGCAGCCCGAGATTGCGCACGATCAGGAAGAAGGGCAGCGCCAGCACGATCGGGCTCACCATGCGGTTGGTGATGAACCAGAACCAGAGGTCGCGCTTGCCCCGGAATTCGAAGCGGGCGAGCGCATAGGCGGCCGGCGTGCCGAGCGCCAGAGCGATGAACGTGGTGGAGATGGCGATGATCAGCGAGTTGACGAGGCTCGTGCCCACCTTGTCCTTGAACAGGACGTCAAAGTAATTGGCGAAAGTGACGTCGAAGGTCCAGGCGGGCGGGGCCTGGAGCGCCACGATCTGATCCTTCAGGCTGGTCGAGACCATCCAGTAGAAAGGGAAAAGACAGAACAGGATGATGAGGGCGAGCAGGACGACCTGCGCGGTGAGCGAGGCGGGGGAGGTGGTGTCGCCGCGGGTCATCGCGTGGGCCTTCTGGGTGCCGTCGCACCCCCCTCTGTCCTGCCGGACATCTCCCCCTCAAGGGGGGAGATTGGCTGTCTCGCATGATTTCGCCAATCGCCGACGTAGCAGGTGAGGGGCCGAGACCAAAGCTGCCAATCTCCCCCCATGAGGGGGAGATGTCCGGCAGGACAGAGGGGGGTCTCATGGCGTTTCCTATCCACCCTAAACCTCCCTGTAAAACACGCGGATGTAGAGCCGGCTGAGCACGATCGTGATCACCAGCAGCACGATCGCCTGGGCGGAGGCGAGGCCCTGGTCGAAGACGCGGAAGCCGATGCGCTGGATGAGCAGGCTGATCAGCTCCGTCGCGGAGCCGGGGCCGCCGCGCGTCATGGTGAAGACCATGTCGAAGAGCTTCAGCGTGTCGGCGGTCCTGAGGATGAGGAGCGCCGTCAGGCCCGGCCACAGGAAGGGGAGCTGTACGTGGCGCAGGATCGTGAGCCAGCTCTTGGTCTCCAGCCGTGCCGCCTCCTCGATCTCGCCCGGCACGGTGGTGAGCCCGGCAAGCAGCACGAGGGCGCAGAACGGCGTCCATTGCCAGATGTCCCAGAACACGATGGCGGCGAAGGCGTTGAAGGGGTCGCCGATCCAGTCGACGGGCTGGAAGCCGACGAAACCGATGAGCTGGTTCACCACGCCGTATTTCAGGTTGAACATGATCTGGCCGAGCAGCCCGACCACGGCATAGGTGGTTGCCATGGGCAGGACGAGGGAGAGCCGCGCCAGGGTGCGGAGGAAGCCGAGGCCGGGCTGATGGAGGAGGAGCGCGATGCCGAGGCCGAGCGCGAGCTGGGTGGGAAGCGCGATGCCGAGCAGGATGAATGTCCGTCCCATGGCCTGCCAGAAGACGGGATCGGTCAGCACCGCGCCGTAGTTGGAAAGCCCGATGAAGGCCGAACTGCTGAGCTTGGTGAGATTGTAGTCGTGCAGCGACGTCCAGGCGGCGAAGAGGAGCGGCGCGATGCCGATCACAGCCAGGGCGAGCGTGGCCGGGAGCAGGAAGCTCAGGATCACGCCTGGCGTCACCGTGCCCTTCGGCACGATCCGTTCGGCGTTTTCAGCCGTGTATGACGCGACGCTCTCGGCCATGGCATCTCGCTCTTACTTGGGAAGGTGACCGCCCCTCACCGTCCTGCCGGACATCTCTCTCCGCAGGCGGGGAGAGAGACGATGTCTCCTCGGCCTTCGCCAACCTTCGACGGTTGCGATTGGCGAAACCCAAGCGGCCGGCTTCTCTCTCCCCGCATGCGGTCGCATGCGGGGAGAGATGTCCGGTAGAACAGTGAGGGGCATGCCCACGATCCACTACTGCGCCAGCGGCTTCTTGCCGTCGTAGTAGCCGGCTTTCTGCAGAACGGCCTCCATCTTGTCGCCGATCTGCTTGGCGCCCTCTTCGGTGGACACTTCTCCGAGCATGATCTTGGTGCCCCATTCCTGCACGATCTCGGTGATTTCCGGCCATTCGGCGAAGCGCGGGCGGAATTCCGGCACGCCTTCCTTCCAGCTTTCCACCAGGGCCGGCACGTAGGCGTATTTCTCGGCGATGCCGGGGATCTGATAGACGGACTGGCGGGCGGGCACGCCGCCGAGCTCGAGGTAGCGCTGGGCATTGGCCTTGGAGGTCAGCCACTGGATGAAGAGCCAGCCGGCGGCTTGCTCGTTTTCGTCCGCCTGCGAGGCCACGGCGAGCGAGAAGCCGCCGAGCGCGGGTTTGCGGCCAGCCGGCCCGGAGGGCTCCGGCGCCACGCCGAGGCAATCACCGAGCTTGGAGGTCGCCGGGTCGATCAGCGTGGGGTAGAAGGCCGACCATTCGGTGATCATGGCGACGTCGCCCTGGGCGAGCGCGTTGACCGCTTCCGAATGATCATAGGCGACGATGCCCTGGGGCATGTATTTCATCAGGTCCTGGCGGAACTTGAGACCGGCCTGGCTTTCCGGCGACATCAGGTTCGACTTGAAGTCCTTATCGAGGAAGGACCCGCCGAAGGGCCACAGCACGCGCGCGAAACTGTCGGCCGACTGGGTCTCGTTGCGCTTCGACTGGAGCGCGAAGGCGTATTTGCCGTCCTTGGTGAGGGCCGGACCGTATTTGTCCTTCAGGTCCTCCCAGGTGGTCGGCGGGCCGTCGAAGCCGGCGTCCTTCAGCATGCATTTGTTATAGAAGAGCAGACCGGAGTAGTTGTCGAAGGGCAGGCCGTAGACCTTGCCGTTCCACGAGCCGAACGCATCGAGCACGAGCGGGAAGAAATCCTTCAGGTCGAGATCGGGATCGGTGAGCTCCGGCTTGGCGGTGAAGGTGTCGATCGGCACCACCCAGTTGTTCTCGGCGAAATTTCCGATCCAGACGAGATCGATCAGCGCGATGTCGAGATCGCCGCCAGCCACGAAGTCGCGCACCTGCTCGGCCAGCGCGTTCTCGTAGGGAAGGTCGGTGATGTTGATCTTGATGCCGGTCTTTTCCTCGAATTCCGGGATCATCTTCTTGGCGGCATCGTAGCCGGGGCGGGTGAGGAAGGCCATGTCCAGCGTCGTGCCGGCATAGGGCTTCGCGGCTTCCTCCAGCGTCCAGGCAGAGGCCGGCGCGGACCACAGGGCGCAGGTCATCGCGGCGCCGGCAAGCAGCGCCTTCACGGTCGTTCGCATGCTCATGTCTTTCCTCCCAGAGCAGTTCGAAACTCACCTTTACATTTATATCGTTTCATTTACATTTGTAAAAGTCAATCCGGTCGCTGCCGGCAAGGTCAGGTCGGAGGCCCCTCGCGGGCGACAATCAGGGAACGCCAGGCCACGCAGGAGAAAGGCCGGCGGCAAGTGGGGGAGGACCGCCCGTTGGCGTCTGTGACACTCCGGAAGGTCGACAAATTCTACGGCGGCTTCCAGGCGCTGCGCGCGGTGGATCTCGATATCGCCGATGGCGAGTTCGTGGTGTTCGTCGGCCCGTCCGGCTGCGGGAAATCCACGCTGTTGCGCACCATCGCCGGGCTGGAGGGGAGCTTCAGCGGCTCGATCGCGATCGGGGGCAAGGATGTGAGCCGCGCGGCGCCCTCCGACAGGGGCGTGGCCATGGTGTTCCAGTCCTATGCGCTTTATCCGCACATGACGGTGCGCCAGAACATGGATTTCGGCATGCGCGTCAACAAGGTCGACAAGGCCGAGCGCGACGCCCGCATCGCCAACGCCGCGCGCATCCTGCAGCTCGAACCCTATCTCGACCGCAAGCCGGCCGCCCTCTCCGGCGGCCAGCGCCAGCGCGTCGCCATCGGACGCGCGATCGTGCGCGAGCCGCAGGTGTTTCTCTTCGACGAGCCGCTCTCCAATCTCGACGCCAAGCTGCGCGTGCAGATGCGGGTGGAGCTCGAGGCGTTGCACCGCCAGCTGCGCGCCACGATGATCTACGTGACGCATGATCAGGTCGAGGCCATGACGATGGCCGATAAGATTGTCGTCCTGAACGAGGGCAGGATCGAGCAGATCGGCAAGCCGCTCGATCTTTACCACCGCCCGGCCAGCCAGTTCGTGGCGGGCTTCATCGGCTCGCCGGCGATGAATTTCTTCCGTGCCGCGCATGAGAACGGTGCCGCCCGCTACGGACGTTTCGTCGTCCCGCTGCCGGCGGCCGAGCCGGTCGCCGAGGGCGAGGCGATCACCATCGGGGTGCGTCCCGAACATGTGAAGGCGACCAAGGCGACCGGCGGTGGGCCTGCTGCCGGCACGGTCGAGGGAGGCGTGGCGGTCAAGGAGACGCTTGGGGACGAGACCATCCTTTACGTCGATATCGGCGCCGACCGATGGACGGTGCGGGTCGAAAGCGAGACGCCGATCGAAGCGGGCGACACCGTCGCTCTGTCGATCCAGCCCAGGAAGCTTCACGTCTTCGACGCCTCCGGCAAGGCGCTCATCCAGTAGGCCATAGGCGATACGGGCAGACCATGACGGACTGGCAGGAAAGCTTTCGAAGCACGGTGCTGCCGGCGGTCGCGCGGTCGACATCGATAGACGAGGTGATTCTCGCGCCTTCCTGCCTCGACGCTGCAGGCACCGTGTATCGCCGCCATTTCCACGACAGGCCGGCTTTGGTCATCGCCGACGAGACGACCTATGCGTTAGCGGGCGAGCGTGTCTCGGCCACCCTCTCGGGGGCGGGCATCGATGTCGACCGGCATGTTTTGCCGGCAAAGCCACGCCTGCAACCCGAGCGCACCATCGGTGAGGAACTTGTAGAGCGGCTTCGCACGGCCCGGCAAGAAACGCCGATCGCGGTTGCGGTCGGGTCCGGCGTCGTGCACGACCTGACACGCTACGCCGCCTTCCACGCCGGCACCCATTTCATGAGCGTGCCGACCGCTGCTTCCATGGACGGCTACACCAGCGCCGGCGCGCCGCTTTCCGACAAGGGCTTCAAGATCACCCTGCAATGCGCACCACCGCGCGTGATCCTCGCCGATCTCGACGTAATAGCCGCCGCGCCTGCGGAAATGAGCGGCTGGGGCTATGGCGATCTCGCCGGCAAGATGCCGGCCGGCGGCGACTGGCTGGTGGCCGACGCGCTGGGCGTCGAACCGGTTGACGACACGGCCTGGCCGCTGGTTCAGGACAACCTCAAGGGCTGGCTTGCCGACCCGGCCGGGGTGCGGGACGGCGCGGTCGGCGCCATTGCCGGGCTGTTCGTCGGACTCGCCGTGACCGGCCTCGCCATGGAACTACACGGCTCCTCGCGCCCGGCTTCCGGCGCCGACCACCAGATCGCTCATATCTGGGAGATGGAGCATCTCGCCCATCGCGGCGAAAAATCCTCGCACGGCGCCTGTGTGGCGATCGGCTGCCTCAGCATGCTGGCGTTGTACGATTGGCTGATCGCCCGCGACTTCTCAAATTTCGATCCCGCAGCCGCGAGCCGGGCGGCACCCGACTGGGAGGAGACCGAAGCGACGATCCGCATCGCCTTCGGCCGCGGCGAAGTGGCGGAACGGGCAATCGCCGAGATGCGCGGCAAGCGCATCGAGCGGGCGGCGCTGGCCGCCAGGCTGGAGCGGTTCAAGCGGAGTTGGCCGGCACTGAGGCAACGCCTTTCCGATCATCTCATGCGCGAGAGCCAGATGCGGAACTTGCTTGCCGCGGCCGGCGCGCCGGTCGCCGTCGGCGAAATCGGCTTGTCGGCGGCGCGCCATCGCGCCACAGTGTTGAAGGCACGTTATATCCGCAAGCGCTACACCCTGCTCGACCTGTTGGCCGAAGCAGGGCTTCTCGAGCGCGCCGTGACGGAGAGTTTCCCCGACGGGCATGCGCTCTATGCGGGGAAGGGGGAGGCGGCATGAAAGATTTCTCGACGCTCGGGGCGGAGGCGACAGCGGAGATCGCCGCGGCGCTGGCGCGTGTCGACCCGGCCGACATCGAGACGGCCGCAACTGTCATTGCCGACGCCCGGCGTATCGCTCTTTACGGCGTGGGCCGCGAAGGCCTGATGATGAAGGGGCTGGCGATGCGGCTCTTCCATCTCGGGCTCGACGTTCATGTGGTGGGCGAAATGACGACGCCGCCAATCGGCCAGGGGGACCTGCTCATCGTCAGCGCCGGGCCGGGCTACTTCTCGACGGTGGCCGGGCTTGTCGGGGTGGCGAGCGCAGCCGGAGCGTGCACGCTCTGCGTCAGCGCGCGCGACGACGGCGAGGTGGCTCGATCTTGCGATGCGGTGCTGGTGTTGCCCGCCCAAACGATGGCGGACGATACGGGCGTCAGGGACCGCGGCGGGAAGACTTCCGTATTGCCGATGGGCAGCCTGTTCGAGGGCGTGCAATATGTCGCCTTCGAACTCCTGGTGCTTCGCCTGCGCGAAAAGCTCGGCGAGACCGCCGAGACGATGCGGGCCCGCCATACCAATCTGGAATAGGCGGGATCATGGCCGCTTGGCAGAAGCGTTTCTCGATCGAAGACAAGCGCGCCCTGGTGACCGGCGCCTCGCGCGGGATCGGGCGCGAGATCGTCGAGGTGTTTCTGGATGCGGGGGCCGACGTTGCCGGCGTGGCCCATCATGCCGGCGGCCTTGAGGGTCTCTCCGGGAAGGCCGAGGCAGCGGGCCGATCGTTCCTGGCCATCGAGGCCGACCTCGCTACGGTGGAAGGTCCGCGCTCGGCCGCCGCCGCGGCGCGCGCCCGTTTCGGCAGGATCGACATCCTGGTCAATTGCGCCGGCGTCGCGCTGATCGCGCCGCTGACGGAGGCGGCCGTCGAGGACTGGGACAGGAGCATGGCGATCAACGTACGCGCGCCCTTCCTGCTGGCCCAGGCGCTGGCGCCGGGCATGATCGAGCGCGGCGGCGGGAAGATCATCAACATCTCGTCTCAGACAGGGGTAATCGCGCTCGATGACCACGCCGCCTATGCGAGTTCCAAGGCGGCACTCAATGCGCTGACGAAGTCGATGACAGCCGAATGGGCGCGTCACAACATCCAGGCAAACGCGATCTGCCCGACCGTGATCCTGACGCCGATGGGCCGCCAGATCTGGAGCGCGCCGGAAAAACGCGACCCCATGCTGGCGCGCACGCCGGCCGGGCGCTTCGGCGAGGCGGTCGAGGTGGCCGACTGCGCGCTCTATCTCGCCTCGCCGGCTTCCGACCTGATCAACGGCACGACGATCATGATCGAAGGCGGCTACACGGCGGTGTGAGGGGGAGGGTCTGAAGCGTCGGGCGTTCGTCCGTGAGATTGTGTCGTACGCCCAACGACGCAGAAGTGCCTTCTTCGCGACGATCGTGATCGAAGGCCCGCTCGATGGCGGCCAACATCGCAACGCGACCGGCCTGCTGGGCATCGCTCACCCAGGCGGGGCGGCTGTCCACCCAGCGGCGCATGGCCCGGGCCGCGCCTTCCGCCGTTGCGTTAAGGCCGGCGGCGAATTCGTAGGACGCAACGCGGCGGAACAACTCCGTATCGGCATCGCCGCGACGGCGCTTTTCCGCCAGGATATCGCGAAGGAACAACCGCACCCCACCACCTCCCGTTGCATTGTTCGTAGGAAACTTCCTATCCTATTGTCAATAGGAATATACCTATCTGCGAGACTCGCGCGCGTAAATGTTCTTGATTTGTTCGAAATCTGGAGTCACATGTCGGGAGAAACAGCGGAGGCAGGATTGCTTACATATTTCGTCGTCCAGAGCTTCGAGCGCGGCAGAAAAGGCTCTCTGGTCGCGGATCAGCCGATCGAAACGCAGGGTTACGAACAGGCGACGCGGATGGCCGAGCGGCTGTCGCGCTGCAAGGCGGGAGTGGTCGCTTTTGCGCGAAGGGGCGACCCCGCGACGGGCGATTTCGAGGAGCCGGTGGTTATCGCGAGTTACGGGAGTCTAGGAATTGGTGAGCCATGAGGAGCAAGCGAGTGGCGAATAGTGGAAAGAAAAAGCTTTCGCGCTTCTGTGCTACCTTGTTTCTGACTATTGGCTATTGTTAGCGCGAATTATACTTCCCCACCACGCGATGGCAGATGGGCCAGTCGGCGCGGAATTCCTTGAAGGTCCTGGCGGGGTGATACTGCTCGAGCGTCCACTCGCGGTCGCTGATGCCGACAAGGCGCTTGATGACCGCTTCCTCGTCACCGAGCGACTTGGGCGGCGTGTGAAAGAGCACCACGTCGGTGTCGCGCTGCGGCGGCAAGTTGGGATGGATCAACGCCGTATCGCCCGGCCAATAGGCCGGCACCATGGAATCGCCGGTGATCAGAAGTCCATAGCCGCCCTTCACCCCTTCCAGGATCGTCGGCATCTTTACATATTCGATCGGGTCGAAGCTGACGATCACATGGCCGTCGCCTCCTCGCGCGGCGGCGTAGAGCGGTAATGTCCGTTCCGGCCTGACAAGACTGGAGCCGGGAATGACCACCGGCGCAAAACCCTGGGCTCTCTGGCGAGGGCCGGATTCGGCCGCCCGCCCGATCACCCCCATGATGGTGTCGAGGTCGCGATCGCGCAGTTCCTGGGGCGTTCCTCGCTCCACGAATTGCTGGACATAGGCGTGGTTCCGGCCGATCGCGGCCGACAGATCCTTGTAGGTCGTCAACCTTGCGTCGACCGCCTCGCGGATACGCTGACGGATCTCATTCATTTCCTATCATTCTCATGCTTCTTCCTGCCTGTCAAATAGGAAGTTTCCTCTTGACTAAGGAAATAATTCCTATGAATGATAGGGAATGTCCAGCAAAGCACCACAAAAACAAACGGTCCCGGCGCGATGCGCGCTCGGGCCGCGACAGGAGGAACTCCTGTCCTATCTGCAAGGGCTGGCCCCCGTCGGCCAGCCTTTCGAGTTCCGTTGCGCCACGACCGCGCGGGACCTCGGCCTCCACGAGCACGGCGTCGTCTACGTGGCGTTGCGCAAGTTGATCGCCAAGGGATTCGTCGAACGGCTCGAGTGCGACCGGTCCGGCGCCAAGGGGCGGCTGCGGATCCTGCGGCGTCTCGAGGGCGCGGCGAAGGAGGCTGGCACATGAGCAAGAAGCGCTGGTTCCGTTTCCACATCGATGCGTGGTTCAAGGGCACGACGGGCCTCTCGCCCAGCGAGATCGCAGTTTACATCACCGTGCTGTGCGAACTCTACGACAATGACGGTTTCGCGCCGCTCGACGTGCGGGTCATGGCGCGCCGATGCGGCATGCGAGAGGGCACCTTCCGCAAGGCCCTCGATGCGCTGATCGCACGCGGAAAACTTTCGCTCGAAGCCGGTTTCCTGACCTCGCGAGCTGTCTCGGAAGAGATCGAAAAGCGGGAGAGACTCGTCGCGAAAGTGGAAAAAAAACTCGTCGAAATCGCGCCGAAAAACTAAATGAAATCAAGGAAAATCATCGAAATGTATCCCCATATACAGAATCCAGAATCAGAATACAGAAGCCCCTTGCTCCAGTAGGCGCCCTCCATCCCGAGACGGAGCCGACCTCTGTCTCCACTGCCATGCTCGACTTCATCAAGCGCCGCGAAATGCGTCGTCGCGGACAATCCTAGGAGACACAAAATGTTCACCGTGGCTTATCGCAAGACCAGACGCTCCGGCCGCACGGAAATCCGGGAGCCCGCAGGCGCAGGTCCAGCCGCCCAGGACGGGCAACAGGACAAAACCCAGAAGGCCAAGGCTCGCAGCCAAGCGCAGAAGCGTGCCGCGAAACGGGGCCGCCCACGCAAGGACGTTCCCTTCCGTGAGCCGAACGGGCGCGCCTCCCGCGCCGAAGACCCGATCGACAAGCTTGCCATCCAGGTGCGCGCGAAGATGCTGGGCATTTCCGAGCAAAGGGCGAGGGATCAACGCGCCGGGTCCTTCCTCGGCTACCTCGCAATGCTCGGCCGCGCCGACGGCCTGTCGGCCTCGCAATACGAGGCGGCGCTGGAATTTCGGGAAGTGCGCAGCGACTATCTGAAAGCGATCAAGGCGCCCAACGCCGTGGTCGACAACCAGTCAACCGGCCGCCCGAGCGATGCGGTAAGTGACGATTACATACGCTGGTGCGCCCATGCGACGGCCCGCTACGCCGCCGCGCGAAACGCGGTGCAGGAAGCCCAGAACGCGACACGCTCGGAGAATCTCTGGGCCGCTCTCGACCTCGTGGTGATCCAGGAACAGCCGATCTTCAATCTCCTCGGCGCCACGCGCGTGCTCTGCAACGCCCTGGCGCTGCATTTCCGGAAATAGGCTCCGTACCCTTCGCGGGCGCAAGCGTTGCTCCTGCACTTGACAGAAGGTTGTATTTTTAACTAAACCTAATGTTGCGCTTGATGCCATATGCAACCGAATGAAGGTGCGCCGAGTCTGCTCGAGTTTGACGCTGAGGGTTGGGGACAGCGCGGCCGGGCTGAGCTGTGGCGCGAAGACAGGGCGGCAGGTTTCCGCGGGGGGCGGACCCGCCGCCCTGTCCATTTTTCGCAGTGGTGCCGCGCGAACGGTCAAGGAAACATCCCAATTCCCTAAACGGTTGTCTCCTTTTCCCGGGAATGCTCTATTTTGAGCCGGGTAAGTTTCGCACGCAAAGGAACGACCGATGATGGGCTGGTTCCGGGCCTTGCTGCCCCGCGAGGACAAGTTCTTCGAACTTTTCGAACAACACGCCAACATATTGGTTTCCGGCGCCGGCGAACTGAGAGCGCTGCTCGAGGGCGGCGACGCCGTGGAGAGGCATGGCCGGGCCATCGTCGAACTCGAGGACCAGGCCGACGACGTTACGCGCGAGGTGATGCTGGCGGTGCGACGCTCCTTCATCACGCCTTTCGATCGCGGCGACATCAAGGATCTCATCCAGTCCATGGATGACGCGATCGACATGATGCACAAGACGGTGAAGACCGTGACGCTTTTCGAGCAGAAGAGCTTCGAGCCGCGCATGCGCGAGATGGGCGATATCATCGCGGAGGCTGCGCGGCTGACGGCCGAGGCCGTGCCGCTTCTCGACAAGCCGGGCCGGAACGTCGCGCGCCTCGCTCAACTCGCCGAGGAGATGATCCTGGCTGAGGGGCGCGCCGACGATTTGTACGATCAGGGCCTCAAGGATCTCTTTCGCAAGGTCGGCCGGACCGACCCGATGGCCTGGCTGATCGGCAGCGAGATCTATTCGGAACTGGAGAAGGTCGTCGATCGGTTCGAGGATGTCGCTAACGAGATCAGCGGCATCGTCATCGAGAACGTTTAGATGGAGGTGCTCTCGCTGCCGATCCTCGTGGGGCTCATCGGCGTCGCCCTCCTGTTCGACTTTCTCAACGGGCTCCACGACGCCGCGAACTCGATCGCGACAATCGTTTCGACGCGCGTTCTCAGGCCGCATTACGCCGTCGGCTGGGCGGCCTTCTTCAACTTCATCGCCTTCCTGTTCTTCGGCCTGCATGTAGCCGAGACGCTCGGGACCGGCATCATCGACCCCGGCATCGTAGATCCCGCGGTGATCTTCGCCGCGCTGGTCGGCGCCATCGTCTGGAACGTGGTGACATGGATCTTCGGCATTCCTTCTAGCAGTTCGCATGCGCTGATCGGCGGCTTGGTCGGTGCGGGCGTGGCCAAGGCGGGGGCGAGCTCCGTGGTGGTTTTTGGACTGGCGAAGACGACGGCCGCGATCGTGCTCTCGCCGCTCACCGGCTTTGTGCTCGCCCTGTTTCTCGTGCTCGCCGTGTCCTGGCTGTTCGTCAAGCAGACCCCGTTTGCGGTCGACAAGGTCTTTCGCGTCCTGCAGTTCGTCTCGGCCTCGCTCTATTCGCTCGGCCATGGCGGCAACGACGCGCAGAAGACGATGGGTATCATCGCCGTGCTGCTCTACTCCCAAGGCATGCTCGGGCCCGAATTCTACGTGCCGCTCTGGGTCGTGCTGACATGCCAGGCGGCGCTGGCGCTGGGCACGCTGCTCGGCGGCTGGCGGATCGTGCATACGATGGGCTCGCGCATCACGCGGCTCAACCCGATGCAGGGTTTCTGCGCCGAGACCGGCGGCGCGATCACGCTCTTCGCCGCTACCTGGCTCGGCATCCCCGTCTCGACCACGCACACGATCACCGGCGCGATCATCGGCGTCGGAGCCGCGCGACGCGCCACGGCCGTGCGCTGGGGCATCGCCGGAAACATCGTGGTGGCCTGGGTGATCACGCTGCCCGTCGCCGCCTTGATCGCCTGGCTTTGTTATCTGCTGGTCGCAATGACTATATAGCTGCTTGGCGCGCCCGGCCGGGAACGGTTCGGCGGTTTGGGTCGTTCGGCGGCATGAGAAAGAAGAAGGCAAAAACAAGGGCGCGGAAGGGAAAGCCGATCCGCCAAGTGGCGGCTTTGCCTTATCGTCGCGGCGCCGGCGGGGCCGTGGAGTTCATGATTGTGACTTCGCGCAACACGGGGCGCTTCATTCTCCCCAAGGGCTGGCCGATAAAGGGCATGTCCGACGCGGAAGCCGCGGCCGAAGAAGCCGAGCAGGAAGCCGGTGTAACGGGGCGGGTGGCTAAGCAGCCGATCGGACGGTATCGGTATTGGAAGAGGCTGTCGGATTCCTTCGTACCGATTACCGTGGCCGTCTTCGCCCTCGAGGTCGAGGCGGACGTACAGGGCTTCCGTGAGCAGGGCCAGCGCGAGCGGGGCTGGCTCGCTCCCGAAGAGGCGGAACTGCTGATCGACGATCCCGAGCTCAAGTCGCTCATCCACGACGCCCGGCGCCTGCTTGTTCGAGAAGAGGGGTGACTCCCTCGATGAGCGCACAACGCGTGCTGCCGAGGGAACTTCCGTGTGAACGCGTCGTTTCTCCGCAGGAGAGGTCAACAAACCGCCACAACATGCGTGCTTTCAGATTGGGGCCACCCGGAAAGTCTTATGGCAGGTTTGAGGGGATTGATTATCTATTGCTTCGCATGAACATCGAACAAAGACCGAGAACCCTGCCGAAGTCGCTGGTGGCGGCGCTGCAGAAGACGCCGATGCGCTACGCAAAGGCCGGGACGCCAAGCGCCAGCACGACGGTTGCGTCCTACAATGTCCACAAATGTGTCGGCGTCGACAATGTGTTCGACCCCGAGCGCGTGGCGACCGTGATCAGCGAGATCGATGCCGATATCGTTGCATTGCAGGAAGCCGACGAGCGCTTCGGCCGCAGGGCGGGGTTGCTCGACCTTCACCGCCTCCAGCGCGACACCAATCTCGTCCCAGTCGAGCCGCCCCGCCATTCCACCGGTCACGGCTGGCACGGCAATGTGCTCCTGGTGCGCGAAGGTGCGATCCGGAGGGTCGAACATCTGAAGCTGCCGGGCGTCGAGCCACGCGGGGCGCTGGTGGTGGATATCGAGCGCAAGGGCGTGGAGTTCCGGGTGATCGCGGCGCATCTGGGGCTGCTGCGCCATTCGCGCGCCCTCCAGGCCGCCCACCTACTCGAGCATGCGGTCGCCGGCAACCGGCCGACCATCCTGCTCGGCGACCTCAATGAATGGCGGGTCGGACGGCGCTCGTCGCTGGAAACGCTGCTACCCGATTTCGGGCCGATCGAGGCGGCCATACCGAGCTTTCCCTCGCGTTTTCCGCTGCTTGCGCTGGACCGCATCCTGGCGAGCCCGCACGACCTCATCACCAGCATCGAGACCCATGACACGCCGACGGCTCGCATGGCATCCGACCATCTGCCGCTAAAGGCGCGCGTCGATCTCGCGCCCTCGCAGCAAATGGTGTGATGCTCATCCTCCTGATCGTCGCGATCATCCTCGGTCTGTTCTGCCTGGCCTCCTTCCTCGCCGTCTATTCCTACGGGCTGTTCGCCGCCCATGCGAAGGGCGAACCGTCATTCGCGCTGTCGCCGGCCGGGGAGGAGAGCGCAATCGGCCGGACAGCCTTGCGGTTGGCAGAAGGGCGCGAGGGCGCGAGCGGCCTGGTGCTGCTGCCGGAGAACCTCGACGCCTTCGCGGCCCGGGCGCTGGCGGCGCGCCATGCCGGCTCGAGCCTCGATCTCATGTACTATCTCTGGCACAACGACTTGACCGGCCGCATGCTCGCCAACGAGGTGGTGAAGGCGGCGGACAGAGGCGTTCGGGTGAGGCTGCTGCTCGACGACATCAACACGCGCGGCAGCGACGCGGCCTATCTTTCCCTCGACAGCCATCCGAACATCTCGGTGCGGATCTTCAATCCGAGCCGAGCCCGGGAAGGGGCACTGCAGCGTGGCCTCGAAATGGCCTTGCGGGCGTTTTCCGTCACGCGGCGCATGCACAACAAGGCCTGGATTGCCGACGGCGCGCTGGCGATCGTCGGCGGGCGCAACATCGGCGACGAATACTTCGATGCGGCCGAGACGAACTTCCGCGATCTCGATGTCCTCCTGGTGGGCGAGACGGTGGCGGAGACGCGGACGATCTTCGACGCTTTCTGGAACAGCGACGCGGCGATCCCGATCCGCGCGCTTGCCCCGCTGCGCAAGCATCGGCTGCGGCGACTCAGGAAATCGCTGGCAAAACTCATGGAGAGCAACGCGGCCCATCCCTATTTCGAGCGGGTGCGGCGCAATGCGTCGGTCGCCAGCATGATAGAGGGCCGGCTCCACTGGACGTCGTCCGCCGCCGTGATTTCCGATCCACCGGAGAAAGCGGCAGGCGAAAGGCGCGAAAACTGGCTCCTTTCCGAGCTTACGCCGGCGATATCGTCCAGCGAGCGTCGCCTGGAGATCACATCCCCGTACTTCATCCCCGGCGTGGAGGGCTCGGCCCGGCTTCAGGCGCTTGCCCATCGCGGCGTCGACGTGGCCGTTCTCACCAACTCGCTGGCTGCCACGGATGTCGCGGCCGTGCATGGCGCCTATTCGAAATACAGGCTGCCGCTGCTCGAAGACGGCATACGCCTCTATGAGCTCAGACCTTATGCGGGAAGCGGCGATATCTCCGTCATGGGCTCGAAGGGCGCCAGCCTGCACACCAAGGCTTTCACGGTGGACGACAGGCTGGGATTCATCGGCTCGTTCAATTTTGACCCGCGCTCAGCCTCGCTGAACACGGAAATGGGCGTGTTGTTCGAACAGGCCGACCTCGTGGCGGAGATCCGCAAGGAATTCCAGCGACAGACCTCGCCGGGCGCGAGCTATCGCCTCATGGTCGAAGAGGGCAGGGTGGTCTGGCGGGACGGTACGGCAACGCTTTCAGGTCGCGAGCCAGCGGCGGGTTGGTCCCGCCGCCTGATGGCCTGGACGATCGGGCTGCTGCCGATCGAATCGCAATTGTAGTCAGAAATGGCTGTTCCGGCTGGCAGATGCGTCAAATGCGACTGCTGCGAATGCCGCGACCTTTCTCTGCGGACTTGATCTTGTGCCCGGCCGGGGGCGCCGTCCTGCGGTCGTCCATCGGACTGTAATTGGGATCCTCGTCGCCGACGGCAACGCCCGAAGCATGCTTGCCGCCGCGGTTGATGAAGGACAGAGGTGGTTTGCGTTCTGGCTTGGTCCTTTCCATGGCTTGCTCCTTCCCTGAGTGGCAAACGCGGCCAAACAGAGAGCGTTCCCGGAATCGCGCTGAAAAACGAAGCCTTGCGCCGGGGAGCGGCCGGTCTCGGTCGGCTCCTATTGCGGGGCTGTCGCAGCACGGCTGCCTCGTGCTTTTCGGCATAGGGAGTTCAACCATGGCATGAGACGTCAGCATCTTGCGGATCACCTTGGATTGCACTTGACAAGCGGGGGGCAAGTCAGCGAATTTCTGACACATCGTTTCACTTTCGAAGAATTGCGCCCGCCTGGTCCCAACCGCGGCGGGCTTTGTATTTTTGGCCAAAGCTGGGCAGAAAATGTCTTTCCCCTGCATCGTGATAGATTTATCAGGCCTTGAAATTACCGCAATCGATGATTGCATATATCGAAATTCATACAAACACAGGTTGACGGCGATGCCTAGAGCGCGTCTTGGCCCTGCAAATGCCCAACATCTCATGGCTGCGGGTCTCGCATATCTGGCCTTTTGCGCATTGTTCTTCTGGTGTGAGCTGCCCTCCAGATGGAACATGTTCTCGGCCCTCACGATGACATATGCTTCGATCGTAATTGTTCCTCAAACACCGAATTTGAAAAAGAGGGCTGTCATCATATTCTCGCTCTTTCTTGTTTTTGGTGCTTTTTCGCCACTTTTCTACACAGGGTGGGAGTATTTTACCTGGGATGATGCAATTTTTTCCGCAGTGGTTGCAGCTCTAAACCCTTTCTCTCTGCTGTTCGTCGCAGTTTATTTGATTGTTATTCTGGTGACTAGGACGTTGCTCGGCGCAAGGACCTGACTTTCTACAAGGTCTTTCGGCTCTCGCGAGGTGCCGTCGGCTTTCACGCCTTCGCTCATCATTAGTCTGCGAAGTGGGTTGCTTCGGACCCGCCTGCTTGGACGCGCAAGCCTCGTCGTCCAGCTCGCGGCCGTGTTACGCCATGCGTCGCTCAGGTTGAAGGAAACTCACATGAGATACAATTCGACAGCGCCAGAATACGCAGGGCGCCCTGAACGAAGCCGAAGAGCGGCTTTGCCGACTTTGCGCGCCAGCCGGGACCTCGGGCAATGGTTCCCCGGTCGTCCCGCATTTTCCGAGAGGCCAGTGCGGGTCGCCGACACATACATCATTTCGAACAACAACCGGCCCGGTGGCATTCCCTGGATAGGCACACACACAGGCCTCGCAATCCTTTCCGACGACGGAAATCCGGAATACAACGCCCTTTACGATCCCAACGGGGCCTATCCAGCGAAAGATATTGGCAGCGGCCGGTTCCTGATCGGCCCGGATGTGTCGCTGGGAAGACTACGAAAGAAACCAGCTGCAGGATGGACCGGATGTCACGGTACGTCGGTACGACACCACTCCTGAGCAAGAACAGCAGATCATGGAAAGGATCGACACCATCGGTGGTGGCGGATGGCTTTCCTGTACCCGGGACATCGCCGAGGCCATCGGCGGCATCGGGCCATTCAGGGATGTCGAAAGCATGCGCATGCCGAGTGCCTTCGATGCGCATCTGGAAGAGCGGCCGACATATGTTCAGAAATACAGGCCCGGCGTTCGTGCCGAGCGAACGGATCGAAGGCTGTTGGAGAAGATAATCGTCGATAGCCTTCTGCAGGCAGTACCCAGGAACTCCAGGAAATAATGCCGCCCAGGCCGATGTCGCTGGCGGAAGCAGGTTAGACGGGACAACGTGTGTCGGTAGTCGATCACATTTTTCTTACCGCCCAGGATTGCGATTGCAATCGTCCCGTGAGTTCGATGTTCCACAAAGATTTCCGGACTTCGCTGCGGACAGTCGGCTGGCAAGTGTTTGCGCTGGCAGGCCCGACAAGGGCTTTGCCGTGCCGCGTGGCCGTCGTCTCAGGTCCTGCAATTAAAAGATGCATAAGGTAGATGTTCTACCTTTACGGGCACAGCAGTCTGTGGTAACCAAGTTCTGAGGAATTGCGCCGCTTCTCGATCGGATTTGGAACGTAATGAAGTATCTATTTGCTATGCGTTACGTTGCGATAGCAATTTCGTTTTTAGTTTTCGGATATTTTGTCGGGTCAATCTTCTCGCCTCCGTACTATATGATTGAAATGAACGTCCAAAACAAAACAAAAGACGAGATAAACGTCGAATTTCATATAGAAAACAGTTTAAATTACAGAACAGTAACACAAATCAACGTTCATCCCTACTCAAGTAGAAGATACGTCGCACAGGCAGATAGCACATACTATATGATTATAAAAGTATCTGGCCGAGATGATCTTATGTTAAGCGAATATTTGTATGAGCAAATTAAATCATATGACGTCATATATGATGGAACAAAGCTGATCGGAACCGTCCGTGAGTGAGGGCACCCGGGAGCGGCGCTCTGATTTGGCGGCAGAGGATCGCCAGGGCTCGGATATGGGCTTGCGCCGCGGACACTAGGACGGAACCGCCTTCGCCGCATTCTTTTGCGCGTGGGCCTGCTTCGAGCGCTTTCTCACGGATCCGCCGTCGCTGAGATCGAGCGCGACTCCCGGTCGAAGTTTCCTTGGGCAACCCAAAATCATCGGCAGTGCAACATGCTCAGAAGGAATGCAGATGGCAGACCATCGCAGATTTCTCGACAATCCCAAATACCACCCAAGGAACGTATACGCTTTCACGTCCAAGCTGCACGCTCCTGAAAGGGAGGTCTTGGAAAGGGAGTTCGGTTGGACTTCCAATGGCATCGGCGACGCTACGGCCGCGCTCATCAACACGGCTGCAAATGCACCTGACGGGCTCTGGTACGAGCAAGCGCAGCAGGATGCGGAGGCCGCCAGAAAGGAGGCGTTGAATCTCGACATCCCTGGATGCGAACCGGGCGTCGACTATGATCCAGGGCGGGATCCGCACAATGATTGCCGCGATGCTTATCGTCATGCACTCTGGGTGGCTCTCATGGCCCCACGCGATCCGGCTGCAGCCAAGCGGCAGGCTGACGCACATGAGAGATCGGCTACGAACAATTTCAATGAACATTTCATGGATCTTTGGTCCAATCGCGAGGGCCTCCAAGCCGTGGAGGGCCTGCCCAAGGGAAGTGATCCTCGCTCCGCTCTAGCCGAGTCCATGAAAAACAGGCGCTTGTTAAGGAATGTTGACGAGGCATTGGTAATAACAAGCCGTCTTCTGCCGACCGGCGTGAAGACCTCTGCCAGGAAGGGTAGAATTCCAAGCGTCTCGGAACGAATCGATGCGCTACGCTGGTAGTTGTTCTGTTCTATTGGTGTCGATTGTTCCTGTTGACATTTTTATAAAAACGCGAAATTGCGTTTGACGAACCTTTAGATATCGACGAATTACTTAAACATTCTTTCATATTTTAAGAATTGTTCCTGCGCATCCCATCGCGGCGGGTTTGTATTTCTCCCCCACTCATCCGGTGGCCGATGGCAAGGAAAAGAGCGCCGGGGCTGACCCTGGCGAACAGGCGCGCGGCGATCGAGACAGTAAGCTGGTCGTGCCGTTGAAGTAACCGGCCGCAACGCTTCAGGCCTGCAGATATCAGAAATGCCTCAATCTCAGGTTGTGTTCTGCGAAATGGTTGCGGAGGGAGTAATGAGAGTGTCTGGTGCGTATATCGGCTACACAATCCGTTTTGTGCAGCATTTGCTGGCCGCGGCTATCGGATATCTGGTTTTTTGCGCTGTGTTCTTTTGGGATCAACTGCCCTATCCCAGATGGAACTCGTTCTGGCATCTGTCGATGGCATATGCGTCGATCGTCATCGTTCCTGCGGTTTCGAGTCTGAAAACAAGAATTTTTTTGATTTCTTAGTGTTTGGCGTCGCTGGCGCGGTTGCAGCGCTTAGGTTCACTAGCTGGAAGTACTTTGATTGGGAAGATTCGATAGTTGCAGCCCTGTTTGCGGCGCTTAAGCCTGGCACTTTGTGCCTGATCGCAACATACGCTCTTGTTATCTTTTATACTAAGAGGCTGTTTAGCAGAGGCTTTTGATTTTAACTTCCCGCAAGGTGTTGCCGCGGGCAGGCCCTTGCCGGTCGTCGTAGTCGCCTCGGATAGGCGGCCAACTCGCTAAGTGAGCCTTTGCGGCGCAGGGTGGCGGTGGCCGAGATGCCCGCCCCATGTCATCACCACTGGCACTGGATGTTGACAGATCCGGGGCCGCCATCGCCGGCGCGGCCCATCCAGGCCGCTTGGCTTCGCGCTAACGCATCGGCCCGAAAATCGATTTCGGAAAGATGCGTAGATCAAGTGGCGGCGTGCTGTCAGGCATGTGACCGCCCATCGATCACATTTTTCTGACTACCCAGGATTGCGATTGACAAACCTTTCGCCACGGATGAATTAATGACGCATTGTTTCACTTTCGAAGAATTGCGCCCGCCCGATCCGTCGCGGCGGGTTTTGCGTTCTTTCTCCTCAAATCCGATTGGTGGGCATCTCGTCCTTCGTGGCTCGCTTCGCTCGCACCTCAGGATGAGGACGCTTGGTACCAAACTCCTCATCCTGAGGTGCCCGCAAAGCGGGCCTCGAGGGATCCCACTCATCCGGTGGCCGATGGCAAGGAAAAAGAGCGCCGGGGCTGACCCCGGCGAACAGGCGCGCGCGGCGATCGACACCGTGAAGCTGGTCAAGCGGCTTCAGCTTTACGTGCTCGGCGAGAATGACGAGGCCGGCAACCCGGTCGAGCTCGATGCCGCCAAGCTCAAGGTCATCGAGATGCTGCTCAAGAAAACCCTGCCCGATCTCGCCAGCATTTCGCTGGGTAGCGGGCCCGAGAAGAGCTTTGCCCATGCCGTCGAAAAGATCGTCCGCGAAATCGTCGACCCTCGCGACGCCCGCGACTAGCGGGGAAGAAGGACCGCAGCCGGCGGCACGCCCGGCGCTGCGCATCGAGACGGCCAGGATCTTTCGGCCGCTCCTGCAGCCTGCTCGATACAAGGGCGCCCATGGCGGGCGCGGTTCGGGCAAGTCGCATTTCTTCGCCGGGTTGCTGATCGAGGACAGCCTGGCCGAGAAGGGCCTGCTCTCGCTCTGCATCCGCGAGGTGCAGAAGAGCCTGCAGCAATCGGCCAAGCGCCTGATCGAAGCCAAGCTTGCCGACTTCGGCCTCGGCGAAGCTGACGGTTTCAAGGTGTTCCGCGAGGTGATCCAGACACCGGGCGACGGGCTCATCGCCTTCCACGGCATGCAGGACCACACGGCGGATTCGGTGAAGTCGTTCGAGGGCTTCAGGCGCGCCTGGATCGAGGAGGCGCAAACGCTGTCGGCGCGCTCGCTCGGTCTTCTGCGCCCGACGATCCGGGCCGAAGGATCGGAGATCTGGGCGAGCTGGAACCCGCGACGCAAATCCGACCCAATCGACAGGCTGTTGCGCGGAGCGGAACTGCCGACCGGCGCCGTCGTGGTGCGGGCCAACTGGTCGGACAATCCGTGGTTTCCCGCCGTGCTGGAACAGGAGCGCAGGGATTGCCTGCGCGCTTCGCCCGACCAGTACGACCATATCTGGGAAGGCGGCTATGCCACCGTGCAGCAGGGCGCCTATTACGCCGAGGCTTTGGCGCAGGCTCGGATCGAGGGGCGCATCGGCTTCGTGCCGCGCGACCCGCTGCTGCCGGTCAAGGCCTTCTGGGACATCGGCGTGCGCGACGCCACCGCCATCTGGATCGCCCAGTTCGTCGGCCGCGAGATCCGCGTGCTAGATTATTACGAGGCTTCCGGCCAGCCGCTGGCGGTCCATCTGGAATGGCTGCGGTCGAAGGGCTGGGGCAATGCCGAATGCATCCTGCCGCATGACGGCAATCGCGGGGATGCGGTGACGGCGGTGCGCTTCGAGGATCACATCGCCGCCGCCGGGTTCAAGGTCGAAACCATTCCGAACCAGGGCAAGGGTGCTGCGCTGAAGCGTGTCGAGGCGGCGAGGCGGCTCTTCCCTGGGATATTCTTCAACGAGGCGACATGCTCGGCCGGGCTCGACGCGCTCGGCTGGTACCACGAGAAGCAGGACGAGGCCCGCAATATCGGGCTGGGACCGGAACATGACTGGTCGAGCCACGCGGCCGACGCCTTCGGGCTTCTCTGCGTGGCCTATGAGGCGCCCCGCGAGAGGCGTCCGAGGTCGGTATTCCAGAACAGCGCCGGAGCATGGATGGGGTGATGACCAACAACGACGATCTCATCAGGCACGCGCGCCAGGCCTATGAGCAGTGCAAGAGCGCGGAGCAGCACAATCGCCGGACCGCGCTGGAAGACGTGCTCTTCGCGCGCAAGGGCGAGCAATGGCCGGCTGATATCCGCGCCCAGCGCATCCGCGAAGGGCGGCCATGCCTGACCATCAACAAGCTGCCGGCCTTCATCCGCCAGGTGGTGAATGACAGCCGCCAGAACAAGCCGGCGATCAAGGTGCATCCGGCCGACAGCCGGGCCGATCCCGGCACGGCCGAGGTGATTAACGGCATCATCCGCAACATCGAATACACCTCCAATGCCGATGTCGCCTATGACACGGCGATCGAGAGCGCGGTGACCGGCGGCTTCGGCTACTGGCGGATCGTGACGCAATATTCCTTCGACGATGCCTTCGACATGGACCTCGCCATCAAGCGAGTTTCCAACCCGTTCTCGGTATATGGCGACCCCAACAGCTCCGAGGCGGATTCCTCCGATTGGGACGTGGCCTTCGTGGTGGATCGGCTGTCGGAAGGGCAGTTCAGGCGGCAATATGGCAACAGCGCCCGGGTGAATTGGGACGACGACGCCTGGAACGGCCTCATCGGCACGGATTGGCGCACGGATGCCCATGTGCTCGTCGCCGAATATTGGACGCGCGAGGAGATCGAGCGGCCCATCGTGCTTCTGCAGGACGGCACGGTGCTGCCGCGCGAAGCGCTGGAGGGCGATCCCGACCTACAGGCGCTCGCCGCGACGGGCGCGCTTCAGATCCATAGCGAGCGCATGGCGAAGTCCCACAAGGTGCGCCAGCGCATCATGTCGGGCCTGGAGGTGCTTGAGGACAATGACTGGCTCGGCCGCTACATCCCGATCGTGCCCGTTTATGGCGACGAATTCGACATAGAAGGCCGGCGTTACTTCCGCTCGCTGATCCACAATGCGATCGACGCGCAACGCATGTTCAACTATTGGCGCACCAACGCGACCGAGCTCGTGGCGCTGGCGCCGAAAGTGCCGTTCATCGGCAGGAAAGGCGCCTTCGACCACGACCAGGAACGATGGCAGACGGCCAATACGCGCAGCCACGCCTATCTCGAATATGAAGGACCGGAAATGCCGCAGCGCCAGCCGCTGGACATGGGTGCGGCGGCCGGCAGCCTGCAGGAGGCGCTGAATGCCAATGACGACATCAAGTCGATCATCGGCATGCATGACGCCTCTCTCGGCGCGCGCTCCAACGAAGCGAGCGGGCGGGCGATCCTGGCGCGCCAGAGGGAAGGGGATGTCTCGACCTTCCACTTCATCGACAATCTGGCGCGCGCAATCCGTCATACGGGCCGCATTCTGATCGACCTGATCCCGCATATCTACAACGGCCCGAGAATCGTGCGCATTCTCGGCGAGAACGGCAAGGTGGAGAACCGGCCGGTGAACCAGCAATATCCGCAGCTCGACCCTCGCACCGGCCAGCCGATCCAGGACATGGCTGGCAATCCGGTGCTTGCCATCCATGATCTCAATGCCGGCAAATACGATCTGACGGTGACGACCGGCCCGAGCTACACGACGCGGCGCGAAGAGGCGGCGGTCGCCATGACCGAGCTGATCCGGGCGTTCCCGCCTGCGGCGCCGATCGTCGGACCGGAACTCGCGAAGAATCTGGACTGGCCGGGCGCCGACAGGATCGCCGACAAGATGGAGGCGCAGGCGTCGGGACAATTGCCGCCGGAAGTGCAGCAGCAGATCGAGGCCGGCAAGCAGCGCCTTGCCCAGCTCGAACAGGAGAACGCGCAGCTCAAGGCCGATCAGAGTCAAGGCCAGGCCTTCATCCAGTCCCAGGAGCGGATGAA
This sequence comes from Mesorhizobium sp. 1B3, assembly GCF_050958605.1. NCBI lineage: Bacteria > Pseudomonadati > Pseudomonadota > Alphaproteobacteria > Hyphomicrobiales > Phyllobacteriaceae > Mesorhizobium > Mesorhizobium sp. 1B3. Next base: position 153,282 of record NZ_JBJHDO010000007.1, on the reverse strand, counting down.
GATCATGGAGATCCAGAGCGACGAGCGCGTCGCGGCGCTGAAGGCCGAGGCCGATGCGCGGATTGCCATGATGAAGGCGGAATCGGATGCGCGCATTGCGGCGTACAAGGCGGAGTTGGCGGCGGAGAAGAAGGCGGGCGAGCCCGTTCGGATGGATCCTGGCGTATCGATCATCGATCGTTGACTACAACTATAGATTTTATAATCTAATGGTGCTACTGTTGCGTGTTAAAATCTAGCCGGTGGGGAGCAGGACGATGCCGAGAGCAAATAGATTGCGGCGGGACTATCGGATGGCGGCGCGCACGGGCCGTTGCATCTGGGTTGGATTGACGATCATGCTGGCTTCGGCTGTGATGCTTGGCCGAGCCTTCCCGGAAGAAGGCGAGAACACCCCTCCTGAGACTGTAGGGCAAATCGTCGAGAAGTTTTTCGACGAGAACAAGACATGCATTGATTTCACTGACGGTTGTTCCATTTGCACGCGGGAGTGGGGAGGGGTCACCTGCTCAACGCCTGCGATAGCGTGCATTCTTCATGAGTTGCAGTGCACGAGAGAGGGTAGAACACCGGAAAAGAGTGATGGTCGATGAAGCCCGCTGGGGGTAGGCGATCTACAAATCGCAGTATCGCGCTAACGCTATTCCGAACGTTCCTGCTGCTCTGTCGCTCTTGAGAGTTCTGCACCGTGGGGCAGCCGGCCGCCTAGGCACGGAATGGATCCACGGATCACCTTCGGCTTCGCTTCGCTCGCCTGCGGGTCCGTGGATGACGATCTGCATTTACGGCTTCCAAAATCGCCAGCGCTGACAACTGGCAGCTGCCAGCGAAGCTTCGTCATATTCGGACCCGAGCCGAGCGAAGTGGCGGCGAGGTGATCCGAGTATCCCATTCCGTTCCCAGGCGGCCGGCTGCCCGACGGTGAAATCGATCCACGTCAGCGGCAGCCAACGAGGTGAAGCGGCTCAACAGGCCCTTCGCAGCGCTATCGTCCCCGTTTGTCATCTCCCCAGTGCCGCACCTCGGCACGGCCGCCACGAATGCGGGCGAACGACAGAGCCATAAAAATCGAGAGGATGCTTGAATGCCTGATTTCGTCCTAACCGCCAAGGATGGGACCCGCCACCGGATCACAGCTCCTGACGAGGCGGCTGCTCGCAAAGCGCTCGCCGCACAGGAGGGCGAGCCTAGGGAGGAGGCCGGGGGGCATTTGGCGGCCGTAGGTACCGGCTTGCGGCGCTTGGTCGAAGGTATACCCAGCCTTCCCGGGACTGCCCGCGAAGTACAGTTTGCAGCCGCTGAAGCGATAGCGCGTTGGCTGAATGCGCCAGGCGCGCAGGCCGCCATCGACGGGATCAATAAAGCACGCCAGTTCCGTTCTGTGCCGACAGCCGAGGAAGTGACCGCGGCCACGACGAAGGTCATTGGCGCACCATACAAACCAAAAACCACGGCTGAAGAATATACGGCTACGGCCGCCGAATTCCTACCGGGACTGTTAGTGGGAGGCGGTCCGGTCCGCAAGGGCATACAATGGCTGCTTCCGGCACTTCTCAGTGAAACCGGCGGCCAGATAGCACGGCGGACCATACCGCAATACGAGCCGCATGTTCGCTTTGGATTGGGGTTGGGTGCAGAGTTTCTGCCTGGCGGCATCCTGCGCATGACTACTGGTCCGCATGCTCTTCGCGCGCCAGTCCGAGCCGAGACGCTACAACCCCAGAGTGCGCCGGACGCGGTTGGACAGATAACCGAAAGCGAGGGGACGCGATATGCGGTGGGAGGTCCTATCGAAGGCAATCCCGGAGCGATTGCAGAGCAGCAGGGCACCTTCCCACAAACCGGTCCGGAGAGGTCAGACATCGATGCCGATGTGGTGTCACCGATCGTGATGCGCGAAGCCTCTATCGTTGAGGATGCAGGTACGAATGCCGAGCGGCAGGTGAAAGTGGAGCCGATGACATCCCGTGTGGTGGACGGGGTGGGCTCTTTGCCAGCACCGCCGCAGCAAAGTTTTCCCTCGGTGCCGCCCAACAGCAAACTGGCGAGAATACTTCGCGACGGTGTTCAGCCGACAGTACCGCACAGTCCAATACCCCGCGATCATCCGGTTCGTGGTAAGCTGCCGCCTGTTTCAGATCCGGTAGAGAACAAGCCACGGGCAATCATCGACCAGCAGGGCAACGCCCCCACCCACACGGTTCCAGATCGGACCGCCACCGATGCCGATATGGTGTCACGCGAGGGCCATGTTGTAGCGAACGTGCCGAACAATGCGCCGGAGAAGGTGCGTGTGATCACGACGCCATCCCAAAAGCGGGACAGGTTGATGTCCGTACCAGCGCAGCCGAAGCCTGGGACAGCATCGGAGACGCCCTATAGCGAATTGGCGGGACTGTTCCGCGAAGGTGTTCACCCGCAAGTGGCGCAAACGCCAATCCCGCGCTACGATCCTCCTCGGGGCGTACCGTCGCGTATCGCCGATCTGACCGCCAATCGCTACGTGCGCGACAAGATCATCGAGAATATAGAGCGCGGTATCCGCATGGGCGGACCGGACTGGCTCAATGCGGAACCGCTCAGACTGGCATTCATCGACGAGCTAAAAGACTTGGAGGGCGGCCAGCGCTTCGATCATTTCTTCGATCTCTTTGGCGCCACGACTGCCCTCTCCAGGGCGCGGGAAAACCTTCGCAATACTTCGTTCTACTATACTCTGAGCGATCGGCGGCTGCCGGACGTTAACCCGTATCCCTACGGTCATCGGGCCCAGGCGCTGCACCGCAGGAACGTCGAGCGGGTGTGGAGCGGGGGACTCGATCCGCTCAGATTTCCGAAATCGGTATCCATAAGCGCGAATGCGAAGGGCAACTATCTCCCGGTGACCGTCGATTCGAACATTTTTCGACAGGCGGCGATGCTATCGGGTGACACGCGTTTTCTCACCACGTTCCTACCGATAAAGTCGGGCGGTTCGCGCAACATCAGGAGAGAATATAACGCCGGACTGATTAGCCCCGAGGAACTGAGTCAACCCTCCTATTGGTCACCGGCACCAAGGAGAAATGAATATCCAGCGATGGAGCAGTATTTTCAGGGCATCGCCCGCGAGTTGGGAATGACGCCCGCCCAGGCGGAGGCATCGGCATGGCTGGGTGGCGCCGAACTTACCGGTCTACGCTCCGACCCCTCGAAGAAACTCATGGATTTTTACAAAGATAGCCTGCTGTTGACGGCTATAAAGGAAAAAATGGACCCTCGCGATGTATTCAAGCGAACCATCCGTGGCCAACTCCCGCTTATTACCTTAGGCGGCGTGACATTGGCTCCCTACCTGATGCCTCGGGAAAAGCAAGAATCTCACGCGGGCGGTCAGCAGTTCTGAAATCCCCCGGCGGCGCGACAAGCCGCTTCAAGACCTCCCAAATTTCACCAACCGAAACGGAGTGATGATCGTCATGACCGACGAGCAATATCCTTTTGCCGACGAACTGGAGGCCCCAGCAATCGAGGCGGACGAGCCGATCGAACCCGGCCTGGAGAACCACCAGGAGGAGCAGGCGGAACCCGTCGAGGAATTCGAGGTCATCGAATTCGACGGCAAGCAATATCAGGTGCCGGCCGCTCTCAAGGGCGGTTTTCTCATGCAAGCCGACTATACGCGTAAGACGCAGGAGCTCGCCGAGCAGCGCCGGGGACTGGAGGATGTGGCGAGCCATATCCGCCAGCAGGCCCAGGCAGGCGACGAGGAAATCACGTCGCGCGCGGCGCTCGTCGCCCTCGATACGGCGCTCGAGCAATACGCCCAGCTCGACTGGAACCAGCTCGCCGCCAACGATCCGAGCGGCGCGCAGCAGCACTGGATGCGCTACCAGACCTTGAAGGAACAGCGCGGCCAGCTCGCGGAGGATCTCCACCACCGGCAGGGTTGGCGGACCCAGATGGCGCAACAGGAAACTGCAAGGCGCTTCGAGGAAACCCAGGACTTTGCCCGCAGGCACATCAAGGGATGGTCGCCGGAGCTCGATCTCCAGATCATCGAATTCGCACGGTCGAAAGGAGCGACAGACCAGAACCTGAGGGATGCCATGTCCCCCCTGGTCTACAACCTCCTCCATCTCGCCCGTATCGGCGAACAGGCCCTCAACAAAGCCACCGCCCCCAAGGCTTTGACAGCACGCACCGCCCGACCGCTTTCCATGGTCGGCGGCCGTTCCAGCCCCTCCGCCGGCAAGTCGCTGCACGACATGTCGATGGAGGAATACGCCGAGCACCGCACGTCGCAGATGCGCCGGGGCCGCTAAGCCGGCTTGCGTGGTTTCGCCCACGCCTCACCTGCTTAGCTTCTTCTTTGCCGCAGGTTTTGTCCGGAAAACCGCGGGACACTTTTCCGAATCTGCTTAGACCCAAACCCAATGCGGCGAGGCGGCGACCTCGCTGAAAGGATCTCTTGAATGGCAAATACCACTTTGACAGCGGACATCGTCGCCAAGGAGGCGGTGATGGTTCTCGATAACAACCTCGTCATGGCCAAGAACGTGTTTCGCGGCTACGAAGAAGATTTCACGAAGCGCATCAACGGCTACAAGGTCGGCGACACGATCTCCATCCGCAAGCCGGCCGACTTTACGGTGCGCGACGGCCCGGTCATGTCCACTCAGGACGTGATCGAGGGCAAGACCCAGATCGTCGTCAACAAGCTCAAGGGCGTCGACTTCCAGTTCACGTCGCAGGATCTGACGCTCCGCATCGAGGACCTGTCCGAGCGCGTCATAAAGCCGGCGCTGATCCAGCTCGCCAACCAGATCGATCGGGATCTGATGGCGCTCTACGCTTCCGTGCCCTCCTGGGTCGGCACGCCCGGGGCGACGGTGAAGAACTACAAGGACTTCGCGCTGGCGCCGGAACGTCTCGACGAGGGTGCAGTGCCCACCGACGAGCGTTGCGCGATCCTCTCGCCCGCCGATCATTGGGGCCTGCTCGGCTCGCAGACCGCCCTCTACATCCAGGACGCGGCGAAGGGCGCCTATCGCAACGGCTCGCTCGGCACCATCGGCGGTCTCGACACCTATATGTCGCAGAACGTGCCGACCCATTCGGTGGGTGTGGCGACCGGCACACCGCTGGTCAACGGCCCCGACCAGAAGTCGAGCTATGCCGCGGTGAAGGATAGCAACCAGCAGACGCTGGTGACCGACGGCTGGACGGCCTCCCAGGCGGGCATTTTGAAGGCAGGCGACGTGTTCACCATTGCCGGCGTCTTCGCCGTCAATCCGGTGACCAAGGCTAGGCTGCCCTTCCTGCGCCAGTTCGTCATCGTGTCGGACGCCGATTCCGATGGCGCGGGCAATGCGTCGTTGACCATCAGCCCGGCCATCATCGACGGCGGCGCCTTCCAGACGGTCAGCGCGGCGCCCGCCGACAATGCGGCGATCACCGTAGCGGGCGCGGGCGGCGGCACCTTTCGCCAGAATCTCGCCTTCCACAAGAACGCCTTCTCGCTTGTAATGGTGGACCTCGAAAGCCCTCCCGGCGCCGTCGAGGTCGCTCGCCGCGCCTACAACGGCACGCGCGTGCGCGTCATTCCCGTCTATGACGGGGTGAACGACGTATCGAAATGGCGTCTTGATGTGCTCTACGGCGTGAAGGCGGTCGATCCGCGCCTTGCCACCCGCATGAGCGGCGGGGCGCCGGCTTGACCGCCGAACGAAAAAGGGGGCGGCCTTCGGGCCGTCCCTGCCGCAAGGAACCGACGAACTCGGTCACTACGGCCTATTGCGCAACCTGGATGTATTCGACGGAAGGCGCGCGCCTGTTCGAAGCGGGCGAGATCATTCCCGACGGATTCGTGGATACCCCAGCCAAGGTGATGCCCGATGGCGCTGAATAACCATGCCGAGCTGAAGGCGGCCGTCGCCAACTGGATGGCGCGCGCCGATCTGACGGGCGAGGCGGCTGACTTCATCGCGCTCGCCGAGGCGCGGCTCAACCGGGAGCTCGATCCGGTGCGGCTCGACACTTCGCTGGCGGGGGTCGCAGGCTCGCGAAGCATCGACATCTCGTCGCTATCCTGCGAGCACCCGATCTCGCTGTTCCTGGCGCGGCCCGGCGCCAACGAGGTGGAACTGACACCCAAGGCTTCCGGCACATTTCCGCTGGTGGCTATCCCCGGCCGCCCTCGCTTCTGGGCGAGGGAAGGCGAGGCCATCGGCTTCGACCGGCCGCTGAATGCAGACTATCCCTTCCGGCTCCATTTCTCGCAATTCCATCGGCTGTCGGAGAGCTCGCCGACCAACTGGCTGCTCACCAACCACCCCGACATCTATCTCGCAGCCGTGCTGGTCTGGGGCGGGTTGTTCATCCGCGACAGCCCCTACGCCGCCCAGTTCCAAGCCGTGCTCAATGCCGGCCTGCCCGAGGTGAAGAACGCCATCGCCCGCTCGAAGCGCGGCAATCTCACTGTCGATCCCATGCTGCAGCGCATCGGCCAACCCTTGCGCGGAAGCTATAACGCGGCGGATGTCGAATGGCCCTGATCTCTTTCGCCAACTATGCACCGGACCGTTCGTCCTTCGATCCGGACGTTGCCGATTCACTGGAAAACGTGCTGCCGATTCATGGCGGCTATGGGCCGTTCCCCTCTTTCACGGCGCTCTCGCAGCCGTTGCCGGAGCGTCCGCAAGGCTCGTATCTCGCCTATGTCGTCAACGGCAACTACCTGCTATTTGCCGGCACGGCCACAAAGCTCATGAAGTTCGACGGGGCTACGCTCGCCTGGATCGACGTGTCGAGAGCCGGCGGCTATCTGACGCCAGCTTCCGAGCGCTGGTCCTTCGCTCAATACGGCTCGTGGCTAATCGCGACCAACGGCGTCGATCCCGTGCAGTATATCGACCTCAATTCGCCCGTGCGCTTCGCTGATCTCGCGCAGGACGCGCCGCGCGCCAAATTCGTGGGTTCGATGGGCGATTTCGTCATGCTGGCGCATCTAGCGACAAACCAGCGCATGGTCCAGTGGTCGGGCCTCAACCAGCCGCAATTCTGGACGCCGCGGCAGAGGTCTTCCGACTTCCAGGCATTCCCCGACGGCGGCGAGATCATGGGGTTCGCCGGCGGCGTGAACGGCTGCGTGATCTTCCATGCCGAGAGCGTCCGGGAAGGCAAGCTGGCACTGGAAACGCCGATGGTCATGACCTTCCAGCAGACGCTCACCAACCATGGCTGCATGGCGCCGCGGTCGGTGGTGGCGACCGGCAGCGGCATCTTCTACCTGTCGGACGACGGCTTCTACCGCTACGGCGTTCCGCCAGTCGGCATCGGTATCGAGCGGGTGGACAATTCCTTCATCGACGACATCTCGCGCCAGGAGATCTACAATGTCTATGGCAGCGAGGACCCCAACCGGAAGATCGTCTACTGGGCCTATCGCTCGATCGGAAACACGCTCGAGAACTCCTTCGACAAGGTGCTGCTCTACCACTATGGCGTCGACCGCTGGTCGCTGCTCAAACCCAACAGGATCATGACCGGCCTGATCGATGCGACCACGCCGGGCTACACGCTGGAGAGCCTGAGATCGCTTGGAATTCCGCTCGACCAACTGCCGTTCTCGCTCGACAGCCGCGCCTGGAGCGGCGGCACGCCGACGATCGCCGCCTATGACACCGATTTCCGCCTCGGCTTCTTCTCCGGCGATCCGCTGCCGGCAACGTTGCAGACGGGCGATGTCCAGCTGACGACCGGCAAGCGGAGCTTCGTCAACGGCTTCACGCCGCTGTGCGATGCCTCGACCGCCTCGGGCCGGATTGCGGTGAAGGACAGGGCAGGTGGGCCGTCGAGCTGGAGCAATCCAGCCATTTTGTCGGAACGTACCGGCCTCATTCCGGCGCGCTCCAGCGGCCGTTTCCATCGTTTCGAGGTGACGATCCCATCCGGCCAGCAATGGACGGCGGTGCATGGCGTCGAGCCTGACGCCCAACCCGAAGGGCAGCAATGACAGGGAAGCAACGACAGATGGCAGAAATAGAGCCAAGGCCGTTCGGTGAACTGACGTCCTACAATCCGTCTCTGCGCGAGCGCATCGGCTGGGGCGAGGCCGACCTGGCGGCTGCATTGGGCGTCGGTCGATATGGCCAACAGGACATTTCGCGCGCAGTCGGTGAATTTGTCGACTTCATACCATTTGTCGGCGAAGGGGCGGAGGCAGATGAAACCAGGCGAGCGTGGAACAGGGGGAGCGATATCGAGGCCGGTTTGCTTGGGCTGGGAACGCTTGCTGGATTGGCGCCCATCGCCGGAGATTTTGCCGGCAAAGGCATCAAAAAGCTGGCGAGCCGCTCGGTGAGCGTCTATGCTCCGCCGGTCAAACCAGCCAGGGCATTCGAGCTCGACTACCCCTCCGGAGCCAAAGCGGATGAAACCGGAAGACTCCTCGAAGACGTTGACGGTCGACCCCTCACCGCCGAAAGAGTTGTCGGCCGAAGAGCGGTGGGCGGAGAAGATGTCCCCCTCCCACCGTCGCAATATGACGCCGTCACAGAGGCAACGATTGGCTCGCGGCCTGAGGCAGTTGAGGCGCGAGCGCTTCCAAGAGGAACAGTAGGAGCGTATCGCGAACGTTATTCTCCCACAGGCGATCCTGAGCGCGACATTTACGTCCTCAAGACACTTCCTCCCGAGAAGAAGGACATGGTGACGGCCCACGAAATGGGTCACATGTTCGACAGCTTGGCGCGCGAATGGAAATCAGACCCAAAGGCCAATATTCCCAAGGGCGCGAGGTCCGAACTCAATTTCGTCTATAACGACCTCAACAATCCCGACCTCAATATGGCCCGTCAACGTGGCGTTGACTTCGAACGCACTCCACGCAAGGTCTACAAGGTATAAGCCGGAAAAACTCGGCTACAAACCGGGGCCGGAGGCCGACGCGGAACTCGCCGCCGAACTTGGGCGGGCCTATCTGGCTGACCCGAACTACGTCAAGACAGTCGCTCCCAAGGCCGCGAAATGGTGGAGGGAGCGCGTCAACACCCATCCTCTGTTCAAGGACATCATCCAGTTCAACAGCCTTGCCGCGGCGCTGGCCCCGGTCGGTCTGATGGGCTACCTCGCCGAACGGGACAAGCGATGAGCGGAATTGCGTTTCCGATGCCTGCCGTCTGATCGGTGCTGACAGCGACCGCCAACATCACTGCGTTCATGAGAGCGGTCAGCTCCAAGTGATAGGGATCAGGACCACCTAGCTCATTGGCGGGGCTTGGTGGCCGAGCGACGACCTGAACAGATGGCCTATGACTGAAGGGAGGGTTCCGCACCTCCCTTTCTCATTGAGGGATGGCAATCCAACGAGCCTCAGGGCCTGACCGGGCCGCTTCAGGAACGATTTTTAGCAACAATCCGAGGGGCAGAAATGAGCGGGAATTTCGTTTCCGATGCCTGCCGGCTGGTCGGCGGGCATCTCGCGACGACGACCAACACCACCATGTTCAGGGCGGTCGGATACATCCAGGTGATCGGGCTCAGGCTCACCAACGTGACCGGCACGGATGCCGTTGCGACGGTGAGCTGGTTCAGCGCCGGCGCCGAGGAGGAATACCGGCTGCTCTTCCAGCATGTCGTGCCCGCCAACGGCCAGCTCTGGCTGCCGCTCGAAGCCTTCGCACTCGCCGAGAACGACGAGATCCGCGTGCAGGCGGGCACGGCGAACGCGCTCGACGTCATCTTGTCCATTTCAGACGTACCGGGGAGATCGGGTTAATGGCGGGCATTTTCGACCTGTTGCGGGAAGGCGAGCAGCCTGATGGGCTGTCGCCGCGGAGCGATCCACCTCGGGCTGGGTCACAGAACGGCGGCTGGCTCCCCGCCTTGCAGCGGTTCTTCACCACCTCGCTGGAGGATGTCTATAAGGGGAAATACGGCATCGACTCCCGCATGCCGACTCTTTCCGAGAACGTCGCGGTCGGTATCGGCTCGGGGCTGAAGGCGCTGGGTGCACCAAAATACTTCGCCGAAGACTTCGGACGCCGCACGCGAGATCTGCTCGAATGGATCACCCCGTTCGGGACGCTGACCGCGAAAGAAGAGTCGGCTCGCGCCGCGGAGCGCGGGGACATCCTCACCGCTATGCTATCCGGGGCTGGCTTAATCCCGAACCTTGGCCGCGCAGCCGGCAAGGTGGGTGATGCGGTTGCCAAGACATTCCGCCATCCGATCAGCCTAACCAAGCTGAAGCGCCCCCTCGAAGAGATGAACGCGATCTATAGCAACGAGCGGATCTTGAAGCCCGACGAGATCATTTGGCCGGAAAGGCTTCAGGGCGGCATTATCATCCCTGCCGTCGGTGACCGCACGATCGCTGGAAAGGAATTGGCCGGTATCAATGGTTACCGGTTTGAACAGCCGGTCAACCTGCAGGGCGGTTTCAAACTCATGCGCGACAATCCGGATGTGTGGGCATCGGAAGCAGGCGCGCTTTCGCGGCTCTCCGACCGTATCGATTGGGCAGGGCAGGCAGGCGTTCCAGTTTATCTGATGTACACGTCGATGGGCCCACGCTCGCTTGACTACAGCCGGATGATGACGGAGGCGATCCGTGAACAGATGAAGCTGGCTCCAGTGACAAAATTGGCCAAGACATCGTTTGATGCTGATATGCGGCTAAGATATCCGGATTTTCCGGGTGTCGACAATTTGACGGATCAATGGATGGCAAAACCGGGAGACGCGCGAACCTATCTCGCGCAATTGATGGCTCAGGACAGATTCCAGAAGCTAGGCTTCCCAGACATTGCCTCGACGCGGTACGCGCTGACAGAACCTGAATTGCTCAACCGTTTATCCGGAGCCTCGGGATCTGCCATCGCACAAGTCTTTCCGGGGGCAGGAATTAACACGAAGCCACTGGTGCCGCATCCGACCTACAATGCAACATTACCCGGGATCTATCTCGGCAGCTTCATGAAGCCGATCCCACGCGAGATCATGTTTCCCAACTGGGCGGCGACACGCCCTGTTCGCGAGAACCGGGCCTATGCTGATCGTTCAATGCTGCTAGGCAACGTCTGGCAATTCGCCGATCAGCAGTGGCTCGAGAGAATCATGAATTTTCTGAGGAGTCCCGAAGGACAGAAATACGGCATCGGTGGCGCGGTTGCAGCCGGCCTACTTACGCAGGAACAGGCGCAGCAATTCTTTGGTCTGCGGGAAGGTCATCCCGAGGGTGCAGACGGCACTTCCGTGAACCCTGAAACCTAGCAGAACCACCTCGTTTTCGAGAGGGGAAGCCTATTGTGCTGACCATCCGTCTCTCCACCACCATGACAGCGGCGGAGATCGCTCCGCTGTGGCCGGGCATCGTCGGCTGTCTCGAGAAATATTGCCGCCGCTTTGCCGAGGAGGAGAGCGTCGCGCATATCCTCCAGCAATGCGCGGAGGGCCGCCGCCAGCTCTGGATCGTCACGGACGAGAGCGGCCGGGTGATCCTGACGCCGGTAACGGAGATCGTGACGATCGACGCCACCGGAAAGAAACAATTGCTGCTGGCGGAGGTCGGTGGCGAGCGGCTCGCCGAATGCATGCCGCTTCTCCTGCATATCGAGGAATGGGCGGCGCGGGAGCATGGGGCCACGGAAGCTCAGCTCGTCGGTCGCAAGGGTTGGAAACGGTTGATGGAGCCGCTCGGCTACCGGGAAACCGCTGTCATCTGGCGCAAGGGATTGTGACATGGGAAAATCGACGACTTCCAAACAGACAAGCGAACCGCCGGCATGGGCCAAGCCCCTGCTGACGAAGGCCGCTTCCGAGGGCATGCGGCTCTACGATGCCGGCATCGGCCACAATGTCTATGACGGGCCGACGCAGGCGCCGCTCTCGGACGTGACGCTGGGCGGCATGAATTCGCTGCTGGCCGCCACCGGCTATGGCGGCACGCCGATTTCCAACCAGTCGATCGATGCCCTGGTGCCGAACATCAAGCCGATGATCGACCAGGCTGCTCAGCGCAATGCTCAGGCAATCGCCGGACCGGGCAAGTCAGCCTCTGCCGATCTCGATCGATTCATACCGGCATGGGTCCGCGGCTACCAGCAGTCCGATCACCCCATCCTGAAATCCCAGGCCGAGCGGTGGATGGCGATGAACTACAACAATCCGGGGCTCACGCCCCTGCAATGGGACATGGAACAGCCCGGCAGTCGCGGCGGGGGAGGTCGATAGCATGGGCAACGCAACGAACTCGACGCAAGGCAAGGCGAGCGGCACGGCAACCAATACCGGCCAGCCGGCATGGAGCCAGCCCGGGTCGGAAGCTTACAACCAAATGAACCGGCAGCTTCAGACGGCCCCGATTGCCGCCGCCAATCAGACGATCGCGCAGGGCGGTCAGGGTGCGACCACCCAGAACGTCATTGGCCAGATCATGAACGGCGGTGGTTCGAACGACTGGATGAACCAGGCCGCCAGCCAATTCCAGAACCCCGCCCAGATCAATGTTCCCGGCCAGGTGAGCGAGCAGAATTACCAGAATATCTATAACCAGGCCGGGCAGCCCGGCGCGGCGGAGCAATATCTGAAGGGCACCGCCCAGGGGCAGTATCTTGGCGGCTCGCCCTATCTCGACGATATCGTCGCCAAGGGAGCCCAGGACGTCGCGACCCAGACGAACCAGATGTTCGCAGCCGGCGGACGCTATGGCTCAGCCGCGCATCAGGGGACTGTGTCGGACTCGGTCGCCAACTACGCCAACCAGCTGCGCAACCAGAACTACAGCCAGGAGCGCGACCGTCAGATCCAGGCGGCGGGCGTGCTGGAGAACGCCCAGCAGGCCCGGCTCGGCCTGCAGAGCAGTGCGGCTTCCGGCCTTGCCGGCATCCAGGGCCAGAACATCGGCAACAGCATGAATGCGCAGTCGCAGAATATCGCCAATCGGCTCGCCGCGGCGGGGCAACTCGGCCAGCTCGGGCAGCAGCGCTTCGGCAACATGATGGGCGCCGCCGGCCTCGAGAACCAGGGTTTCAACAACATGCTCGGCATGATCGGCCAGCTCGGCAATATCCAGAACAACAAGATCTTCGACGCGCAGCAGCAGATGGGAATCGGCAACCAGATCGACCAGCGCACGCAGCAGCGGCTCACCGATCTGATCAACCAGTGGACCCAGACCGACATGTCGCCCTGGCAGCGCCTCGGCGGACTTCTCTCCACCGGCACCGGCACGGCCGGCAGTTGGGGCACGCAGACCACCAAGTCGACGCAGCCTCTGGATATCGGAGGCATTCTCGGCGGCCTGGCGAAGCTCGTGCATTCCGATCGCCGGCTGAAGGAGGACATCCGCCGGGTCGGCATGCTGGATAACGGCCTGCCCGTCTACGCCTACCGCTACAAGGGCGAGCCGGCCATGCAGATCGGCCTGATGGCCGACGAGGTGGAGGAATTGCACCCCGAGGCGGTGGTGGAGACGGAAGGCGGCATCAAGGCGGTAAACTACGAGATGGCGGTGAGATAGCCGCACGTTTAAGGGCGCTTGCTTTCATCTTTCCCAGAGAAAAGACAAGGCGAGCGAGTGCTCCGCAACGGCTTGCTCCATCGTGCCGGCCGTTCGCCGTGCCAGCCACTCTTTCCCTCTTCGGAGAAACGACATGACCTCTCTACTGACCTTTCCACTCGAAGACCGACGGGCCCGACAAACACAGACAGGCAGGGCTGCAGCTCCGCCAGACCTGCCCGGGAACAGCCCGACTTCCCGTGCATCCGCCACGCTGCAGGCTCCGAAGGATCGCTGGGAGGGGCTGCGAGAAGCCGATGTCAAACGGAACGGCTTGTTCGAACTGCTGAAGACCGCTGACGAGAGGTTGAGCCCGCTGCTCTCGGCAATGACGCCCGCGGCGGGAAGCTCGCCCGAACCAAGGCCGATGCCGCCGGCCCCCAGGATAGTGCCGCCCCTGCACCAGCACGTCGCCGAGTTTCTGGAGAGACGGCATCGCGCTGGCGGCAGCCAAGGGATAATTTAGGAGGCCATGATGCCGGGAAGTATCTACAGTTGGAGCAAGCTCGCCGGCGAGAACGATGTGGCCGACGGCGATATCGATTGGCGCGAAGGCCAGTTCCCCGACACGGTGAATGATAGCGCACGGCAGATGATGGGTCGCAATGCCGAGTGGCGCGACGACATCACCGGTACATTAACCGCCGCAGGAACGGCAAACGCGATCATGCTGATGGCCAACTCGGCCTTTACGTCGCTGGCTAACGGCCGGATGCTCACGTTTCGCACGTCGGCAAACAATACCGCTGCCGTGACCTTGAATGTCAATGGTCTCGGTTCCAAGGCTGTCCGGGCCATGGGGGCGGCTACCGATGTCGATCTTGCTGCCAACGACCTCAAGGCCAGATGCGTGTACACCGTCGTCTACTCGGCCACGGCCAACGGTGGCGCCGGCGCCTGGATACTGTTCGCGCCATTCAGCAAGGTGCTCGATGGGAACCAGATCGACGCCTTCCCGGCTGGCACTCGGCTGCTCTTCCAGCAATCGACCGCGCCGACCGGCTGGACGAAGGATACGTCGCATGACAACAAGGCATTGCGCCTCGTCAACGGCACGGTGACGACAGGTGGCTCTGTCACCTTCACCGCGGTGTTTTCGAGTGCAACGCCTACCACAAGCGTCATTCAGAGCGGGACAGTGGGCGGTACGGCGCTTACAGTCGCGCAAATGCCTTCTCACACACATGGACCTGGTAACCTTCGGGGAGCAACAAATGCTACCGGCACCCACGCGCACAATGTGGCAGGTTCAACGGACGTTCAGGGCAGCCATAGCCACAACATGGCGCAGGGTAGCCCATTAGTTTGGATGCAGAGTGGCAGCAATCTATTCGTACAGGGCGGAGGCAATGGCAATACCGGAACGTCGGGAGTCGCACCGGCGGGGGCCCATAACCATAACATCAATGGCTGGACCGACAGCCAGGGCAACCACACCCACCAAGCCTATATGAATGCCGGCACAACCGATGCACAGGGCGAGAACCAACCCCACACCCACACTTTCAGCGGCGAAGCGCACTCGCACACGACCGACCTCGCCGTTCAGTATGTCGACGTGATCATCTGCGAAAAGGCGGCGTGACTATGCAGCTCAAGGTCGGCGACTTCTGCCCGCTCATCGGCAAGAACTGTGTTCAACTCCAATGCAAGTTCTTCTGCAAGATACAGGGCAAGGACACCAACACAGGCAAAGACGTGGAGGAGTGGAATTGCGCCATCGCCTTCCTGCCGCTGCTGCTGATCGAAAGCAGCGGGCAGCAGCGGCAGACCGGCGCGGCGGTCGAAAGCTTCCGCAACGAGATGGTGAAGGCCAACGAGATGAATCAGCAAGTACTGCTGGCGCAGATGCACGGCGCGCCGACGCCGCTCCTCGAGGGCTGAACCATGCCGTCCGTGTTCTCGGCCGATTGGCGCAACGAGGTCGACAAGGAACTGCGGGGCAAAGCCGGCAAGGCGACAACGCTTGCCGGCTACGGCATCATCGATGCCTATACCAGGGCTCAGGCCGACGCAGCCATCGCCAATGTGTCCGTCGATTTTTCGGAACAACTTGATCAGAAGGTCGACAAGAGTGACGCCGCATCCTTCCTGCGGGCGGACGGCTCGGTCGCCGCCAATAAGCTGGTGATCAATTCGAGGCTCCAAGGTAGCTTTGAGAATGGTTTGACTGTCCAATCCCCGTCTGACTACGTGAATTTTTATATGGTCAGCAACACTGGGTATGGTTTCTTTCTCCACGCCGCTTACAATAATTTCTATATTTTGGCTGACCGCAATCGGGACATAACGTGGAATACTGGAAACTACCCGCTTCTGTTGGCTGGTGATTCTAGCAAGGGCTACGTCTTCGGACAGGAGATCGCGACGGTCGCTGGTCTCAATACCAAGCTGAACCTCTCTGGTGGCACGATGACTGGCCGTTTGACCGGCTACGGCGTCAACGCCAGTACAGCCGCAAGTGACAGCAGCGGGTCCTTTGAGGTTCGCAATGTGAGTGGCGCTGGTGATGGTGCTGTGGCCTCGATAGCGTTCCACTGCCAGGGGGCCTACGGCATCAAGCTTCACCTTCGCCCAGACGGGTTCTTCGGTTGGGGCGGCTGGTCGAGCAACGCTTGGCGGCTCTATCAGGGCCCCGATGGTGGTCTCGTTTCGGCGGGCAATGTCACTGCCTATTCAGATCCCCGCCTCAAAGACGATGTGGAGCGCATCGAAAACGCTCTCTGGATCATCCACCGGCTCGATGGGGTGCGATTCACATGGAATGGCAGGACGGCGCTCATTGGCCAACCAGGCAAGCGTGATATCGGAGTGCTTGCCGATCAGGTCGAGGCGGTCCTTCCGGAGATCGTCGGCCGATCGATCGAGGATGCGGCGAACGGCGACGAACGTTGGCGCACAGTGGACTATGACAAGCTCGTTCCCGTCTTGATCGAGGCCATCAAAGAACTGACTGCGCGCGTGGAGGCCCTGGAGGCCGATCGATGACGCTTCCCGCGAGCGGCCCCGTCAGCATCGCTCAAGCCAATGTGGAACTCGGCCGTCCGGCGACCCAACCGGCCAGCATGGACGAATGGCCTCTGCGGTGGCTTGCCGGGGCGGGCGGCTCGGGTACGGCCTATTCCATGAGCCAGTTCCACGGCAAGAGCGCCATCATCAGGGAACCGGCGAGCGGAGAATATTTCGACGGTAATACGTTCTGGCAGCTTTTCGGCGGCAACGGCACAATCCGCTGGGGCGGCATAACTGCTGCCAGCGGGCTTCCCGTAAATACCACCAGTCACACGGTGGATGTCTGGACGTATTTCCGCGGCTCGCTACGCGACACCACTTTCAGTCGTTACAGCGTGTGGCGCACCCGGATCGGCCCATAGAGAGGAGACATCAAGCATGGCGCTGAATGCCACGTGGGATTTCGCCAGGGTGAAGGGCGACAGCGGGACAATTCGGGCCGTCGAATGGACCATCACCTGGACCGACCCGGATTTTCCAGGCACGCAAATCATTTCCAGCGGGATCACTATCCAGGGCGTGGAAATACCTGCAGCCACCGCCACGAAAGCTCAGGTCGAGGCTGCTGTGACCGCCGTGCTGGGCAATCAGCTCGACGCGATCCGCGCGCATGTGGCGGAAACGATGCCTGCCCAGCACAGATGGGAAAGCCTGCAGGTGATCGAAGTTCCCGGTATCGTCCCGACCGCAGCCTGATCCATCGGGCGGCTCGGGGCCCACAATCCCTCTCACATTCGAAGGAAGTTTTCATGGACCTCAAGCAGGGCCACACGCCCCTTATTATCTCGGAATGTCTCAAGCGAGGCATTCTGCGCAACCAGTGCGCGTATATTCTTGCCACCGCCTGGCACGAGACCGGCCGCTACAAATATATGCGAGAAATCTGGGGGCCGACCGCCGCCCAGAAGCGCTACGAAGGCCGCAAGGATCTCGGCAATGTCGTGGCGGGCGACGGTAAAAAGTTCCTGGGACGCGGCCTCGTCCAGATCACCGGCCGGCGAAACTATGCGGATTGGAGCCGCCGTCTCGGGCTCGACTTGCTGAAAGAGCCGCAGCTTGCCGCGCGTCCGGATATCGCCGTCCGGATCCTCGTCGACGGCATGATGCTCGGCACGTTCACGGGGAGGAAGCTGGGAGATTTCGTCAATCTCGACAAGAGCGACCACGTCAACGCGCGGCGCGTGGTGAACGGCATCGATCGTGCGGACCTGATTGCCGGCTTTGCCCGTCAATTCGAAGCGGCGCTGCTCGAGTCCGGTTACGCGGAAAACAAGGCCCGGCCATCGCCGGCTGTGGCCACCGGATGGCTCGCACGCTTGATTGCCGTCCTTGTCTCGGGCTTCACCCGTATTTCGAAAGGAGCCTGAGTTGGCCCCCTTCATTCGCATCTTCCTGCGATACGTTACGCTCCCGCTGCTGGCCATGGGCCTGATCCTGCCGGAAGAACAACAGGCGATCATCGCCGATCCCGATCTGGTCGGCTATGTCTGCACCGGCCTGGGCTTTCTCGCGCCGCTGGCTGCGGAAGGCTGGTATCTTCTCGCACGCCGATTTGGGTGGTCCAAATGACCGCGTGGCTGCTCGCCGCTGCCGGTGCGGCCATCGCTTTCCTTTTCAGCTTTATCCAGGGCCGGCTCACTGGAGCCAGAGCCGAACACAACGCGAATCGGGCCAGGGAAGCCGATATCTATGAAAAGCACCTCCAGGAAATTGCCGAGGCTGCCGGCGCTCGCAATGCTGTCCGTCGTCACGGCGTGCCAGACGACAAGTACCGGCGGGACTAAGGCCGTATGTGCGATCTTCCCGCCGATCACCTATTCGAGCCGGGATACACCGGAGACGATCATGCAGGTGCGCCGCCACAATGCGGGCTATGAAAGTTATTGCCGATGACACAAGCCGATATTCGGAAGATTGTCGCTGAGACAGTGGCCGAAACCCTCGTGAAGCTCGGAATCGACTCGACTGACCCCATAGAACTGCAACGTGACATGCAGCACCTGAGGGCGTGGCGGGAATCGGTCGAAACGGTCAAGAAGCAGGGGATCATTACTGCCGTCGGCATAATAATTGCCGGTGTAATTGGCATGATCTGGGTGTCCATTAAAGGGAACACGGGATGATTGCGGTTTCAACACATCTAACCTATTGCGTTGAGACCTGATCACTCTAACCGCCCAGCAATGAAGTATCGTTCCGACATCGATGGCATTCGCGCGATCGCAGTCCTGGCGGTCCTAACTTTTCACGTCTGGGGGGGCTGCACTTCCAGGTGGCTTCGCCGGGGTTGACGTCTTCTTTGTTATCTCTGGGTATCTTATCACAAAAGGTCTAGTTGAAGAGATCGAGGGCAAAGGTCTTTCGCTCACCAGCTTCTACTATAGGCGGGTGCGAAGGATAATGCCCGCGCTATTTGTTGTCCTGGCGGCTTCGCTAGCGGCGGGGTATTTCATTCTTTTGCCGGGCGACTATGCCATTATGGGTAAGAGTTCTGCCTTTGCAGCATTCGGGCTCGCCAACTTCTTTTTCTATGAGAACACTGGTTATTTTGATCCTGCGGCTGAATTACAGCCCCTCTTACATACGTGGTCGCTTGGTGTCGAGGAGCAGTTCTATTTCGTATGGCCTGCTGCGCTCGCGGCGGGCTTCTGGCTTGCCAAAGAACGCCGTTCGATCATTGCGGCGGTGGTTGGCTCGGTAGTGGTAGTAAGCTGGTGCGTCTGGTTCTACAAATTGGGGCATCGCCCTAATTATGCGTTTTATCAACCACACGCTCGCGCCTGGGAATTGGCCGTCGGAGCCCTTTTGATCTTTGTGCCGGCAGTAAAAAACCGGTGGGCCTCGGAGACTATGGGCCTTGTCGGGTTGGGATTAATCGGATCAGGTCTCTTCATCACCAGTTGGCCGATCGCTAGCCTGAACGTGATGCCCGCCGTCGCAGGGTCTGTTCTTCTTGTGTGGCCAAGGCAGCCATCGCTAGCTTCATGGGTACTGTCTCTTCCGCCCATGCGATGGGTGGGCCTTATCTCGTATAGTTTGTACCTCTGGCATTGGCCGGTCCTGGTCTTCTTCAGGCATTACGCGAATGGGGCAGTTCCCACAGCAAGTGAGGCCGTTTGGATTTTAGGCGGTTCGATTGGACTGGCGTTTTTGACATGGAAGTTTGTGGAAAAGCCGATTCGACGCCCCTGGCCACGTCCAGTCATCGCCATCGGGGCAGGCCTCTCAGCCGCTGGACTTATAGCAATAATAGGGTTCGCTGTTGGCGTGACCGGAGGGTTCAGCAATCGTCTGTCGGGGGACGCGGCGAAGATGGCAAGTCTCGATCGGATGTGGGAATGGGAATGCCCGAGAAAGGCCTACATCACCGAACTTGGGGGAAGTTTCTGTACGTTCGGTGCCCCGTGGGAAGGCGCCGAGATCAGGGGCGTGATCTGGGGTGACAGCCATGCGGAGCATATGGCACCCCTCGTTGAGGCCGCGATTAAGGGGAAGTCTGTTGCCGTCCTGCTCTATCCCTATTGCCCGGCTATCCTCGATGGACACATACGCCGGGATATTGGTGAAAACCCCGACTACAATTCAACCTGTGCTGATAGAAGGACGAATGTCGTTCGGTGGCTCCGCGCCAATCCCACTATCCGTCTGGTAGTTTTATCGGCTGCATGGGTGCCACTGGAAACTCTGGCCTACCAAGACGGTTCTCTACCCCAAAGCTTGGACGGGCCGGGGCTGATATCGGCCGGGATAAGCAAGGTGATCCGCGACACGGAGCAACCTGGGCGGCGATTCATTGTAGTGGCCCAGGTGCCAAGTATTCCCGTACAGCCCACGTCGTGCATTCTTGCCGGCCCTCTGAATTTGCTGCGGCGAGACTGTGGCGATCTCGGTCAGCTAACCGCCGCCCACTATCATGGGTCGATGGCTCAATCCACCAAGCTGGTTGCGTCGATTGCGAAAGAGCATTCGTCCAACACTGTCTCGGTGTTGCCCGGTGACGCTCTTTGCCGCAACGGCCGCTGCGTCGTGTCGTTAAACCGCCAGTTTCTTTACCGGGACACCGGCCACCTGCGCCGCAATCTCTCGGACGAGACCAAACGCTCGTACGCATCGTTGATTGGCCTTGCCGGTGCGATACAGACATCGATATTTGGTTTCCCCCATAGACACGATGGTGAGGAGCAATAGGTTCGGTACAGCCAAGCTGGGCAGTGACAGGTGTCGGCAAGGTAGGTATTTTTATCAGGCTCTTCCTCGGTTCGAGCCGGCAACTTCGACTTTCCAACCTTCGCCGATTGCGAAATGATTAATCAGACGAGTACACGGTCGCGGACCTCACGCCGCCCCTCTCCGCGCGCTCTTCTCTTCCCATGAGCCGCCAGGTGATCATCCGGCCCTTGCCCTTGATCTCCACCGGGCCGCGCTGCTCCAGTACGAACTTGCCGCTCAGCGATTCGTAGGTTTCCTGCGAGACCTGGATCATTCCGGCCTCGTCGGTTTCCTCCATGCGCGAGGCCACGTTCACCGCGTCGCCCCATACATCGTAGAACAACTTCGTCGTGCCGATGACGCCGGCGACGACCGGGCCGCTGGCCATGCCGATGCGGATCCGCACCGGCCGTTCCTGGGGGTCGCGCAACGCGGCCGCGGTGTCGCGCATGTCGAGAGCGAAGTCGGCTAGCGCCTCTGCATGGTCGGGGCGCGGTTTCGGGACGCCGCTCACCACCATATAGGCGTCGCCCGTGGTCTTGATCTTCTCGAGCCCATGTTTCTCCACCAGCCCGTCGAACTCGGTGAACACGCGGTTCAGGAAGCGCACGAGCTCTTCCGGCGAAAGATCGCTTGCCCGGGCAGTGAAACCAGC
Organism: Mesorhizobium sp. 1B3; assembly: GCF_050958605.1. Taxonomy (NCBI): domain Bacteria; kingdom Pseudomonadati; phylum Pseudomonadota; class Alphaproteobacteria; order Hyphomicrobiales; family Phyllobacteriaceae; genus Mesorhizobium; species Mesorhizobium sp. 1B3. The sequence continues at coordinate 131,863 of NZ_JBJHDO010000007.1, read as the reverse complement.
CATGTCTGCGAACAGGACCGACGCCGTCTCATATTTGTCGGCGATGACGGGTTCGGCATCCTTCAGGCGTTCGGCAATCGCCGGCGGAAGAAGCTCCAGCAGCAGATTCTCCGACCTCGCATATTCGTGCTCGGCGGCAGCTTCGGCCCTGGCGATCTGGTGGGCTGCGTAGTTGACGACGATGAACAGGAGGGCGACGCCGACCGCGACGTTTATGACGAAATTGCCGTAGAACAAGGCATGGGCAGACAAGACGCCGGTGCTGGCGGGCGCGATCAGGTGAAGGATAATGATCAGCGTGGCCGCAATGGCGGTCAAGGCTGCATTCAGAAGGAGATATTGGGGGCCGAAGATTATCACGACGAGCGGGACAGCGGTAAGATAACCAAGCCAGGCGCCTCCACCCGTTCCTACACCGAGCACGACCCAGAAGATGAAGGCGTAGGCGAAGCCGACGAATGCAAGCGGCGCAACCAACGGACCGAAACGATGCAGCAGCGGAAGCATCGCGAAGCACAGGGCCGCGGCGCCGTTGGCCGGCACCTCCACGGCCCTGACACCGGGTGGGCTGGAAAGGCCGGCCAATGCGAAGTACGCCGAGAGCGCGGCCACGAGCCACGCGACGATGTTCATGATCCGCAGTCGTCTCGCGACGCGTTCCGGATAGGTTTCGGTGCCAAAGCTAATGCTGGGCAACAGGCGCATCGGCACCTCGCCTTCGACAAATGAGACATGTTCGTGAAGAATCGGGCTTCGCGCCCATCACGTCAACGTGGCCCGATGTCCCGCCGCGAGGTACGATATTCGGCCGATCGGGCTTGTCTGGCTTGCGCGCGTCTCACGTGCTTCGTTTCTCCTTTGCCGCAGGTTTGTCGGAAGGGGTGCGATCGTTGAAATCTGCCCAAAAAGAGGCATCGCGTTAAACAATCACGCGACACGCTGCAGGTTCTTGGTTTGCTCACGTCCAGTTTCCCGAAACCGCTGCGCCCTTCGGGAGACATGCTGAGGTTCGACTACGCCGCCCTTGCAAATTCACCGCCAACCTGCTTCGGAACATCAAGCGGCCTGCTCGTGCCACCGACGCGGCGGCTACGACCTGTTCATTTGAGGAATCCATGCGCGTGAAACCACCCTACCGGACTTCTGCCAGAATATCGGCTTTCCTCACGGTCTGTTGCGCTGGCATGCTGGCTGCCCATGCCCAGCAGGCTCCGACATTGCCCGGCGGCGCCACCTCGCTCAACGAGACCCATGGCGACTGGACTGTCGCCTGCATGGTGCAGGACAACAACAAGCGCTGCACCCTGTCCCAGCAGCAGGTGGATGCCCAGAGCCGCCAGCGCATGGTCGCCATCGAGCTCGGCGCGATAGCCGATGGAAAGACGCAAGGCGCTGTCGTCTTGCCGTTCGGGCTGGCGCTCGAAAAGGGCGTGGTGCTGCGCGTCGACGAGGGCAAGCCCCTGCCATCGCTCGCTTTCCGTACCTGCCTTCCCGCCGGCTGCGTCGTGCCGGTCTCCTTCGATGCTTCCATGATCACCGCCCTGCGCAGTGGCAAGCAGCTTCAGCTCGAGGCCGTCGCGGACGGCGGCAAGCCCATCAGCTTCTCAATTTCGCTGGCCGGCCTTGCAGGCGCGCTCGACCGCCTTGCCGAGCTTGGCAAGTCCTGATCGCAAGATGGGAACCGAATTCAGGAGCGAGGCGCCGAAGGCAATCGTCCTGATGGGCGTGGCCGGCAGCGGCAAGTCTTTCGTGGGCGAGGCACTCGCCAGGAACCTAGGCTGGCGCTTCATCGAAGGCGACGCGCTGCATCCGCCGGCGAATGTCGCCCGCATGGCGGCCGGCCAACCGCTCACGGACGAAGATAGGCAGGGCTGGCTCGACGCGATCGGGCAGGACATCGCCACGGTCGTCGCCCAGGGCCAGGGCGTGGTGGCGACCTGCTCCGCCCTGAAGCGCATCTATCGCGACCGACTGCGCGGCTGGTGCGAAGGCATCCTCTTCGTCCATGTCGCGATCGACAAGGAAACGGCACGCCGGCGCGTCGGCTCGCGCAAAGGACACTTCATGCCGGCCAGCCTGGTCGACAGCCAGTTCGCCACGCTCGAACCGCCGGCCACCGGCGAGCCGGCGCTCACGCTGGACGGGACGCTCCCTCTCAAGGACATACTCGCCCGGATCACCACGGCCCTGGGCGCGTCGTAAGCAGACCTCTTTTCAAGACGATCGAGTGCTTTGTCTGATGGACCAAAGGGTCCATACTGGCGCCATGGTTCACCGGCGATAGGAGAACCGCGATGCGCATCGATCCTGTCTTTCTATTCGATCTCGACGGCACGCTCGTCGACAGCGTCTATCAGCATGTCCTCGCCTGGCGGGAGGCGCTCGACGCCGAGGGTATCGAGCTATCCGTCTGGCGCATTCACCGCAAAGTGGGGATGAGCGGCGGTCTGTTCGCCAACCAGCTTCTGCGCGAGACCGAACTGGATATCAGCGAGGAACGGGTCGAACGGCTTCGCCTCGCCCACGCCGAAGCCTATCGGCAATATGCCGACCGCATCCGGCCGCTGCCCGGCGCGCGGGAACTGCTCTCTTTCCTGACCGATGCCGGCATCCCCTGGGCGATCGCGACAAGCGGACGCATGGAGACGGCCGCGGTCAATCTTGCTGCACTCGGCGTCGACCCTGGAGTGGTGCCCGTCGTGACCCGCGACCAGGTCCGCTACGCAAAACCTGATCCGGACCTCTTCCTCGCCGCCGCCGACCGCCTCGGTGCTCGCATCGAAACCGCCATGGTCGTGGGTGACGCCATCTGGGACATGCTGGCTGCGACCCGATGCCGGGCCCTCGGCGTCGGGCTGCTGAGCGGCGGCTATGGTTCGGAGGAACTGCGCCAGGCCGGCGCGATCCGCGTCTATGAGGATCCGGCCGACCTGCTCAACCATATCGACGAGGTCGGCGGTCGCCGGTGAGCGGCGCTTTCAGGGCCGGGCCTGTCGAACGTGCCCAGTCGCCGAATGAGCCGGGCTTGTTGACAGTCATTCGCATAAGCGGCTGTTATTGCGAATGATTTTCAGTATCAAACATATTGTTTGCATGCGCGGCTCCGACCGCCTATGGCACCGGCTGGTAGGCATTGCCCCGGCAGCCACGAAGCGGAACGTGTCATGGACAAGACCCTGAAGCTCGCTCTGGGGAGCATAGCCGTCGGCATATTGGTGCTCGGCCTCAAATATCTGGCCTACAAGGTGACGGGCAGCATCGCGCTTTATTCGGATGCGCTCGAGAGCACAGTCAATGTCGCGACGGCGATCGCGGCCTTCTTCGCCATCCGCTGGAGTACGACGCCTCCCGACGCGAATCATCCCTATGGCCATCACAAGGCCGAATATCTATCGGCGGTGCTCGAAGGCGTTCTGATTGTCATCGCCGCCATTCTGGTCATGCACGAAGCCTATAAGGGCTTCATCGCGCCCAGGCCCCTGGAAGCTCCCTTGCGAGGCCTTCTGATCAATGGGGCCGCCAGCACGGTCAACGCGATCTGGTGCGTCATCCTCTTTCGCTACGGCCGTCTCTGGCGTTCGCCAGCACTGGTGGCGGATGCCCGGCATCTCTGGACCGATGTCGTGACCTCGGCCGGCGTGATCGTCGGTGTCGCCCTTGTGCCGCTTACCGGCTGGCTGCAGCTTGACCCGATCCTCGCCACGCTCGTCGCCGTCAACATCCTCTGGTCGGGCTGGCGGCTGATGCGCGAGTCGATCGGCGGCCTGATGGACGAAGCCCTCCCGGAGGAGACGCTGGCGCGCGTGAAGGAACTCATTTCCGCCAACGCGGAGGGCGCGATCGAAGCGCACGATCTACGAACCCGACAGGCCGGCCGCGTCACCTTCGTCGAATTCCATCTCGTCGTTCCCGGAACGATGAGCGTGTCGGAATCGCACTCGGTCTGCGACCGCATCGAAGGAGCTCTCCGAAAAGGCGTCGAGGGCGCGATCATCACCATCCATGTCGAGCCCGAGGAAAAGGCCAAGCATCCCGGCGGCGTGCCGGTTGTGTAGGATCAGTTCGCGCGTCCTTCGAGGCCCGCTTCGCTCACAGTCAAGAATGCACCCGTCATTGTTTCCGCGCAGATGAAGCATCCGCGGCAGCCAACCGGTCGAGCAGCGGGGCTTGGCCGGGGATGATCTTTTCCCGCGCTTCGGCGAGGCCGAACCATTCGGCTCTGTCGACTTCGGGGAAGCGCTGACGCCTGCCGCTTCTCGGTGGCCACTCCATCTCGAATTCGTTGCTTCTGATCGCGGCTGTGTCGAGATCGACTTCCGCCGCGAAGGCCACCACATGTTTGCCGCCTGCCTGGACGATTTCGCCGAGCGACCGGAGAGGAGACGCGGGCGCGTCGACACCCAGTTCCTCCCCGAACTCACGGCGTGCCGCGGCTTCGGGGTCTTCGCCTTCTTCATATTCTCCCTTTGGGATCGACCACGCGCCGACATCACGCTTCATCCAGAACGGTCCGCCGGGATGGACGAGCAGCACCTCCAACCGGCAGGCCTTGCGCCGATAGACGAGCAAGCCGGCGCTGGTCCGGGGCATCAGTCGGTGATCTGGTTCGAAGAGCGCTCGTAAAGCAGGGCGCCGGTCTCGGCATCGACACCGGCCAGGCTCACCGCATAACCCCACAACCTGCGGATGTGACGCAGCGTCTGGTCACGGGTGGCGTCGTCGAGCAGCAGCCCGTCCTTCACATTGTGCTCGAGCCGCAAATGGCGGTCGCCGAGAAGATCGACGTCGGCAACTTGGATGTCGGGCCTGCTCATGCCGATGTCGTAGCTGCGCGCCAGCGCCGATCGGATCTTTGAATAGCCGCGTTCGTTGTGGATCGAGGCCACCTCGTAGTGGGTTTCGGAGGCGTTGTCGGCCAGCACGAACATGCGCCACTTCCGGATCAAGGCGGGGCTCAGATACTGAAGGATGAAGGATTCGTCGCGATGGTTGGCCCAGGCATCGAGCAATGTCGCGCGCCAGTCGCCGTTGCCGGCAATGTCGGGAAACCAGTCTCGATCCTCGTCTGTGGGGTCGGTGGTGATGCGGCAGATGTCCTGCATCATGTCGAAGCCCAGAGCATAAGGATTGATGCGGCCGTAGCGCGGATCGTCGAAGGAGGGTTGGAAGACCACATTTGAATGGTTCTGAAGAACCTCCAGCATGGCGCCGTCGCCGATGCGGCCTTTGTCGTAAAGAGCATTCATGATCGTGTAGTGCACGAAGGTGGCGCAGCCTTCGTTCATCACCTGGGTCTGCCGCTGCGGATAGAAATACTGCGCGATCACGCGCACGATCCTCAGGATCTCTCTCTGCCAGGGCTCCAGCACCAGGCTGTTCTTCTCCAGGAAATAGAGAAGGTTCTCCTCCGGCAGGTTCAGCTTCTTCTTGCGCTCGGCGGCGCCGCGATCGGCCTCCTCTCTCTCCTCCTCGTTCTTGGGGACCGGCAGCGTCCGCCAGAGGTCGTTGTAGGTCCGTTCCTCATATTCGAGCTTCTCGCGCAGGCCTTCGCGCTCCTTCTCGGAGGACAGTCGCGGCGGACGGCGATAGCGGAAAACGGCCTGGTCCATGAGCGCGTGCGCGGCGTCGAGCACGGCTTCGACGGCCTCCAGCCCATGCCGCTCCTCGCAACGGGCGATGTAGCTCTTGGCGAAATCCAGATAGTCGAGAATAGCCCCGGCGTCGGTCCATTGGCGGAAGAGATAGTTGTTCTTGAAGAAGTGGTTGTGGCCGAAAGCGGCATGGGCGGTCACCACGGCCTGGAGCGCCATGGTGTTGCTTTCCATGAGATAGACGATGCAGGGGTTGGAATTGATGACGATCTCATAAGCCAGGCCGCGCAACCCCTTGCGATAGAGCTGGGCCTCGTAGAGGAAATGCTTCCCGAACGACCAATGCCGGTACATCAGCGGCATTCCGACCGAGGAATAGGCGTCGAGCATCTGCTCGGCCGAGATGATCTCGAGCTGGTTGGGATATGTATCGAGGCGAAGGTCGTCGGCGGCTATTTCCTCGATCGCCTCATAGGTGCGGGAGAGCTTGGCGAAATCCCAGTCGGAATCCGCAAACAGCAAGCGGGAAGGGGACCCTGCCTCCATGGGTTTCATCTCGCTTTCGTGCCGAGCTTGCGCAGATTTGAATCGCGCGAGAAAAGCTCGTGGAAGACGGGGTAGATCTCCGACGGCCGCGCAATGCGGGTCATCTGGAAGTTCGGCCATTTGTTGCCGACCATCCGATAGGAACGCCACAATGAAGTGCCGTTGTCGGTCGAGCCGAAAATATGGCTCTCGCGCTCGTCGATGATTTCGATATAGGCGTAATATTGGCAGAGCGGCATGATCGTCTTGTCGAGCAGCGTCACGCAGCGTTCGGAATCATTGGCGAAATTGTCCCCATCCGAGGCCTGGGCAGCGTAGATGTTCCACTCCTTGCTGGGATAACGCTCCTCGACGATACGCTGCATTTCCTCGAGCGCCGTGGAGACAACCGTGCCGCCGCTCTGGGTGCTGTAGAAAAAGGTTTCTTCGTCCACCTCCCGCGCCTCGTGCGTGTGGCGGATGAAGACGATGTCGATTCGTTCGTAGCGTCGCTTCAGGAAAAGATGGAGCAGCACGAAGAATCGCTTGGCGAGATCCTTCTCGCGTTCTCCCATCGAGCCCGAGACGTCCATCAGGCAGAACATCACGGCGTTTGCGTTGGGCAAGGGCTGCGGATCGAAGCGGTTGAAGCGTATGTCGATGGGATCGACATACGGGATCAGCCGGCGGCGGCGCTCGAAAAGCTCCAGCTCCGCGCGCAATAAGGCCAGCCGCTCGAGCGTGCCGGCGCTCGGTTTCTTCTCGGCCTCCAGCCCGGCGATCTCCTCCATGATCGCGTCGACCTCTCCCTGCTTGGGCCGGCCGAGCGCGATACGCCTGCCATAGCTGTTGCGCATGGTGCGCCCGACATTGATGCCCGTCGGCGTGCCCGTCTTGGCGAAGCCCGCCCGGCGCGGCTTGAAGGCCACGACCTCCTTCAGGTTGAGCTTCACCATGTCGGGCAGTTCGAGGTCCTCGAAGAAGAGGTCCAGCACCTCCTCTCGCGACAGCACGAAACGGAAATCGTCTTCCGTCTCCTGTGAATCCGTGGCCGCCTTCCCCGCGCCACCCGCGCCTCCGGACGGCTTGGGGATGCGGTCGCCCGCCTGATATTCCTTGTTGCCTGGAAGCACATGGTCGCGCCGGCCCGTGCCGGGGGCGCTTTGGAAGGCGGGCTCGCCGGTGCCGCGCGCCGGCATGGGCACGGCGTGCTCGGCATCGGCATCAGCTATCTTGCCGGACTTGATCTTCTCCTTGATGCTGCGTTTCAGCTCGTCGCGAGCCCGCTTCAGAAATCGCTGGCGGTTTCCAAGGCTCTTGTCCTGCGGGTTCAGCCGCCGATCGATGAAACTCGGCATTGGTCGATACGCATACCTCTCCGCGGCCTGTATCAGCCGGCTTTATTCACCCGCATGTACCAGTCAACGAGGCGGCGGACCTGCCTTTGCGTGTAGCCGCGCTCCATCATGCGCTGCACGAACTCGCTGTGCTGCTTCTCGGTCACGCTGTCCTTCTTGGAGCCGAAGCTGATGACGGGCAACAGGTCCTCGACCTGGCCGAACATGCGCTTCTCGATGACCTCGCGCAGCTTCTCGTAGCTCGTCCAGGACGGGTTGCGTCCGTTGTTCTTGGCGCGCGCCCGCAAGGTGAACTTGACCACTTCGTTGCGGAAGTCCTTCGGGTTGGCGATGCCTGCCGGCTTCTCGATCTGCGAAAGCTCGCTGTCGAGCACTTCCCGATTGAAGATCTGGCCGGTATCGGGATCCTTGTAGTCCTGGTCCTCGACCCAGGCGTCGGCATAGGCGATATAGCGGTCGAACAGGTTCTGGCCGTATTCGCTGTAGGATTCCAGATAGGCCTTCTGAATCTCATGCCCGATGAATTCGGCGTAGCGGGTGGCCAGTTCCGACTTGATGAAATCGAGATAGGCGGCTTCCGTCTGCTTGGGGAACTGCTCGCGCTTGATCGCCTGTTCGAGGATGTACATCAAGTGCACGGGATCTGCGGCGACTTCCTTGGTGTCGTAGTTGAAGGTCTGCGATAGGATCTTGAAGGCAAAACGCGTGCTGACCCCGGTCATGCCCTCATCGACGCCGGCGGCGTCGCGATATTCCTGCACCGACTTGGCCTTGGGATCGATCTCCTTCAGGTTCTCGCCGTCATAGACGCGCATCTTGGTGTAGCGCGGCGAGTTCTCATGCTCGGCGAGTCGCGTCGACACGGTGAAACGGCTCAGGATCTCGAGCACCTCCGGCGCGCAAGGATTGTTGGCCAGTTCGCTCTCGCGAAGCAGTTTCTCGTAGATCTGCTTCTCCTCGGTGACGCGCAGGCAATAGGGCACCTTCACGACGAGGATGCGGTCAAGAAAGGCCTCGTTGTTCTTGTTGTTCTTGAAGTGCAGCCATTCCGATTCGTTGGAATGCGCCACCACGATACCCTGATAGGGGAAGGCGCCGAGATTCTCCGTGCCGTTGTAGCTGCCTTCCTGGGTGGCGGTCAGCAGGGGATGCAGCACCTTGATCGGCGCCTTGAACATCTCGACGAATTCCAGCAGACCCTGCGTGGTGCGGTTGAGGCCGCCGCTGTAGGAATATGCGTCAGGATCGTGCTGGCTGAAATGCTCCAGCTTGCGGATGTCGACCTTGCCGACCAGCGCCGAAACATCCTGGTTGTTCTCGTCTCCGGGCTCAGTCTTGCAGATGGCGACCTGGCGGAGCCGCGAGGGCAACAGCTTGACGACGCTGAACTTCGATATGTCGCCCTGGAGTTCGTCCAGACGCTTGGTAGCCCATGGCGAGATCAGACCGTTCAATCGGCGCCGGGCGATGCCGTATTTGTCCTCCAGCAGGTCGGCCATCCGATCGGGATGGAAAAGGCCGAGGGGCGATTCGAATACGGGGCTGATCTGATCTCCGATCTTCAACGTGTAGATCGGCCGCTTTTCCATCAGCTTTTTCAGCCGCTCGGCGAGCGACGACTTGCCGCCGCCGACGGGCCCGAGCAGATAGAGGATCTGCTTGCGTTCCTCGAGACCCTGGGAAGCGTAGCGGAAGTAGCCCACGATCCGCTCGATCGTGTCTTCCATGCCGTAGAAATCCGAAAAGGCCGGATAGATCTTGATGGTGCGATTGGCGAAGATCCGGCCGAGCCGCTCGTCGGCGCTGGTGTCGATCAGCTTCGGCTCGCCGATCGCCTCGACCATGCGCTCCGGCGCGGTCGCGTAGAGCGACTGGTCGTCGCGACAGGCCAGCAGATATTCCTGGAGGCTCATCTCCTCCTGCGCGCTGCTGGTGTAAATCTCCGAAAAGAGATTGAAGACGTCGGTTCCGTTCCCGCCCATTGTGCCCTCTTCTGCAGGCCCGGGGAATGCCGGGCTCCTCACGAGTAAGCCCTGTCGAGAATCAACTATCAGATAGCTTTGTGGTTCCGTTGCGATCCGGCAATAGCTTCTTTCGAGAAAGCAGTTTCCAGTCGATCACAAATGAGTGTACGCGGGTTAGTTGCCGTGAACACGCATCCCATCGAGGAAGCGCCGCGCAGGGGCATGAGGCAAATCCCGAGGCTTACGGAACCTTTCCGGCGCTAGGTGGTTTCTTCTGCCGGAACCGTCTCCCCTCCACGGTTCTCTCCGTCCTAACGGCAGCCCGCGCTTTCCCTCAAGCGCGGGCTGTGGGCTTTGTAGGGCCTCGTTTTCGTTCGGTTGGAGTGTAGCGCGGCACCTGCATGTCCGTGTTGTCGCCCCTTCACTCCCTATCTACGCACCCTGACGAGCCTTACAGGAATTGATTCCTACTCGGAAAACGTGTATATCCATGATGCACACGTGTGAAGGGGGTGATATGAGGCGCTTTCTAATTACTGCGGCGATCGCTATCATCTCATATGAAATATTTTTCAAGGTATATCTTTTTGCGACCGATGTTGAGAAGCTTGATTATATAGCTACCAGCAAGTCCGCGCGGCTTGCTTCGGAAGAAATAGATAGCAATATCGCAATTTATAGACAAATAAAGCTTATAGAATTCTTCGATGATGCGGAGTACTTTTGCGTATCAGGTCGAGAAGTGGATCCCGTTGCTTTGCTAATGGAGCGTGGAATAGAATCCTATAATATAGACTATTCTTCTTTTGGTTTTCTTGGACGCTTTGGTTGGAAATCCAACAGATCTTATGTCTCAATAGTATACAGGGATAAAACTGCCGAGATAGTTGAGCTTAACATATTCGATGTGAATGAAAATCATGGAGGTTGCTCAAGAGAAATGACGTTGAAATTTGATGATGGCACAAAGGAAATTTTTACATTTGAGGGGCAGAAGAAATAATTATGAATCTCAAGGAAATTCTCTCCGTATTAGGCGAGAGAGCATTTGATAATGGAAAAAAACTTTCCTTTTCTTTGACGCCTTACGAAAAATGGCAGCAGGAGGCCGCAGATATAACGCGATCTCTTGACTTGGTGTACAAAGAGCAAAGTCCGCTGCCGTTGCCGCAGAATAAGAAATACGGTGACCCTCTGCTGGCCTCGAACAATGCCATCACACATGCCTATATGAGCGCGAAGGTTGCACAGCTCTATGGTGTGCCTGCGGCCAAGGCGTTGGGCGATGAGCGCGAATACAGGGAGTCTCCCAAAGGCGAAAATAAGCTGAGAAAGGAATCGTGGGACGTCTACAAGGATATGTGAACAATGAAGTGGGCAGGCGTATTGGTTCGTCCGTTTCGGTATTCGATGAGCAGAAATTGATTGAACTGATCAAAGGTGCTTGCCGACAGGGCGATCTGATCGCGGTCCGTTCCGATGGGGATACCGAAGGGCTACAGGTATTCACCCGGTTCTGTATCGAACTTCGACACGGATTCTGTTCGCATGAAGGCGAAGCTGCCCGATCCGCGCGTACATGGCATCTCAAATTGGAGCTATGTAGCGCCCCGGTAGGATGAGGCCAAAGTCTCTTCCCATTCTTCGAGGGAGCGAAAATTTGCTCTCTCGACCCGCTTGCGCGGACAGAGGCTTTAAAGTATTGGCGTCCGTGGGCCACCCCTCCCCACCGAGGGGCTTACTATCTGGAAGGATAGACCACGATGACTGCTCTTACGAAGCCGGACCAGCATCCGGCCAATCCCAATTTCTCTTCAGGTCCCTGTGCAAAACGTCCCGGCTGGTCGCTCCAGGCGCTCGCCGACGCACCGCTCGGTCGTTCGCACCGCGCCAAGATCGGCAAGACCAGGCTCGAACAGGCCATCGCCCTGACGCGCGAAGTGCTGCAGGTTCCGGCCGACTACCGCATCGGCATCGTTCCGGCTTCCGACACCGGCGCCGTCGAGATGGCGCTGTGGTCCCTGCTCGGCGCCCGCGGCGTCGACATGGTGGCGTGGGAGAGCTTCGGCGCCGGCTGGGTGACGGATGTCGTCAAGCAGCTGAAGCTCGCCGACGTTCGCACCTTCAACGCGCCCTATGGCGAACTGCCTGACCTCTCGCAGCTCGACTTCGACCGCGACGTCGTCTTCACCTGGAACGGCACGACCTCCGGCGTGCGCGTGCCCAACGGCGATTTCATCCCGGCCGATCGCAAGGGCCTGACCATCTGCGACGCCACCTCGGCGGCCTTCGCCCAACGCCTCGATTTCGAGAAGCTGGATGTCGTGACTTTCTCCTGGCAGAAGGTGCTCGGAGGCGAGGGCGCGCATGGCGTGCTCATCCTGTCGCCACGCGCCGTCGAGCGGCTGGAAAGCTACAAGCCCGCTTGGCCGCTGCCGAAAATCTTCCGCCTCACCTCGAACGGCAAGCTCATCGAGGGCATCTTCAAGGGCGAGACCATCAACACGCCCTCCATGCTCTGCGTCGAGGACTATATCGATGCTTTGCTCTGGGCCAAGGAGATCGGCGGCTTGGATGCGCTCGTTGCCCGCGCGAACCGCAATTTCTCGGTCATCGACGGTTTCGTGGCTCAATCGCACTGGCTCGCCCATCTCGCCGTCGATCCGGCGACGCGCTCCAACACCTCGGTGTGTCTCTCGATCGTCGATCCTGCCGTGACCGCACTTGGCCCAGACGAACAGGCCGCCTTCGCCAAGGCGATCGTGTCGGTGCTCGAGAAGGAAGGTGTCGCCTATGACATCGGCTCCTATCGCGATGCCCCGGCGGGCCTGCGCATCTGGGCCGGCGCGACTGTCGAGGCTTCGGACGTCGAGAGGCTCATGCCTTGGCTCGACTGGGCCTTCGCCAAGGAACTGGCGGCGCTGCAAGCGGCCGCCTGAACTGGTCTGACGAATACCACCAGCCCAATGGTCGACCGCTCTTGGTGGCCCCTCACTGTCCTGCCGGACATCTCTCCCCGCATGCGGGGAGAGAGACGATGCATCCCGACTTTCGCCAATCGCCGGCGTTTCCGGCTTGCGAAACCGATGCGGACGGCGACTCTCTCCCCGTGCACGGAGAGAGATGTCCGACAGGACAGTGAGGGGCACTGCTAGCGGCCAACGGGCTCAAATCCTCAAAGTAAGGATGGAACCATGCCTCGCGTTCTCGTTTCCGACAAACTCTCTCCCACCGCCGTGCAGATCTTCAAGGACCGCGGCGTCGAAGTGGACTATCTGCCCGAGCTCGGCGCCGACAAGGAAAAGCTGCTCGAAGTGATCGGCCAATATGACGGTCTCGCCATCCGCTCGGCCACCAAGGTCACGGAGAAGCTGATCAACGCCGCGCCGAATCTCAAGGTGATCGGCCGCGCCGGCATCGGCGTCGACAATGTCGACATCCCGGCTGCCTCCCGCAAGGGCATCATCGTGATGAACACACCCTTCGGCAACTCGATCACCACGGCAGAGCACGCCGTTGCCATGATGTTCGCGCTCGCCCGCCAGCTTCCCGAGGCGAATGTCTCGACCCAGGCCGGCAAGTGGGAAAAGAATCGCTTCATGGGCGTCGAGATCACCGGAAAGACACTCGGCGTCATCGGCTGCGGCAATATCGGCTCGATCGTCGCCACGCGCGGCGTCGGCCTGAAGATGCATGTGATCGCCTACGACCCCTTCCTGTCGGAGGACCGGGCGGTCGAACTCGGCATCCAGAAGGTGGAGCTCGACGAGCTCTTCGCGCGCGCCGACTTCATTACGCTGCATACGCCGCTGACCGACCGGACCAGGAACATCATCAACGCCGAGTCGATCGCCAAAATGAAGAAGGGCGTGCGCATCATCAACTGCGCGCGCGGCGGCCTGATCGTCGAGAACGACCTCGTCGAGGCCTTGAAGAGCGGCAAGGTGGCCGGTGCTGGTATCGACGTGTTCGAGGTGGAGCCGGCTAAGGAAAGCCCGTTCTTCGGCATGGAGAACGTGGTCTGCACGCCACATCTCGGTGCCTCGACCACGGAGGCGCAGGAGAATGTCGCCCTCCAGATCGCCGAGCAGATGTCGGACTACCTGATCAAGGGCGCCGTTTCCAATGCCATCAACATGCCCTCCATCACCGCAGAGGAGGCGCCGAAGCTCAAGCCTTTCGTGAAGCTCGCCGAAGTGCTCGGCGCCTTCGTCGGCCAGATGACGGAGGATCCGATCAAGGAGGTCGAGATCCTGTTCGACGGGCAGACCGCCACGATGAACACGCGCGCGCTCATCGCCGCCGCGCTCGCCGGCCTGATCCGACCGCAGGTCTCCGACGTCAACATGGTGTCGGCGCCGATCATGGTGAAGGAGCGCGGTATCATTTTATCGGAGGTCAAGCGCGACAAGTCAGGCGTGTTCGACGGCTATATCAAGCTGACGGTCAAGACCGAGCACATGACGCGCTCGATCGCCGGCACCTGCTTCTCCGACCACAAGCCGCGCTTCATCCAGATCAAGGGCATCAACCTCGACGCCGAGGTCGGCCAGCACATGCTCTACACCACCAATGCCGACGTTCCCGGCATCATCGGCCTGCTCGGCACGATCTGCGGCGAGAACGGCGTCAACATCGCCAACTTCCAGCTCGGCCGCGACCGGCCGGGCGGTGACGCCATCGCGCTGCTCTATCTCGACGCGCCGTTCCCGGAAAAGGCGCTCACCGCGCTGCGCGCCAATCCGAAGATCGACTCGGCCAAGCGGCTGCGCTTCGACGTCGCGGCGGCGTGAGGTGAGGGGTAGCTCTCTTCCTTTCGGGGGAGAGAGCTCACATGCCTCGCGGAGCGCGGCGAAGGCCCGCGGCCAAGCGCGCGTAAGCGTTGGCCGCGGCATCCGCTTCCGCGGCGATGCTTTATTGATTGATCTCCGGTTCCACGAGCCTTGACAGGTTTCGCAACGATTCCTGCCAGCCGAGATAACAGGCCTCGGCCGGAATGGCGTCCGGAATGCCTGCCTGGGTGATATCCAGTTCCGTGCCGACCGATACCTTCTTCAAGATCACGGTCACCTGCATCTCGCCGGGCAGGTTCGGATCGTCGAACTTGTCCGTGTAGCGCAGGCGTTCGCCCGGAACGAGTTCGACATATTCGCCACCGAATGCATGGCTGTCGGTCGTCGTGAAATTGCGGAAGGACATTCTGAACGTGCCGCCGACATTGGGTTCCAGATGATGAACCGTGCAGGTGAAGCCGTTGGGCGGCAACCATTTCGCCAGCGCGTCCGCTTCGAGGAATGCGCGATAGACTTTCTCCGGACTGGTCGCCAGGACGCGGTGCAAGCGTACGGTGCTGGGCATGTCGTTTCTCCTTGTGACTGCCGATCCATGCTCCAATGACGAATGAGGCTTGGTCGATTCGACATGGGCGATCAGCTTTTTTTGCAACCGCCGTCATAGACCGTCACAGGTGGCAGGCCCTTTGCGTCCGCTCGCCAGGAAACCCCGGCGGAGCATCGCCCGGTCAGATCAGGCAGGGCGCTTCGGCTTCCCGCCCTTGTGCTTGCGCGCCAAGCCGCGCTCCGTGGTGGCGCCTTTGTGGCCCGGCTTGCCGCCCTTCTTGAACTTTGGCTTCGCCTGCCAGGGCTTCCCGCGTATCTCGCCGGCCGGAGCGATGACGACGCCTCGCTCCATACTGCCCGGGCGCTTGAGCTGCTCCGCGTAGTCGGCGGCCCTGTCGGCGGAGATCTCGAAGCGGGTCTCCGTGTCGTCGATCCGGATCGAGCCCACGTCGCGCTTCGTTACGCCGCCGGCTTTGCAGATCATCGGCAGCAGCCACTTCGGGTCGGCGCGCTGCTTGCGTCCGAGCGAAATGGTGAACCAGACGCCGCCTTCCATATCCGGACCACGGGGCTCGCGAGCCGGTGCCGGACCGCGATCCTCCTCGAATCGCCTGTCGCGCTTGGGCCTCCCGGCCTGCATCGCGGCGATGGGGAGGGGAGAAAGTTCCTCCGGAACAGGACGGGCGGTGAGTTGCTGGCGAAGAAAGGCGGCAGCGATCCGCTCCGGGGCGGCTTTGCCCAGCAACTCGGCCACGAAAGCAGCTTCGGTTTCGTCGGGCTCCGCGGCGGAGAGAGCGGCATCGAGGATCTGCTTGCGGTAGCGCGCCTCGATCTCGGCAATGCCGGGGGCCGAACGCACGGTGGCCGTCAGCTTGGCCATCGCAAGCACGCGCTGCGCCGCACCCCGCCTGTTCTCGGGGACGATGAGCACGCACACACCCTTGCGTCCGGCGCGCCCCGTACGGCCCGAGCGGTGCAGCAGGGTCGCGGGATTGCTGGGCACGTCGGCATGGATCACGAGATCGAGGTTCGGAAGGTCGATGCCCCGCGCCGCGACATCGGTTGCCACGCAGACATGGGACCTGCCGTCCCGCATGGATTGCAGCGCGTTGGAGCGCTCGGATTGGGCCATCTCGCCCGAAAGCGAAACGACCGAGAATCCTCTGTTGGCGAGGCGTGCAGTGAGGTGGCGAACCGCTTCGCGCGTATGGCAAAACACCAGCGCGCTCGTGCTGTCGGAATCCAGTAGCGTGTTGATGATGGCGTGTTCGCGCTCGTCTCGCCGTACCAGCATCAACTGGTACTCGATATCGGCATGCTGGTCGGTGGACGCGGTTGCGGCGATACGCAGCGCATCCTTCTGGAAGGTCTTGGCCAGTTCCGCGATGCCGCGCGGAACTGTTGCCGAGAACAGCAAAGTCCGGCGGTCGTCCGGAGCTGCACCGAGGATGAATTCGAGGTCTTCGCGAAAGCCGAGGTCCAGCATCTCGTCGGCTTCGTCGAGCACCACGGCGCGTAGCGCGCTCAGGTCCAGCGCGCCTTTGGTGATATGGTCGCGCAAGCGTCCCGGCGTGCCGACGACGAGATGCGCGCCGCGATCGAGGGCGCGGCGCTCCTTGCGCATGTCCATTCCGCCCACGCAGGTCGCGGTCTGGATCTCAGCCTCCGCATAGAGCCAGTCGAGTTCCCGCTGCACCTGGATTGCCAGTTCGCGCGTCGGGGCGATGACCAGGCCCAGCGGCCGGCCGGCCGTGTCGAAACGCTCTGCGTTTCCGAGCAAAGTCGAGGCGATGGCGATGCCGAAGGCGACCGTCTTCCCGGATCCGGTTTGCGCCGAGACCAGGAGGTCGGCCTCGCCGTGCCCGCCACTCGCCATCTCCATCTGAACAGGTGTCAGCTGGCTGTAGCCCCTCGCCGCAAGCGCGGAAGCGAGGGCGGGGTGGATTGCAGCCGGCAAGGTTGCGGCGTCGGTCGGCATCATGGTCGCGCCCTCTGTGAGCGCGCCGCATACCACAGTCGCTGCCGAGCACCAACCACTGCTTCCGGGGCAGGACGGAATTATGCCACAGGCCGAACATGACCCGAGGCCGCTTCAGGCATTGGTGATGCGAAAGGCAGACGGCGTGGACATCATGCCTTCCTTACTGACCCCGCGTGCTAAACTCGTTCAGTGCTTCACCCGTCCACAGACGTGGCTACACAACGTCCAGCGCGAGGCCGAGCCAGCAGGTCACAGAAACGAAAGGCGAATTGCCGGGACCCTCGTGGCCGGCAATCACCTCATTTATCGTTTGCTAGCGGTCACATGCCACTGCTCCCCGGGGCGGCTACTCGTAGCGATCGTGGCGGCGCACCCATTCCATACCCGCCTTCTCGTTGCGGCCCTTCGGAGCGAGATCGAGCATTGCGTAGGTGCCCATCATCGCCTCAACGCCGCGTCCGTAGGTGGAGTAGGTGCGGAAGACCTCGCCCGCGTCGTCCTTGAAGAAAGCACTCACGCCAGGCCATTCCTCGCCAGTCTCCCGCCATTCTCCGAAGTTGTAGTCGATGTGCCCGCTGGCAACTTCCTCGGGCGTGAAACTGACCCGGAAATCGTAGTTGAAGTCGTTGCCAAGGGACGACACCCATTTGAACTGCCAACCCATGCGCTTGCGGTAGCGCTCGATCTCGGGGAGCGGCGCGCGCGAAACGGCGATCATCGTGACGTCGTGGTGCGCGAGATGCATGTTCATGCCGTCGGTGTGATCGGCCATGAAGGAGCAGCTCGGGCAGCCTTCCTTCCATCCCGGCGCGAACATGAAATGCTGCACCAGAAGTTGCGATCGACCGTCGAAGAGATCGGCGAGCGTGCGCGGGCCATCCAGCGTGTCGAACACGTATTCCTTGTCGATGCGCATCCAGGGTAGGGCGAGCCGCTCTTGGGCGACCTTGTCGCGAATACGAGTGAGTTCCTTCTCCGCTTTCAGGAGATCCCGGCGGGCGGCCAGCCAGTCATCGCGTGACACGACAGCGTGTTGCATTGTCAGTCTCCGGTTTGGGTGACGGGGGTGTTGCGGCGCTGTGAACGAGCGGAAAAGAGCTTCAGCCACGGCGACAGGTGAAAGAAGCTCATCAGCAGGTACATCAGCGCCATGTCGTTGATCGGCACGAAAGCCGGGTCGGCAGAGCACATCGTCATGCCCAGCGACCCGACGGCAGAAATCCAGGCCATCAACGCGAAGGTCGGGGCAGCTGCGAGCCCGAGCCGACGGGCTATATCGACCGCTGGCCCAAGCAATGATGCGACCTTCCCTGTTGCTGCAGACATCGTCATTTCTGCTTCTCCGTCGAAGCCGCTGTTCCAACGGTTACGATACGAAGACGCTATCTCAGGCGGAAAGCCGGGTGAGAGTTACAAGTGTGACGGGATTCGTATCCACCTTTGATTTCTAACCACTGTTCCCACCCGAGATGCGCAAAGGCAGTTCTGGGTGCGCAGCTCTCACCTATGGCGGAAATGGGCGACCGCGTTCTTGAGCGCGTTGGCATTGACAGGTTTCGATAGCCTCGGCGCCTGCTGGAACTCATCTGGAAAAACGGTCGAACTGTCGTAGCCGGTCAGGAAAAGGAACGGAATTCCGCGCGAGGCAAGGACCTCCGCTATCGGAAAACTGCGCTCCCCCGCCAGATTTACGTCAAGTACTGCCCCATCCAGAGCCACGCCGTCCATCTTTTCCAATGCTTGTTTCACCGACGCGGCGGGGCCAATCACCTCGCACCCGGAATCTGTCAATTGATCGGAGAGATCCAGGGCGACCAGAAACGCATCCTCTACGACGAGAATGTGAAGACCTGCGAGTGGCGATTGCTCGTTCATCCTTTACCGGAAGCAGCCAGAGACAAGCGTTCAAAAGCTTCGGTCTTGGACAGCGGAATTTCAAGAACGCATTCCAAGCCGGTCCGTTTGAACTTCAACTCGGCGCTTCCGCCCAGTTCATACTCCAAACTCTGCTGGATGAAGGTGGTTCCGAAATTCAGTTTCGGATGCTTCTCAACGGCTGGACCGTCGATTTCCTTCCAGATGATCGACAGCGAATGGGGCTTTTCGACACGCCAGGTTAACTCTACACGGCCCTGGTCGACGGCAAGCGCACCATATTTGGCGGCGTTGCTTGCAAGCTCGAAAAACACCATGCCCAAAGTCGCCGCCGCGTTCGCATTCAGTTGGAGTGGGGGCCCTTTCATGACGACGTTCCGCCGTTCCTCGCCCGCATAGGGGGAGAGCGTCGCCCGCAGCAGTTCCTCAAGCTCCGCTCCACCCCAATTGTACCACGACAGAAGCTCATGGGTGCGGGCCATCGCCTGCAGGCGCTCCTGAAAGGCCGCCGAGAAATCCGTCATGGAACTCGACGAGCGCACCATCCGGGAGGTCAGTGCGGTTATGGTGGCGAGGATGTTCTTCACACGATGCTGCAGTTCGTGCAGCAATCGCTCCTGGGCGCGCTCCGCCTGCTTGTGCCGAGAAATATCGACCAACGTGCTGATGGCTCCCCGGACGTTGCCGGATTCGTCGAAAAGCGGCGTCGCGGAAATCGCGACGTCGACTCCTTCGCTGCCCGGCCGTTCGATCCGCGCCTCGTATTGCGGGATCGTCTCGCCCTTTCGGATCGCCTTGGCAAGTGGCTGATCCTCGGCGTCCACGGCCTTCCCACCTCTCACAAGAGCAAGGGCAGTGGGAATGAATGTCACCCTTGCGCCCGTCGAAGACTGACCGGCGAGTTCCGCGGCTCGCCGGTTGGCCCGAAATTCCTGGCGCTCGCCATCCTCAGCAATGACGATGCCGACCGGCACGAGATCCAATAGCGTTTCCAGGCTTTCGATGCGGTTGCGCAACGCATGGCTGAGCGAATCGATGCGCTCCTCCGCCTGCACGATGCGCGTGACGTCGACGAAAGTGACGACGACGCCCGCGATGACATTTTCCACCGTGCGGTAAGGCAGCACCCGCATCATGTAGCGTGTGTCGGCCTCGAAGCTCTCGACCCGGCGTTCGATGGTGCCGAGTCGGCGTAGAACCTGCTCTATGTCGGCTTGCAGATTGTCGGCGGCGAAACGCGGGCGGACATGGGCCAGCGGTCGGCCGACATCGCTCTCCACGAGACGGAATAGATCGCGCGCCGTCGGCGTGAAACTTTTGATGCAGAGATCGCGGTCGAGGAAGACGGTCGCGATCTGGGTGCTCTCCAGGAGGTTGGCAATGTCGTTGTTGGCGCGGCTCAACTCGTCGACGCGGATGTTGAGCTCGGAGTTGACTGTCTGGAGCTCCTCGTTGATCGACTGCAGCTCTTCCTTGGAGGTCTCGAGTTCTTCGTTGGACGACTGCAGTTCCTCGTTGATCGACGAAAGCTCCTCATTGGACGATTTCAGCTCCTCGTTGGAGGATTCCAACTCTTCCGTCGTGATCTGCAGCCGTTCCTTGGTCTCCCTCAGCTCCTTTTCGAGCTGGCTGACATTGGCGCTCTCGACGTCGTCAGTGATATGCGCCGGCTCGCCGTCGAACTCGGGCTGGATGCCGCCGACATCCCTGAACACCAGCATGTAAAGGGGATCCGACGAGCCGTCGTTGGGGAGCGGCTGCACGACGAGGCTGATGGTCTGGCGTCCGCCATTGGTGCCGATGGTGATCTTGTTCTGGACCGCTGGCTGCCCGGTACTGACCGCCTTGTGGAGGGCCGCCCTGAGATCCATGCGCAGGCCGCGCCGCGCCATCGAGAAGATATTGTTGTCGGGTGCGCCGGCCGCCAGTTCGAGATATTTCCCGGTGCCTCCCGAACTGTGCACCAGTTCGCCGGCCGCGTTGACGACGACATAAGCGGGGGAGTAGCGGTCGAGAAGAAGACGCTCCGCTGTCTCCTGCAAGGTTCCCGTCGTCGCCCGCGGGCGGGGGTGATGCGGCGCGTGCCTGGACGCTGCTGCCAGAGGAAATTCCGGCAGCCTCTGCGCGACGGCTCCAGCACGCTTCTGAAAAAGGCGGCTCGGCTTGTCGATCGTCGAAAACAGGCGGGCGTGGCGGGTGACGTTTTCGGAAGACCCTAGAAACAGGTAGCCCCCGTTGCGCAGCGCATAGTGGAAAATGGGGATGATCTTTTCCTGAAGCTCCGACCCCATATAGATGAGAAGGTTGCGGCAGGTGATCAGGTGGAGCTTGGAGAAGGGGGGGTCCCGGAGCAAGTTGTGCGCTGAAAAAAGGCACATCTCCCGCAGATCGGAGGAGACACGGTAGGTCCCGTCCTCGCGGGTAAAGAACTCCTTCAATCGCTTTGGCGTGACGTCGCTGGCGACAGCGGCCGGATAGCGGCCGGCACGTGCCACTTCCAGTGAGCGCTCGTCTATGTCGGTGGCGAATATCTGCAGTTTGGGCGAGGCTGCGCCTCGCGGAGCGTTCTCCTTGAGAAGCATGGCGACCGAATATGCTTCTTCGCCGGTGGCGCAGCCCGGCACCCACACCCTCACAGTGTCGTCCGGCTTGCGGCCCTCGAAAAGCTTCGGAATAACCTGGCGTTCCAAGACTTCGAATGCCTGCGGGTCCCGGAAAAAGCTGGTGACGCCGATCAGCAGGTCCTGAAACAGGAGATCGACCTGCTGCGGCTCCTCGCGCAGCCTTTCGTAAAAGGCGGCAGGGTTCTCGATCTGCAGCACCTGCATGCGGCGCTGGATGCGCCTCAAAATCGTGTTGTCCTTGTAGCCGCTGAAATCATGACCGGTGCGCGCCCGGAGCAAAGCTGCGATCCGGGAAAGCTGTTCGGCGATGTCGCGCTTGCGCCGGTCCCGTTCGCCGTCGGCTACCGTAAAATTGCCGTGCCTGAAGTAGTCGACCAGCTTCGCGGCCATGTCCTCCGCGGGGAGCACCATGTCGACGAGGCCGGTCTGAACGGCGCTGCGCATCATGCCGTCATATTCGGCGGCCTCCTGCGCGAGGGTAAGCCCGCCATGTTCCTTGATCGCCCTCAGCCCGATTGTGCCATCGCTGCCGGTTCCGGAAAGGATGACACCCGCAGCATTTTCCCCCTGGTCCTCGGCGAGCGAAATGAAGAAATCGTCGATGGGGGTTCGCTTGATGCGCGTGGTCGCCATCTTCACGAAGTGAAAGCGGCAGTCCTTGACGGTGGCCGTGACGCCTGGAGGAATCACAAATATCCTGTTCGGCCCCATGACGGACGTCTCAGCCGCCGTCTGGGTCTCGATGGAGGTGCTGCGCTGGATTATGCTCGCCAGGACGCTTTCGTGATCGGCGTCGAGGTGCTGTATCACAACATAGGCGATACCGCTGTCGGGCGGAACCGCCGGGAAAAATCTTTGCAGCGCCGCTATGCCGCCTGCCGATGCGCCGATGGCGACAATCGGGCAGGAAACGTCGGCCGACGCCGTGGATTTGTCCCCTTGGTCGGCCTGCGAGTCACTTTCCAGCGCCTTGTTCCTCGATTGCATCATTGCTTGCTGCCGTTGTTCGCCTGCTCTCGAGAATGCGCTCGATCACCTCGGCATCCGCCGCGTACTCCTTGGCCCGTTCACGCAATTGCTTGGCGAGTTCGGAGCGATCCCTCTTCGTTTCCCGTTCGGCCATGCGCCGGGTAAATTCGGCTCGCTGCTGATGCGCCCGCAGCAGGCTCCATAATATCTCGTCCGCCTCCGCCGACTGGGCCTCCATCATTGCTTCCGATGTGAAGGCATGCCCTGTATGACACCGATACCGGAGCATGTCACCGTCCTCGATCTCCCACAGAGGCCCGTGGCATTCCGGGCATGTAAACACCGACAGTTGCCCAAGCCGATCTTCGTCTTTCATGGTGGAATGCTCCTGTGCGGCGATGGCCGCTTCCAGCCTGATACCGGGAGGGGCGGGCAGCGTTTCGCCCGCCGGTTCGGCCGCTAGTCTTCCTAACATGCCGCCCAGTTCGGCGGCCGGCACGCAGTGGTCGATCTCTACGTAGCGCAGCGCGCTTTTCACCATATCCGGCACGGCCGCGTCCTTCGGATGCTGGAGAACCGCCAGCCCTCCCACGGCCTTGACGGCCCGCAGACCCGCGGTGCCGTCGGAGAGCGCTCCCGAGAGGAGAACGCCGACGACCCGCGCGCCGTAACTCAATGCCGCCGAGCGAAAAAGCGGGTCTATCGAGGGCCGAGCGAGATTTTCGCGCGGGCCGCGTCGAAGCATCATGTGGTCGTCGTGGAGCAAGAGATGGAAGCCGGGCGGAGCGACATAGATATTTCCGGCCTCAAACTTCGCGCCATTTTCGGCTTTCCAGGCCGGCAGAGAGGCGGCGTGGTGGAGAATTTCCGGCAGGTAGCTTGTCGGACCGACATGGAGCACCACGAACACCGCCGCCATGAGGTCGGGCGGCAGGTCGCCGACAAGCTGTTTTAAGGGTTCCACCCCGCCGGCCGACGCGCCGATCACAATGACATTGCGGTTGCGTGTTGGAGGCTTTTCCAGGCGTTCGAAGCTTGGCGCGTCCTTTGGAGGCGCATTTAGAACGCGAATCCGTCGTTCGGCCATAACTCGCCCCCAGGGCCAGCATACTCCAACTTCATTTCGCCTGCCGTCGGCAGCCTTGGCAGGCGGAAGCGTTCAAGCACAATGGATGGAAGGATGTTAGGTTCCAAGGTGTTGAGGGCCGCAACGACCAGAGTAAAGCATGTCGCGCCCAACCTGCTTTAGCTGTCGTTGTCATGCATGTCGTTTGCCCAAAACCGCTGCACATTTGGGCGACATGCATTTAAGAGCCCGGGCGGCGGCGTGCCGTAGGATGTGATGACCAGCGTTTGCGTCTCGATCATCAGATTGCTCGGGCGCGCCTTGGAAAGCGACGCGGCCGGCGCGAGGCTTCTTGACAGCCGCCCGTCAGGAGACGCTCATTCCTCCCCGTCAGTTCGGGGGTTCAGAAATCCCTCCCGGCATGATCGTGGTGCCGATCTTCGAGCTGCGACATGGTACGGCGCTGGCCGATGGGAACAATCGTCTGGTGGGGAGGTCGGCAGCGGAATGGCGGCTTCCTTCATCGGAATTGGGAGACCGCTGGCGGAAGAAGCCAGGCGCTCGGCTTAGAACGACGCGGATTATGTGCGCTTGCCCGCCAGATCCACCTGACCGGGAGCTGCTCTGTGTCAGCGGCGCCCAATGTATCGCCTTCTATTTTTGCCAGTACCGCCGCACCTCCAATTCGCTTCGACACGACCTGAACTGTGACGGGTCGGGTTCAAGCTTGAAGTGCGTCCATTGCGTCCCGGCCATGGGCCGGCTTCAGAATCTCACGCCGAATTTGGCTCCGAATGTATGGTCCTGACTGTCGCCATTGGTGCCGAAGGCCGTGCGATAATCGAAGCCCAGGTTCCAGTCGTTTTCGAACCGCATATCGAGCGAAAGGCCCAGCGTCATGAAATCGCGCGCCTCCGGATCGACCTCGATTGCATATGGCAGGCCGCCCAGATCCGTATAGCCAAGGCTGGCTCGTGACGATCCCGCGAAATCGTGCGTGTATTCGGCCCGGACGCCCGGCGTCAGAACGCCCCAATCCGTTCGGGAGGCATAGTTGGCGCGGATGCCGAGGATGCCAGAGAGCGTGGCGACCGTTTGATCGCTATAGGTGAGCCCATGGATGCCGCCACCGGTCTCGGCGAAACCGCCGAGCCGGGAGTGCGAGACCTCGACCGTTCCATAGGGCGAGATCAACCATGTTTCGTCGCGGAACTCATAGGCCGCCGTGAGGGAACCGAAGATCTGCTTGCCACTCCGGTTGCCAGTGGCGAACTCGCCATTGGCAGTGACGAAGCGGGTGGAATCGAAGTCCAGCCGGCTCCCTCCCAGCAAGCCGTCGATGAAGAGGTTGTCGATCGGCTTGTAGCTGCCATAGAGCGCCGCGCTGATGGCACTGGCCCGGCTTTCGGTGCCGTTCTCGCCGACGTCGGTGCGGTCCCGGCCATAGCCGATGCCGAAGCCGCCGACGAACTGCTCGGAGAAGCGATAGTCGATCCCGCCCGAGACGCCGATCATGGTGTGATCGAGATCGAGACCGCCGCTGTCGCGCTCACCGAAATTGATGAAGCCGCCGGACCAGGCCGCGAATGGCCCGAGGTCGGGGCCGATGAAGGGCGAGGCGCGGCCTTCCTCCGCCCTTGCTCCGTCCGGCGTGTGTGCGCCGTCGGCACCATAGGCGAGCATGCCCGGCATCGCAGCCCCAGGAGGCGCAGAAACGGCGGAATGGTTGTCGGCGACCAGTTGGTCAATCTCCCGCTCGGCCGCACTTGTGCGGTCGTTCTGCGTGATGCCGAGGCGGACATCGATGCTCGAAGCGCGCCGGTCGCCCTCATTGTGAAGCTGCTCGAGGCGGCTGTGGAAGTTGCGCATCTGATTCTGGGCAAAGCGCGCGGCCGTGTTTGCCTGCGCGTTGATGACGCCGACGACTTCCGGATCGAGAGATGGATCCGGGCGTACGATGGTGGCGCGTGTCACTGAGACCGTATAGGTCCGGATGGTCGTGCCGTCTTGCGCGGTCACCACGGTCTGAACCGGATTCAGCCCGACGGCGAGCGTTATCGGCTGACTTGCGGTCCCCGAAGTGACCGTTTGCCCGTTTACCGTGATGGAGGCCTTGGTGTCGGCCGCGGTCGGCGTGACGGTGATCGTTTCGACCTCGTTGCCGACACTGACAACATAGGCGAGCGTCCCGGCATTGAAGCCGGGCTCGAGAATGCCGCTTCCCGGCAGGAGGCTTGCCAGTTCGGCGTTTGTCGAAAGAGGCGCCGGTTCGATCTCCAGCGTGTAGGCGGCTTTGCCGCTGTTGCCCGGCGCGCCCGCATCGCTCGCGGTGATGGTGAAGCTGGCCGTCTCCACCGCCGTTGGCGTGCCCGAGAGGCTGCCGTCGGCCGAAAGCGTCAACCCGGCCGGCAGCGCGCCGCTGGTGACGGCAAAGGTGTAGCTGCCGCTGCCGCCCGAAGCGGTGAAGATCTGCGAATAAGCCGCACCGGCCTCTCCCGCCGGGAGCGTCGTTCTGTCGGCGGGCGTGAGCACGATCGGTGCGGCCACCGCCAGGGTGTAGTTTGCCGAAGCGGAGCCGGAGGTTGCGGCGGTCGCGGTGACGGCGACCGTAAAGATGCCGTCCGCCGCCGGCGTGCCCGTGATCGCGCCAGTAGCCGAATCCATGGAGAGACCGGCAGGCAGGCCGATAGCGGTGTAGGAAATGGCGCCCGAGCCGCCCGAGGCGGAGACGGAGGTATCGCTGTAGGCGACACCCACCATACCGGAAGTCAGGGCCGAGCCGTCGGGAATGGTGAAGACCACCGGCGCGGCGGTGATCACCATGGTATAACTCGCTGAGGCCGTGCCCGCAGTGGCGGCGGTGGCGGTTACGACGACAGTGAGGGTTCCGTCGGCAGCAGGCGTTCCGGTGATCGCCCCCGTGCCGGAATCGATCGCCAGTCCAGCGGGCAGGCCGTTCGCGGCGAAGGTGATGGCCCCTTCGCCACCCGAGGCGGAGATTCCCGTTTCATTATAGGCCGAGCCGACTTCCCCAGCGGCAAGGGTCGCCCCATCGACCGGGGTCAGCACGACGGCCGGAGCCGTGATGACCAGGGTATAGCTGGCTGATGTCGAACCGGAGGTTGCCCCGGTGGCCGTGACGACCACGCTGAAGGTCCCCAAGGCGGCCGGCGTCCCTGTGATCGCACCGCTTGAGGCGTCCATCGAGAGGCCGGCAGGCAGGCCGGTTGCGGCGAAGGTGATCGCTCCCGCGCCGCCCGACGCGGCGATGGCCGTCTCGTTGTAAGCCTCACCGACCTGACCGGCCGTCAGCGTCGCGCCGTTTGCGGGGGTGAGCACCAGTGCAGGAGCGTCAATCACCAGGCTATAGGTGCGGGCCCCAACCTGGCCATTGGCGTCCTGCACCCACACCGCAAAGTCGTATCTGCCGCTTTCGGTCGGTACGCCTGACAGGACCACGCCTCTGAGGTTCAGGCCGGGCGGCAACCCCGTGCTCAAGGAAAACGTATAAGGTTTGATGCCGCCGGTGGCGGACAGGGTTTCATTGTAGGCCGTGCCTGTAGTGCCGGCGGGCAGGCTGGCCGGGGTGATGGCGATGGTCGCCGGATTGACCTGCAGCGTATAGCTGGCGGACGTCGAAAATGGCGCGGCGCTGCCATGCGAACTGTCGGTTGCCGTTATGGTCACCGGAAAGTTGCCGACTTGGGACGGCGTACCCGACAAGGTACCGCTCGCCGCGTCAAGGCGAAGCCCGGCAGGCAGGGTTCCGGAAGTCAGGGCGTAGGCATAGGGCTCTGCGCCGCCGCTGGCGCTGAGGGTTTGGCTAGAGGCGACGCCGTAGTCCAGCGTCAGCGGGCCCGCCGCGGGAGTCATGCTCAAGGAGGGCGGGCGAACGTTGATGCTGACGACCGCCGGCAAGGAGGTTCCCGCTTCGTTGGTGGCGGTGTAGGTGAACGCGTCCGGCCCGGCATAGCCCGCGTTCGGCGTGTAGGTGATCGACGTGCCGACGGCCGTGGCTGTGCCGTGGCCGGGAGCGTCGACGACGGCGACCGATATCGGTGTGCCGCCGCTCATCATCAGCTCGATTTCGTTCGCGGCGCTGCCGTATTCCACGTCTTCGAAGACCGGGGAGGGTACCACCGGCATGTCGGTGATCGTCAGGGTGTAGTCTGCCGAAGCCGAACCGACGACTGCCGCTTTTGCGGTGACGGTGACCGTGAAGGTTCCGCGCTCTGTCGGCTTGCCGTGGATCACGCCGGCAGCCCCATCGATCTCAAGGCCCGCCGGAAGACCGGTGGCGCTGAAGGCGATGTCGCCGACACCGCCCGAAGCGGAGATGAAATTGTAAGTGTAAATGCTATGGATCCTGCCCTGCGTAAGGGTCTGGCCATCGGGCGGATTCAGGACGAGCGGCGGTGCCGGTTCGATCTCGATCACGTAGCCGGACGAAACCTGGCCGCCCACATGCGATGCGGTCGCCCTTACCGTAAACGAAATGATTCCGGCCGCCATCGGCGTGCCGGAGATCGCGCCGGTGTCCGCATTGATGGAGAGTCCGTCCGGAAGCCCGGTCGCACTGTAGCCGATGGAACCGATGCCGCCGGACGCGCTGATGGAGGTCTCGTTGTATGCCGTGCCGACCCGTCCCTTGGCCAGGATCGTGCCTTCCGCAGGAGCAAGGGTGAGCGGTGCGACGACCGTCAAGGTAGCGCTGTTCGAACGCGCCTCGCCGCCCGGCCCGGTGACGACAGCGCGATACATGTAGCCGTTCATGGCTTGGGTCGCGCCGGTGACGGCAAGCGTCGGGGTCCTTGCCCCCGAATAGACGCCGCCATCCACTATGTCGGCAAAGCCCGCGTCGGTCAAAACCTGCCATCGGTAGCTGCTGGCATTGGCCGCAGTGACCGAAAACGCAGCATTTTCGCCAGCGAGAACGGTGCTGTTCCGCGGATGCGTTTGGATGACAGGGGGAGGCGGTTCGAACGTGAAGCCTCCGGTCAGCGTCGCCTTGCCGCTGCCCGTCGTGACGGCAACGTCGACCGCTCCCGCCGCATTCGCCGGCGTTTCCGCTTCAATCCTAGTGGGAGTGCGAATCCTGAAGCTTGCCGCATCCGTGCCGCCGAAGGCAACGCTGGTCGTGCTGGTGAAGCCGGTGCCGTTGATGGTGACAAAGGTGCCGCCGGTTGTCGGGCCTCTGTTCGGCGCTATGCTTGCGATCGTCGGGGGCGCATCATCGTCGTCGATGATCGTGCCCACGCCCTGGCCCTTGACCA
This sequence comes from Mesorhizobium sp. 1B3, assembly GCF_050958605.1. NCBI lineage: Bacteria > Pseudomonadati > Pseudomonadota > Alphaproteobacteria > Hyphomicrobiales > Phyllobacteriaceae > Mesorhizobium > Mesorhizobium sp. 1B3. The sequence goes on along the minus strand of NZ_JBJHDO010000007.1, from coordinate 103,298 downwards.
CCGTTGCGCCTGACACATTGGTGACGTTGACAAAGAAGGTCTCGTTCGGCTCCAGAACCGTGTCGCCAATCACCGACACATAGACGGTGCGACTGCTGCTGCCGACGGGAATTGTGAGGCCGGACTGGCTGATTGGATCGTAGTCGCTGCCGATGCTGGCCGAGCCGCTGGAGGTTGCGACATCGAAACTCACGGCGAACAGTGCAGATCTGCTCAGCCTTACCGTGAAGATGAAACTTTTTCTGCCTGAATCTCCTTCGGCCATGGAGACGTCGTCGATCGACAGCTCCGGCACGGGTGTTGCCCAATAGGTGAAGGCGTTGTCCGCCGTCGCGCTGCCGGCCGGCGTCGTCACAACGACATCGACCGTGCCCTCCGGATGCGCGGGCGTCCAGGCGGTGATCGTGCTGTCGTTGACGACCGTGACGCTCGTCGCTGCCATGCCGCCGAAGGTCACGCCGGTCGTGCCGGTGAACCCGGTGCCGGTGATGGTGACCATAGTGTCGCCGTACCCCGCGCCTCTTATCGGGGAGATGCTCGCGATTTCGGGAGCCGTTTGCGCCGATGCGGCCAGGATCATGAAGAACAGAAGAAGCCACGCGCAAGCGCCGGCTGCGGACCGATACGCCCAACCCAAAGTTCACCCCCGCACCAACGACGGCGTCAAGCCGCGGCAAGAACACCACCAAGGGCGGGTAGCAGACTTGAACGGTACGGGCGTTGCCATGCGTCCCGTTTGACTGATCGATTTGTCTCGACGTTCCAATGCGAGGCCTCGAAGACCTCAACCTGGAACCCGTCGTCAGGAGACCGTTCGGCTGAAATCTGGTGCGTTCCAAGCGGAGAGCGAGAACCGCTCCGCATAGTCGGCAAAACGCGACTGCAGACTGGACAAACGGCTGTCGGCCAGCGCCAGGAGCAGGCCTTCCTGCCTCGCATCCGTAGGCGTCATGCCGAAACGGGCGCGGAAGGCGCGCAGGAATTGCGTGTTGCCCGAGAAGCCGCAGCCATAGGCAATTTCGGTGATCGAGCGGGTCGAATTTCCGGGTTTGGTGAGTTCGCGATAGGCCGCATCGAGCCGCTTCTCGCGAATGACCTTTGCCACGCCTCCGTCATTCGCAAACATCCGGTAGAGATGGGCGCGCGAGACGTTGAAGCGCCGCAACAGCGCGGCAGGGCCGAGTTCGGGTTGCGAAAGGTTCGCGTCGATGAATTCCAGAACGCGCCGCCGTAGAATGTGGATGAGCGAGGGGTCATCGACGGCATCCAGTGCCCTCACCCTGGAGAGGCCGGCGACGAGAAGGGCGATTGCCGCATCCTCGACCGCCAAGGCGTCCTCACACTTCATTCCTGCAGAAATCTTGGAAAGGCTGATCAAGAAATCGGCCAGCAGTCGTGTTACAGGCGCGCCGTCTTTAAGAACCGTTCCATGCAGCCGCTGTCCATTGGCAGCCCGGTCTACCCGGGCCCGCGGCAAGATGGCGGAGATCGTCGAGCCCGAGGTCACACGGCTTGTGAACGTCCGGCCGAGATCGAAGACGCAGATATCGCCCGGCTCGACCGAGATCGCCATACCTTCGCAATCTCCCTGCAACGATCCGGCAACGAAGAGCTGAACGAAGTAGTGATCGAGGCCACTTTGCACAAGGAGCCGTCGATCGCGGATATATTGCTGATGATTGAACGTCGTCGGTCCGATGAGTACCGTGCCTACGGCATGTGACGTCAACGAACCTGCCAGCGAACCGGTTCTGGCCTTGGGGCAAGTTTCAAAAAAAGGACGCGTGATTTCGCGCCACGCCTCCGTTCTCTGGGATGGCTCGACCATCTCGGTCGAGAGAAACAATCCGCCCTCCGTCGTGCTTTGCCCTGGATTATCTCTGCCAGTTGATTTGCCCATCGTTCCGCGAAAGGAACGCATCGACGCCAATATTTCAAGCCCTGGTGTGGTCGCTTCCCTCAGTCGGCGGGCGAGATCCCGCAGAATCTGTGCCAAACCCTTCGCTCCGAGATGGGACGGGAAGCTTGCGAGGGAAGCTATGGCCCTTACTGCGCGTGTGAACGTGCTGGCTGCCCTGCCAAGCAGAGGCGTTCCGGTGGCTGACGCAGGCTTCCGCCTATCGCACTACTGGATAGGGCCCCACTGGAAGGCACTGAGTTGTTCCCGGAACGCAAAGCGCAGCAGATGGCTCTCGATGACCTGCTGAACGCGTTCGGCTCCGCCGGAGTCGGTTGCGCTCACTTTTATGGTCAGCCCATCGCCATCGGCATCCATGACAGCGGTGCCGGCGTCGAAGCGGCATTCTGCATGGCCGTCGCTGAACGTCGCCGGTATCTTGTGCGCGAAATGCTTGCAAAGCTGCTGAGCGTATTTTGCTCCGTTGGGCGTGATCACACGCGTTTGCGTCTCGATCATTGGATTGTTCCTTCTGGTCGTTCTCACAATGGGTGGCAGGAGCTAGTAAAAAACCGCGATCCGCAACCCGTCGATTTCGTGGATGCTGACCTCCGTGCCGAAGATCTCGGTCAGCACATCCTTGCGCATCACCTCCTCGGGCGTGCCTTGGAAAGCGACACGGCCGTCCTTCATCGCCACGATGTAGTCGGAATGGCAGGAGGCGAAGTTGATGTCGTGCAGAACCAGCACGATCGTCTTGCCGAACCGGTCGGCAGCCTGGCGCAGGATGCGCATCATCGCCGCCGCGTGGCGCATGTCGAGATTGTTCAGCGGCTCGTCGAACAGGGCGTAGTCGGTATCCTGGCAGAGCACCATGGCGACGAAAGCGCGTTGCCTCTGGCCGCCGGACAGTTCGTCCAGGAAACGATCGGCCAGCGGCGCCAGATCGAGAAACGCCAGAGCCTGGTCGATGTGAACCTTGTCCTCTGGCGTGGGACGATTCTTCGAATAAGGATAGCGCCCGAAGGCGACGAGATCGCGCACCGTCAGCCGGGCTGTCAGGTGATTGTCCTGGCGCAGGATCGACAGTCTTCGGGCGAGCACATCGCCCTTTGTCCGGGTGACGTCCATGCCGTCCACGCTGATCTCGCCTTCGGACATCGGGAGGAGGCGGCTGATCATCGACATCAGCGTCGATTTCCCCGCCCCGTTCGGGCCGATGATCGACGTCACGCCGCCTTTGGGCAGGGTCAGCGTTACGCCGTCCACAACGAGCTCGTCGCCGTAGGATTTCGAGACCTGCTTGATGTCGATCATCGAGCCGCACCTTTCAGAACCAGCCCGATGAAGAGGAGCCCGCCCACGAATTCGATCACGATGCTCAGGGCGGAATCAAAGGCGAGCACGCGTTCCAGGACGACCTGCCCGCCCACCACGCAGATCGTCGCGATCAGAAAGGCAGCGGGCAGGATGTGGACATGGCGGGCGCTCGGCATCACCTGCCAGGCGAGGCTTGCCACGAGCAATCCGAAGAACGTGACCGGCCCCACCAAGGCCGTCGAAACCGACACCATCACGGCGACGATGACCAGGACGATCGAGACGGTCCGGGTGTGGTCCACGCCCAAATTCACGGCGGTGTCGCGGCCCAGCGCCAGCACGTCGAACCTGTGAAGGATGCGGCATCCAACGACGCTGGCCAACCCTATCAACGATGCCGACACGCCGAGCAGATCGGTCTGCGCGATGTTGAAGCTTGCGAACAGCCGGTCCTGCAGGATGGCGAATTCGTTCGGGTCGATGACACGCTGCAGGAAGCCCGAGAGGGACCGGAACAGAACGCCGACGATCACGCCAACAAGCAGCAGGAGGTGCAGGCTGCGCCGCTCGCCTGCGAAGAGCCACCGGTAGAGGAACCCGGAGAACATCACCATGGCGGCGACTTCGCCGAGAAAAAGCAGCCGCGGGTCGATGCTCTCGACGAGCTTCGAACCGAGCTGGAATACGAGCACCGTCTGGATCAGCCCGTAGAGCGCGTCGAAACCCATGATGGAAGGCGTCAGGATCCGGTTGTTGGCGACGGTCTGGAACAGGATCGTCGATGTCGCGACGGCATAGGCGACGAGCAGCATGCCGGCCAGCTTGGCGCCGCGGAAAGGCAAGACGAAATCCCAGCGTCCGTTCACTCCGAGGGTCATGAAGGTGACGATCGCCGTGAGCGCCAGCACACCAAGCACGACCAGCACGGCGCGTGGCCCGAGGGCTGAAGGCCGCAAGCGCTGCAAAACCGGAGCCTCAACCGACACGGGCGCCCTTTCGAAGAAGCAGGTAAAGGAACAGAGCGCTCCCCACCACGCCGATGACTGCGCCGATCGGCACCTCGTATGGGTAGAGGACGAGCCGCCCGACGATATCGCAAACCAGGACGAATGCCGCGCCAACGACTGCGATCCAGGGTAGCGAGCGCCGCAAGTTGTCGCCCATTGCGAGGCTGACGACATTGGGCACGATCAGACCCAGGAACGGGATCATGCCGACCGTCACGACGACGGCTGCCGTAACCATCGAAACGATAAACAGACCCAGGGCAACTATGCGCCGGTGGTTCAATCCGATGTTGGTCGCGAAAGCTTCGCCCATTCCCGCAACCGTGAAACGGTCGGCAGCCACATAGGCGGTGAGGGTCAGCGCAAAGGAAATCCACAGCAGTTCGTAGCGGCCGCGCAGAACCCCCGAAAAATCGGCGGTGGTCCAGGCGTTGAGCGATTGCAGCATGTCGTATCGATAGGCGAAGAAGGTCGCCACCGCGCTAATGACGCCGCCCAGCATTATGCCGACCAACGGCACGACCAGAACCGAGCGCAGCGGGATACGGCGCAGGATGGCCAGGAAGAGCGATGTCCCGGCCAATGCGAAGAGCGATGCGACCAGCATCCGCGCAAACACCGGCATGTCCGGCGCGAGCAGCATGACGGCGAGGATGCCGAGGCTCGCGGATTCCACGGTCCCGGCGGTCGAAGGCTCGACGAAGCGATTGCGTGCGAGCATTTGCATGATTACGCCTGCAACCGCCATTCCGGCTCCGGCCAGCAACAGCGCGAGCGTGCGAGGCACGCGGCTGATGATCAGCACTTGTGCCGCGTGGGCCGAGGTGTCATCGGAAAGGAGTGTTCCGATAGAGACATTGCTTACCCCCACGAACAGGCTCGTCGCGGCGAGCATCGGCAAGGCAATCACCGCCGCGCAGAGCCAGATGCGCTCTGCACCGTGCCTCGTGACCTGGAGCCTTTGCGTGGGTTTCATTCGACCTGCGTGAAAAGAGGCTGCCCACACCGTGGGAAGGGCGGGGCAGCCGGGCATGACGCGATGACGTCTCGCCTATTCCTTGCGAAGCGCCTTGCCGATCTGCTCCGCATTCTGCTGCATGGCTTGCAGGCCAGCGCCGATCAGATACCAGTTGGCTGGGTTGAGATAAACGACCTGTCCGTTCTTCCATGCGGTCGTCTGCGCGACGAGCTCGTTATCGAGATACTGGGCCGCTGACTGGCCTTCACGTCCCACCGCCGCATCTCGGTCGATCACGAACAGCCAGTCAGGATTGGTTTCCAGTATGAGCTCGAACGACGCGGCATGCCCGTGGTTGGAGATTTTGAGGTCTTCGCGAGCCGGCGTGACGCCATAGTCCGAATACAGGACCCCAAAGCGGGAGCCCGGCCCATAGGCGCTCATCTTGCCGCCGGTGGTCAGCACGATCAGCCCCTTGCCTGCGCTCGCGGCCGCCTCGCGGGTTTCTGCTATGGCTTCATCGAGTTCAGTCAGCTTTTCCCTGGCCCCGGCTTCCTTGCCGAAAAGAACCGCCAGCGTGTCGACGTTCTTCTTGGCGCTCGCGACGAAGTTGCCGGGGTCGACGGTCAGGTCAATCGTCGGAGCGACAGCCGCCACTGCGTCGTATTTGGCGCTCGAACGTCCGCCAACGATGACCAGATCGGGTTGCAGTCCATTGATCGCCTCGAGGTCGGGTTCGAAGAGCGAGCCCACCTTGGCATAGGCATCGCCGCTATACTTCGAAAGATACGCGGGAAATTTCGCATTCGGTACACCGGCGATCTCGACACCGAGAGCATCCAGCGTGTCGAGGGTGGCGAGATCGAAGACGACCACTTTTTTGGGCCGGTCGGGCAGCACTGTCTCGCCCTTGGCGTGCTCGATGCGGATTTCGTCCGCCAGGGCGGATGCCGGAACAACGAACATGGCGACCACTGCGATTGTGGCACTGAATATCGTGCGGCGATTGATCATGGATCTATCCTTGTCTGGAGCGGCGGCGGGATTTGAGGCCCGCTCTCGCTGCAATACTAAAAATTGGTGGTCAGGCTTACCCAGAAGCGCCGGCCTTCGCCCACGGTATTGAAGTCGGTGGCGTCCTGCTGCTTGTCGAAGACGTTGTATACGGCACCGTTCAGCACGACATTGTCATTCTCGCCGAAGGTGTAGGAAAGGCCCACGTCGAGGGTGGTATAGGCGTCGTATTTGCGCCCGGCCTTACCATCGATCACGACCGGCGTGCCGTTGCTGCCGATGCGTGCCCCGGAGGCGATTTCCTCGCCGTGATAGGTGACCAGGCCCCACGCCTGCAATCCGTCGAAGGGCGTGATCCAGTCGGCGCGCAGGCTACCGGCGTGTTCCGGCGTGCGGGCAAGCGGAAAGCCTGCGAAGTCACCGGTTTTCTGACGCGAGTGGGTGTAGGTGTAGTTGCCGCGAAGACTGATAGTGTCCGTCACGTTCCAGCTTGCGGTCAGTTCCACGCCCTGGATGACGGCGTCGTCGATATTGTAGTTGTACCACAGGCGGTAGTTCGGGTCGTCCTCCCAGCGGACGTAGCCGCCATTTTCGTCAAGCACGAGAGCATTGGTGATCTTGTCCGTGAAGGTGGTGTAGAAGTAGGTCGCTCCGGCCGTGAAGCCCGCATAGTTGTCCCAGATCGCGCCGATCTCGTAACTGGTGCTGGTTTCGGCCCTCAGATTCGGGTCGGCGATGATGACGCCACATGTTCCGCCCTCATAGGAGCACCCTCCGCCGCCGGTGGTGTAGGCATAGCCCGGCGAAATGCTGCGAATGTCGGGCGCTCTGAAGCCGGTGGAAACGCCACCTTTTACCGTCAGCTGCTCCAGGGGGTTCCAGACGCCGTAGAGCCGAGGGCTAACCTGCGCGTCGTAGAACTCATGTTTGTCGTACCGCAGGCCGCCATGCAGCGCGAAAGTTTCGGTCATCTGCCATTCGTCCTCGGCGAACAGCGCCCATTGCAGCGCGCCGAAAGTCTCGTCCACGCCCTCCCGTTTACCGGGATTCTGGTCGGTCAGTTTCGCGTCGAACACCTGCCCGCCAACCGTCAGGGTATGATCGCCGACGGCGCTGAAAGGCGTGATGAACTTGCCGTCGAGCACAGTGTTGCGGATCTCCGGCGAGCGTACATTCTCGACGAAAGCACTCTGCTTTGGCGTCCAAGTGAAGTTGGTCCGCTCCGCCCATTCCTGCGAGAGCGAGAACTCCGACGTCGTCCAGCCCCATCGGCCGGTGTGGGTGATGGACCAATGGTCGCGATCGTTGTGGTTATAGGTGCCGTTCGCCGTTTCCGCGAGCGTCTGTCCGGGATTGGCTTCACGCCTCACGCGGGTCGTGCCGCCCTCGAGCAGGATGTCATGATCTTCGTTCGGCGTGAACGTCAAACGGCCCGTGATATCTCTTTCTTCAGACCCGGTGATTCCGGCCAGGAAAGCGTCTTCCTCCCGCCGCATGCCGCGTCCCCACACCTGCAGGCCGACCTTGTCTTTGATGAGGGGGCCAGCGCCGTAGAACGAGAGCTGGCCGTAGTTGCCGAACTTCTTGTCGCCCTGCAGGGTGGCGTCGGCTGTGATCGAGCCCATCCACTCGGCGCTGACCTTGCGCGTGATTATGTTGATGACGCCGCCCATCGCATCAGAGCCGTACAGGGACGACATCGGTCCGCGCACGACCTCGATCCGCTCGATGGCGGAGAGCGGCGGTACGAAGCTCTGTTCGAAGCCTGCATTGCCGTTGGTGCGCGCATCGCGCGTGCTCTGGCGCTTGCCGTCGACGAGGATCAGCGTGTATTGGCCGGGCAGGCCGCGGATATAGATGTCCTTTTCGTTCGCGACGCCCGTGACGGTAACGCCCTGAACCTCGCGCAACGCGTCGGTCAGGTTGCGAAAGCTGCCCCTTTCAAGTTCCTCGCGGGTGACGACCGTAATGGAAGCCGGAGCATCCTTGACGTTCTGCTCGAAACCCGTCGCGGTGACGACGATCTGTCCCAGTTGGGTAGCGCCGGAGGCATCCACGGCGGCTTCTTCGTCGGTTTGCGCGGCTGTTTGCGCTTGCGCAACGGTTTGCGCCCATGCCTGCCCACAGCACAAGATGAGCGCGCAGGTGCCAAGCAGCGTCCCCCGGCGCCCTGCTACGATCGATGCCTCGAAAGTGATCCCCATCTCACCTATCCAAAACTTGAGTAATGGAGTCTTCTTATGTAGCAGGAACCGAGGGTCAATCGGCGTGTTTTTGAGCCATTCCAAATTCAGAAAACTGCAAGATGCCAATCGGACGAACAGTATCCACCGCAGGTGATAAACGTCGGGCGGAAACGGAAAACCAGACCGAACGCCCGACTTCGGGAGAGGCCTCGCCTTTATCGCGGCTGCGCCTGCTGGTAGCGCTGGACGCCTTGCTTGTAGAGCAGTCGGTGGGCCAGGCGGCCGAGCGAATGGGCCTGGGCGCGCCGGCGATGAGCCGTCTGCTCAAGCAGATACGCGAGATTTATGGCGACCCGATTCTTCGCAAGACTGGTCGCGGAATGGTGCCGACCGTGTTCGCCGAGCAGCTTCGGTTGCGCATCCGCGCCCTGGTCGAGGAGGCATCGGACCTCTTGCAGGCTCACGAATCCGACACGCCCAAGAAGGCGGCGAGAGGGACAAACAGGCTTCCGGTTTCGGCGGCGCCGTCTTTATCGCTGGCTCCCGTTATCGATATCGGAGGACCGACGCCAAAACAATTTGCTGCAAAACTCAATGCCATCGGGCTCTGTGCAGAGCCTCGGCAACGGCTTGCCAAGGCAATTGCGACGATCGGCATGGGGGCAGGGCGCTCCCGCCCGCTGACAATGGACGAAGCCGAGGAGGCTTTCGGGCATATCCTTGCCGGTCGCGCGGATCCTATCCAGGTCGGGGCTTTGCTTGCCGTCCTCCAATTTCGCCACGCCACCGCTCCGGAATTGGCCGGGATGGCGCTTGCCCTGCGTGAGCACCTGGGTGTGTCTGCGGAACCGGGAGACCAATTGCAGCTCGATTGGCCGGCATATCTCTCTCCGAAAATTCCGCTTCAACCCTGGTTCATGATGGCCGCAAAGCTCGTCAGCCATGCCGGTGTACGGGTCCTGGTTCACGGCGGGACCGGTCTCGTGACCGAAGGCGAGGGGCTGGGAACGGCGGCGGGGTTTCTCGGCATACCGGTGGCCGACGGCATCGAGAAAGCGAAGGCGGCGATCTCCCGGCAAGGCATCGCATTCCTGCCTTTCCCGACCCTTTCGGACCAACTGACAGCGTTGATCGGTCTCTATCGGCTCTTCGAGATGCGCTCCCCGCTCAACCAGGCCGTACATCTCATCAACCCGCTTAATGCCCGAACGCTGATGCTGGGTGCTTTCCGATCCGCCCACAAGGATCTTCCCCGCGAAGCAGCAGGGTTGCTGGGGTGGGAAAACCTTTCGGTGACGTGCACCAACCGCGACGTGGCCGAGATGACTCCTCTCCGGTCGACGGCGATCCTTCGCAGCATCGCCGGTGCGCCCTCGGAAATCCTGGTCCCCGCGTCCAAGGCGGATACGCTCGGACGTCCGATCGAGTTGTCGAGCTTTGAGTACTGGAAGGCGATCTGGCTCGGGCAGGCACGTGACGAGGCGCCGATCAACACGGTCGTGCATACCGCCGCCCTCGCGCTCATGACCTTGAGAAAAGCGCCGCTGGCCGAATGGTCCAATCTGAAGCAGGAAGCATCCCGACTCTGGTCCGAACGGCGGTCGCCTGCCTCCTGGGTTTGAGGCTGAATCGCTGATTCCACGAGCGACCGGAGGGATATCCGCCTCCGCTGCCCGATGCTCGGAGGCCCGACGTTTGGTAAAGGCTTTTCCAACGCGAGCCGATACAGGCCCAGCCGCCCACCGTAGCGCCACGGCTGGCATCGAAAAATCTTCACCGAGGCAACGATCCGCTTAATGGCGGCTCGGCCACAAGGGCTTCCCATCCATGGAATGCCTCAGGCGCTATCGCCTTCGTCTGTGCAGCTCAGGGGCATTGTGGCATAGTGGAGCCATGGCGATAAATGTGTTGGCGGTTCATCGCGACACAGTCGGGACGGGACAGGCAGCAGGCGATTCGCTTGCAGCCGCCTATTCCGTGGCGGTCCTCTGCTGGCTGCTGTCGGCCGGCGTCTACATCGCCGCGAAATGGGTGTCTTCCGAGATGCCGCCCTGGGCGCTCTGCTTCTGGCGCGTGCTGATCGCCTGCGCGATCCTGCTGCCGATCGTGCACCGGCATTTCGGCGACATGGCCGCGCTGGTTCGGGCTCGGCCCTTCGAACTGCTTGCCATTGGCGGCATCGGACTGGCGATCTGCCAGGGCATGATCTTTGTCGGCCTCGAACATGCCGATGCCACCACCGCCGGCATCATCATCGCCCTGATCCCGATCATCACCATGATCCTTGCCCGCGTGATCCTCGCCGAACCGATGGGACTCTGGCAGGCGATAGGGTCGATCCTGGCCTTCCTCGGAATCGTGGTCATCATCATCAAGGGCAGCCCGGCGGCGCTGATGCGTCTCGACTTCAATCCCGGGGAACTGTGGATCGTCGCCGGCGCGTTCTGCTTCAGCCTCTATACCGTCCTGCTCCGCCGGGCGAAATTCGAGGTGGAGCGCCTGCCGCTCCTGGTGCTGCTTCTCGGGGCGGCTGTGCTCACGGCTCTACCCTTCTACCTCTTCGAGCTCGCCGCCGACGAACGCTCGACGCTCAACCGTAGCGGGCTGATCGCGCTCGCTTATGTGGCGATCCCCGGCGGGGCACTCATGTATTACCTCTTCAATCGCAGCATCGAGGCCTTGGGTGCGAGCCGGGCGGGCGTGTTTCTCTACATCCAGACGATCTTCATCGCCGTGCTCGCCTATCTGATCCTCGGCGAACGGTTGCAACCCTATCATCTCGAAGGCGCGGCACTCATCATCGCCGGCTTGCTTCTCATCATCCTGCTCAAGCCGAAGACCAGGGTGGAGGCGGCAAAAGCCTGAGGGGGCGGCCGCGGGCCTCAATCTGGAAGTCCGGCCTTTCGCATGCCGGCTGCCAGAAGCTCCATCTGGCGCTGGTGGTAGACGCCCATACGGGCGAAGCCGTCGATCGTAAAGGCAGGCGCGATCTCCAGCAGCCGTCCGGCGGCCGCGCGCGCAGCATCGAGATCGCCGGATTCCACCTGGCTGACCGTCAACACCGCGTGAAGCAGGGTGAAGCCGGGATTCGATTGGATCGCGAGCCTGGCGTAACCGACAGCTTCCGCCGGGCGATCGGTAAAGAGATGGACATGAGCCAGCGCCAGATACGGATGATAGTTCAGCGGGTCGAATGGGCTTAGGCGGAGCGCCTTCAGGGCATGGTCACTCGCCCGTTCATAACGTTCAATGAAAGCGTTCACAAGGGCGCTGAAGCCGTAGGCCAGGGCCGAGTTTCCGTTCGCCTCGATCGCCCGGTCGAGCGACACGATCGCGCTCTCGTAATCGTGGGCAATGTTGCCGAGCACGAAGGCCCCGATAGAGAGAGCCTGTGGGTCGTCGGTTCCAGCGCCGGTCGCGACCCGAGCATGCTCGAGGGCCGCGGCCCTGTCCTCGGGGTGAAAGCCCCCACGCAGGAACCGCTGCTCGCGGCACCATGCAGCGAAGGCGTGAGCGCTTGCGTAGGTTGGGTCAAGCCGCAGGGACTCCTCCAAGAGACGCAGCGCGCGATCATTGCCGGCAGGGGTATTGGCGTAGGCGTGAGGTAGCGCTTGCAGATAGAAGTCGTATGCATCCAGCTTGTCGGGCCTCTTGCTGCGTGCCCGTTCGATCTCGGCTCGCCGGATGGACGGCTCGATGGCTCCGACGATGCTCTCGGTGAGCCGGTCCTGCAATTCGAAGACGTCTTCAACAGGGCCTTCGAATTTGTCGGCCCAGACATGGGTCGCGGTGCTCCCTTCGACCAATTGCCCCGTGATGCGCAGCCGGTTCGCGGCTCGGCGAACGCTTCCCTCAAGCACGTAGCGGACGCCGAGTTCCTGGGCGACCTTGCGGATATCCACCGCCGTTCCCTTGTAGCCGAAGGTCGAGTTCCTCGCGATGACGAACAGGCTGGGAATCTTGGACAGGTTGGTGATCACGTCCTCCACGAGCCCGTCGGCGAAATATTCCTGCTCGGCACCTCCGCTCAAATTGGCGAAGGGTAGCACCGCGACCGAGGGTTTGCTGGGCACCGTCATTGGCTCATGCCAAGGGCGGGCACTGGCCGAGCCATCCAGGACGACGCGGAAAGCGGAAATCGGCGAGGCCAGGTTCTTGACGCGGTGGTGGCCCATGGGTTCGAAAGCGAAGGCCAGCTTTCTCTCGACCTCCTGCACCACCTTGGCAGAGACGTAGATGCCGCCGGGATCGGCGAGCTGTTCGAGACGCGCGGCAATGTTCACGCCATCCCCGTAGCAATCGCTGCCGTCGACGATCACCTCGCCCAGATTGATACCGATCCGCACATGGATGCGCTCCTCCTCCGGCAGCCCGGCATTGCGATCGGCAAGGCCGCGCTGTAGCGAAACGGCGCATTCCACCGCGCCCACCACGCTGGCGAATTCGGCGAGCAACCCGTCTCCCATCAGCTTGAAAATACGGCCGTGATGCTTGTCGATTTCAGGTTCGAACAATTCCTTCCGGCCGGCCCTCAGCCGTTCGAACGTTCCCGCCTCGTCGCGTTCCATCAACGCGGCGTATCCGACGACGTCGGCGGCGAGGATCGCTGTCAGGCGGCGCTCCATAGGATCGCTTTGCTGTCCTCAAAGAAAAATCAGATTACCCCGCTTTTGCGCCAAGGGTAAGACTTGATTATTAACAAGCTTAAGCTCGACAATACCTGGATAGATCTTTTTCTTTCTGTAGTTCGCGTGTTCGGAGGAGGCGCGAGGTTTGTCGAGGCTGATGGTGAAGCAAATAAAGTCATCGTCGTATGGCGTGCCGGGACGGGCGATGCCATTCGAGCCTTGTATCGGAAGGCGGGACCGGCTGCTGATGCGTGTCGCCGACAATCGGATTCGGCCGACACAATTTAAGTATTTGTTTTCGCGCATGTCGCCGGCCGCCTAACGCAGGACGGAGCCCGCCGGCGGCGGGCTCCTGAAGAGGGCGGACAGCCTACTTTTGCAGCTTTTCAAGCGTCCGCTTCGATGAGGCAACGATGCTTGCCAGCACGCCGCGCTTGGCAAGCGTTTCGACCATTGTCCTCTGCACCTTCACCGCGGCATCCTTGTCGTCGGCCTTGGCCAGTGCTGTCGCCAGGCTCTCCGCTTTCTTGCGGTAGTCGATGTGGCCCATCGTCCTCGCTGCCTCGTCGGCTCTGTCGACAAGAACGGAGCCTTCCGATGCCATCACCTTCTCGACCTGCGGGTCGCACGAGCGGATCTGCAGGTCGCCGTTCGTGGCTCCGATCTCCAGCACCTTGAAGCGATCCTTGGCGGGATCGTTCAGCGCCACGGCAGCATGTGTTGCGGCCGGGTTGGATGGAGCCTCATCGATCACCTTGCGCAGCACAGCGTTTGCCTTGTCCAACGTCGGCGCTCCATAGAAGGCCAGAACGCGGGCAACGTCCTCGTTGAAGTAGTCCGGCGCCAGCTTCTCCTCGGTTTTCGAAGCCGGTGGGCCCACATAGATCCGGAGCGGATTGGAGACGACGATCTCGCCTTCGATATCGACTGCCGCCTGGATCGTGTAGAAGCCCGATTCGTCGATCAGCCAGCCTTGCGTCGAAGCGCCCACGAAATGGGATGCGTAAAGCGATTCGCCGCTGCCCAGCGGCTTGAACTCCGGCTTGTCGCAGTGCGTCACGAAGGGCCGCCAGCGGCGCGTCACGCCGCCGTCGCGCTGTACCAGCAGTGCGACGTGGTCGCCATCCGCGATGCAGGCGGCATCGACAGTGACCGCCGAACCAGACGTGTTCGTCAACTTGAGTTCGAGCTTCACCGGCTCGAGGAAGTCGAACGAATTGATGTCGCGGTTCGGACGCAGCTTCAATTCGAAGCTCTGGCCCGGATCCCGCGGCGGTGCTTCGAAACCGTGGTTGTCGAACCAGTTCTCGTTGCCCATCTGCACGAATCGTCGTGGCGCATGGCGCATGAAGAGCAATTCGCTGTCCGAGAAACGGAACTCGAACCCGCTGAAGAAGGTGTGCTGATTCCACGGTGGCCTGAATGGATAGTTCATGAAGGAGCGCAAATTCTCCTCGTTGGCGAGCGGAATCCACGGACTGCCAAGCGTCTTTTGCCAGGCATGCGCAAGGTTGAAGGCATGCCCCATCTCATGCACGGCCGTCCAATAGATCATTCGGTTGATCCATGCTTGCGGGTTGGGGTCGCCCGCCGGTGCGTCGACGATGAAGCTGTCCGTGAAGATGGCCGTGCCCTGGCGATGGTTCGGCCCGATATCGTCGAACATGATGCCGCCGAGATCGCGGCCGATGTCATGACGGGCGGCAAACAGCACCCACATCGCCCATTGTGGCTTGTCTGCGAAACGTGACCAATAGGTCACCATCGCATTATGCATTTCGGCATCGCTCCAGGTGCCATTCGCGCCCGCGTCGGCAATCGGAATCGTCGAGGCGTTCGGCGACATGGACACGTTGAAGCCGGCGCGTCGGAACGTCGTCTCCAGAGTGATTGTTTCGAGTGCCAGCGAAGCCGGCCGGTTCGGATGCGAGCCGGTGTCGTAGCTGGTGACGACCGGACTGGCGTTCGCCACCTGGTCCACCTCGAATTCGACGTCGTCGAATTGTGGGGAATGAAAGGTGAGATCGAACTTCTTGACGGTCCCGTCGCTCTGCAGAAACGACAATTGATAGGAGCCGTAGCCCAGGCTGCCCGATGCCCGTTTGGCTTCGAACACCAGCTTGCCTTCCGGAATCAAGCCGCTGTCCCCCTCGCGGTAGGTGATATTCGCCTCGATGCGACGTCTGAAAAAGCCTTGGCATTTGTCCAGCGTCACTTCCGCGATGACATGTTCCAGCTTGCGGGGAAACAGGCGGGATGCCTCGATGCTGATGCGCTTTTGCGGGTAGAAGCGATCGACGTCGACGCGCACGGTCCAGAAGGTGAGCGCGGGCAGGATCGGGACTGCGCCGCCGACCGGTGTCGGCATCGGCTGCAGGATGGGAGGCCAGACGCGCTTGTACCGGCCGCTTAGCGGGCCGCAGATGTTCAGCGGCACCGGCAGGGTTGGGATTTCGGGTATCGGCAGACCCGGAATGTTGCCGGGGATTCCTGGAATCGTGATCGGATCGTCCGGATTCGGCGTGAAAGCCCCGATCGAGCCGGCGGCCTCATCGATGATGCCATTCACAAAATCTGGATGCCGTGCGTCGTCGAGTACCGCGGCAGAACCGATTGTCTCTCGACGCAAAGATTTCTTCTTGCCGCGGCGAGCCGCTGGCTTGTCTAGAGTAGCCATGATGATCTCCAATTGAGATTGGGACGCCGCTCGAGTCGTCTTCGCGGGAGGGAGCGGTGACAATTATAATTATGTGGCGTCTCTAAAGATATCGCAATTCTTCGTTGGTCTGCTCTACAATAAGTTTTTTGTCGACCAAATTTATCTTAATGGATGAGGGGGCATAGACAATTTTTACTTTTGCACCAGATAGACCAGCGATCTTTATCTCAATCTGGTCGCCGGAAGAGACTTCAATCGTTTCCATATGGGCAAGTCCGATCTGGTTCCGGGTCTTGAGCGACCGTTCGCCGATTGGTTCGCCGTTTACGAGGATCTGGACTGTTTCACCAGAAAACCCCTCCTGGAAATGAAGTGCAACTTCTGCCATGGACGGCTCCGCTTAGGAGAAGGAGATGATACTCCAGTTTTGGTTGGCCATGAACCAAGAATCGTCAAAATGATTTTTTGTAATTTCCGAGATGGATCAAGAACGATCGTCTCTTGTTATGTTCGATCTTATCTGAAGATTTCCCTTTTCCGCCGATTTCGTCTCTTTCTCTCGCAGTCTGACGAGCCTCTACAGCGCGTCGCGTGAAAAAGGATTCACGCGACGCGCTCTGAAAGATCGAGATGCGCTGTAGCGGGCAACAGGATTGTAGGGTGTCGCCTTGCGGTGCGGGCCGACCCTCACACGATGCGATACACCTGCCCGCTGCTCGCATCCCGATAGAGGTCCACGCGCGAGCCGTTCCAGTGATAGTCGATATGGCGGCCCTGGACGGGAGAGGAGGCGCAGTCGGGATAGAAGAGGCCGACGCACTCGCCACCCTTCTTGCGCACGCTTGGATAGGCAATGCCGTTCGAAGCTACTTGTCGTAACGCGCGGCCGAGCGCCTGGCCGGCCGAATAGTCGTCGGGGTGGAGAAGCGGCGCGTAGCGTTCGTCGCCTTCGCGCACGTCGTGGAGGCGGGCTTCCACGTCGAGCACGATCTCGCGAAACTGCGACGTCCAGCCGGGCGCTTCCGCCGTGCGCGCCATGAAGCGGGCATGGTGATGGATGGTCTCGAAGAGGGCCACCTCGAAATCCGCGGCCACATAGAGCACGCCGAAAGTTCCGTCGCTGAAGCGGCTCGGCCGGTCGGTGCTGACATGGGTGAAGGGCGCCATGAGATAGCTCGCACCGGGGCCGGAAACGCGCCGCTCCGGCGGGACCAGATCGAGATTGCCGATCGTCTCCATGAGACGCGGGTTGGTCTTCATCTCGGCCGAGATAAGGAGCGGCCAGTCGGCGGGGTCGGCGATGTCCTCGAAAAGATCGATCGGCGGGAAGCTCGAGCGGATGATCCGCACCGCGCCGCGCCAGGCGACATCGGAAACCGGGATCTCCGCCGGTTTCACCAGCCGCCGCGCTCCGCGTCGAGATAGCGGCGCACCCGCATCAGGTCGGTCAGTTCCCCGCCCAGCATCACCTCGCGGGCCGAGCGGCCTGTGAAAGCCTCGTTCGGGGCGCCGATCCAGGCATAGCCGCGCTGCGGCTCGCGGAAGATGATGCGCAGCGCCTTGTGGATGCCCATGATATTGGAGAGCCGCGCCTTCCCGTCGCGATCGATGCGGCCGATCTCGCCCGCCTTCCAGCGCCGGTAGGTGCGGACGGGCAGGTCGAGCAGCGTCGCAGCCTCTTCGTCGGTGAGGTTCCACAGCCGGAAGAGATTGACGGCAGCTCGGAACATCGCCGCCGCCTCACCGTCGGTGATGGGTTGCGGCGTGAAATCCCGCGCGGCGGTGTCCAACGGCAACAGGGCTGACATGCTGAGTCTCCGATAATGGCAGTATATAGGCTATTTGCTGCCATTTGACAACATTGGCATATCGGCGCGCTTCGCGGCCCACCTCGCTCATCTGGCCCTTCGGGCCACCTAGGAGCGCGTACGGCGTAAGGACAAGTGGGATGGTATTTTTTCTGGCAAATCACGTCGCGTGTCCTGGCCGAGGTTCTGGCGGCTGGCGGCGACGAAGCAAAGCGCGCGTTTGATCCCGTAATGACCATGAAGGAAATCGACGTGGCCGCGATCGTGGCAGTGCGGCGCGGTTGATCCGACCGCGGAGACGCCCCGAATTCGTGGAGCTAAATGTAGCGCGAGCCCATCGCCAGTTGGTCCGGCAGCTCAGTGGTTGCCTGCAGAAAAGAGATCGAGGCGGCTCAAAGACGACCTCCTTAACTGCTGACCCATGTGACGACCTCCGATAGCGTGGCTCGTTCCGTCGCGAAGCTGTTCGCTGGATGGGAGTGATCGGGCCATCCAAACGAAATGCCGCAGACCACCCGTCGGTTGTCGGGCAAGTTGAAATGTTCGCGGATGTCGGCGGCATATTCGGCAAGGGCCCCTTGCGCGATCGTGCCTATCCCAAGCGACTGGGCCGCCACCATGAAATGCGAGACGTAGCCTCCGCAATCGACGGCGCCATATACGCCCAACGCCTCCTCACTGGTTACGATGGCCACATGGGGAGCATCGAAGAAGGAGAAATTGCGCATCGTCTGGCGCGCATAGCCTTCTTTGTCACCACGCTGGATGCCAACTGCCGCGTAGAGCTGAAAGCCACAGGCACGGCGTCTCGTCAGATATTCTCCCGCATACTCGCGAGGGAACGCAAAATCGCGTCGGGAAGCGTCGGAAGAAACAGCTTTGGCCTGCATCATCCGACGGAATCGTTCCGTGCCTTTGCCACGTGTGATGATTAGTTGCCAGGGCTGGGCGTTGTTCCAGGATGGAGTTCGTTGTGCCGTTCTGAGGACCCGACCGATCATTTCTTCCGGCAATGGGTCGGGTAAGAAAGCACGACAGCTGCGACGCGCTTCGGCAAGTCGGTCGAAGACAGTATAGTCGCTTGATTCCCTGCTTGCTTCCTGTCTGACGGTTTCCATCTGGTTCGTTTCTCCAATTGACGGACGAGTGCCCAGAAATGCGGTCAGCCTTGAACCGCGCTGAGCTGGCCGAAAATGCCGTGAGGTCGGAACAAAGGAATGGTCGCTGCGGTCGAACCAAAGGGATGCCCGCTCCCATGACCCCTTTCGCCGAATTGGCGAACACAGCCGACAGCCAAGACATTTGGCCGACGCGGCCGAACGAGCCGCGCGACGGCTGTCATGGTGCGTCGGTATTCTTCGCACCAGGATTTGCGCCTAGGACCATCGTCAGCAAGCAGACTGCGAAGGAGAGGACCGTCAACATGGTCGACACGGCGGCAATCACGGGCGTGTTCTCCCACATGATGCTGCTGTACATCTTCACTGGCAGCGTGATCGTAGACGGCCCGTTCAGGAACCAAGCGATGACAACCTCGTCGAATGACGCCAAGAAGGCAAAGAGGAAGCCTGCGAAGATCGAGATCTTGAGCTGCGGCAGGACGATCTGGACGAAGACGCGCAGCGGCGAGGCGCCCATCAGCATCGCCGCTTTCTCGAGAGCTGGATCGACTTGGGTCATGCCGCTGAGCACCAGCATCACGACAAAGGGCAGGCCGTACATGGCGTGGGCCAGGACCAGAGTGGCGAACCGCCCCTGCAGTCCGGTCGCCGCAGCCAGGAAATAGAGGCCGAGCGCAATAACGATGACAGGCACGAACATCGGCGAGATCACCAGCATCTGGACTGTCGAGCGGCCGTAGAACCGCCCTCGCGCAAACGCGTAAGCGGCGGGTATTCCGATGAGCGTGGCCAGAGCCGACGCCGCGATCGCGATCTGGAAGCTGTTCCACAGCGCCGTAATCCAAGCCTCGGAGGCGAAGAACTGCCGGAAAAGATTTAGCGACAGGCGTGCCCGATCGAGCGTGAACTCGCCGGCTTCCGACAGCGAGATTGGCATGACCACCAGGCTGGGCACGACCAGATAGGCGTAAACGAGGATTGCCAGCACGGTCGAAGCGCATGGCAAACGCCCGCTCCAAACGCGTCCTTTCGCTGTCGTTACCGTCATTCCTAGCGTCCCACCCGTAGTTGCAGTTTCAGAATCACGCCGGCTAACAAGCCGCAAAACAGTAGCAGCAGGAGCGCTATGATCGAGGCGCTTTGCCAATCCAGGACCTCGCGCGTGTATAGGTCGATAACGTTCGCCATCATCATGTCCTGGCGCCCGCCGAGCAGAGCCGGGGTGACGAAGAACCCCATCGACAGAACGAGGCAGAGCAGGAGGGCGGCCAGCACGCCTGGCAAGCTTTGCGGGAAGGTGATTGACCAGAAGACCCGCGTCGGCGAAGCGCCCATCACCTCCCCCGCGGCCTGGATCGACTGATTCTGCGCCGAAAGGCTGGCGAGAATCGGAAAAATCGCAAAGGGAATAAGCGCGTTACTCATGCCGACGATGACCGCAAAGCGGTTGAACATCATGTCCAGACCTTCCAACCCCCAGGCTCGCAAGGCCGTGTTGATCACCCCGCGTTCGCCGAGAATTATGATAAAGGCGTAGCTCTTCACCAGGATGCTGGTCCAGAATGGCACCAGGACCAGTGTCAGGCACACAGCTTTCCAGAGCTTCTTCTGACGCATCACGTGCAGCGCCACCGGATAAGCCAGGAGCACACTGACGACGGCGGTCGTGAGGCTGATGTGCACCGTGTTCAGGAACACCCGGAAAACGAGATTCGACCCGGCGACCTCGCGCAAGCCGTCCATAAGGCCCCGTTCCGCGCCAACAGTGTAAGACGCGATGAAGATCATTGGAAACACGAACAGGCAGAGTGCGACGAGCGCGGCTGGCACTGCAAAAAGCGCGAGTGATGGCAGCAGGCTGGGACGTCCGTTGGCGATCATTGCGGCCTCAGGTGTTCGGGAAGTTGATATCACTATGTGCTATCTCTTATCAATTTACAATACCGATCATCGGCGGTATGGTTAGCCCGTCCATGCGGCAGTCAAGAGCCGCGCAGAGAGGGATCGAGCATGAGCACGGTGGCACTGAGCGGGATTGCGAAAAGCTATGCGAGTTTCGTTGCCCTTAACGAAGTCAACCTGCTCGTTCCCGAAGGCGAGTTCCTCACGCTGCTGGGCGCCAGCGGCTCCGGGAAAACGACGCTTTTGAACGTTGTCGCCGGCATGATTTCGCCCGATCGTGGCACCGTGTCGATCGGCGGCAGGGACGTTACCTACGTGCCGCCGCGCCAACGCGGCCTGGGCATGGTGTTCCAGAGCTATGCGCTCGTGCCGCACATGTCGGTGTTCGACAACATCGCCTTTCCGCTGCGCATCCGGCGGATGGCGTCGGCCGAGATCAAGAGCCGTGTCGAGAAAATCCTGGACATCGTACAACTCGGGCACATCGCCCATCGCAAGCCGCGCGAACTCTCGGGTGGGCAGCAGCAGCGCGTCGCGATCGCCAGATGCCTGGTTTATCAACCGCCGGTGATCCTGATGGACGAGCCGCTGGGCGCGCTCGACAAGAAGCTGCGCGAGCAGCTCCAGCAGGAGATCCGGCGCATTCACAAGGAGATGGGCATCACCATCCTCTACGTAACCCACGATCAGGAGGAGGCGCTCTATCTCTCCGACCGGATCTGCCTGATGAATGCGGGTCGGATTGAGCAGCTCGGCACCCCGCAGGAACTTTATTTCAGGCCCGCGAATGCCTTCGTTGCCGATTTCATCGGCGAATCCAACCTGCTCGCCTGTGATGTCGTCGCGCCCGGTCGTGTGCGCCTCGAAGCTTCGGGACAGGACATCCGCATCGCTCAGGACGCCGCTGGTGCGGCCAACCGATTGATGATCCGACCCGACAAGATCGCCGTTCTCGACGACGGCGATAGCCGTCCCAACGAGATTTCCGGTGAGATCGAGGAGATCGCGTTCGTTGGCGAGACCATGCGCCTTACGGTTCGCTCCGGAACACAGGCCTTCACCGTGAAGGCTCCGGCGAGCAACTTGGCCATGGAACGCACGGTCGGTTCGACCGCACGCATCGGTTGGGAACCGAAGGATGCGCTGCTGCTTGCGGTCAAGTCCTGAGTCGAAGCCCGGTGTCGTCAGGCGCCGGAGCGAGCCGTATCCCCCTCAGTCTCAGGCGGGGCCGGTTGGCAGTAGGCCCTTCCTACCGGTCATGAAAAAGAGGGCTGTCGTCTGAGACAGCCCTCGCGTTAATTCTACTGCAGCAGAGGCTCGGATCGAACCCGCCAACACCCTGGCGATCAGAGCAGCAGCCATTCCTTGAAACGCTTGTCGAGCGTGTCGTAGTTCTTGCCCCAGAACTCGTCGTCGATGAAGGCGTTGGTCGGGCTCGTGACGTTCGGCAGCCACTTGCGGGACTCCTCCGACATCAGCTTCGTCGCTTCGGTGAGCACCGGGGCGAGGCTGAGCTTCTCGGCGAGCTTCGCCTGCGTCTCGGGGAGCAGGGCGAAAGCCAGATATTCCATCGCCTCCTTCTTACGCTTGGAACCCTTCAGGACCGCCATATAGTTGAACGCGTTGATGTTTTGCTCGAAGGAAAAGGCCAGGGGCACACCCGTCTGTACGGCCGCCCTAATGCGGTTTGGGTAGGCGTAGATGAAGTCGATCTCGTTGCTCTGGATGAGCGTAACCATCTGCGGGGTCTGCTCGAACCATTTGCGGACATGCGGCTTGATGCGCTCCAGTGCGTTGAAGCCGCGCTCGACGTCGAGCGGATAGAGATCCTTGGCGGGAACGCCGTCGGCTAGCAGCGCAACCTCGAGCGTTTCCGAAATGCGGTTGCGGAAGGCTCGGCGGCCGGGAAAGGCGTCGGTATCCCAAAGCTGCACGAAGGTCTGCGGCCGCTTGGTCGCGTTGCCGGTGGTGTTCCACGCGATGCCGCCACAGAAGATATAGTTCGGAACCCTGTCCCGACCAACGCCACCCACGATCGCCGAAGTATTGACGATCGAGGTGTCGATGTCTTCCCAGTAATTGTTGTTGGAGCCGGCCATGATCAGCGGGCCGGATGCGTCGAAGATGTCCCATTCGACATTGTTGGAGGCGACCTGTGCCTTGACCTTCGCCAGGTCGGGCGTGTTCAGGATCTGAACTGGGATGCCGCTTGCCTCGGTGAAGGGATCGGCGATGACCTCCTTCAACGCCTCGGCATAGGAGCCGCCGTAACTGACCATCACCAGAGGCCCCGTCTGGGCGCGGGCACCAATGATTGCCGGCGCATAGGCCGTAAATGCGGCGGTCGCGGCAAGTCCGCCGAGGAAGCGGCGACGGTCGGTCATCGCCGGCAGTTTGCGTTGTTTGGCCATACTCTCCTCCTTATCATATATTGATAACTTATATCTTATATCGTTGCACAATGGTCGGGAAAGTCAACGATCATCTGTGATTGGGCGAATGGGAGCGCCGAAAGGCGCCTGAAGCGGGGCCGAATCCAATCTCCTCCGCACCTGCCATTCCTACTGCCCTCTCTGGACCGCCGGCACTTGTTCTGCGTCCCAGCAATCGTCGAGCGCCTTGCTGAGCTCATGCTTGCGGATGCGCTGGGTGGGCGTGCGCGGGAAATCGTCGATGAAGGCAACGAAACGAGGCACCTGGAATTTTGCCATGCGTTCGCGACACCAAGCGAGAAAGGGCTCGACCGCGAAGGGAGCGCCGACCGGCTTGATGAAGACCTTGAGGTCCTCGTCGCCGAACTCGTTGATCACCATGATCGCGGCGCTTTCCTCGACCTGTGGATGCTCGTTGATCACGCGCTCAACTTCCCAGGCCGAAACGTTCTCGCCGCGTCTGCGGATGCTGTCCTTCTGCCGGGCAAAGAACCAGAAGACGCCGCTTTCGTCCTGACGCACTAGGTCGCCGGTACGCAGCCAGCCGTCCTGGATCGTCGAGGCCGTCGCGTCGGGGTTGCGGAAATAGCCTGGCGTGATGATGTCCGGCTGCTTGCCTCGGATCAGCAATTGGCCGATCGCGCCAGCACCAACGGGCTGGCCCGCCTCATCGATCACGCGCGCTTCGAAATAGGGCAAGGGCACACCGAGCGCTCCCGGGATGCCGCGGGTGTTGACGATGTTGAGCGCGGCCGTCTCCGTCATGCCGAAGCTATCGCGCATCTCGATGCCGAAGCGCTCCTCGAAAGCGTGCCAGGTCTGCGTCGGGCAGCCGCCGCCCCAGGCGATGCGGATGCCGTGACGGCGGTCGTCCGGCCCGGGCGGCTGGCGAAGCAGAAGCTGCAGCACGCCGCCGACATAGTGGATATGGGTTGCTCCGCTCTCGCGCGCCCATCGCCAGAAGTTCGAGGCGCTGAAACGCTCGACCATGGCGAGTGTCACCGGCCTGTACAAGGCGAGCACCACGACCTCGATACCGAACAGATGGTACATCGGCTCCCAGAAGAGCGGCGTGTCTCCTTCCTGGATTCCCGACAGCAACAGGGAACTGGTGGCCGCGGCACGATACATCGCATCGGTCATCAGCACGCCCTTCGGCGCTCCGGTTGTGCCTGAAGTATAGCAGATGGCGACGATGTCGCCGGGCCCCGCCCGATGAGCGGGCCGACCCGCGGGAGCATTGGCAAGCTGCGTGAAAGCGATCGCCCGCGCGGCCGGATGCGACGGCGGGTTGGCACCGCGCCAGATCAGCGTCACCGGTTTGCCGGTCGCGTCGAGCGCCGGCAGGAGTTGCTCTGCGAATTCTTCGTCGACGATGATGGCCTGCGCCTCGCTGTGATCGAGTTGGTATCGCAGCCCCTCTCCGCGCAAATGGGTGTTGATCGGAACTTCGACCGCGCCGATGCGCAGCAAGGCGAGCAGGGCGAATATATGGTCGGGATGGTGGGAAAGCATGACGGCGACGCGGCTTCCCGCCGCGACGCCTGTCGCTAGCAATCCATTGGCGAGCCGGTCTACCTTCTCTCCGAGCTGGGCATAGGTGATCCGCTCTTCTTGCCAGATGCAAAAAATCCTCTCCCCGTGCTCGCTGACGCGCGCGTCGAGGAGATCGCTGACCGACAGGCCAGTGTCGATGTGGTCCATGATCTGCAAACCTTGGTCTTGGCGGGCGTCAGTACAGCCAGCGGCCGGTATTGACGATTTCCCAGGTTTCGCCGACCGGGTTACGCGCATCGGGACTCGGTTGCCGCGACACTGCCACGCGTCCGTTCAGCGTCCATGCCGCAACCTTCTGGAAGGCGAAACTTGCATGGCGCAGCGCCTCCGGTGCGTCGGTTGCAAAAGGCAGGAACGAAGCAAGCGTGATGGCAAAGCGATCGTCGTTCAGTCGCTGCAGCTCGAAGGTCTGGCCCTGGGCCTTGAGCAATCGCACGAAGAACGTGGCGATTGCCTCCGCGTCGTTGCCGTCCACGCCGGCATCGACCTTGAGTTCCCCGGCATACTGCACGGCCATGCCGCGCATCGTCTGCTCCCAGAGATAATTGGTGGTGTGCGGGCCATACATCTGGAGAAGGCAGTCAAGCGTGGTGGCGACATATTCCCGCGACCAGTTGCGCCGGGCCTTGAGCATGCGCGGCTCAGGCCACAAGTTCTCGTCGAGGCGCGGGGCGTTTGCGGGGTCGAACTCCGGCGTATGCGCCACCTGCTCGAAGCGCAATTCCTCACCTGGAGCGAGGTCCCTGTCGTATTCAAAGAAATAGCCCTCGTCATAGGGATCGCCCTCCATGACGAACTTGGTGGCGACCCAGCCGAGCCGTTTGTTGCCCATCATTCGTCCGTTGGCAGGGTGCCAGATCGAGAAGATCGTCCGCCTCAGCGAGGCCGGCATAGCGAGCATGGACGTTCCCGGATAGGTCCACATGGGCGCCGTATAGCGTATCCACACCTTCTTCGGGGTCTCTTCGACATATTCCATCGTTAGGCCCCCGATGAGGTTGGTGTACCAATGGTACTTGCCGGCCGCGACCGCCGGCGGCTCGTCGGGCGAGATGCCCAGCTTGAGCAGCCCCTGCTGATAGAATCCCTGCTGGTGCTGGTGGAGCATCAGTTGCCATAGCCGCTTGATCGCGTCCTCGCCCTTCTCGCGGAAGACGATGGCTCCTATGGCCCCGAACGTCCTTCCCCAAAACTTCGCGGCAAGACCACAGTCCGCCCGGAGTTCCTCGATCTCGATCTTGGTCATCCCCGACTCCATCATTGAAATATCTAATAATGATTAGAAGTATCGAATAATGATTGTCAACGGCTATGTCGGCTTGGCGCGAGGGAAACAGAGTCGAACATAGAACTGGAAGCTTTCGCCTCTCGCCGTGATTTTCGGCTTGCCCAATTCGCAAGTTAAGTCGTATTATGATATTTATTATCAATATATGATAGCGACGCACAAGCGTGCGTCCGCGCAATCAGCGAGGGCTGTGATGACCGATACCGAACTCCTTCTGCGCCACGATCAGGACGTCGCGATCATCACGCTGAACAAGCCAGAGCGGCTGAATGCCTGGACGAGCGCGATGCGAGCGGCGCTCGGCCGGATGCTGCAGCAGCTCGGCGCGGACGATGCCGTCAAGGCCGTGGTGGTCACCGGGGCGGGCGACCGGGCCTTCTGCTCGGGGCAGGACTTTACCGAGTCGCAGAATTTCGAGGGTGGAGCCGATGGTGACCGGTGGCTCGCCGCCGTGAAGAGCTTCTATGAGATCATCCGCGGCATCGAAAAGCCAACTGTGGCCGCCCTCAATGGGTTGGCGGCGGGCTCGGGTTTCCAGGTCGCGCTGCTGATGGACTATCGCGTCGGCCATGCCGGTGTGACGATGGGCCAGCCGGAGCTGAACAACGGCATCCCCAGCGTCGTGGGTCCCTGGGGTGTCTTTGCGGAGCGGATCGGCGTCGCTCGCAGCATGGACCTCATCCTGACCGGCCGCATGATGGACGCCCAGGAAGCAAGCCAGCTTGGCCTTCTCAATGAGATACTGTCGCCCGCCGAAGTCCTGCCGCGGAGCATCGCGCTGGCGCGCGAGCTCGGGAGCAAGCCGCCGGTCGCCCTGCGTCTGACGAAGCGGGCCTATCGCGAAGCGACGCAGCCGGCCTTCGACCGCGCCTTTCAGATCGCCGAGGAGGCTCAGAGGCAGGCTTTCGCATCCGGCGAGCCGCAGCGTTGCATGGAAGAATTCTTCCGCATCCGCGCCGCGCGCAAGTCCGCCTGACCCGCACATCTGCAAGCCATGGCTCAAGGAGAAGGTTCGATGAACGAGACGCTGAGGCAGTTGGTGGAGAGGCGGGCCGCCACCAATGGGGCGGACGTCTTCCTGATGTTCGGCGACGAGAGCGTTACCTTCGGCGAGTTCAAGGCGTGCATCGATGCGCGGGCGGCGGCGCTGCTGCGCCATGGCATCCGTCCGGGCGACCGCGTCGGCCTTATGCTGCCGACAGTGCCCGAGCACATCTATCTGTTCTTCGCTCTGGTCTGGCTCGATGCGGTCGCCGTGCCGATCAGCATCCACCTCAAGGCACTGGGCATCCGGACCCAACTCGCCAGCGCGCAGCCGCGTTTCATTATCGCCGATGGTGCGTTCTCGGAGCTCGCCGATGCGCTCTCCGACAATAGCAGCGTGGAGGGCGTGCTCTGGCGCGGCGACGCACCGGCCGACGATCCGCGTTTCGTGGTGCTGGCCGAGGCGATGGCGAAGAGCGGGCCGGTTCCTCCGCACGCGGCCGGAAGTCTCGACCGGCGCTGCATGATTTCCTACACGTCGGGCACGACCGGTGAGCCAAAAGGTGCCGTGCTCTGCGAACGCTGGTTCCAAATCGGCGCCAAGAACGCAGGCTTGCTCGCCGAGGTTCGTCCGGGCGATGTTTTGTTCCTTTGGGAGCCGTTCTTCCACGTTGCCGGCTGGATGACCGTGTTGATGGGGCTCCAGCACGGGGTGCGTATAGGCATGGTCGAGCGTTTCAGCGCCTCGCAATGCTGGGATCAGATGCGCCGCTACGGCGCCACGCAGTTCCACTATCTCGGCGGAGCGATGAACCTGCTGCTCAAACAGCCGGAGCGGCCAGACGACGCCGACAATCCGGTCCGCATCGCCTGGGGAGCGGCGGCGCCGACGCAGAGCTGGAAGACCTTCGAGTCACGGTTCGGCGTGTCGATCCGCGAAGGCTACGGCATCACAGAGGCCGGCAACTTCACCATGCTCAACCATGACGGGCCAATCGGGTCTATCGGGAAACCGGTCGCGGAGTTCGAGGCCTTCATCGCCGGCGAGACCGACGAGCCCGTCCCGGATGGGACCATCGGCGAAATCGTCCTACGGCCGAAGGGGCCGGGCATCACCATGCTCGAATATCTCGGCAAACCGGACAAGACGGCCGAGGTCTTGCGCGATGGCTGCGTCTTCTCCGGCGATCTCGGCTATCGCGACGCGGAGGGCCACTTCTATTTCTCGGGGCGCAAGAAAGACAGTCTGCGCCGGCGCGGCGAAAACGTCTCGGCCTGGGAGGTCGAGCGGGTCATCAACGCCCATCCGACGGTCGAGGAATCTGCGGTGATCGGCGTTCCCTCCGAAATGGGAGAGCAGGACATCAAGGCCTTCGTGCGCCCCGCACCCGATGCTGCAGTAGCGCCCGCAGATATACTGGCTTGGTGCAAGCAACACCTCGCCTATTATCAGGTGCCGCGCTTCATCGAGATCGTGTCGGATTTTCCGCGCGGGCCGACACAGCGCATTCGCAAAGCGGAACTGCCGCTCTCGACGGCAGGAAGTTGGGATGCCGAACAGCAGCACGAGACGCTCGCGAAGGCGGTATCCTGACCGAGAAGCGTCGGCACATGCCGATACCAAGAGTCGCATATTGCTATTCATGGTCTCGCCAGCCATAGGAAGATATGACTGATTTTCCAAGCTAGGGGCTCGGCATGACCAGTGACAAACCCGTCAAGAAAAAGAGTAATTCTTCAGGCGAGTCTGGCCTTTTCAACTCCTCGCTGGAGAAGGGACTGAGTGTCCTCCAGGCTTTCGACGACGGCCGCCCCAGCCTGACGCTGACGCAGGTCGCAGCCGTGACCGGGCTGGAGAAGAGCGCCGCTCAGCGTTTTACGGCGACGCTCGTCGCCCTGGGTTACCTGCGGAAGGATCAGGCGACGCGGCAATACAGCCTCACCTCCCGGGTGTTACAGCTCAGCGCCAATTATCTGCGCTGCCATACCCTGCTGGAACGGGCGACCCCGTATATGCTGGAGTGGAACAGCCGCCACGGCGAGGCGGTCAATTTAGCCGAGATGGATGGAACGGACGTGATCTTTCTCGTTCGCTATCGGAACCGCCACGTCGTCAGCCCGACCATCGTCGCTGGATCGAAGTTTCCATGGTACATCAGCGCCCTGGGGCAGGCGATGGTCGCCTACAAGTCCGCGGAGGAGCGTGCCCGCATCCTTGCAGCGACGAATCCGGTCGCCTATGCCAGCCATACATTGGTAACGCGCGACGCGCTGGAGAAGCGCATCGAGACGATCCGGGCGGATCGTTTCGCCATGACGCATCGCGAATCCTTCGAAACAGAGATTTCCTTAGCTGCTCCGGTGTTTGGCCCAACGGGCAACGTAATTGCCGCCGTCGGCACAGCCGTCGTTACCACACAATGCACAGTGGAAGAGGCGCGTACTCGCCTGGCGCCCGCTTTGCTGGACTTGGGCCAGGCAGTGTCGAGCCCGTCGCAGGTAAGCCGACCTGACACAGGTCTGTAAAAAGCTTTCCGGGTCTGAGCACGCAAAGGTGTCGCGCGATCTCGCGACAAAAATGCGGCTATTCCGTCACTTCCGAGCTCGCGAGCGGCACACTTGTAGAGCCGAGTGTCGGTGCCTGCCCGCCGTGCGGCGGAGTATGAGCAAATTGCGGGCGCATGATTCTCCATGCAGTTGGGAGGAGCGCTGCAAGAAAGCCGCTGCCAACCTCCACTTGGGCGGTTTGCACCACCGTCGATGCCAACCATTCCTTCTTCTTTGTGTGGGAGAAGTATGGCCCCACAGGTCTTGCTCCGGAGCCCGAGGACAGGCATCCGGACCGGATAAGGGTCGTTAAAGGTCGGATTAGGCTTCACGATTTCATACCCGCCGGGCCATCTTGCGCCCGCTATGCTCGGCCATCCCGATGCCGCCCAGCACCATCAGGAGCGCCACAGCGTGATAGAGGTGGAAGCTCTCGCCGAGCAGCAGTATCGACAGCAGCGTGCCGAAGATCGGCACGAGATTGATGAAGAGCCCGGCCCGGTTGGCGCCGATCAGCTCCACGCCGCGAATATAGAACATCTGGCCGAGGATCGATGGGAAGATCACCGTATAGACGATCACCATCCAGCCGCGCGTGTCGGGCAGGATGCCCGCGCCATAGGCGAATTCCCCTGCCACGAAGGGTATGGAGGTGACGAAGGCCGAGCCGGTGAGCATGATCATCAGGCTCTGCCAGTGGAGCCGCGGCTTGAAACGCAGCGCGACCGTGTAGGCGGCATAAAGGATCGCCGCGAGCAGCATCAGCGCATCGCCGAAATTCACGTCGAGAGCGAGAAGCCGCATCGGGTCGCCATGGCTCGCGGTAAGCGCGATCCCCGCCACCGAGATTACCACGCCGGCGATCTGGGCGGCGCTGACATGCTGGCGGAAGAGCAGGAAGTTGGCGAGGAAGATCAGCATCGGCATGCCGGCCTGCTCGATGCTGACATTGATCGCCGTGGTGTAGAGCAGGGCGCAATAGAGCGCGATGTTGAAGACGGTGAAGCCCACCATGCCGAGGGCGGAGAGCAGCAGGACATGCTTTCGCACGACGTTCCAATCCTCCCTGAGGCGCGGCCAGCCCAGCACGAGCAGGATGACGAAGGCCAGGCCCCAGCGCGCCATGGTGAGCAGCATCGGCGAAACGTGACCGACCGCCAGCTTGCCGGCGACCGCGTTGCCGCCCCAGAAAATCATCGTGGCGAGAAGAAGGGCGTAGGCGCGGCCGTGATGCATCGAAGGTCCTGCCATATGCTAAACCTGCTAAATGGAGAGACCGCTGGTAGAACCCTCGGCGGCGACAGTAAATGACCCGCCGCCCGCAAATTATTGTGCCTGCGACATTCCTTTCCGGCAAAGAAAGGTCGCGCTCGGGATTCCTTGAGGGTATAGAGGCCTGTCTTTTTCGGCGGCGCCGCTGCGTCGCTTCGTTCGGAAGGAAAGTGGAATGGCCAATGTAGTGGTCGTCGGCTCGCAATGGGGCGATGAGGGCAAGGGCAAGATCGTGGACTGGCTGTCCGAGCGCGCCGATGTCGTCGTGCGCTTCCAGGGCGGCCACAATGCCGGCCACACGCTGGTGGTCGACGGCAAGGTCTACAAGCTCTCCCTGTTGCCGTCGGGCGTGGTGCGGGAAGGCAAGCTGTCGATCATCGGCAACGGCGTCGTGTTCGATCCGCATGCCTTCGTGGCCGAGGTCGGCAAGCTCAGGGAGCAGGGTGTGGCGATCACGCCGCAGAACCTGAAAATCGCGGAGAACACGGCGCTCATTCTGTCGCTCCATCGCGAGCTCGACGGTTTCCGCGAGGATGCCGCGTCCAATTCCGGCACCAAGATAGGCACGACCCGGCGCGGCATCGGGCCCGCCTACGAGGACAAGGGCGGCCGTCGCGCCGTCAGGGTCATGGACCTCGCCGACCCCGAGACATTGCCTCTCAAGGTCGACCGCCTGCTCACCCATCACAATGCGCTCAGGCGCGGGCTCGGTCATCCCGAGGTGGCGCATGAGACGATCATGAACGAACTGACTTCGGTGGCGGCCGATATCCTTCCCTTCATGGATCGCACCTGGAAGGTGCTCGACGACAAGCGCCGCGCCGGCGAGCGCATCCTGTTCGAAGGCGCGCAGGGCACGATGCTCGACATCGACCATGGCACCTATCCCTATGTGACCTCCTCCAACACGGTCGCGGGCCAGGCGGCGGCGGGCTCGGGCATCGGCCCCGGAGGCATCGGCTACGTGCTCGGCATCACCAAGGCCTACACCACACGGGTGGGCGAGGGGCCGTTCCCGACCGAGCAGGACAACGAGATCGGCGAATTTCTCGGCACGCACGGTCATGAATTCGGCACAGTTACAGGGCGTAAGCGTCGTTGCGGATGGTTCGATGCGGTGCTCGTGCGCCAGGCGGTCGCGGTCAACGGCATCAACGGCATCGCGTTGACCAAGCTCGACGTGCTCGACGGACTCGACGAGATCAAGGTCTGCACGGGCTACCGGCTGGACGGCGAGATCATCGACTATCTGCCGGCGAGCCAGGGCGCGCAGGCGCGGGTCGAGCCGATCTACGAGACGTTGGAGGGCTGGAAGGGCACGACGCGCGGCGCCCGCAGTTGGGCCGACCTGCCGGCGCAGGCCGTCAAATATGTCCGGCATGTCGAAGAGCTGATCGGCGCACCGGTGGCGCTGCTCTCGACCAGCCCGGAGCGGGACGACACGATACTTGTGACGGATCCGTTTCAAGACTAGAGCAAGTAAGGGCAGGTAGAACGACCGGCCAGTTCCGCTTGTCGTTCCATTCGCCCGCCCTCGCGCCGGATCTTCCGCGGGCCGGCGCGACAAGGGACAGGAAGCCAGGAAAGTAAGGCATGGCAGATTTCGTTGCGGTTCTAAGAAAGACGATCGACGGGCTCGGTGACACCACGCCGGAAATGCGGCGCAGGGTCTATGACAAGGCCCGGGCGACCGTGGCCGCCAAGCTTGCAGCGCTCAACCCACAGCCTCCGGCCGCCGTGGCCGAACGGCAGAAGAAGGCGCTGGAGAATGCGATCGCCGAGATCGAGGCGAGCTTCCCGCCTCCGCCTCTACCACCCGCTCCGGATCCTTCCGATCCGCTGGCAGAACTTGAGAACGTCTTCGCGTCGCTGAGGGCGAAGCCAACTGCCACGCCGTCGCCGGCGAACGCCTCTTACGAGGAGCCGAAGCCCTGGCCGATGGCCACGCCCAAGCCGGTCGCCGACGCGCCCAAGGCGGAAGTCGGAACGCCCGAGGCTCCGAAGTCGGAGGCATCGACGCCGGTAGCGCCGACGGCAGAGCCTGGACCGGCCCGAGGGGCGACCAACCAGTCGCCTCCGCCTCCGCCGCCATTCATGAAGCGCGAGGAGCCAGCCGCACGTCAGGAGGATCCCGCCCCGTCGGACAAGAAGCCGCGTGTCGCGCATGACGAGTTCGATCCGATGTCGTTGCCGACGGATTCCGCGGAGGAAACATCTGAAGAACGCGATTTCGGCAAGCCGCGCCCGGCTGACGAAAATCTTGAAGACGAAGCCGCGCCGCGCCGGCGCGGCTTCGGCAAGCTGATCGCCGCGGTGCTCGCACTCGCGGTGCTCGGCGGCGGCGGTTACGCCGCGTGGCTGAACAAGGATCAAATCATTGCCCTGGTGAAATCCGGGGAGAGCCAGCTCGCCGCAACACCACCCGCGGAGGAAGAGACGGGCCCCGGCGTCCTGCCACCGCCCGAAACGCCTCCCGCCGCGCCGCAGTCGAGCAGCGAGCCGCAAACGCCGAAGTTCACGCAACGCCTCAATTCCGACGGCACAGAGACCGATCCGGGCCCCGCCGGCGGGGAGGCGAGCGTCGGCGAGGGCACGTCGGTCGCCGCGGCGACCTCGCCTGGCGCCGGGCCGGATGCGCAGTCTCCCGCACCCGACGACCAGACGGCAGCGACGGGCGCGCCGGGCGAAGCCACCCCGCCGCCGGCGCCGGGTGCGGCGCCGGCCCAGCCGCCGGCGGCCCAGGTGGCCGTGGGGCAGAAGGCGATCTTCTACGAAGAGCGTACCAGCTCCGCCCCGGGTTCCGCCGAATCCGGTTCTGTCGTGTGGTCGATGGTCCAGGAATCGCCCGGCAACGACCTGCCGCCAGAGCCCGCCATCCGCGGCGAGGCGACGATTCCGAGCAAGGACCTGCAACTGCGCATGACCATCCGCCGCAACGCCGACCAGACCTTGCCTGCCAGCCATATCATCGAGCTGATCTTCCTCACGCCCGACGGTTTCGGCGGCGGCGGCATCGACAACATCCTGCGCTTCGCGCTGAAAGGCACGGAAGAGGCGCCTGGAAGTGCGCTGAGGGGCATTCCGGCCAAGATCGCAGATGGTTTCTTTCTCGTCGCGCTCAATGAATCCAAGGCCGACATGGATGCGAACCTGAACCTGATGCGCAACGAGGACTGGATCGACGTGCCGGTCACCTACAAGAACGGCCGCCGCGCGCTCATCACCCTGGAAAAGGGCATCCCCGGCGGGAAGGTCTTCGAGGAGGCCATGAAGGCCTGGCAAAACGCCAGCGCGGGATAGGGGTCTTGCGGGCACCGGCATGAACACTGGCGCCGCCTTCGTCCCGCGAATGCAAAGCGAGCCGTACGGCTTCACGATCGTGGACGAGTTGAGCTGGCGCGGCTGGGGCGGGCTGGTCGCCGATCTGTGGCATGTGGATTGCGCCGCCGATGCGGGAGGGTGGTATCTCTCTCCGGATCCGCGGCTCTTCATGGTCCTCGACATTGCCGACGGGGGTGTCCTCGAGCTGAGCACGGTCGATCGCGCTTCCACGGCCCGTCATGAGAAGCGCCTGTCGATTGCCTACATTCCTGCCGGCGTCGCCATCCGCAGTCGGGCAATCGGCCTCGGCCGGCTGAAGCATCTCGATCTCCATATTCCGGAAGCGGCTCTCACCCGAAAGTTCGGCAGATCGCTTGACCTCGATCGCGTCAACTGCCTGCGGCTTCAGTTCGAGGACGCCCGGGTAGCGGCAATAGCACTGTTGCTGGCCGAGGAATGCGTCAATAAGGATCCGCTCCACGATCGATATGGCGAAGGCCTGATCGACGCGCTTTTGAGCGCGCTGTTCCAGACGCGCAGGGAGCACCGCAAGTCCCGTCCGAGCCTGTCGCGCGGCCAGCTTCGCCAGAGCGTCGATTACATCGAAGACCACTGCTTCGAAACCATCCGCCTGCACGAACTGGCTTCGCGTCTGGGGCTTTCCGAGACCTATTTCAGCCACGCCTTCAAGGCGTCGACCGGCATACCCCCGCTACGATGGCAGATGAATGCGCGGATCGGCAGGGTAAAGGAACTGCTGAGCCACGGCACGACCCCGCTGCCGGAGATAGCCGCCACCGCGGGATTTGCCGATCAGGCGCACCTCACGCGTATGTTCAAGCGTGTGGTCGGCATCACGCCGGCCGAATGGCGGCGCAACGCGCGGCCGGGGCCGTGACGATCGATGGTCTGCGCGAGCAGCCATCCATCATGCCCGCTGGTACAAAGGACCAAGATAAGACAAATCGCGCCAAGATCGTACAAGCGTCGAGAGAAAACTTGATATAATCGGTCATGTATTGGCGGCCCGAGGGGCGAGGCCGCATTACCCGGGGGTATGCATGCCGATTCTCTCCTCTCGCTTACCATTGTTGGCAGGCACTGTCTCGGCGATGGCGTCTTTTGCGCCGGATTGGGCGGCCGCGCAAGAGCGGGCCACGCAACTCGAGGCGATCGTGGTCCAGGATACCGCCGGTTCCCAAGACGCTGCCACGGGCCCAGTAAACGGCGTGGTCGCCAGGGAGACGCTCACGGGCGCCAAGACGGCGACCGATATCACCGAGATACCGCAGGCGGTCTCCGTGATCGGCCGTGAGGAGATGGACGAGCAGGGTGCCCAGAAGGCCGACGAAGCACTGCGCTACACGTCTGGCGTCTTCGCGCAGCCATTCGGGGCGGACAGCGACACGAACTGGGTATTCATCCGCGGCTTCCAGGCAAGCGCAACGGGAACCTACATGGACGGGCTGCAGCTTTACAGCCACGCCTTTGGCGGCTTCTATGTCGATACGTTCGGCCTGGAGCGCATCGAGGTCCTCAAGGGCGCGGCCTCCGTGCTCTATGGCGGCACCAATCCCGGCGGCTTGATCAACTATGTCAGCAAGCGGCCGACCTTCGAGCGCAGGCGCTATGTCGAATCCGGCGTCAACGATGCGGGCAACGCCTATTTCGGCTTCGATATCGGCGACGTCGCCAACGA
This sequence comes from Mesorhizobium sp. 1B3, assembly GCF_050958605.1. NCBI lineage: Bacteria > Pseudomonadati > Pseudomonadota > Alphaproteobacteria > Hyphomicrobiales > Phyllobacteriaceae > Mesorhizobium > Mesorhizobium sp. 1B3. The sequence continues at coordinate 67,698 of NZ_JBJHDO010000007.1, read as the reverse complement.
AACGCTCAGCTATCGGATGACAGGGCGGATCGCGGGCGGCGACACCTATAGCGATTTCCAGAACGGCTGGCGCGGCTTCCTGTCTCCGTCCATCACCTGGAAGCCCGATGAGCAGACAAGTCTGACCATTCTCGCCAACTACAGCCATATCGACGAGAACCACAATGGCGGCAGCTTTCTCCCTTACGAGGGCACCGTGGTCGACCGTGTCGCGGGCGGCGTGAATTACGGGCGCATCCGCCGCGATTTCAATCCGACCGAGCCGAGTGTCGATCTCTACGAGCGCCAACAGGGATCGATCGGCTACGAGTTCGAACACACATTCGACAATCAGTGGACGGTGCGATCCCATGCCCGCTACGGCGCAGCCGACATCAAGGAGGTCACCGTCTATCCGTTCGGCTGGGCATCGGCCAATGAACTGACCCGCATCGACTTCGCCCACGACTCCCATGTCTCGACCTTCCTGGCCGACAATCAGATCGAAGGGAAAGTCGAGACCGGTGCGGTCGAGCACACCATCCTCGCCGGCCTCGACTACAAATATTACAACATCGACCAGGAGCAGGCATCGGCCCCCTTCGGCTCCACGCCGACCATCAATCCCTTCGACCCCGTCTATGGGAGGCCGCTCACGCCGCGGGATACCTACCTCAACCAGGACATGACGCTGCAAAGCCTGGGGCTCTACGCACAGGACCAGCTTCGCTTCGGCAATGGCTGGCTGGTGACGCTCAACGGCCGCTACGACTGGTCGACGCTCGAGACCACCGACGGCCCGACGGCATTCACGGATGCGACGACAGCCAGGTCGCGCGACGACGGAAGCTTCTCGGGTCGTGCCGGCATCGCCTACGAATTCGCGAACGGCGTCACGCCCTATGCCAGCGTCGCGACCTTCTTCAACCCGGCGATCGGCACGCTCGCCAACGGCGAACTGTTCGAGCCGGAAAAGGGTACGCAATACGAAATCGGCGTGAAGTATCGCCCAACCTTTGTCGATGGCCTCTTCACGGTCGCTCTTTTCGACCTGACCCGCGAGAATGTCGCGGTTGCCGATCCCAACGATCCCTTCGCGCAGATCCAGACAGGCGAGGTGCGGTCGCGGGGCATCGAATTGGAGGGCAAGGTGAACGTGACCGAGGATTTCAGGCTCACGGCCGCGTTCACTGCGCTCGACCTGGAGACCACCGAGGACACCGACCCCACGGTGGTCGGCAAGACACCTTTCCTCATTCCCGAGGTGATGGCTTCGGCCTGGGCCGACTATACCTTCCGGGGCGGCTGGTATGACGGCATCACAATCGGCGGCGGCCTGCGCTATGTCGGCTCTTCATGGGCCGACAACCAGAACACGCTGAAGGTTCCCGCCGTCACGCTGGCGGATCTGAGGCTCGGCTACGAGAAGGACAATTGGGGCGTCGACCTCAATGTCACCAATCTTTTCGACAAGACCTACGTGTCGGGTTGCCAAGGGGTCGATGTGTGCAGCTACGGCGAGGGACGTTCTTTCAAGCTGAAGGCGCATGTGACTTGGTGAAGGCCGACCGATAGTCCCAATGATCGACAGCTTGCGCCGGCCCCTCACTGTCCTGCCGGACATCTCTCCCCGCAGAAAAGATGCGGGGAGAGAGACGCTTGCCGCTCGGGTTTCGCCAATCGCGAAACGCTGGCGACTGGCGAAATCGGATATGACAGCGTCCTTCTCCCCGTTTCTTACGGGGAGAAGTGGCCGGCAGGCCGATGAGGGGCAACGCGATCGGTCAAACGTCATGACCGCCAGCATCAATCGCCGCGGCCTCATCGTCGGAGGTTGCGCCGCCGTTCTGGCGCCCAGGCCTGCCTTCGCACGAAGCGGAGGCCTGGCGGTGATCGATTGGGGCCTGTTCGAAACGTGCCTTGCCATCGGCATCGTGCCGGCAGCCGCGACAGAGCTCATCCAGTTCCGAAAGATCGTGGTCGAGCCGGAGGTTCCGGACGGCGTCGTGGACCTCGGGCTCAGGGGAACGCCGAATATCGAGCTGCTTCGGATACTCGCGCCGGAGCTGATCCTGATTTCCGGCTTCTACGAATATCAGCGGGCCCAACTGGAGAGCATTGCGCCAGTGCTTGCGCTGCCGATCTATGAAGCCGGACGGCCGCCATATGAGCTGGCTTCGTTCTCCACAAAGACGCTTGGCGAAAGGCTGGGACGCCAGGCCGAGGCCACGCGATACATCGAAGACACGGCCCTGGAGCTGGAAGACGCGAGCCGTCGGCTGGCGTGGCTGCGCAAGCACCCGATCTTCGTCATCAGCCTCGGAGATTCCCGTCATTTCCGGGCCTTCGGCGCCGACTCCATGTTCGGCGACGTGATCGGGCGGATCGGCCTTTCCAACGCATGGACCGACCCGACGAGTTACAGCGCCGCTGCGCCGGTCGGGCTCGAAGCGCTCGCGCGCGTGCCCGATGCGTCGATCGCCGTCGTCGGCCCGATTCCTCCGGAGGTGAAGCGGGCACTGCCCGGCAATGCGCTGTGGAACGCGCTGCCGGCGGTGCGGGAGGGGCGGGTGGCGATGCTGGAGCCGATCAACCATTTCGGCGGGCTGCCCTCCGCCCGTCGTTTTGCGCGGCTGCTCCATCATGGCTTCGGAACCGGCGATGGCTGAGCGGTCGGTCTATCCAGCCCTCGCGTGGTTCGGTGGGGCCGTTGTGGCTGCCGTGCTTTTCGCGACGCAGATCGCGGCCTATTGGTCCCTTGAAGACGGGGCGGGGCTGGGCCTCGATCGCATCATCCTGACCTACAGCGTTCTGCCGCGTGCCGCCGTGGCATTGCTGGCCGGCGCGACGCTCGGTCTGTCGGGATTCCTGCTGCAGCGCGTGCTGCGCAATCCCCTGGCGGAGCCGTCCACTCTCGGCATCTCGGCAGGCGCGCAGCTCGCAATGGCGGTCGCCGCGCTCCATGCGCCGGCTGCGATGGAGTACTCCGTCGCGGCCGTCGCTTTTCTCGGCGGCGTGGCGGCTGTCGCACTCGTTCTGGCGCTGACCTGGCGGCGCGGCCTCGAGCCGGTTTCGGTCGTGCTCGCCGGCATGATGATCGCGCTCATTGCGAACGCGGCGAGCGCGACGCTCATCCTGGCGAATGGCGAGTACCTTTTTTCGCTCTTCATCTGGGGCGGCGGCTCGCTGGTCCAGCAGAGCTGGGCACCGAGCGTCTCCATCGGCGTGCGGCTTCTGATCGGCATCGCTGCATCCGTGCTTCTGTTGCGGCCGCTTGCCTTGCTGGGCCTCGATGATGCCGCCGCCCGCAGCCTCGGCATGGCGACACATGCGGGCAGGCTTCTGATCGTCGCGATCGCCGTCTGGATGGCCACCACGGTCGTCGCCGAGGTCGGGGTCATAGGCTTCGTGGGTCTTGCCGCCCCGGCGCTCGCGGCGTTTTCGGGGGCGCGTTCTCCGCGGCAAAGGCTGGTCGCGGCGCCGCTGATCGGCGCGGTTCTTCTGTGGCTGACCGACGGGCTGGTGCAATTCCTGTCCGGCCCCGGCGGCGAGCGCATCCCGACGGGAGCGGCGACCGCCTTGCTGGGCGGACCGCTTCTCATCTGGCTGTTGCCGCGGTTGCGCCTGTTCGAATGGCCATCCTTCAAGGAGGCGACGACGGCTTCGCGGCGCGCTGAATATCCCTGGCGGCTATCGGCCTGGATCGCCGTCTGCGCCTGCTTGGCGATGGTCGCCGCGCTCGTCCTCGGGAAGGGGCAGGACGGCTGGACCATTGCCAGCGGCGACGTGCTGGCGCCCTTGCTCGACCTGCGCGTGCCGCGGCTCATCGTGGCGGCATGCGCCGGCGCCATGCTGGGCGCCGCCGGCGTGATCATTCAACGCATTTCGGGAAACCCGCTCGCCAGCCCCGAAATACTGGGCGTCGGGACGGCCGCCGGCGCGGGGCTCGCGGCGATCCTGCTGATCGATCCGCAGGCCAGCCTGGCCGGACATCTGGCGGGCTCTGCCATCGGCGCTCTTTTCGCCCTCTTCGCCATCCTCGCGCTGGCGGCGCGGGGTGGCCTGGGACCGGAGCGACTGCTCTTTGCCGGCATCGCCGTCAATGCGCTTTGCAGCTCGGTTCTGACCGCCGTCATCGCGCTCGGCAACCAGCAGTCCTACATGCTGTTGCGATGGTTGAGCGGATCGACCAGCTCGGTCACCATGCTGGACGGCTGGGTCGCCGTCGCCGGCCTGGCTGTCCTGACGGCGCCGCTGCTCCTTGCTGGCCGCTGGCTGGACATCTTCCCCTTGGGAGCGACCGCCGCCCAGGCGCTCGGCGTCGATGTCCGACGCGCGCGGCTTATGCTCATCCTCGCCTCCGCTCTCCTGACGGCGCTGGCGGCGCTGTTCGTCGGACCGTTGAGCTTCGTCGGGCTGATAGCGCCTCACCTTGCAAGGCTGCTCGGGCTGACAAGGGCAAGCCAGCATCTGATCGGCGCCGTGCTTCTCGGAGCCTTGCTGATGATCGTTTCCGATTGGCTGGCCCGCATGGCGGCGTTTCCCTACCAGCTTCCGGTAGGGCTGTTCGCTTCGCTGCTGGGCGGACCCTATCTCATCTACCTTCTTGCCAAAGGCGTGCAGCGCAATGTCTGAAATCAAGCAATCCCAGCAAGAGCGTGAAGCGGCTTTGCGTCCGGAATTGCGTAAAGACAAAGAGATAGAGCATTTCCGCGGGAATGCTCTATCGGGCATCTTCACTGCCTCGACCGAGGTGCTTCTGCCATCGCCGCAGCATGTGATGGAACGGCTATGCGCCCATTTCAGCGAATATGGCGAAGTCGAGCTGCGCCAAGGCTGCTGCCGCATCGACACGGGTTTCGGCATCGCCGACGTGGAGGATTGCGGCAAGTGCCTGAGGATATGCGCGACAGGCAAGGACGAGGTTGCGCTCGCCTATGTGAAGCTTGCCCTTGCCGAGCATGTCCTGAATTTCGCCGATGGTTCTCCCGCGATCGTCTGGCAGGGCGACGGTGCGGCCGGGGCGCCTCTTCCCTATTTTCGCGAAATGCGGGTCAAATCGGCGACAAGCCTCACGCCGCTCATGCGCCGCCTCACGCTGCAGGGAGAGGATCTGCATCGTTTTCACTCGGGCGGGCTTCACGTGCGGCTGCTCATTCCCAAAGACCGGTCCGCTCCGCCCTCCTGGCCCGTCATGGGCGAGGATGGCCGCCCGTGCTGGCCATCCCTGGACAAGCGCCCGGATGTGCGCATCTACACGCTTCGCCGGGTCGATGCCGACAGGGGCGAGGTCGACATCGACTTCGTCCTGCATGACGGCTCGGACATGCCGGGGGCCCGGTTCGCCGCCGAGGCACGGCCGGGCGATGTCGTAGGCATGACCGGCCCTGGCGGCGGCGTCGTGCCCGCCGCCGACTGGTATCTGCTCGCGGGCGACGAGACCGCTCTGCCGGCCATCGCGCGAATGCTGGAGGAATTGCCGCCTCCAGCCCATGCGGCGGTGCGTATCCAGATCGCGGATCGGGACGAGATCCAGCCGCTCCGTTCGAAGGCCAGCCTGGACCTGCAATGGCTCTGCCGGAACGCCGCTGGCGGCGCCTGTGGACTGGCGGATGCCGTGCGTTCGGTGGAATGGCCGCGCGACGAGCGCTCCGTCTTCGCCTGGGCGGGATGCGAACACCGGGATTTCGTCGCGATCAGGCGCTACCTGCGTCAGGAACGTGCGATGCCACGCGACCGCCATCTCGTGGCCGCCTATTGGCGCCGGGGCGCGGCCGGCGACGAAGCGCGCAGGGAGGATCAATAGCGATTCAGGCCGGCTCGAAACACTTTCGAGCCGGCCTGACGAAGCGATGAGGCCTGACCCGATCGACTCGGTTGACGGTCGGCGCCAGCACGGACGAAGTCGCATTCCGACCCCAGCGAAGCGAGCTTGATCCCCGGATCGACTGAGTCTCGCCGATGCCGGGAGCCCACTAGAGCATTTCGCAGCCGACCGGATTCGGTCGGCGTAGCGGGAATGCGGCAAAAACAAAGACCTAAAGCGTGTCACCCGAATCCGATTACCAGCGACACGCTTTAGTTCAGACGTTTCTCCGAACAGAAAAGGGCGCCCCTCTCGGAGCGCCCTTCGCTATGTCCGCTGTAGGCCGGTCTTACGCGGCCGGCTGTGCCTCGATCGTGCGCAGCGCCTGGGCCTGCCGCTTGGCGGCTGCCTTCACCGCGTCCTGCACCTTCTCGAAGGCGCGCACCTCGATCTGGCGCACGCGCTCGCGGCTGATGTCGAACTCGGTCGAGAGCTCCTCGAGCGTCATCGGCTCTTCCGACAGGCGCCGGGCCTCGAAGATGCGGCGTTCGCGGTCGTTCAGGACCGACATGGCCCCGGCGAGCATGCCGCGCCGGTTCTCGAGTTCGTCCTGCTCGATCAGCATCTCTTCCTGGCTGTCATGGTCGTCGACGAGCCAGTCCTGCCATTCGCCGGACTCTCCTTCGGTGGCGCGGATCGGCGCGTTGAGCGATGCGTCACCCGAGAGGCGCCGGTTCATCGACACGACTTCTTCCTCGGAGACATTCAGCCGGGTCGCGATCTCCTTGATCTGCTCCGGCTTCAGGTCGCCTTCGTCGAGCGCCTGGATCTTGCCCTTCACCTTGCGCAGGTTGAAGAACAGACGCTTCTGATTGGCCGTGGTGCCCATCTTCACCAGGCTCCATGAGCGCAGGATATATTCCTGGATCGACGCCTTGATCCACCACATGGCATAGGTGGCCAGCCGGAAGCCGCGCTCCGGCTCGAATTTCTTCACCGCCTGCATCAGCCCGACATTGCCTTCCGAGATCACCTCGCCGATCGGCAGGCCGTAGCCGCGATAGCCCATGGCGATCTTGGCGACGAGCCTCAGATGGCTGGTGACGAGCTTGTGGGCCGCATTGGTGTCCTGATGCTCCTGATACCGCTTGGCGAGCATGTACTCTTCCTGCGGCTGAAGCATGGGAAAACGGCGGATTTCTTCAAGATAGCGGGCAAGGCCGCCTTCGCCTGAAACGATACTGGGTAGTGACTGGGCCATAAAGCACCCTCCTCTCTCTGATGTGCCCCCGAAATCCGGCGGGCATAAGGCGCGAGCCCTCGAGCGACCTTCGCGCCAATCTCTTTATATAGGAACAAAACAGGAAAAGACACAGATTCGTTCAACACGAAACAGTGTGTCACGTCGAAGTGAACGACCGTGATGGCGGGCCTCGACGTCGCTTCAAAGCTTGCGGAACCCCTCCACCAGCGCCTCCATATCCCTCGGCAGCGGGGCTTCGAACCGCATCATGATATGGGTTTCGGGGTGCCGGAATTCAAGCAGCCGGGCATGGAGAGCCTGGCGCGAAAACGCCTTCACGGCTGTCTGGAGCGGCTCGGGCAGGCGGTTGGCCTTGGTGCGGAACGCCTGGCCGTAGTCGCGGTCGCCGACGAGCGGATGGCCGATATGAGCCATGTGCACGCGGATCTGATGGGTGCGCCCGGTTTCCAGCCGACATTCCACCAGAGAGGCCATTTCGCCAAAACGTTCCTGTACCTCGAAATGCGTCACCGCGTGGCGGGCGTCGCCGCGTCCGGCCGGCACAACCGCGCGACGGACGCGGTCGGCGGCGCGGCCGAGCGGCGCGTCGATCGTGCCTGTCATCCGTGCCGGCACGCCCCAGGCGAGGGCGGCATAGGCGCGCCGGAGGTCGCCCGTCACGCCATGGTCGGCGAAGGCTTCGGAGAGGGCGCGATGCGCCTTGTCGGTCTTGGCGACGACCATGACCCCGCTCGTATCCTTGTCGAGGCGATGCACGATGCCGGGGCGCCTGACGCCGCCGATGCCGGAAAGGCTGTCTCCGCAATGATGGACGAGAGCGTTGACAAGGGTGCCGGTCCAGTTGCCGGCGCCGGGATGGACGACCAGGCCGGCCGGCTTGTTGACGACGATGAGCGAGGCGTCCTCGAAAAGGATGTCCAGCGGGATGTCCTCCCCCAGGGGTTCCGGGGCCTCCGGCTCTGGCAGCGCGACCTCGACCGTCTCGCCGCCGAGGAGCCTGCGCTTGGGCTCGGTCGCCGCCCCGCCCGCGACCGCCACCATGCCGTCGCGGATCAGCGCCTGGACGCGATTGCGCGAGAAGTCGGGTCCGAGGGCGGAGGCGAGCCATTGGTCCAGCCGTGCGCCTGCGGCGTCGGGTCCGGCCTGCAACACTTTCATTCGGCCGTCCGCTTCGTTATCAGGGTCGCGCATCATTCTTTCCGGGCAAGGGGATCATGGCCAAACCGGCATTCGAAGACGACAAGGACGAAAAGCCGCTCGACCCCGCCGTCGAGCGTGTCAGGCGAAAGCTCGTCCGTTTCGTCGGCATCAATCTCGGCTTGCTGTTCCTCGCCCTTATGGCCGTGGCGTTGGCGATTGTCTACAAATCGCGCACGCCCGCCGCCGAGGCACCACGCAGTGAAATATCGGAGATCCAGGCGCCGGCTTCCGGCGGGACGCTCCAGGGCGACATTCTGCTGCCCGCCGGCGCGAAGCTCCTGTCGCAATCGCTCTCCGGCAACCGCATCTCGCTGCTGACCGAACTTTCCGACGGCAGCCAGGCGATCCTCCTCTTCGACATCGCGGAAAGCCGCCTCATCGGCCGCTTTCCGGTGAAGGCGCAGTGAGCGGCGCCGGTAAGCGAAGGGTGGCGACCGTTGCGCTTGTCGTGCGCGACTATGACGAGGCGATCGCCTGGTACGGGGACAAGCTTGGCTTCGTACCAGAACAGGATATCGATCTCGGCGACGGCAAGCGCTGGGTCACGATGATGCCCTCCCGGGATTCAGGGCATGGCGCCAGGCTTCTGCTGGCGCGCGCGGTGGGGGCGGAACAATCCTCCCGCATCGGCAACCAGACCGGCGGCCGCGTCTTCCTGTTTCTCGAGACCGACGATTTCCAGCGCGACCACCAGGCGATGCTCGCGCGCGGCGTGAGCTTCCGCGAGGAGCCCCGCACCGAAGCCTACGGCACGGTCGCGGTCTTTGCCGATCTCTACGGCAATCTCTGGGATCTGCTGGAACCTGCGAAGAGCTTCTGAACAGTGCGATTTTCGTCTGCCGCGCCACATTCATGGGGATCGAAAGAAACTCGCTTGCGGGGAGTTGCTTTTTCAAAAAGCCCACTCTATGTAGCGGCTTCCAACGCGCCCATCGTCTAGCGGTCAGGACGGCGCCCTCTCACGGCGCAAACAGGGGTTCGATTCCCCTTGGGCGTACCAACCTTTTCATGCACTTACGTTGGGCTGACGCGAAAGCGTCAAATATCCGTCAAATAAGCCGCTTCTGAAACGCTCTGCTCCGAGCTATTGCGCCCGATTCCAGCCCGCCACGTTGAAGGCGCTGGTGCCCAGCTTGCAGTTGGTCCTGGGGCTTATGCCTTAGAATGAACTGGGATCAAACGGCTCCGGCCTCGATCCATGTTAGCTGCTGGCACTGATCTCAGCTGCTGTAGCTGCGGCGGGTACTCACCGGACGGACGCCGCCATAGAAGCCGACACGGGAAACCAGTAGATAGCGAAGCTGACGGCTAAAGTTTGTCTGGCGCAGACTTACCTTCCAAGCAATAGCTCCTGGAGGCGCTCCTCAGATACAGAGCTGCTTTGGTTGTCCTCGTCAGTTCCAGGGCCCGCCTCGCCACCCGACATAAGCTGGACGACGCGAGAATTACTAATTTTCTCGCCAGTCGCTGGGTGGTAGCGCATGCGACAGCCAGTTGGTCTCCAACCCACGATGTAGGCCGGCAGTCCGCTTTGAACAATTTCAACCGTCCTGTAGCAATCTGGAAGATGCATAGGGTACCACTGCTTTAACCAATCGCCAGATAGTTGATAGAGAGGCAACGGCTCACCCGTTTCAGGATCGAAATGCACTTCGTTCGACCCCAACGCAAGACAAAGTGCGCGTTCTGAAAAACCTCTGTTTCTGTAGTAATTGTACAGTTTTTTACTTATCGTAACGCCCCAGCCATTCGGCACTATATCGCAGCTAATAGGGAATGGCGTGTAGCTGAAAGCGCTCTGAGGCGAGAGACCAGCTGAACGGAGAGTTCTAACGGAGACTATTTCTCTAGGCGCGTTGTCCAAATTGCAGCGCAATGATTTTTGAAAAACCCACCCCCAATTTCGCCATTCGCCATTGTAGCTGCCCGACACAAAGGCCCAGCTACGACCGCGCGAATCCTGTTCGACTTGGTCGACTCGAACCACGCGTCCATTCTTGAGTCTGTTTATCACTGTGCCGCCAGGTGCATCGCGGACATTCAAAGTTGGATCACGTGGGTCGGCGATACGGCATCTTGTTTCGGCATGTCCGGTTTCAGTGAGGCCCCCGAGCAGCACACCTACTGAAAACACAAAGCTCGCCCTTCGACACCTAGAAAGGGTTCTCTCAATATTAAGCATCATGGTTCCTCACTGCGTCATTTGTTCCAGAGCATCATTTGCACGCTGGCGATATTTCGGAATACTCTTTGAATAAAGGATAGCATAGACCAGCTTTTAACATTTGCTCAAAGTCAGATTTGACGTCGTCAGGCCGATATTTCATGTATTCTAATCTTGCTTGCGTTTCGTCGCCATTAATAAGTAGTGCATGAGCGTAGTTCAATCGGAGGGTGGACAGGTCATGCATTTTGTGCTCGTCAGTAAATCTTATTACGTCTAACGATGAAGTCATTGCCTCCTCTTTGTTTTTTGAAAGGATGGCGCACCAAGCCAAAAGCCCTTTTGATCTTGCTTTAAGGCGGGGAATGGGTGCGCTTAAAGAGATTCGAGCATCGATGTCAGATGCAAGAACAGACGCCGCAGAGTAGTTGCCGGAAGCAAGTTGGAAATTGATCACGTAAAAGTAGGCGCGAAACAGGTCTTCAGCCCACTTTGCTTCCAGATCTGGTTTGCCAACAACACTATTAATCAGTGCTAGTGCACCGGACAGTTCGTCGTTGATCGATGCACGACCAGTGGAAGTTGGCGGTTGCTGGTTGATTTTGGCCGCCGCCGCACCGACCTTCACTAGCGCAGAATAGTAGGATTCGGAATCTTTATCGACACGGATGAAATGTTCGTCGAGCTTCCTTCGTACTGTCTCAAACTGCTGGAGTGCTTCAGTGTTTCGATTGTTCCGGATCAGCGCGAATCCGAGCCTAACTCCAGTCTCTAAATAGTTGTCCCGGTTTGCGATGTTAAAAGGCTCGGCGTTCAGCAGCGCCACGCTCGTCATAAATTCATTAGTCACGGCCTGAAGGGCAGATTTCGTAGCTTCGGCTTCGGCCCGACGGGCTGCAAGCTCGGCTGCTGTTGCCCTTTGAAAGTAGGCTTCAGCTTCTCTTCTCTCATCCAGCGCCTGCAAGAACAGCCATCCGGTAAGTGCCGCGGCTACCGTTACCACCGCAAACAGGAGATTTCTCCATCGTGCGCGCCTGCGATGGGCGTCCGCTGCTTGTTCCAAGGCTGTCTCTTTCTCTCGCAACGCCGCCGCTCGAGCGTCTTGAGCGATTTTCACTTCCGCCAATCGCTCGCGCTCGGAATTCTGCTGAGCTACCTCTGCGGTTTCGCTGGCCTCAAGAAATGCGGACTGCAGAGGGGTGAGGGCCGGCGCCTTCAATGGGATGGTATTGCGCCATTGGCGCAGTGCCACCAGCTCTGATCCCCGCACTAGGAGATCCGGGTGACAGTCGCTTTTCTCCCATCGGCTTGCCAAGCCAGCCACTCTCGTGTGCTCGCGTATCCAATCAACGTCCACAGAGAGCGCGGCGTTGAGCTGTGCCAACCCTGAGCCCCAACCAGATCCGGGCGCGGCTGGATCAGCAAAGAATCGAACATAGTTCAGCTGCTGCAGAGCGGGATGAAGCTTCGAACTCCCCAAGGGCGCAAGGAGGGCGGGAACAATCCGTTTGTTAAGTTCGAGCGCTCTATCGATCTCCCATCTACATACATCGGACCCGGCCGAGTTCGGCGTCAGTAGGAAGACGACGCTATCGGCTTCAAGAATCATTGAGCCCAAGCGCTCGCGCCAATTCTCAGCCCCATGAATACTCTTGCGATCGATCGATACGTCATAGGTGAATGCTTCTAGCGCTGTTGCCAGCTGATCGGCAAAAGTGATGTCTTTGCGGGAATAGGAGAGAAATATGCGGAACTTTTCGGTGCCGACTTGCCGCCGGCTGCTTGGATTTAGCTCCGTGCTCGTGCACTCAACCCCATGTATAACGGCGCGATCCAGTGCGCTCATGACTGGATACTTGCAATGTGAACAGCTGAATTCGGAAGGTGGCGACTTTGCCAGTATATCTGCTGCTCTTCGGCAACAATGCTCTCTACGCCTTCCACAAAATGAACGAAGGCATCTTCATCGTTCAGTCCCCGGTATGCGCCAGCTGCGTTTATGTAAAGACGCTGTTCGCGTTTTATCTTTTCCGCAGCCATTCGATAGGTGAGCCAAGTTTCTCCATAACGGGATATGCGCTGCCAGCCCTCAGCCAAAGCGATATAGGCCCCTAGGGCAGCCGTGATAATGGGTACCCATGGCGAGTCCTTGAATAACTGCGCAAAAGTCGTCGCGCTTCCCGCCGCGATTATCGAGAAGGCGAGCACCTGTGTTCTGAACTTGTATGACGATGATCGCGCGGAATACCAACTGCGTTGGTTGTGCAAATCATTATCTAAATAATGCTGTGCTTTTTCTAATCGATTGCCCTTTAATTGTTCCGTGTCAGGCATGGCGTGCATCCAAATCCGATCTATGAAGATCGAGAGGATTATTATTATAGATCATTTCGAGAAAGACTTAGATATTCTAATCAATCTAAATCGACTCGAGAATTGATTTGTGAGATTCCGGTAGAGAGGCAGAGCACCTAGCGCTTAAAGCCCTGTCGTTCGCTCGTCGGCTCAAGGCGGCGCAGTTTTCCATCGGCGATTGCGTAAAGTCCTCAGGAATCAATAAACCCGTGCTTTCCGCCTGCATGCAATGCTGGCGGGATGGTGAGGGGTAAAGCTGCCGGCGGCGGCGCGCACATACTGAACATCGAGGCTGCGGCGCGCCGTCGTCGTCACCGTCGGTGGGCGGAGCGATGGAGCCACCTAAAGCGTCCGCTCTCCCGTTTCGGCTTTGCGGTTGCTATGATCTCGGTGGTGGCGCTGATCCTCTGGAAGCCGCTTCAGTCGGTTCGCATCAGCTCTATCGGGGATGCATTCTGGCATTTGGCCGCGTCGCCGAACTGCACAGCAGCGCGGGCCGTGGGGCTAGCACCTGCTCGCCGGGGGCAGCCCGGATACTGGCCGTCCCACGACGCGGACAATGACGGTATCGCCTCCAAGCCATATTTTCGCTACGTCGGGCATCGCCGTTAACTGATAGGCATCGTCGCCGTCAGATCACACCGCCTTAACACAAATTTGGTCGACGCATGTCACGCGCCCCGCGGGCTTCGACTGGCGGGGCGCTTTTCGTGTTTGGGCACCTGACATGCAAAACCCCAGCCGGGGCCGGGCGCTTATGGAACTAGGCGAACTTCGGCTGCTTGTGGTTGGTCCCGCCGCCGCCGTTTCGAAATGCTTGGAATACTCGGTTGAGCAGCGTTTCAGGGTCTTTCGCAGCCTGCGACTTAACCTTGTCCACCTGCATCGTGTCGCCCTTGTGGACCACAAGTAGCCCCATAACCAGCGTCGACAGCGCCATATGTGCGGACTTAGCGAGCGAGCGATTGTGTGAGAATAGAGCCGTCATCGCCTCCGTGAGGGGATTCGTTTCATCGTCATCACGGGGTTGAAACGCCACCTGAAGGAAAGCGTCGGCCATACGGGATCCAAGCCCTGTGTCGGCATGGCCGGCCAGAAGGCGAATGAGCGCTATTCTGACTTCCTTCGGCAGGTCCATGTTGGTCAGAAGCGTGTCGGCGGTTGAGAACGCATCATCGAGCTGGCGCCCAAAGTCCTTGAGAAACTGGCAGCGGTTCTCCTGCTGCTTTGTGGCGTACCACATGTTCGTGATGACCCCGCCAAAAACGGCGCCGATCGCACCCGACAGGGCGAGTGATCCTACGGTTTCAACGCTCATCGTTTCCCTCCGTGTTCTTCCGAGACCAAACGATCAGGTCCAACTCTTCGTCCGAAACGCGCTTATCCAAAACTCGTTGCGAGTTCTCTAGCGCACGGTGTCGCATATCACGCAATCGTTCCTGCGACTGTAACTTGAAAAGAGCATATCGCGACCCGACCCACAATACACCCATTATCATGGGGAACGCGATGGTCATGGTTACCGAGGCGGTGGATATGGCGACGGCGGCCGTCAGAATGCCAATCCCGATAAAGGCCAGCAGATCGTGATGCCCTTTGCAGGCGTCGATTAGTGACTTGATTGCATCTTGCACGTGCCCGTCCCCGAAGCCCTCCCCAGAGCCTGGGCCATGATGCAGAAATCGTGAGTAGAGTCGATAGACGAATGTGATCTGAGATTGAGGTAGCGATCTCGGCTCACCCCCCCCCCCGCCGGTTCACGCCGTCGGGGCTTTTTCTGCGTTTGGGGCTGCTCCACAGTTCCTGCAAAAGGCGGAGAGTTGCTATTAGCCCTTCGCGTCGCCGTCATCAGGCTTGCTGTCCCCCTTGTGCCGTTCCGCTTCGGATTCTGCGACCGACAACAATGTGTCCACGTCAGTCAGTTCTTCGTGTTGCGGCTGCGAATGGATGAAGGCCCTTATTCGCGCGATTTCCCTCCGGATCCATTCAATCACGCCAGGATTTATACCGCCTTTCGCCATCGCACAGAACAGCGGAAAAGACCGAACGTTCCGCCGCTCCAAGTCTGCAGCTTCTCGTGCATTAGGTTTCGCGTCGGTTACCGCCGCCGCGGTGATTTCTTTGGGTTCGCTTGAACCTGCATCGTTTCGCGCGCCAGCTGTTCCGCGCTGTAGCGCCGCTCCATTTTTAGGGCGAGCCGAGCGTCACGCTCAAGGATGAGGCTCATGACTTCAGCGACTTCCTGAAGCAAGGCCCGTGTATCGGCAGCTGTAAGCTGGTCGACGCGATCGATAGAGTCGAGGACGTTCACCAGAAGGTCAACGCCACGTTGATGAAGTTGCATAGGTTCGCTCCCCGGGCGTCCTCGAACAAAGAGCTACCACTTTCCGTGCATTCCGTCAGACCGTCAACTCCGGGCCGACGGCGAGGGAGCGCAAGTCACTACCAAGATCCAGTAATCGACGGTGACCTCTGTCTTGGTCATGCTACCTCCCGCCAAGGAGGCCACCATGCTCGTCAGAAATCTGGCCAGCGACGAAAGCCGGCAGCAGTACCTAAAGCATAAGTGGCTAGTCATATCGCAGATCGCTAATGGAACGGCTCGACCTGTTGAGGCGTTTTATGGGTAGCGAGCCGCCATACCCCCCAGTACCCCACCCTCAGGTGGCTCGCCTTACCTGCCGGCCCGGTAGCACCACTCCGGGCCGGGTCTTTTTTGCTTACCGTCCCTGCCGGACTTCCTACGAGATTTGCTGCCAGGCCGGCCGGCCGGAGAGGTTTCGATTTCGGTTTGGGATGAATCCGGACGGATCGTATTCACCACCTCCATCGTCCTGTCGGAGAGGTGGGGATAGTTTGACTAGTAGGGGAACATAGGCGCCATTTCGCCGTTAGGTTGCCGACGGGCATTCCCATGACCCTCCCCCTCCATGCCCGTCATCCCCAAGTCTTGGCTCGGCTTCGGCCGGGCCTTTTTTGCCATTCGGCGAACCTCGAATCGAGTTGTTCGCGCGACGAATGGTTGCGCGCGACCGGAACAAAGCTCCCTCCGTTGTGTTTAGCCCCGGCGGAGCGATCTTGGCCATCCCCCAACCGGTCGAAGGGAGCTTCGGCGGCCCGCGTCCCAGTAGCCCCCGAACGGGACGCGGGCCCTATTGCGTATAGAATTTCACGCCTCGCCCTCGGGCGGCGTATCTTCCTCGAGATCATCGTTCTGGAGATATCCGACGGCAATAAGCCAATCACGCAGCGCAGCCGCAGCGGCTAACTCGCGGGGGAAATCGAGATTCATGTCGGCCACCATCTTATCCATCGCGTCCGCCACTTCGTCGTCGATTTCGATGGTGAGCCGGACGGGCATCAGCGAAGCGCCTTTCCGCGAAGGGACTGGATTTTGGCGTCAGTCTGCTTGTTGGCCGCCCGGGCGAGGAGATGGGCCTGGGCAAGGCCGGTCACGGCGTAAGCCGCCTCGTCGGCCGTCCAGCCCGCCGCGATGATGCTTTCGATCAGGCTATGAAAGGCGTCCTCGGAGGCGAGTTGGCAGTCGAGGTAGCGATCAACATACGGCAGCGCTGTCTTCGGCGGGCTTACGGTCATCACCATCTCCGCGATGCTCGAAGCAATACCATACCGTAGCCTTGCCCTGCGGGAAGCCCCATCCGCCCCAGGCTTTGCAGCCGGGATGCTCGCACCAATGCTCATATAGTTTGTGCGGAGCGACGATCAGTCTGGGAACTGATGGATCGTCAGACATGGCTACAGCAACGAGCCTTGCGCCGCGGCGTCCGGGTATTTGATCTGTGTGGCGGGCTTGTCGACGATGACGAGCTTGTCGTCGGGGAGGGGACGTTGCAACGCCTTGGCTTCGGACCACGGCGCGCGGAGCCAAACGTCCATCTCCTCGGCTGTGGTGAGGATCACTGGCATCGCCTTGGGGTGGATCGGTTTCACGACATTGTTCGCGTCGGTGGTAAAAAATCCGAAAAGCTCGAAATCCTGCTCCCCGTCTCGGACCTTGCGGACGCCACGCCAGGGTGTCCATAGGCCGGCAAAGGCAAAGAGCGGCCGATCGGGCGCCGTGGCAAACCAGTAGTTTCGCTGGACGCCCGTCTCCGGATCCTTGTCGCCCGGGGTCGGGCTGGGCTCCGCAAAGCTCGTCGCCGGCACAAGGCAGCGGTTGCCGACAGCGAGATACTGCTGCCAGTGCTTAATCTGCGGACGGCGGATGTTGGTCGTACCCGGATCGGTCTTGCCTTTGACGCGGTCCGGTGGTGTCGGCATGCCCCACTGCAACGGCACGACTTCGCGCTCGCCATCGGCGCCAACTCTCACCGCAGGGGCAAGGTAGTTGGGATAAACGTCGCGGCTTTCCTCGTTAAAGCCGGTCCGGTCCCGCATCGCCCGGGACCATTCGAGGATGGCCTGTCTCGTCGTCGTGACGTTGTACAGATTGCACAAGCTGATCTGCTCCGGTCATGCCGCTTGGCGCGGCGCTGCCTCTCTTTCGAGCGCATTGACTGCATCGAGCACTCGCTGCCTCATGGCTTCGGCGGGCTGGTCGGGATAATAGCTCGCCATCTGGAGAGTAGTGTAAGCGATGGTCAGGTCTGCAACCAAGTCCCTCGCTTTGAACCGGTCCTCGATGTCGCTGGCAATGATCTGGGCGAGCTGCGGAACCTTGTCGTCAAGCTCCTCGCCGGCCCCGTCGGTAGCCTTGATATAGGCGCGGATCGTCGACAGGGCAGCGTCGCGCTCGGCCAGCTGTGTCTCCGGGTCGATGATCAATTCCATGTTGGCGTTTAACGGCCTCTGCCGCTCGGGTTCCCACTCGGAGCATGCGGCAGCGATTGCGGACTGTCCGGCTTGTAGCCAGGCCGAGACCATTTCGTCTTCCGCTTCGGTGAGCTCCAACGCAGGATCAAAGCCGGAAACATCCCACCCCTCCAGCTTATAGACGGCCTCGGCGGCTTGGCACGGATGGATTCCAGACTGAACGAAAACCGATAAGGCAGCTTCGACGCCGCGTTCCAGCTCAGCGGGCGTGGCAGTCGGGATTGTGATCTTGATGACGGGGATCGGCCGCTCGGATGCGTGTCTCATGACGTTCTCCTTCGCGTCTGTGGGCAGTGAACAAAATGAGAACAAAATTGTCAACCCGGATCTTGCCACGCGCCGGACTTGAGGAATATTTGCCTACGATGCGGCGGAGAAAACACGACAGGCAACGAGCGAGGATGCGATGGCAAGCCGCCGGAAGAAACCAGACGAGATAATCATGAAGGACCGTTTTGCGGCCGATATGGAGGGCGTTCATAGGGTTATTGTGAGCTACAGCATGAACCTGCGCACCTCCTGTGCCGACTATTGGGCGCTGCAGCGATTGCATGACGCGCTGCTCGCAACGGTTAGCGAAGTGACGGGGAAAGAGGCGCCGTGGATTGGGCGGACGCTCACCGGACCGCGCACGAGTCCCGACAAGTAGCCATGGCGCAGCCGATCAATACCCTTGGTAAGGCCGTCCGCCGTGGCATGCTCGTCAAGGCCACCTGTCGACGTTGCGATAATACACGCCTTTACCGGTCTTCGGATCTCATGATGATCTATGGCGGCGGACGCGACCCTCAGAACATCAAGTTCCGGTGTGACCAATGCGAACCAGACGTTGAGGTCCTACTCGTCGATGTTGATCTTGATCGCGCCAGGGGCGCAGTTATTCATGAGCCGTTCTGGGAAAATGGTAACGTCGTCGCTTGGATCGCATCGCGGCTAAAGGGCGGTTGAGGCGGTCGCTGGCTGGTTACCAGGAAAGATCAAGGGCGAAGCAAACCGTCCGCTGTCAAGATATCTACAGCCTTCCTCGTACTGTAAAGCCAGTGGCGCTCAAAGGATAATTTACGTGCGACGTACTGCGCGAGTGCGGATGTCTTGGCGTTCGGATTGGGCTCTAGTTTTATCATTTATTGTTGTTCAAAAATGCTACATAATAATTTACGTTGGCGCACGGTGCCAATTATGGAGGAGTAAAATGATTAAATCTATGTTTGTTGTGTTTGCCCTTGTGGTGAATCTTCCTGTTGCTGTTGCTGGTGACATCAATTCATCAGTAGCAGAAAAGAAACCGGTAGTAGTTAGTATTCTTGTAAAACCTCGTATTGAAAGGCCTTATACGGAGCGACCTGTGATACAGGTTGCTTGTTCTAGTGGCAGCTGCTGTTGCAAAGTTGGTTCTCAGTCCAAGTGCGTGTTGACGGACACATGTTCATCGATCGGTGGTAGCTGCGGTGGTAGCGGCTGTTGAGGAGCGGGCTCTCTCTTACTCTACGCTGGACGCGCCATCGACGCGTGGCGCGTCTCCCCCAGTTTGGAGAAGCGGGGCTTTGGGCTTGCGAGACCAGCGGACTCTGAAGATAGGTGGTAGTCACCCGAGTGGCTTTTCAAACGGTGGGAGCCGGGTGGATCTCCAATATTCCCGTTGAGCCCTGTTCCCCCTAAAGACGGCAAGGCTCAAAAGTGCGCGGCCTCGCCGTGCTCGTTCTCTTCCTCCAGATCATAGAGAATGTAGGACGACCCATCGGCCCAATGTTCTTGAGAGCCGCCGCTGTGTCGCAAAAGCCAACCGCTACGGGGTTGCAACACCCCGTCTATCGTGAATTCTCGCGAGAATGGGTGTCTCTCGGGAGAGCCTAGCGAGGGCTCGTCGTCGCTTGGATCTGCCTCCAGATCCCGGCAGTCACCACAGAAGCCGGCAAGCCAGGGCTCGCCGTCGCCATTGTCTTCAAGATTCTCGTCGCCGTCGATCACATCCAGAAGCGCGATAAGGCGCTCGATAGCGGCCTCGACGCGCTGCCGTGGCGTGGCAGAAGGGGCAATCCAGTAGATGGAGGGTGAAGGGAGGGCGGTCATAGCTTCGCCCTCGCCGCTCTTACCGCGTCCAGGAGGTTGGCCGGAGGGGCCGATTTCCTCGTGGAGCGGGAAGACCGGGCCAAGGCGATAGCTTCCTCGATAAGGCGTTCGCCTGCAGGATCTCCGTCGAGGGTGAATTGGCCATAAAGGGTATGGACAAGCACCTTGGCTGCAAAATCGGCCACGGTCCTGGCCGGAAGCGCAAGGATTGCGTCCTCCAGATCGTTGCCGGCAGCCGTTAGGCGTTCGATCTCGTTATCATCGACGTTGGGACAGGAAAGATCGGTTTCCACGTCCTCCCACCGCCGGAACAGGGTCATAATTACGTTCGTGTTCCGAGGACGCGTGCTCATCTCCACCCCCCGCAAAGTGCGAGAATTTCAGCGTATAGGTCGCTTTCAGAGTCGAATTCGAAGTCGCCGTAGCTGGTAGTGACAACTAGTTTTGCAGCGAGGTCAGCAGCGCTTATCGACGGCAAAGCCATCATGCGCTCTTCGAGCTCGGAACAGACACCCATTAGTGCGTCGCAAACCTCGTCCGGCGTGTCGTCTGCGCTGTGATACGTTGCCTGCCATTGCTGGAAGAGCTGCATGACAGGGCTTTGCTCTTCCGTCTCGGCAAATGCCACTGCGGGGGCGAGAGGCGGCTTGCAGCCAGTCAGAATGGTCGCCAAGCCGATACCAGCGGCAGACAGTGCCTTACGGCGGTCGATAGAGGGCAAGCCTTCGGTGGCTGCCCGAACGGGTGTTCGGGTCATTTCAGTTCTCCCAAGTTGTGATTGCAGCTAGTGCTGGTGAATCGAAGCGGCGGGCACGTCCGCGAATTCGTCAGGGGCGCTCTCCCCAGCGGTGGCGAGTGCCTGGGCCAGTGCCTTCATGGCGTCCGCCGTGAGAATGAACTTCGCGGTGACGGTTCGTTCCTTCCCGCCAATGCCGTATGCGAGGCTCCTTTGCTCGGAATAGAACGAGCAGCGGAAAACGCCGGGTGCGATTTCGTCGGCCAGAGCTAGGCCGGTAACCACCTTGTCCTCGACGAAGAAGGGTTCCACGATTTTCGGCTCAGTTGCCATGCCATTATCTCCCAAGGTGACTATGCCGCCAGGGCGGCGAGTTCGGCCGTCAGCATGCGGCGGCGCGGTTCGATGTTTTGTTGAAAGGACCGCGTTTCGAGCGTTGCCAGTTCGTAGCGGATAGCGTCGGCTCGAATATCGGCCATGGTCTTGGTGGCGCGGATTGCTTTGCCCCATGCGCAACGGAGGCAGTAGGCAAAGTTGGACCGATCGAATTGGCGGCGGCCATATTGATAACGGTAGCGCTGCCAAGCCCTTTTCATGATGTCACTGCGGTTGAACATGGCCGTTGCTTTCGTGTGCTGACAGCACTAAATTAGGAGTGATAGCATATGCTGTCAACCCACTTTTTGTGCTACTGGCATAGGAATTCGCAGTGAGTGGCAAAGTACTGACACCTGAGCAGTTCAAGATGGCTAAGGCGGCTCTAGGGCTTTCCAATCCTCAGCTCGCGGAAATAACGGGGCTGCATCGCAACACGCTGAACAAACTTGACGCTGGGTCCGGGAAGGAATCCACGTGGCTCCTGGTCCGGCTTGCGCTGGAGCAGCGCGGTGTTGTGTTCATCCCCGAGAATGGCGGCGGGGCGGGCGTTCGACTGGCAAAGCCAGGAGGCCCAAGCCAATGAGGAGTACGGAGCGCGACGGAAGCAGGACAGAAAGAGGCAAAACTGCCTCCCTTGTCGCAAAGCACACGGCGCCTCCTACGGACCAGGGCGGCTGGTACGCCTACACGCGGGAAATGCTGGAAAGCCCTGCCTACCGTACCCTCAGCTATAACGCCCGGAAGGCATTTGACCGCCTAGTGATCGAGCACATAGGTCACGGTCGCACCAGCAACGGGAAGCTGATTGTTACCCATGAGCAGTTCCATGATTATGGGGTGACCGCAGAGTATGTTGCCGATGCTCTCGATGAACTAGCCTTCAAGGGGCTTCTCAGGATCGAACGCGGTCGGGCCGGTGACGGCACCGCCCATCCCAGCCGCTTTCGTCTTACCACCGATGGCGACTATGAAGGCGCCAGAGCAACAAACGAGTGGCGCCGAACGACAATGGAGCGGGCGCGCGAGTGGTCGGAAACCGTCCGTCATCTGATGAGAGAGCAGCGAGCCAAGGCAAGCGGAAAGAAAAATTCCTCGCTTCGGAATTCCGAAATCCGCCCGCTTCGGAAACCCGAAATCCGTAAGGCTTCCTGATGTCTCCGATCCAGCGTTTTCACGGCCTCAGCCGATTTCGGAAACCCGAAGTGCTCTTAATACTATGGCCCCAGGTAGGAGAACGGCAGTGACGTTCGGACACGCTGTAAATGATGACCAGACCGCGGCCCAATGCGTCGTTATTCCCTTTCCTGCAGCAAAACGGGTTGGGAAAATTCGGCGAACGGCCGAAGTCCTTGCCGAAAAGACAGGACGCGGCGCCGACCACTATTGGAAGCAGGTCCTTGCGGGCATGCGCTCGCAAATGGTCGCTGCGAGCCTCGCTGAAGAGGTCATTGAAGCCGAACTTCGGGCATTCGCCGATCAGGTCTTTGGGCGGATATTCCTCTACGGATGAGAAAGCTTGGGCCGAGCGCGGCGTTTTGGCTTTGGAGACACTGGCGGTGGACAATAGCGCAACGGCCGCCACATCCACCCGTCGGCACCCCATTCATTCGGCAACGGCTTGGCAGAAAGGGTGCGTGAATAAAGGCGCAGCATTGCCCTCACCCGCCTTTCGAAAAACGGCCTCCTATGAGGCGTGACTTCACCTTCGTATTCCAGCGGGAAGGCCTTAAGGAGCATCAGCGCTCCGCGTCGACCAAACTCACGAGTTATCGCCGCCTGGATCAAAGCCCACGCAAGCCGTCCCGCATCCCGACGTGTGTCAATCGCCAAACGTTCGAATCTCACCACAGTGCCGTAGTCGAACGGCGCCTCGTGCCACCGCCAAGAACCGTGCATCACAATAGCCATGTCATAATCGGCCTGGCTGTCCATATCCGCCTCGTCGACGAACTCGTCGAGCAAGGAAGCGCCACCGGAGCGCCACTCAACAAACTCCGCCACCGCACAAGTTTCCCCGCTCTTGTAAAGTCTCAGCTCCAGATTGCGCTTGCTAAAGATGCAATCGGGCTCCATTTTCCAATACCGGTGTCGCCGGCATTCGATAACGTAGTCACCGGTCGCTTCGGACCATGCAAGACGAGATCCAGTCGTGTCAGAACTGGTTCTCATTTTGTCGACGATCATTTGTCTCTCCAGCCGCGCATTCCACAAGCCACCCCTCGTACGCTTCATCGCTGGGGTCCTAGCGCTTGATGTCCAGCCGTTTGGCACGCCGTTGCTTCGGCTGTGAGCGCACCGCCGAGTCGTTGCTCGACCGACTTTCTGCCTGTACGCGCTTCCGGTTCTCCTCACGAGCGCGTTCGATCTGGATTATGCCTTCGAACATCTCATTGTGGCCGTGGCCCGCCTGTAGGCCCTGATCCAGCAGACGCCCGGCAGCCATCCGCAACGCGCCACTGAGCACTCGCTCAGCGCCCCTGTCGATCGCGTCGTAGTGGGCTCCGGCAGGTCGCTCTCTCCGAACAGAAAGGATCTTCAATGTTTCTTCGTGAGAGGGCCAAGTGCGGCAAACTTCTCTGAAGGCCCGATACGCCTTCACGACGCTAATGCACTGCGCGAGAATTTCGTGCGGGCTCCCCGCACCGCGCGAAATTCGCATCAAATTGGCAGCCAAATTGCAAAGTGGCCACTCCAGGTCCTGCCTTGCTAGCTCGCGATCGACCGCCCCCTGGTCATTTTCTGCTGCAAGCCGAAGATGATGCGGCTTTTCTTCTTTGTCGGCCATAGTGCTCCATCCCAATAGATTATTCCGCAGACCCAAAATGGGCTCATCAGAAGTTCGTACACGCCTTGGGGGGAGCACTCCGATTGAGGGAGTGTAGGGCTCAGCTATCGCAGCACGATTCCGCGACGGCGGCAAGGGGGCGCTACTGCCTTCGGCGAACGTGGCGCGAACGCTCTGGACTTTCGCGGACTTTCCTGCTGCAACGATGGCGGGTAGGGGATATCAGATGAGAACATCAGCACTTGTAGTAAGTGCGGCAGCTGCAATGCTTGGCGGCTGCTCAACAAACTCGACCTACGCATACAAAAATCTAAACGATGAGGGCACGCACACGCTCTGTCGGGAGCTCGCGACCCATCCTGACCAGACTTATCGCCGGGAAGTCGCGAAGCATTTGGTCAGGCGTGGCGCCACGGCCGAGAAGTGCAGCCGGCTCATTGCCGCCGACAACTCGATAGCTGCCGGTATCGCGGTCGCCGCCGCAGGGGTTGCAATCGGCGCTGCTGCCAATAATGGCGGTGGATACTATTCCCCCGGCCCCGCCTATGGTGTGGCTTGGGATCAGTTCTACAACGAGTATGGCCAAGTCATGTGGCGGTGCCGTGACCGGTCCAACGGGCGGTTTGTCTACGACACCTACTGTGGCGGCATGCCAATGGTGGATTCGACCTGGCCGGGTTGGAGGGTATGAAAGCGCAATTGACACGCATGCCCGGTTTCGGCCAGGGAAGGTCAAGGACGTCCGGTTGCGCTATGCCGAGTCCTCGTGTGCTCTGATGCCGTGAACGCCCGCCCTAGGCCGCGCCTGCCGGTTTTGTCTGAGTCCGCATGATCGATGGGCGCCAGTAACGGCGACGTAACGCCCCACGCTCAACATATGGGCGGGTAGAGCTGTGTTACTGTGACCCGGCAATGGGATAGGCTGCAAAATCGTTAGATTGGCAACCGTGGTAGCGGTGACATTTCCCCTGTCGCCAAGCATCCCCCGCGCCCAGACATTCAACTGCCAAATTCCGATACCGTCATTGAAAGATCAAATGATCCAGGAGAGCATCGCGCGTTATCCCGGAAATTGCCCTTGCCCTTACAATCGAGACGCCCGTGGATGGCGATGCGGAAAGCGAAGCGCCTGGAGCAGGGCTGGCGGACATGCGCCTTTGTGCTTTCCGTCCGACATATCAGCTGACATGGTGAGGGAGTTCTGCGAAGTACTGAAAATGCGAGGCGTCGGCAGATAGGGCCAGTGGCGCCGTCCCACTACTTCGCCGCTCGCGGTGGCCAGGGCTCGCAAGCGATGCCGTCTTTATCGGCATCATGCGATGACCAATAGCCAGGCTGCCCGCGAAAGGCTGGTGCCAGACCGACCAAGCGTGCCGCACTGCAGTTAGGCGAAGACGCGAGGTGCCGAACAGCCTCCCATGGCGACTCGATCCGAACTGCTGTAAGCGGCTTGTAGGCAATCAGAGCAAGGAGCGCCGCAATGCCGGCAACCAGGCTGATATCTTGCACAAGCGCCCACTGTCGTCGCTTGCTACCCGGCAGATAATGGTGTCGCTCATTGCGTTTCAGAGATAAACGGTGCCGCAGGAAATCCATCGCGCGTTACTAGCGCGTTCAGATCTAAGGCCACGTTTCATTCGCGCCGAGAAGTTGATTCAAACCTGCACTACTCTGGCGGCGGCGTTCGCCCTGTCGGCGCTCCTCTCATTCCCTGCCCCATCGGGCGACTCGGCAACAGCTGGCCGCGCCTCCGTGATCGACGGGGATACAATCGAGATCCATGGGGAGCGAATCCGACTCAACGGTATCGATGCTCCTGAAAGCCGCCAGCTCTGCCGGGATTCGAGCGGTAAGGAATACCGATGCGGCCAGGCTGCAGCTCTCGCCCTGGATGACTATCTAGCCGCCAGCCGACCGACACGCTGCGTAGAGGTCGACCGTGACCGCTATCGGCGGATCGTGGCGGACTGTTTCAGGGCGGACGGCGCCAACGTCGCTGCGTGGCTAGTGCGACACGGTCACGCGCTGGACTGGCCGCGGTACAGCAAGGGCCGGTACGCTGACGATCAGCAGACAGCGCGCCAGGGCAAGGTTGGCATATGGCGGGGATTGTTCATTGAGCCGTGGGAGTGGCGGCGAGGCAAGCGCTTGCCGGTGAGCGGCTAAAGGCGGCTGCTGGTCCATCAAGGATAGACCAACTGCCAATTGTGTTCCCGAGGACTTCATGCAACTCTCGCGGGGTTAACATCCTGTGGGGGGATTACATGAAAGCCTTAACGACGGCGCTCGCCATATTGGCGGCGGCGACCACCTTTGCGACTGCTCACGGCGGCGGCTGCCGCAAGAGTTCGCCTCCTGGTCAGTGCTGCCACATGGACAGGAGCGCGGGCAGCGTTCATTGCCACTAAATCGGAGCGCGTCAGCCCAGCTTCCGAGAGCGGGGCTGACAGATGTGCAGTGCCAAGCACTAGTGAACCACACAAGTACGATCTGAGCACTAACAAATCCGGACGCAAGCACCAAAACATCTCTCGCCGCACGGATTGAGATCAATCGGCGGCAGATCCACGTCCGGGACGTCAAAAACAGCTGGGCCAAGACGAACCCGCCCGTCTTCGATCCTTGGTATCAAGGCGCCGCCAATTCCTGGTGCCGCCTTTTTCAATTCATCAGCTCCCGCGCCCACTAGTCGCACTGGTTGGTGTAAGAGCTTCTCCCCCGCTGTGGCGGCTTCAGATCCAAGTTGCCGGAACTTTTCCGTGGCCTCCTGTTTGAGGTCGCTGAGGATTTTCTTACCGCCGCCCTCAGCGAGATGTTCCGCTTGTCCCAAGAAATCGCGAAGCTCATCCATAGGGGGAAGCTGCTTTAGAAAATCTCTTGCTATTTTGGGAGGGTCAAGGCGGATGTCGACGCTTGGGTACTCTTGGCTTGCTATATAAAAATTGACAAGTTTGTTGACTGGATCCGGAAGCTTGTCGTCAACGAGCCTATGGAACCGCTTGTAGTGCTCGGTTGTAGGGTTCTCCGCAGTGAACCTCAGTCTAAGCCCATCTACCCACCGGCCACGCCGAATATATCCAACGTCAAATTGCTTCCGCAATGCTGAATATACGCTCTTAAGCGCGAAACATTCGGCAAGCGCTCCGTGAAACGTTGTCCAGGCCGTTCCTATTCTCGCAGCAATTTCGGGAGATGGTGTAGCCTTGAATGCAGTGTAGGCGGCTCCCGCCGACAGCGACACGCACTCCTCTACGACGGCCTTTATCGCGCTCTCGACACTAGATGGCCCGAAAACAACAAGATTATAACTATTGATAAGCGTCCTATTAGTCTCCGGATCATATCCACCTGTTGCCTCAGCTATCGGCTCCTCCCACCAAATGCCGTTTCTGACTTGAGAAGACGCTTCGCCGCCAGCTTCGTCGTTTCCGTCTGGGGCAGGCATGCCAGCTGCTGTGCCCGTTGGGATGACCGCCACACGTACCCATCGAGAACTGGGGAAAAGTAGGTTGTTGTCTTGTCGAATTTCTTCGACGACAACTGTCCTTTCTTTGCCAGCTATCCACTCACTCTCTCGTATATTCGGGCTAATATAAAACAGGTTATGAGCGCCGACCGTAAAAACATCGCCCGGTCGAACGTCGCTTAGTTGGACTAACTCGCCCTCTTTCCGAAAGGTCAAGTTCGTCATGCCGTCGGCGATTAGCCAAGTTTCCTCGTTGGCAAGATTCTTAAGCTCCTCAATGTCAACTAAGTCACCGCAGCGAGATGAACCGCAATAAAAAGTTAGCGACGGATATAGTTGCCAACTCCGACGCCACTCCTCCCTTGGCCCTAACGACACGTCTTTGCCTCCGTCGCCGTACGGGATCACAAAGCGCAGACGTCTTGGACATTGGTTCATATACTCGGTGCAATGGAGACGCTCGCCTTGATAGGTGCAGAATTTCTCCTCAATCACCAAGCACTGTCTTGCTGTCAGTTGTTCTGCCGCGCGTGTGTACGTGCCTGCGGTCAATGATATTAAGAGCGCTAGGCATATAAAGAGCAAGTCTCGGTGTAATGCTAAACGAGTTCGCAAGGCTGCCTCCCGCTATGAATGCTGCGAGAATAGTCAACATTGTTATTGCTTCCCATACCTCGGTTCTAGGTAGGAGCATCTTGCAGGCTTGAACATTTTAGGTATGCGAATTTTCTTGCTGTTTTAACAGCCGCGAGGGACTACCAGCCGGACAATTGCCACTTCAACCGGTCGCGGCACATAGCCGGACGCCCCAAGTTCCCGCCAAGCCCCAGCCTCTTCCTCGTCGGTCGTAACGAGGTGGACGGTATACCGCCGGAACCGCTCCGCAGGGTGACGGCGCTCCAGACTGGCTATTCGTGCTGAGATGCTCACCGTTCACCCTCCAAACAGGTGTTTCTTCAAGTCAGGAGCGGGTGTCACGGGGATGCTCGCGAAATCTCCGCTTTCGAGATCATCATCCGACAGGGAGATTATGATACGCCGTCCTACCCGCGGAGCCGGAATCCTGCGCTCCAGCTTGTCGAGGCGCGTACCGAGCCCGCTAGCCATGATGGGGGCCTCGCTTCGGGTGCACAATGCGATGGATGATGGCAAAGTCATTGCTGTCGGGGCTGAAGCCGAGTTCCGCGAGCTTCGCCCCTTCGTCCTCGCCTTCGTCGACAATGACCCGGAAGACCCGGCCTTGAGCTTGCGGAGCTGGCATCCTGGCCTCCAGTTTATCGAGGCGTGCGGCGATCGATGTCATGATCCAAGCTCCTGCAGGGCGTCCTCGTGGGCTATCTGCCCCACGGTGAATTCTTCCGATCTGCCAGCCGCTGTGAGGGCAACGGCGAAAGGCCTCTTTGCTGACAGAAAAGCGTCTTCAATCTGCCGTTCGGCTTCTTCCTTATCCGCAGCGACAATGCTTAAGTGCGGCATCGTGGGTGCCTGGGCTTCTATGCGGGATATCCGGGCTGTCAGGCTCACTTCGGCGCCATCCTTTCCTCAAGGGCTGCGACACGAGCCGCAAGCTCGCTCGTCTCGATAGCCTTCCTCTGCGCCTCCAGAAGGCCGACAACCAAGGCGCCTTCATCCGGGGACAGGTCGCCTTCAGCCACCTGCTGGTTGATGGCCGATATGGCTGTAGGAAGCTCGTCTGCCTTCCTGACTGCAGGCAGATCGAATTGCAGCCGCGCTCCCTTCCTGGGCGGCCAAACGCGCTCAAGAAGCGTTCGGGCGGCAACAGCGTCTCCGCCCTTTGCTTTTTCGATCATCGCCTTGACGATGTCTTTCGCGGCCGCCTCTGCCTGCTCATCGAGATCGACCAGGATTTTGAGGCGCGAGCCTGCTTTCCGGCCTTTAGGATTGCCCGATTGGCCCGGTTTCCAACGCGTGTCTTTCGGCGGCTCACCCTGCCTTGCAACCGCCTGTCGGCTGTTCTCTTGGAAATCGGAGTCGTTCATCTATTGCTGCCGCTGATGTGCGTCCCTGTTGTTCGCCTTGCTTGGCAGGGCGCGGATAGGCTGTTCGTCAATGCTTGACCTCGAATGCATCGATCAATTCGGCCATGAAGTGGGAATGCTCCGTAGCGGCGAGTTCTAGGAGATGTTGCGCGAAGCCAAACAGGAAGTCGGCCAGGACATGGTTGCCCTCCTGACGCTTCGCGTCTGCTCTGGCATGGAAGCCGCGGGCATGGGCCATGAGCGTAAAGGCCCTTTCCGCTGGTGCGATATCACTGCGCTGGGTGAGCAATCCCGTGCATACGTCCGCTGCAACGTCGTCACTGGAGTTGACCACGTTATTCGTCACGGCCTCCATTATGTCGGAGTAAGTCTGCATCTGAACGGCTTCCGTTTTCACTGCATCTCACCTATCTTTCAACCATGCCGATGCCCGACGACTTCAGGCCGCCAGCGCATTTCACGCCCCTCCAGGGGTTGGGCTTTCGTCTCCTGTGCATTGCTACCTTTGCCCTCGGCATGTTCCTGTTCGCGTATTTCGTCCTTCCACTAGTCGATACGTATGTCGCCGTCCCTTTCGCGGATTGGGTTACGGGATCCATCTTCGGCCCTAAGGACGCCGCGAGCTAACAAGCGGCTCCATCAGCGGGACCATTGGCAGAGATGCCCCGCGCAATGTCGCGCCACTGTTGCCGGTGGGCGCTGCCGGAATCGGCTTGGAAATGGCGGTGTTGGTGCGTAAGGCGTTCCTGGCTGCCCCGCTTGCCTTAAGCGCGCCCGTCGTCATCGCCCCGAGGCCGATCGACGACAGCGGGTCGAGACCACCCGCAGCCCCCGCCCCGCCTGACAGCATGCCCATGACGGTAGAGCCCCAGCGCTGAAGCTGCGGGACCAGACGATTTGCAGTGTTGCTGTTGTTCAAGCCGGCCTTCGGATGCGACAGCAAGCGCATAACGTTGGCAAAGCTCTTCATTGCCTCGCGCTCGTCGCCTGAAAAAACGACTTGCGAGAGGCCTTTGCCGTCGCCGTTAAGAAGCCCATCCAGGTTCTTCGCGATCCTGGCGGGGCTCATCGCCTCGTCGCCCGCCCTGGTAGCTCTGAGCCAGACAGCTTGCCGAACTGCTGCCCATTCAGGACTATCAGGCCCCAAAAGACGTTTCAGCTCATAGGCTGTAGCGAAGGACATATTTTTCGGGGCCGCGACCGAGGAGCCAAACAGGTAACCCCCAAGTTCGGACGGCGACATGTCCTTTTCGATCATGTTCCGAATGCGGACCTGTGCCTCGTATTGCGGGTTGATCTTTCCGCCCACTTTGGATCTCGGCTCGACCAGGCCCTTATATTCCGACCATTTCGCCCGAGCCGTCTTAAGCTGGTCGAGAACGTCATCTGAGCCCGACACAAGCCCGCGCTCGAAAATGTCGTCTGTCCATTCGTCGATAGATCGCTTGATGACCGCGATAGCCGGCGCGTCCTGCCCGATCGCGGGGAAGTTCTTCCCGATGGCCGCCCGCATGTTCTCAAGCCAGCGCAATTGCGCGTCAACGCTCTGGATCTCGCCAGCCGGCCCCGAAACCCTGCGCTGGCCGCCTTGCGCGGGTTTGCCGAATGTCGGCATCCGGCCAAGATAGTCATCGATGAACGCCAGAGCCTTGGCCGCGCCCTGATGGTACATCGGATCAACGATGATATTTTCCGAGGCAAGCCGATTCTGGATGAAGTCGGGTAGCTCCCTGACAGCTTCCCCAGAAACCAAGATGTTCGGATTGTCTACCGTCTGCTTGTAGGCATCCCGTCCCGCCGCCTTCAGTTCGTCACGGGTATTGCGAAGGCCACCTTGGACGGTTTCCCATGCCGACGCCTGATCAGGGACTGGCCTGTTTGTGCCAGCAAGGCGCGTCTGCATATTCCCAAGCGATTCCGCGACCGCCTCGCCCTGCCTCGCCTTGAAGGACTGCATAGCGGGCTGACTGCCAAGCTGATCCTCGACACCTGCTTGGGCGACAGATCGCGTTGCCTGACCACGAGTGAGGGGAATTCCGAACTTCGCGGCTTCCTCGACATTGGCGGCTGGGTTTGCGCCCCGCGCCACGTCATCAGCACCACCAGTAAGGGCCCGCCATAGGGAACCCACACCCACGGCCAAGCCTTCACCTGCGGCACCAAAGGCAGCTCCAACAGGAGCGTTCCGGGCCGCCTGCCAAACTCGATCCTGAAGCCCTTCCCCCGAGCCGGCGCCATATGCCCCGGCTGCAACGGCACCATCGGCAGCACCGGACAGGAGGCGCGTAAGCCAACCCTTCCCGGCCTGTGCCGCGTTGGCCGCCAGAGACAACCCGCCACGAGCGAGCCCGGCGGCTCCGCTGACACCGCCTGCAACCTGCCCCGCTAGATGCGTCTTCGGAAACTCGGCCGCTTCTGCCTTGCCTTCGTTCCGGATCTCCTCGAGCAATTCGGAATAGCCCTTGCCATGGCCTCCGGGGAGCATGCCGCCCAAAGTGCCGACAGCAGCAGCCGCCTCATCGGCCAGACCGAACGTCAGCAAATCCGCGAATCCCTGTGCCGCCGTGCGAGTCTGCCGGATGCCGGCCGAGTCCCGTTGCGTCAGGGGCTGCATGACAAAACCGGGAGGGGGAGCCGGCATAGACGAGCCCTGAGGGGCGTTCCCCTCGATCATCTCAAAACCCGGAGGCGGGGGAGGAATATTGCTCATCGAACCGGAACCCACTGCCTGCCGTCAAACTCTACCGTTTCGCCCGTGCTCGGGTTGGTCGCTCTGGGGCGAGGCGCGCCGGCAGGAGGATTGTAAACCCGTTCAGGCCCTTCGCCGCCTGATGGCCTTGGTGGAAAGAGCGGGTTGCGATCGGCCCATTGCGCCAGCTCGTCGTCAAAGCCGAAATCAATGCGACCGCCATTGCGCTGCGCATATTCTCGGGCCTTGCCCGCTATCTCGATCCTGCGCTGATTGATCTTCCGCTGAATGTCGATGAGCTGCGCATTGCCTTCTGGCGTGTTGCCGAGGTTCGGAACCTGGTCGATGACGAAATCACGGTCGGCGTTCGAGAAGCCTGTCCCGAGAGAGCCGCCCATGCTGTCGAGAGCGGCCTGCTTGGACATCGCGTTGAAGCTTTCAATGTCTCGAATGCCCTCCGGGTCCGTAATGCCCAGGGCCGCGCCCCACCGACGCAACTGCAAGCTTCGATCGCCGCCAGCGCCGGAATAAAAACCAGGCTGGCTCATGGCGTTTTCCATGACATCGAGCGTGCCGAGGGCACTACGGGCAGTGCGGCCCGCGTCTTGAATACCCAGGAACGTCTTGCCGTAGCCCTCGCCTAGCGTCTTGTCATAGCCCTTTTCGGCCCCGACATTGACGTTGGTTTCGGCCCTGCCGGCCTGAGCAAGTCGGATCTTCTGCGCTTCTTCTGCCGGCGACATGACGTTGCTCTTGGCCCCGCCCAAGGGGCTGTATTGGGACGGGTTGCGGGAATCGTACATGATCCTCTGTTCGCGGCCCTGATCGTCGTAGATGGTGCCGATTTCCCAATCCGGTGTTTTGCTATTGCGATAGCCTTCGTACCAGGAGCGCAGCGCGTCAGTGTCGCGGCTCAGATACTTTGCCGTGCCCTGGTCTACGCCCTGACCGAGCAGCCATTCCTGCGTCTCGTTCCGGTCCCGGCGCTTTTCGTTGTTGCGCATCATCATGGCGGCCATTTGATTGTTGCGGCCAAGAGGATCCGCCATCATCAGGGCGATACCGATGTTTCCCAGCACGTCGCCCCAGTTCGAGCCCCCGCGGCTCGGCGCGGCCTGGCCCGCCGCGCCCATAGGCAGGCGGGTGGACATGCCGCCTGTTCCCTGTGCGGGAGGCTCCCCTAACGCGTCCAGCATTGAACGGGCTGTCGGCGTCCTGGTGCTCATGCCGCCCGTTGGCGATGGGCCTGGTTGCTGGCCGCCGCCTTGACCGTTCAAGAGGCCAGCAAGCCCGCTCCCACCTGTGAGAAGATCCAATAGCCCCGGCATGATCAGGCCGCCTTTTCTGCAATAATGAAGTCGACATATTTGACCGCGATATCCAGCGTATGCGTGTGGGTCGCGCCCGAGCCGGCCCCGGTCGTCGTGCCGGAATAGGTGTGCGTGTGGTTTGCGCTAATGCCGCCCGTCGTGCCTGAGACAGTGACGTTGTGGGCGTGAGCGCCACTACCCTGTATGGTGAAGGCCCGGAACGCGCCGGTCGGATTCGTGGAGCCCTGATAAGTTGTGTTTTCATCAATGTCGTTGGTAACGGCAGAGATGTTGCCCACAACCTGACCGGTGTTCGCCTGGAAATTGTGGCCATGGACGCCCTGAACGTCGGTGCCGCCGGTCCCTACAAAGCCGTGAGTGTGGTCGTTGCTAGCAGCGCTGGTGGTGCCCGCGAAGCCGTGCGTATGTGAAGGCATTTGAGCGGCAGTGATTGCCGTTGCCCCTACACTCTGGCTCGCGAATGCCGTGGTAAATGCCACCGTGCCGCCCGTCGTCACTGTCCCGTTGACGATTCGAAGGGCTGCGTTGTCGTGATCCGTGACCTTAACCCAACCGACCGGCGCCGTGGATTGCTGGAAAGGCAGCCGCGTGCCGGCAGGGAAGGCGTCAACCTTATTGCCGTCAATCGTTTTGTTGAGCGGCGCGTACAATATCCAAGCGCCTGTTCCGGTGTCGGCCGTGGATGAATAGACCAGCGTGTAGACGCCGTTCGCTTGCAAGTCATTGGCCGCAATATCAACATCACCTGAAGCTCCCATGGCGCGAATCTTCTTCGAACCGAGCCCATTGACGTTGATGGATGCGGGGCCGCTGTTGTTCGCCGCGGCGCGGAACGTCAGTTTCCTACCGTTGGCGAGCGAGGTGAACGAAGAATTAGCGGTGAGGAGCAAGGCATTGGCCGTGCCGGTTGCCGTCAGTGTCCCTGTGATGTCGTCACGGAACTCAGCGTTTCGGCCCATCATCTGACGGCCGCTGTCATTCACGGCATCTGCGAACATGCCCTCCCGCCAATCAATATCGGCATCGGCGGTGTCGTTCTGGCCTGCGGTTTTCGACCAATCATAAATGCTGCCTGGCATTTCAAATTCCTTCTTTGCGCATAGAGGCCAGCGCCGCGGCCTGATCGATCACTTCGAAGCCGAATCCGCTATCCAGCTGCCTGATGCCAGCTAGGCGGCCGGCGCGCGCATCGGAGACGATCCCGCCAATCGGCCGGCACTCGGTCTTGTGACGAAGCCAGAGGCCCATGAGTGTCTTTGTTGAGGGAACGGTGGCGATATCGGCCATGTTCAGGCCGCCACCCGTCGCGCTGCCCTGATGGCAGCCTGTCGTACGAATTCGGAAACGGTCACGTCGCGATTGAGGGCGGCCAACGAGATAATCCGTTGTTCCTCTGCCGAAAGACGGGCCACTACCCGTCCTGCCATTGCTTCACGATAGCGCATGTCGAATGCTCCGTTTGATGCCCAAATGTAGCACCGCGAAGCAGGAAAAACCAGTTTATCTACAATGCCTTATAGTGTTTCTACTGATGTCCCCTAATGTCCAGTAGTGTCCGCTGGCGTCAATTCTCCCGATTTGCTTAGTTCACTTTTGCGTGAAAGCAAGATATACATATTTGATGAAAGTATGGGGCTCACGCCGCAGTCCCACATGATCATGTTTGAGAGGGATAATAATGGACAACGATCAGACGAACCAGGAGATCATGGGAAAGTCCAACCAAGACTTTCAGAACTTAGCGGACCTTGGCCTTACCGGCCTGCTCGTGGGAGCTGCTATATCGACAGGTGCTGGCCTCCTTGGAGAAGGCACGAAATCCGCTGCCGGTGCTGCTTGGGAGTACATCAAGAGGGAAGGGCCGGTGGCGCTGCGGGTGCTAGCTACCTGGCAGGACGGAAATTGTCCCTGTGTGGCGTTCGAGTTCTTAAACCTGACCGGCCACGGCGCGTACATTGAGGATATGTGGCTATTGGAACCGGCGCGCAACTTCTCCTTTTATGTCTGGCACCGCCCTCGCGCTGAGATCGGGGGATTCGGCCAAAAGATAGAGAGCCCGTGGGTAAAATCGGCTGATCGGTTCCCGATTTATGTTCCTCCGCTGGCAAAAGCTGAGATAGGCATTCGCCTAACGGATGACGCAGCAAAGCTCCTGTCGAGCAATCTGGTAGCGAACATTCAATACAAATACTCGGTCGTGGGAGGGGAACACGCGGCCGTGGCGCCCGAGAAGTGCGTAAAGAAGGTGAGTTTTCGTATCCGAGCAGCCGGGCCGGCATATATCCCGAAGCCACAACAAAACCAGTAGCGAGCCGGGCGCTCTTTTTCGCTGCTGATCTTTCTAATGAAACGACTAATGCTGTGGCTGGCGCCTGCCGGTACGGCTACGAGGCCACCCGCCCTGCATTTGCACGATAGTGGTCACATGTCACGCGGAGCCGCATACTGTAGCTCATGACGGTCTGGTGCATTGTCTCCATATCCTGGAGAAGCGATCGTCACCGCCGACACTACTGCGCTCAGCGAGGCTCGTCGTGCATATTATTCGCGCTTCCAGGCCGAGTGTCGCAAACATCTTGCGCGCATTTCGAGATGGCGCTGCTCACGCGCCGTCTACGGGAGGCGCATGAGGCCACTCGATATGATGCGGACTGTTCAGGGCGCGGTGGAGGCCGATGGCGCTTTCGCCGGCTCCGATTCCCCCACACCCCAATCCATCCCGCTTGGCATATCCAACTTGCGGCGCCTGTTCTCGTGAAAAGCGTTCATCAGCCCGCCCAATGGGAAGGTTCGTCTGTGGGCCCGCCTAAGCTCGACCATGGCAAGGCTCGCTGCACGAGGTGCTTTTGACACCCTATCAGGATCTCGTGACCGCCCGCCCACAGAGAAAGCGCCTCCAGACATCGCCATAGATAGTTCGGAAAGGGCATCGTCGACCACCACGGCGTCCTTTTCGCGAAGCACTATGCGTAGGTCCTCGTACAGCCCGTCAATCAACGCCTGACTTCCGTAGATCCGGGCTTCCTGCACGCGCTGATCGGCATCATCGGCGAAGTCCGTTGCCCAATATTTGGAAGCGATTTCAGCCGCTGCGGCCATGGCGTCGCACATCTCGTCACACCTCGCAGTGCGTTCGTCGCGATGGAACTTCCAAATGTTGAAGAAGAGGGTGATGCTTGCGCCAATGAGCGCCCCGATGAATCCAGAGAGGAGCAACGACACGCTATTGAACAGTTATCGGCGCTGCCTCGTCGATATATCTCTGGGCCGTGCGAGCGTGATGTTGGAACCTATTGGTTTGGGCAACCACGCGCAAATGCCTCTTGATTTGTGAGCGATCGAAACCTTTGCGGATTAGTCCGCCGAACGCCTCTTCCAAGAACGAAGATCCGTAGCCAGCCACGTCGTCTAAGACCACCGTGACTACGCCGCCGGACGTGATAGCCTCTTGAAGCGCACGCGCTAAAATGGTGTCGCGAAACGTCTCGCCGCTAAAGGGGCCATCCGCTGCATATCGGGGGCCTGGGTACGTCGTGTAATCCCGGGCAATACTAATCGTCCTGTCCATAGCTTCACATTCTACAGATCGAGCGTCCACTCAACAAGGGTGCCACCAATCGGGTTCCCATACGCTAGCATCTGGGGCCTTTTTCCAGTCTCCCAAACGTACTCACCGTTCCTGCTAATAATTCTTAGTCTACCATGTCTAGCCCGCTGCGCGACCTCGACCATTGTGTGGAGGCCCTTACCATGCTGCGGGAGATTGGTCTGCGACTTCGCGATTGTCATCGCTAGGCGTATCGCATAGCCATCGTTCGAGAAATGCTCAATCGGCTCGGTGAGCCGCAACCTGGCTAGGATCTTTTTTGCCCGCTCCTCGACTTTGCCCCAGTGTTTCCAATGCGGTAGACTCACCGGGATTGAAATGCCTTGATCGAACACGGCGACGGTAACCCGACCAGTGGCAGTATCCACAGCACCGGTGAGCCACCAATTCCGTAGGGGCGGGTAGTCCCAGTCATGGTCCGCAGGGTATGCCCAGCTGTGCGAATTCAGTATCGCCTCGAACATCCCACCGTAGGGTTCGGCCGCGAGAAGTTTCTCGCCGAGTTCGTCAGGAAGGAGCTTCGTAAGTGCTTCCTGCAGCTTCCCAACCGGCTTGCCGTCGGCTTGGCTGCCGGAAGTGAACTTCTGAATTATGACCGGTGACGTCAGCCCGCCATCAAGGGCCGGTTTCTGCATATCAAGAAATTCATGGAAGCCCACAGATCTCAAGGTCCGGCGAACCTCGGGGGCCCAAAGATGCTCATTGATTGTATGAAGCTTTTGGCCTGTGATTGATTTGGCCCGGTGATACAGGGCCGCGAGGATCAGACCCGCCGTGGGGCTAATGTATCGCATCGTTGCCAGGTCGTAGTATCGTGATATCGGCTTCCCCCGAGCGCCCTTGCGCCCCTTTCGATCAACGCGTTGGACCGCACGAGACAGAAGATTTTCACGCATCTTCGCAAGAAAAGTGAGCGTCTCCTCCGCGTTTGAATCGAGGCAGAAGACCTCTGGCATGGGAATGGCTTGGAGCGCTCGGCCACGATATCGGGAGCCGTCTCGCTCCAGTACGACCTCTCGTCCCGAATTGCGGCTTCTGTTCCTTTCTCGTCGCCATTCCCTCCAACGGATCTCACGAGCATGGAGACGCGCCGCCCTTAGTTGAAGCCAGGCCTGGTGAGAAGCCGTGACCTTCTTCAACGAGCCACTCCACAAAAGCTTTGCCTCGGGCAGCGAAATCGGCAGGCAAGATCCTCCGAAGCCGCGGGGCCGTCCGGCCCGGCTGTCAGCAATTGAATCTGCAAAAAAACGTCGCCCCCACCTTGTCCCCAAATCGGATCTAATCTTGCCGGCGATGAACCGCAATATGGAATGGGCTGTTTGAGACTTTTTGGCTAAGGGAGGCACAGTTATCCTCGCGGCCGGTTCGACATCGCAATCAGCTTGCCATCACTGACCGCGGGCGATTGATATCGCTCGCGCCACATCTGACGCGCTATCGCCGGGATAATCGAGAGGATTTTAACAGACGGCCTCTCTGCAGCCCAATCTAACAGATCAAGCTGCGCTGGATTCCCCACCCGTATCTTCATGATGCAAGCCTCTGCTGCTCTTCGATCATGGCCTGCGTTAATTGCCCTGCCATGAGCTTTAGTCGGAAGTAACCAACGACAGACGGGCTGAAACCCTTGAAGGTGGACAGCGTGGCCTTAAGCTCCTCCTCGTTGTCGGGGACGGGAAAGGGCACGTGTCCCCCGATTTCAGCGCCTGAAGCACCAATCCTGCCTTCCTTGGCTCTGAGGTACGAATTTTTGGGCGCGGGTCTTCTGGTCGAGTGCCCGATTTGCGTTTCGGGACCTCCATCTTGCTTGCGCAAGGGTGCTTCCTGCCCTGCACAGGACGGAGGGGGGTGAAGTGCTCTACCTTGAGAAGTGTGGGCTTCTCTCGATGCCCTTCCCTCTACGGTATGCACGGAATAGACACTCTCCGGAGGTGTG
This sequence comes from Mesorhizobium sp. 1B3, assembly GCF_050958605.1. Classification (NCBI taxonomy): domain Bacteria; kingdom Pseudomonadati; phylum Pseudomonadota; class Alphaproteobacteria; order Hyphomicrobiales; family Phyllobacteriaceae; genus Mesorhizobium; species Mesorhizobium sp. 1B3. Next base: position 29,099 of record NZ_JBJHDO010000007.1, on the reverse strand, counting down.
ATGTAACGCTCTCTAGGACGGTGTGATTGGGTAGTTTCCGTAACACTCTGGGGAGGTGTTATTTTGGGCTTCTGCCTGTACCTGGCGACACGATCGGCGCCACGTTCGCGATGCCATTCGGTATGTATAGCCACATGGTCGCGAATGGCTTCCAGGTGCGGGTTTTCGACAGTATAGACATTCGTGCGGCCCCGCTTCCTCGGCTCGGAGACATATCCACGCGTCTGGAGCCTGCTTCGGCTGCGAGATACCTCACTCTCTGAAAGCTTGGTCATAGCCCGCGCTCGCGCCATAACTAGCCATGCCTCACGTTTAGGCCACGTCATAACGCTCACCAATGCGCAAATCAGCTTCAGGTCATTCGGCTTCATCTGCGGATCGGCATTGACCGTCTCGATGAGGGAGAACTTGAAGGCGGCCCTTGCAGTATCTGCTGCTTTGTCGCGATCCTTGCTCATAGCACGCCCTCCAGCAATTCCCGCTGGAGAGCGGCGATAAGACCTTTGATAGCGGACGGGACGCCGTCCACGGGGAGCTCCGGCCGAAAGGCCGGAGCGATGTCGTGATGGGGCGCCGTCATGATGGGATTTCCCCTTGACGACGCTTTTTCCGAGATGGCTTCTTTCGCCACGCGAGCCAGCGGGCAGCAGCGTCCCGGCCGCGGAACTCGTCTTCATCGCGGACGGAGATGGAAGGCCGCGCGCTAAGTCGTGCGCGGCGCCAGTCGAGCTTGCGCTTGCTCATGCCGCCGCCCTCCGCTTCTTACGCTCCTCATTGTGGAGCTGGCGGTGATGCAGACGGCAAAGCCATTGCACGTCCATTGGCCGGTCATAGTCCGGGTGATGGGCGTCAACCTGGGTTTCTCCGCAGATCTCGCAAGGCTTCTGCTCAAGCAAGCCGCGTTTCAGAGCGGATCGCAGGGCCTGTTGCGCCCAGACAGCTTTAGGGTTCTTGACTGCCCACCGCTGCTGACGGGACAGCAGCTTATCTTCGGTGCGATCCTCACTCATGGCACACCGCCAATCCTGCCAGATGGCAGACAACGCGGGCCGTCTCAATCCGCAGCCGGAAGCGGGAGGCGACTTTGCGGGCGGCGTATTCTGGAGCGCAGATTTCAATTGCCGCAGGGGCGACGGTGAGATAGGAAGAAGTCGCGATAATTTTTCCTATTCCGCCGTTCCCGATGCCAGTCGGGGCGGCGGTTTCGTTATGTGCAATCATGCACTCACCCCCTCTCCGCCGAGGGGAGGCTTTCGACGTAACGTCTCAGATCCTCGACTAGTACCAGCGAGCGCTTCCCGCTCTTCCGAGGTGTGATCTTCTTTTCGCGAAACAGAACGTAAAGGCTGCTTCGTCCTATGCCGATCATAGCTGCGGCTTCGGGAATTCCGACTGCAATTGGGGTTGTCATAGACTTTATCCTTTCCTGCACTCGACTGGATGTCAGTGCATGCGGAAAGAATCGCAGTTCGAAAATCCGCAGCCAAGACAAAGCGTTAACATAGAAATCCGCCAGAACCCCGGCAGGAAACCCGCAGGTGCATGTTTGCGCAATTAGGTTGCGAGAATAATCCCGCAGCCGCAAGAATCTTGCGGAGAGCTATTTCCGCAGCCGCTCTCTCACTCTACGGCTGCGGAATTCGGGATTGTCGTGCCAAATCGGGAAGGTTTAGCTCCGACTCGCTCCTGGGGCCGGGAGTCCTCCACGCGGGTGGCCGGTCTGCGGCATCCCACGCAGGCCTATAGACAGTCGTAGTGATGCCCGGAAATCGTCCCTCGTCTGACGAGACTATGTTATATAGCTCGTCGCGCTCATATCGTCGGCAACGATCCTCTTTCCATTCGGCGCAAAGAAACTCGATATATTCCTTAACCTCGTCCTGACTGTATTGCCGTCGAGGAGGTTTGGAACTCTTGGCAAGCGCTGCCTTGTTTTTGCGTTCACGCAGGAGAGAGTCAAAGCCCTCGCGCTCTACGAAAAGGGGATAGTAGAGGACCGCAGCCAGGGGGTGACGATGAGGATGCACGTCGGGACTAGGGGCGGCGCATATCTTCATCCATTCCGCGAATTGGTCCGCGCTGTTCCAACGATGGGCCGGCAAAGTTTCAAAACTCCCCTCCGGCAATTGAACCGCTGTCTTTAGCCTTTCCCAAGCGCAATGCTCGCGGAGGCTGAGGGCTACATCCCGAAACTTTGGCTGGTAAGCAATCCTGGCCTCTTCGTCTGGCCAATCATCACATGTCGCGCGACCGAGCAGATTTATCGCTCTTGCTAAGAAAATGTGCTCCAGAGCATCGAAGGGCCATCTATCAGGTTGGGACCAGAAAGCGTTGATGCGGCCTCGTTCATGGGCCTCTGTAAGCTTTGCCAAACGATCTAACGCCATCGCAGCACCTTTGCGAACGCACCTTTCGGGGCCGCAGGGAAACCGGGAGGTGCTTCACCGGCTTGTCGGATGGCCGTCCTACCCCTGCGGGTTCGAATCTAGGCCTGTCCGGCGCGTAGGGGGATCACCTTACGCTCATCGGGATCTACCAGCGGGACAACGGCGCCCGCCGCCAAGCTGTCCAGAGCGTCCACGATGGCAGCGGCGTAATGCGCCTCGATCATCTCGGAACTGGTATCGTGCAATGCCGCCACAAGGCGCACGGGCAACCCGGCCCGCAGTTGCCTGACGATGGAAGAATGGCGAAGCGCATAGGGAACGACATCGGCCGATAGGCCAGCCTTTTCGATGATCTGCTGCCAAGGGCGGGTTAACTCTGAGGCATTCAGCCAAGGCCCGCGACGATCCCGAACCCATTGGGGACGCCCGTTCGCTCCCGGCACCTGCTTGTGTCTCCAACGCTCCAATAATGGTTCCGCACCGCGGCGCCCTGCGATGGCGGGACGGAGTTCCGCAATCACGTCCTCACCAACGCGCACAGCTATATGCGAGACCTTTTTCTTTCCTCTGCCTTTGCGGCTTACTGGCATCATGAGCCGGCCTTGCGCGGCTTGGACATCGGCAACACAGTTTCGGCGAGCCTGAGAGAACCGGCCACCTGTGGCGGCTAGAAGCACAACAAGGCGCAGTAAATCGCCTTCCCACCCTTCGGCCTCGTCTACTTCTCGGGCAGCCTGGATAATTCGGCGGATCTCAGCATCGGGGAGGGCCTGCTTGTCCCGAGCGGTCGGGGCGCTTGCTTCCCCGGCTTTCAGGCCGTTCTTGATCACCAGCGGGATTTCAGCGGCGAGATTTTTGCGATGCTTCAGAGCGCCAGCGTTCAGGGCTGCCTTGAAGTCATTAATCAGTCGTTGAACCGTGTCCTGCGCAAGGTTCGTGGAAAGTCCGCTTTTCCATTTCTCAAGGTCGGTTTCCGTCAAAGCGTGAAGGGCTATTTCGGCAATTTCGGCCGATAGCACGTGCTTGGTGAGCCGGTTTTTCGCGTCCCGCTTCTTCGGGGCTTCCCCAGTCTGGCTTTCCTCACGGGCTTCGCGGGCGCCAATGTAGGCTTCAACAACAGAGCGGACGGTTGCGGCGGGCCCGTCCTCGCTAGCCCTTGCTTCCGCCTTACGATCCTTAACGGTTTCCAGTGCGCGCGCTTTAGCCTGGTCGAACGTCAGGCAATCTTTTCCGTCTGCTTCTAAAGCATCATCGGCCGCGCCGATGGTCTCCTGTTGATACTTCTGATTTCCGACATACCAGCGCACGAGCCAACGCCCCGCTCGCTTGCCTTTCCTGTACCCAAGATGGACATCGGCATTCAGGCCGCGCCAATGCACGCCCTTGCTCAGCTTCGATCTAGCGTTCCGCGTCGAAACTGCCGCTTCGGTCAGTGTCTTGGACATTGAGCCCCCAAACCCGTCAAATATGCGTCAAATATATAGCCACGTATGGTTGCGGACAATAGCGGACAGCGTGTGAACGGGAGCGGAACAGACAAAAAACATTGGCGGAAAACTGCGGACGGGTCGGTTGTAAGTCAGGCGCCCTCTCACGGCGCAAACAGGGGTTCGATTCCCCTTGGGCGTACCATCCCATTTTCAATGATTTGGGTCTCTACTGCACGTCGTCCAAGAGTGTGCAGCGGTTTTGGGTGGACGACATGCATAAAAACAACAACTAAAGCATGTCCAATATGGCGATGTTCGCGACTGTGGTGCTTGGGTGAGACGTCTCCCGGAACCACGGAGGTCTTCCCCGATCAAGGAAATAAATCAGAGGGCGAATTCATTCAGGGGAGTTGATCACGCGGGTCAGTGAGCAGGTGAGCCTCAATGCCCTCGCGGTCGTCCTTGCGTGTAACCGGCACCAAAATTTCACGTCGAATCCGGTGATCCTCTTTGATGGCGCTGCTGCCCCCACGCACTACGCCTCGTCGGCCGAGTTAACGTCGGTCATGGATCCAAACAGCATGAGCGGTGCGGCCATGGTGTGGTGTCGATGAGGACCGACAGTCGCGAGTCCAACGCCGTGGATTTCACGTTTGCCGAGGTTTAGGCGGCGGCGATGTCATCGACCGTGACGTTGAGCGCCTTCGATTTTCCTGGGGACCTCCAGCGAAGGCCCTTCTTGCCGTTTTCGAGTTCCGACAGGTAGGCGGCCGTGATCTCGGCGGCGGCGAGTTTGACCCCCTTTGAAGGAGGCCGGAGACGCATCCGATTAGTATCCGGCGCTTTAGGCCGATTTCTCTACCCGTGACGGTTCTCCCCCGGAGGAAAGCTGCCTATACCAACGGCAGGTCGTGCTGGTCGACACCGATTTCCAGCTGGCGTGCGGCCTGCTCGTAGAGACCGGTTAAAAGCCGCAGGGTCTCAGCCGTCTGGTCCAGATCGACATCACTCCCGGCCAGGCGCGCAATCGTGCGCACAAGATAGCGCGTCCGCACCTCCTTATAGCGCGCCAGGAGCGCCTGGCCGGACTCGGTACATTTGAAGAATGTGTCCTTGCCGGATCTCGTGCTGGTGACGAGGTTGGACTTGGTGAGTTTCTTGATCGCGTAGGCGACGAGATGGGTATCCTCGACCTTCACGGCGAAACACACGTCTGCGATCCGCTTCGTTCCATCTCCGTACGAGATCATGTGCAGAACGAGCAATTCGAAAGGGGAAAACTCTTTTCCGCCCGCAGCCGCGCCACACCGGCCTACCCATTGCTGAAGCGCATTGAAGGCGACGATCAGGGAAAGTTCGAGCTGCGAAAGCCCGGGTGATGTTGTTTGCACGAGTTTCTGAATCTCGCTTTCTGACAGCCGTGGCGACACGTTTCCCCTGCCGTATCCGATGAAACATCCCATCGTTTAGCATTCGCGCCAGGCCGACACAATTTGCGACCGTTGACGAATCGAGCCGGGGGATCACCGCCTGCTCGCAGCGATCGCTTGCAAATCATCCTTGATATAAAAAGAAGTTGGAGTCAATATGCCGTCACTTAGACGACAAAATGAAGATACCTTAGTTGGAGAGGAGAAGTCATGCGTTTCAAGCCGAACTCGGAAGCGCTACGAAAGCTGGCCTCGCAAGAGGGGCTGGAAGCTATCGTGGCGATGAGCCCGGAGAACTTCACTTACGCGTCGGGCGCCTTCGTCCTGACGGTTAAGATGATCCGTCCGCGCCAAGCTTTCGCCGTCCTGCCGGCAAAGTCGGACCCATTCGTGATCGTTTGCAGCATTGAGGAGTCGCTGACCCGTGACGAAAGCTGGATCGACGACATCCGCACCTATACGGAATTCGTCGACGTCCCCGTCGATGTGCTGGCGGATCATCTGAAGGAGGCAGGCATTTCGAGCGGCCGGGTTGGTATCGATCTCGCCTACCTGCCCGTGACCAGCTCTGAGCGCCTGAAGGAGCGCCTGCCCGGAGTGACGTGGGTGGACACCACTGACGTGATTGCGGCGGTCAGGTCGGTCAAGGGTGCCGATGAAATCGCCATTCTGGAGAAGGCGACCAAGGCGACCCACCAGGCGACGCTCGATGCGATGGCGGCGAGCAAGCTCGGAGACAGCGAATTCGCCATGGCCAAGCGCATCGCCAACAACATCATCGACTACGGTGCAGATGGTACGTTGTTCATGTGCTTCGGCAGCGGCGAGCGTTCCCTGCAGCCACACGCCATCGCGCGCGACGACGTGATTCCCCAGCCGGGCGACATCATCCGCTTCGATGTCGGCGGAACCTATGGCGCCTTTGCCAGCGACTTCGCCCGCACCTACTCGGCAGGCGAGCCGACCGACCTTCAGCTCCAGATCTATTCAGCGTTGATCGCGATCGAGACGGCCGTCATCGACGCCGTTGCGCCGGGCGTGCTGGCCGAGGATCTCTTCTATCTGTGCCGGGACGAGTTCAAGAAGCACGGCGTAGCCTTCCACATGCCTCACATCGGACACAGCTTCGGCGTGGAACTGCATGAGGATCCAATGCTGCGCCCCGGCGTGAAGACGCCGTTGCGTCCCGGCATGGTCATCAATATCGAACCGGTCGCGAAGGACGGTCAGGGCGGGCTCTATCACACCGAGGATTTGGTCGTCGTCACCGAGAACGGGTTCCGGCTTCTGACTCTCGGCCTTGCTCCGAAGGAACTGCCGGTCATCGGCCAGAAGATCCGGTAGGCACCCAGCATCCCCGAGTAAGAACACTCGTCAGATTCTGTAATGAGGAGGTACTGAATGTCTCGTGTTTCCATGGTGATGCTGGCACTTGCTGCCTCGGTTACGATCGCCTTCAGTTCGGCTCACGCACAGACGATCCGTCTGGCACATCACCACGCCGTCGGTGGCACGGTTGACAAGCTTGCCAACAAGTTCGCCGAGCTTGTCGACGAGAAGACAGACGGCCGGGTCAAGGTTCGCGTTTTTCCGGGCGCCCAGCTCGGTCAGGAGCGCGAAGCCTACGATCTGGTCAATCAGGGGGCTGTCGACGTCTCGATCACGTCGCCGGCCATTCTGGAAACGGTCTACCCGGCCATAGCCGTAACATCTCTGCCGTTCAGCTTCCGCGGCTGGGACCATGCGCGCGAGCTCTACAAGGGCGAGTTCGGCCAGAAGCTTGCCGAGGGCGTGCGCGCCAACAGCAACTCGACGATCCTGGGCTACGCTCATCTCGGTTTCCGCGACCTGCTTTTCGTCGGCGAGGCGCCGACGACTCTGGCCGAGATCAAGGGCAAGCGCATGCGCTCGCCCGAAAACACGGTCTGGATTCGCATGTTCGAGCTGATGGGCACCAGCCCGACCCCGGTCACCTGGGGAGAGGTCTACAGCGCCATGCAGACCGGTATCGCCGAAGGATTGGACAGCCCTCCGGCGACGGCCATCGACATGAAGTTTAACGAGGTGGCGAAGTCGCTCCTCAAGACGAACCACATGTTCGGCTCCATGGTCGTGGCCATCAACACGCCGAAGTTCGAGGCTCTGTCGGCGGAAGACCAGGCCCTCGTTCGCGAGGCCGCCGTGGAGGCCGGTGACTGGTCCGACCTCGAAGTCGCCAAGGTCGAAGAGGCCGGCGCCTATGACCGCCTGTCTGGGCTCGGGTTGAAGATCGTCGGCCCTGCTGACGCGCAGGAATGGCGCGATGCGATGAAGCCGCTCAACGATGAGATCGCCGCCCGGCATCCGGACATCCCCGACTTCATCAAGCTGATGACCGAAGAAAACTAACGGTCTCCCGTCGATCAGGGATTCTGCCTTCATCTTCCTCGCCGCCCTTTTGCGCCCATGAGCGGAAGGGCGGCTGATCACAGATGGTGGTCTGGCAGGAAGAGGGCGCAACTGCGCCTTCCCAGGGAGGGCAGTTTCCCGTGATGACACGGGCTGGACGGCCATTTGGAGGAGACGACGGATATGAGAAGCGCCGGTTTTTGGTATGTGCTCGGCCGCGCCAATGCGGTTTTCATGTTGGCGATCCTATCGCTCACATTCTCGCAGGTTCTTCTGCGATATGTTTTCAATCACCCGGTCACATGGATCGAAGAGATTTCCCGATATCTCTTCGTGTGGATCGTGTTTCTCGGCTCCGCTACCGCGTTCCGGGTCGGCGCCCATATCAAGGTCGACATATTCGAAGGCCGAGAAAGGCCGGTATTGCAGTTGCTGCGCGCGCTGATCACCGCAGGAGCGCTGGCGCTCCTGCTTTGGTCCGGCTTGCTCGTGGCATGGCGCAATCGCGCGACCCCCTCATATACACTTCCCGATTTCCCCGCGGTCCTGTTCTACGGCGCGGTTCCTGTCGCAGTTGCGCTCATGCTCGTCGCCCTGTGGCAATGGACGTATGAGAACCGCCCGGTTGAGAAGAAGGACTGACGTCAGTGGAAGCTCTCGTCTTGTTTGCATTGCTGATTGGCCTGCTGCTCGTCGGCGTGCCCGTTGCCATCGCGCTCCTGCTGTCGGGCGCCGTTTCGCTTTTGGCCTCCGGAATCCCTGTCAACATCCTGGCCGAGCGGATGCTGGGCGGCATCAACTCCTATACGCTGATGGCGGTGCCATTCTTCATCGCCGCCGCCGTCATCATGAACCGCAGCGGTGTCACCCGACACATCCTTGATTTCGCCTACTGCCTCATCGGCCACCGGCGCGGCGGGACGGGGCACGTCAATGTCCTGGGGAGCCTCTTCTTCTCGGGCATGTCGGGATCGGCGACTGCCGATGTGGCCTCTCAGGGACGCATGCTCATCCCACGCATGATGAAGGAAGGCTATGATGCCCCGTTCTCGGCTGGCATCACTGCTGCCGCGTCCATCATCACCTCGATCATCCCCCCCTCGATCGTCATGATCATCTATGGCGCGATCACCAACACGTCGATTGGCGGCCTGTTCTTTGCGGGGATCGTACCCGGCTTCATGTTGTTCACGGCATTGATCGGCCTGGTTTTCGTCCAGGCCAAGCGGCGCGACTATCCGCACGGCGAGCGTTTGAACTGGAGCCAGACCTGGCCGGTCTTCCTTAAGGCCCTGCCGGCGCTGCTTGCTCCGATCCTGATCCTGGGCGGTATCCGCTTCGGCATCACGACCCCCACGGAGGCAGGCGTTGTAGCAGCGGTCTATGCCATTGCACTCGGAATTCTCGTATATCGCGAGTTTTCCATCTGGAATCTCGGCGAGATCCTGCAGGAGGCGGCCGTCGCGACAGCCGTTCCGATGTTCATCATTGCTTCCAGTGCGATCTTCGGATTCGCGCTGTCGATCTCCGGCTTCGGCTTCGTGGTCGGCGACTTCATGAAGGACGTCACAACGAACCCGATTGTCTTCATGCTGATCGCGCTGGCGTTCATCACCGTGGTGGGGCTTTTCCTAGAATCGACCTCCGCACTGCTTATCTTCATCCCGCTATTTGCACCGCTGGCAACGGCCTACGGCGTGCCGGATATCCAGTTCGGGATCCTTATGATCATCGCCCTGATGATGGGAACGCTGACGCCGCCGGTAGGCCTGCAATCCTTCATCGCCTCCGACATCGCCGGCATCAGCATCCTGCGGATCGATATCTGGGGCGCAATCCTTTGCATCCTGTTGATATCGCTGCTGGTCATCTTCGTCCCGTGGATCACGATGTATCTGCCGAGCACTTTCATCTAGTTCCGAAGCGACCTGGGCAGACCCGACGGGAACAAAGCTCGCGTCCTTGCGCTTGGCCGCAGAAGCGACCCCGGCCTAATTCCCCAAGCACGAAGAGAATTTCGACGGCCCCCGTCCAGTTGTGCCCCCAACGAGACGGGGGCTTATTCGGCTGCCGGAACTCGCCACGAGACTGTCCAGCGCGATAGCAACGTCGGAATCCACTTTGAAGGCGAAACAAATATCGGTCATAATCGCCACCTCAATTGTGTAGGTGCAATTCATCGCCGCATCATTCCGGCCGGTACCCCGTCTCTTCGAAACCGCTTACAGGTCCGCCCGGCCTTGTCTTAAACTGGCCGCTCGGATCTTCGTCCCTGGGCTCGCTGGCCGCTTCAATCTTGGATGCCGAGAATGAAAGTTCTGCAGACGATCGCTATTGCGCTTCTGGTTTCGGGTTGTGCGGCGTCGGCACGGCCTGCGCCCCCGAAAGTTGATTTCGGGCCCGAGACGCTAAGCCTCATCAATTCCTACCGGGCGAGCCGAGGGCTTCCCCCTCTGGCATCACAGGCCGCTTTGAAGGCTTTGGCGAGGCAACATAGCCAGTACCAGGCCGCTCGGCGCGACCTTGGCCATCAGGGTTACGACCGAAGGTTGGCCCAAGCCAAGGCTGCGGGCTTCAGCGGGATATGCGTCGAAAACGTCGGGTTTGATCATCAGAACGCTCAGCAGCTCTTTTCTGGATGGAGGGGATCCACCCGCCACAACAGGAACCTGCTTCGACCTGACATGCGTTATGCAGGAGTTTCCGTCATTGGCGACTACGCGACTTTCTTCGCATGTCGATAAACGTCTGACGGGCCGATTCTGGCGGGCGCAATGATCAGCCCCGCATCATCGAACGGAGGATTGCCTGCATGTGCTCTTCACGGTCGAGCTCGCCGCGGGCCTCTACGGCCAATAGATACTCCGCCTTTGCCCGGCGGTCACCTCGGCTGTCAGCGGAATAGGCGCAGACGGCCAGCAGCGCCTGCTGTTCGATCCGGTCCACCTGCTCACGCTCGTGCGCTGGGCTGCCGGGTCGCGGAAACACCCGATGGAATACCGCATAGGCCCTTTCATGCGCTGCGATCAACGCCTGCAACTCCGGCGAAACCGTCTCCCCTCCAGCGGATGCCGGTTTGACGGCGGCCGCGGCGCCGGTAACGGCGAGTAATGCGCGGCGGGTGATTCCGGGCATATTGTGTGTCCTTTGGTCGATTGCGCGAAATGCACCATAGCATTGCGGGACTGGTACGGTGAGATGCCCTAAGTCGTGGCGACATTCTCTGCTGACATAGGGCGGTCAGTAGACAAGAATTGGCAATGGCAGTCCCAAAATTCTTGGACTAATTTAAGTTGAGAAGTACAGATCTTGGCGTTAATTGCAAAACATCTGTCGCTTCTCGACACGTTACGTTGGGGAAATTAGTCCAACTACCGCCCCTCGACGCAAGCTCGGCCGACTGACGGCCAGCGTGAATAGCGTCGAACAGACAGCAGTTAGCCACAAGCCATGAAAGCGCGCGCGGGAGTGCATCCTGCGCCACGCTTGGATTTGTTCCAGGAGGACGACTGATTGTTCTATGCTCTCGTCATTTTCATCGGCGCCCACGTCTACACGATCGACAAGGATCTGACGTGGGATCAATGCCAACGTGCCGTGGCGATCAGCGTCGACGCGGAAGTCATGGAGTGCGTGCGGGATCAGGAGGTGTGATCAGAGCCGGTTGCGAACTGTTGCGATGCCGCACCGGGGCGCTCCACCGGCCTGCATTATCATTTGCCTTTTGTTCTTGAATGGCACCGGTTCTAGGAATGCCTTCTCACTATCCGCCGCATTTCCTTGCCGCAACTCGGCGCGCATCGGCCCTGTCCGAGTGCGCGCTAATGGGGACGGCAGTTCACCCCGGCAGCGGCTATCCCTTGAACACCTGTTCGTAGATGGACTCTCCGGAAACCGCATCAGTGACACCTTCACCCACTTCCTCGAGGGTGTGGCGGAACTGGTCGAGGTTGGCGATCATCCGAGGCCGGCATGCCGCCAGGTGGTCGTAGCTGTCCCACTCCCCGATCGAACAGTAGGACCGGTCTCCGGTCTTGATGAGTACGAACCTGCGCAGACCTTCGAAATGGCGATCGAGCCCGAGAAAAGTTGTCCTGAACGCTTCTTCCTGGTCCAGCTTTGCGCGAAAGCGCACGACACTATAGGCGGCCATGTTCTTCTCCCGTGGTTCATAAACGAATTGAAAAACAAATTTGCTCAACGTAACTGAAATTGGCAAGTATATAATTCAGATTTGTTTTCGTTCGTCTTGTCTATATTCTGGATCGTAATTGAATTTGGATGAGGAATTTCTACTAAAAGAGAACGTGGCACTGCCTGCCCAAGAAATGCGAAACCAAATCCGTCCCCGGACGTTGAATTGCCAGGCGATGGTCGCCGAAAGGAGAACACGCATGGATTGGAATCGCGTCGAAGGTAACTGGAAGCAGATCAAGGGAAAGGTGAAGGAGCAATGGGGCAAGCTCACCGATGATGATCTGGACCAGATCAATGGCCGTCGCGACCAGCTCGAAGGCAAGATCCAGGAGCGCTACGGCATCGCGAAGGATCAGGTTAGCCGCGACATCGACGACTGGTACGGACGTCAGGGCTGGTAGAACCCTCGCTTGCGCACTGATTTTGAAGGCCCGCCCGCGCCAAGCGGCGGGCCTTTCAAGGCTTGCAATCTTGCCGAGGCGCTCTCCATGTCGGCATCGACCAGTTGGCCCACACCACGCGCCACTGCTTGCCGAAGCGTTTCAGTGAAGTCTTTCCTCATATCGAGCGCGCTCGCGATCGCACCGAGTTCGGCCGCGCCGCTGGCGAGCTTCAGCAGCATGGCATCGACGGTTTCGAGATAGGATCGGATCATGTGCGGATTGGCGACGATGTCGATTTCGCTCAACCCGATTGCCGGAAGCGGTTCTATGTTCACCGCGATGCCGGAAAAGCCGATGCCGGTTTTGGCTCCGTTGAGGCGGTCCGTGACGGCATCGGTGCGTAAGGTGATGCCGCCTCCGGTCGTCTCGATCACCAATCCGGGTTGGCCGATCAGGTGCTCGAGCAGGGCTGCCGTCTCGTCCTCTGTTTCGACGCGTCCGTCGTCCTTGCCCAGTAGCGTGTCGACGAGCGTCCGCGTAATCAGCCCGCTGCCGCTGGGCACGCCGTTGATCGAGAAATCGAATCCGATCTCGACATCCCGATAGACCTGGAAGGGAGAAAAGGTGAGCGTGAGGGAGCTTCCCCTCTGCCCGTAGCTCGTGAAATCCGCCAGTCCGCCGGAGCCGACATTGGAGGTGAACCCGGTTACGGAAACGTGGGAGCCGTCCAGCCCGGACGTCTCGCTGGTGTGGATACGGAAGGCATTCGGAATCTCGACAAGACGGTCGTCCACATAGTGGCGGAGCGTCACCGCCGACGCGCCCGTTCCGGCAAGCGCCGCCGAGAGCACCTGCACCATCTCGCGGTACGTGGAAACGATTCCGCCGTTGTTAGGGAAAACCGAATCCACCAACGCGCGGTCGATCGTGACGGTGGTCGTGGCGCTGCCGCCGCCATAAGGCCCGGGAAGCCCGCCATTGGTGGCCGGATCGGGGTTGTCGGCATCCACCGTGATGTCGAAGCTGATCCTGTCGTTCGCATCCGCGAAGACCAACGGCCCCGAGAAAACGAAATCCCTCGATGCCCGGGATCCTGATCGCTGGTTGTAGGTGGTGTAGCCGCCCCCGGCGTCGGGCAGCCTGATGCCGCCGATCGTTCCCGGGCTCCTGGGGTCGCCCTGCAGGATGCCTCCGCCGTCCATGTTGTAGAGCGACGTCTTCTGCAGGTCGACCGGAAGCGACCCGATTCTTACCTGCCCGTCGGCGCCGCGCGTGAACGAGGTCGTCAGCTGTTGCCAGCGCGCCTTCTCTTCGGTCTCCAATATGTCGGGGACATCCGTCGACAGCCAGTTCACGCCCGCAAAGTTGGCGGACTGCGCGATCTGGACCGTGTTTTCGACGAGGTTCGAGATTTCGGTCTGCAGGGCCGGGAGGTCAATTCCGTCGCTGGTCGCCGCCGTGAGCCTCGCCTTGATCCGATCGACAACCCCTATCGTCTTGTCCATCGCCGAATAGGCCATGTCCACGATGGAGGCCGAGACCGAGAGAATCCATGATCGTCGACAGCGAACTGGCGTCGGATCGCATGGAGGTCGAGATCGACCACTAGGCTGCGCCGTCGGCAGCTTCCCGGATGCGCAGGCCGGTTGCGATCATGTCCGTCTGCTGCGACAGCAGGGTTGCGATGGAGCGTTTCGTCTGAAGTGCCGCCATGGCGGCGATGTTCGTATGGATGCTGGACACGATGGCGACACGCGTGGAAGTAGTGGCATCAACCACGATCTTGGTTAAGCAGGGGTTAATCCGGGGCTGTCGAAGGTTAACCCGGCTGGCCGCGTGGCGCATCGAGGCGGCTGCCGGAGCGCACATGCCGGCGACCCGGCCGGAATGCCCTACGGCCGGGGGACGCGCCACAGCCGGGACAGGTTGATCGGCCGAGCCTTGCTGTCCAGGCCGAGCAGCCGGCGCGCCAGAAGCGTGCCGGCGATTGTCTGCGCCACGTTGGCGCCGGCCATGACCACTGCGAGGCCGACGATGCCAAACAGGCTCATGGCCGGCGCGGCGAGGGCGATCGCCAGCGCGCCACCTATAAGCGTGAGACGCATGAAGATCTTCTGGTGGCCTAGAAGCAGAAGGAGGTAGCCTGCGGACCCGCCGAGCGTATGCACGAACTGGCCGCAGCCCAGAATGACGGCGACGGTCAGCGCCGGCGCATAGGAGCTGTCCCAGACCGGCTCCGGCCCAAGCATGGCGAGAAGGAGCAGCCCTAACAGGCCGACGCCGGCACCGCAGCTCGCAATCGTCGCCGATGCCGTCAGCAGATGCTGCAACTGCCGCTTGCGGCTTCTGGCCCACAACTTGACGATCTGAGGCATGATCGTCGCATTGACGATGGCCAGCGGCAGGATAAGCAGCGCGGACAGCCGCAGGCCCAGCCCGTAATGCGCGGCTTCGATAGGTCCTCCGATCAAGCCGGCGATCGTCTGGTCGGAGAGCGACACGACGAGCGCGGCAAGGCTGGTCACGAGGGCCGGCCAAGCAATTGCTGCAAGCTCCGGCACGCGGGGAGAGTGCGCCCGAGAAAGGACGTCGAGCCTTCCTCGAAGCGGAAGGAACGCCGCGCCCGTGGCCAGAAACAGTCCGGCGAGCCCGGCCAGCAGGAACTGAACGACATCCGGGCGCAAGACGAGCGCCAGGGCGGCAAGGGCAAGAAGAGCAACCCCCGCACCCTGGGCGTTGGGCAGCAGCGAAGCCATGGTGATGTCGCCGCTGGCGCGATGCATTTCTGCCAGGACAGTACAAAGCGCAGCGAAAGGGATCATGGCCACGATCGCCCGGACAACCGGTCTGTCGAATCCGAGGGCGGCGAGCGCATCGGCAGGCACCGCTTGGGCGAGCAGAAGCCCGATGGAACAGGTCACCAGCGATACGCCCAGGCACAGCAGGAGCGCCGCTCGGCAGATGCTGGCCGCTTCCGCGAGATCGCGCCGCGCGAGAGCTTCGCCGAGCGATGCCGGTATCACGAAGGTCAATCCGGCCTGTGCGAGCACGGCGCCGGCTGCGATCGCCACCTGCGCGAGGAAATAGGTGCCAACATCCGATGCCGTCATCAGCGCCGGCAAGAGCAGGGCCGTGATGGCGCCCAGGGAAAGCTGCAGAATTCTGCCGCCGAATGCGATGGCGCCGGTCTTCAACAGGGCCATGACATCCTCACGCAGTGTTCAGGACGCAGCGGAAAGCGGCCGCGACAACGGCCGGTACGCGCCCGCTACCCAACCGATCACAGCCATTGCCAGAAAGGCGAGGATCAGCTCGATGGCGAAAAAGAATAGCGTGCGCGGAAAATTCATCTGCACGAGCAGATAGGCAAGCGCGACGCCGGCCACGGCGGCGACCGCCGGATTGGCTGTGAGCCGCAGCCCGAGATGCTCGATCAGCGTTCCGGCCAACACCGTGCCGGCCAAGGCGAGGAAGCAGACGAGCGCACTGCCGGAGAAGGCGGCGATGGCGACGGGACCGGGAATGGTCATGAAGACGAAATTGTCCAGGCGAGTGTAAACGGAGTGCGACATGCGCTGAAAAATGGCGTCGACGCCAGCGGCTGGTTGCTCCAGTATGGCATCGCGCAGCATTGCCATTCCGAGCACGCTGTCTGTCTCGACGGTTGCGAGGACGCCGTCGAGTCCGAGCCAGCGCATGAGGAAGAGGCTGCCGATCTCCTGTGGAATGGATCGAATGTTCGATTCGACGATCGCCTGTCGCAGCTCTTTGTCTGCGGGGCGCGGAAGCGGCCTGGCATCCGTCTTGGGGCTGGCTTTGACAAACTCCGGTTTTGCCGTCTCGCCGGCTGGCGAGCGGGGACTCGGTTCGGTTTGTACGATCACCGCGGCTTCGGCGAAGGCGACCGCGCGGTCGAAGGACACAAGCACGAGCGCGCCAATAAAAAGCGGGGCGACCACCGCCGCCATACGAAGCCAGTCCGAGAACGGGATGTGCCAGCGCCGCCAGACCCAACCCTGCCAGAGAGCGAACAGCCCGGCGCAGACGTGAAGCAGCATCTGCACGCGGCTGCCCATTGAAAGCGCTGCAAGGGAGCCCTCGACGGCTGCGATGTAGACGAGGAATGTCGGCGCCAGCTTTCGCCGTTCGACGAGCCACCAGGTGAGGCCGAGCAGCCAGAGCAGGATGCCCCAGCTCACGGCGAAGGCCACGATCACATAGAGATAAGGATGCAGGGCGAGCTTCGGCACAAATCCGACCCGCAGGATCGCGAAACTGTAGTTGAAGCCGAAGAAGGCGACGGCAGGAACGAGGGAGATCGTCAGCAGGACAGCGCCGAAGCGGGACAGAAGATCCTCGGAGGTCTCCGCCGGCGGTTTGGATTCCGTCGGCCGCAACCGAGCGATGACGACGAGGGCTATAGCAACACCGGAAAGGCCCGACGTGGCCACGAGGAGCGCCCGGTCCCACGCCTCGGCGCTTCCGGAGAACAAGCCGGTCGGCTCGTTGAACTGGGCGCTGAGCGCGAAATGAGCCACGAATTTCGCCCAAAAACCCAACCACAGAAACGCTGCGGTCAGCATCCTGAAGGGCGAGTGGCCGATAAGGATGGCGAGCGGCAAGAGCCCTCCGGCGACGAGACAGAAAAGGACTGCCCGCCATGGAGTGCCGGGATAGTGGGCCGTGGCGGGAACGGACGCGCCGGCCACGATGAGCACCGCGCCAACTGCTGCCCAGCGTTGCAGGTAGAGGTGTGGCAGGTCGGCCGTAGCGGCTATCGTTGTCATGGCAGCACCCGTTTCAGACTGGCGGCGGCGGTCGTTGCAATGAAACCCGCCGCCTTGGTCGTCAACGCTGAGGCGGGATCGCTGAGCAGCGCGCGGATAAAGCATTTCGCCGCGCGGGCGGGCCGGAGGGAGCGGCCATGCATAACGCCGCAAAGCAGAAGGGCGTTGGCCCTCGCCTTCCCCTCCATGCGCCTTATGCGCAAGGGCAGGTCCGATCGGGCGAAATAATGCTCGACCATTCGCATGGGCTCGTCGGCCCGTTCGGGCGAGGTGGGGCGATAGGTCGTGGCATTGGCGTGGATCCGGTAGTCCGCCAAAATGTGAGGCACGCGCGCGAAAGGGCCGAGCAAGGCCAGGCGCAAGAAGAAATCCAGATCGGGCAGCATGTGCAGCGATGGGTTCCAGGGGCCGGCGCGGTCATAGGCATCGCGGCGGAACAGCGCCCCGGGGCCGGGCAGGCAATGGAGTTGTCCGATCAAGCGTGCCTCGCTGTAGTCGGGCGTGATCACCACGCCTGTCGCGTTGGAAGCTGCGTCGACAAGGCCGAAATCGGGATAGGCAAGTACGGTACCTGGCCTTTCGACGAGCGCGCTCGCAGTCATGCTCACGCAAGCCGGCCGCATCAGATCGTCGGCGCTGAGATAGCCGAGCAGTTCGCCGGAAGCACGCGACCACCCTCTTGCCAGGGCGGCGCTCTGTCCGCCGTTCGGTTGCCGGATCAACTTTATCCGGTCGCTGAACGGGCGGATCATGTCGGCTGTATCGTCGGTCGAACCGTCGTCGACGACGATCACTTCGAGGCGGGTGTGATCCTGACGAAGCACACTCTCAACCGCCGAGGCGACATAGTCGCGGCAATTATAGACTGGGATGACGATGGTAACCGAAGGAGTTGAACTCACCCGAGCGCCCTCCTCGAGCGGGGTTCGAGCGCCGCAAGACGATCCCGGAGAACTCCGGCCAATCTTGGCCAGGTGTAGTTATCCCGAATGTGGGCACGCAGGCGCTGGCCCATGGGGGGCAACTCCCCTCGATCGGCGAGAAGCCGGTCCAGCCCCGCCGCCAGCCCCTCCACAGTCGCCGGCACGACTGCGCCGCCCCCGATCTCGGCGACCTCGTCGAAGCCGCATTGATCCGTCAACAGCAGGGGCAGCCCCGCGGCGCCCGCTTCCAGGCCAACCAGAGCCATCGCTTCCGCGCGGGAGGGCAGGCAGAGGAACAAGGCGCTTCCGAAGAGCGTAGACCGGCGATCCTCGTCGACATATCCGGCCAGAAAGATGCGGTCCTCGAGACCGAGTTCCACAATTCTATTGGCGAGCTGATCGCGAAGTCCGAAATCGGGCCCCGCCAGAACCAGTTGCACGTCAGGATGGCGGGCGGCGACGGAAGCAAAGGCCTCGAGGAGAAGATCAGGTCCCTTGATCGGCGCCAGCCGCCCGACAAAAAGCACGGTTCTCTTTCCTTCGGGGGGCGGGCAGGATTCGCTCGGGGTTGGCACCCCGTTGGGAAGGATGAAGATCTCGGGCGCGAGCGAACCCAGATGCTCGGTCATCTGGCTGCGCTCCAGCGCGGTAATTGCAAGAAGGGAGGCTGCATTGCGGATCATCCCGACGCCGAACAGCCGGTGGAACAGCCGGCCTATTGGGCGCGGCTCTACCAGACCGGCGAATTCTCCAGCCGGCGACAGGACATATGGACGACCGAGCATTCGCGCCAGGCGCGCTGTCGCTACGGAGAGCAGGTTCCAGTAGCCGAGGACGTGGATCCGGTCGGCGCGGCGCACCAGGCCATAGAGCGAGAGCGGATTTATCATGGGGATCGTGAATTTCAGGCGTATGGAACCTGTCGCATGGACGGGGATGCCAGCCCGTCGCAGGTCCTCGGCCAAGGAGCCGTCCTCGATGGCGACGACCTCGCATGGGGTGCCGAGCGCCGCGAGGCCAAGGGCGAGGCGGCGTGTGCGTTCCGCCGTGCCGCCGCCGCGCGCCGCGTCCAATGAAAGGGTAACAAGCAGTACTCTCAACGGCGGTCCTCGCCCCTTTGGATGGCAAGGCCATCGACATAGTTCTTCAACCGACCGGGGAAGCCCGCCGCGCCCCGTTCGCCGATCGCTCCCAGACCGGGTTCGGAGAAGCGTCGGCAGGCAAGGGAAGGCGAATACCCTCGCAAGGCCAAGGCCGCGCGCAAGGCGGGACGCGGGAGGATCGGCGTGCCGGAAATGTCGGGCCTCCCGCAGGCCGCGATAGCAAGGTCTTGCGCATAGGCGAAGTTGTTCTCGGGCGCGGCATCGTCGGTAACGACGAGGCGCGGCGGCGCATCATCGGCATGGATCATCGCGAGCAGAATTTCCGTGACGGTCTCCACGCTGACGAGATGAAAGCGACGCGTCCCGTTGAGGGATCGCCGGGCAGCAAGGCGCCATATGGGTGCCACAGCCACTTCCGCTGCCAGCGCGACGAGGTTTCGGCTTCCCGGTCCAAAGACGGCCCCGAGCCGCAAAATGGTCGTCGAGACTGGCCGGTCCGCAGCGAGCCGCTCGGACGCCAGATGCTCGCGAGCGTATTCCGTATCGGGTTCCGGCGGCGTCGCTCCGTCGACGACGATAACCTTGGTCCTTCCGTAGACATCGATGCTGCTCGCATGGAGCACGCGCCGCACGGCCGACCCCCGCAGCGCTGCGCCAAGCCGCACGCCGGCCAAGCGGCGCGTGCCGTCGCCCGTCGGGCGCAGCAGGTCGATGACCGTGGTCGCTCCATCCAGGGCGAGCCGCAGGTCCTCCGTCGAGCCGATGTCCACCTGTCGGTGCTCGATATTGGCAGCCGGCCGGGACCGGGGCTGTGTCTTGTGAAACAGGAGCCTTAGGCGGCGTTTCTCTTCCGCCGGCCAGCGTGCCGCGAGCGCCTGTCCGATCAGGCCGCTGCCGCCCAGCACGACGATCGTACCGCCGCTCTCTCGGCCCGGCAGGCATGACGTCGGCAGGCCCGTCATCGTGCCGCTTCACCTTCGCGCCAGACCGTTCGCCGAACATGCTCCGTATAGCTGAAGATGATCCGGACCACCTTTGTCGAGACGGCATCGGCACCATAATCGTCCACGTTCCGCGGCCGAAAACCCCGCTCGTGTTGTCCGCGCGTCAGGGCGACAGCGGCCAGCACCCTTTCCGGCGCGAGACCGCTCATTACTACGGTGGCCTCATCCATGCCTTCAGGGCGCTCATGGGCATTGCGGATCATGACGCCGGGAAAACCCAGGAGCGAGGCTTCCTCCGTCAGGGTGCCGCTGTCCGAGACGACGCAGGCTGCCTGCTGCTGAAGCGCTACATAGTCGAAGAAGCCGAAAGGCGGGCAGAAACGGATCAACGGACCGGCGTCGTCCAAGCCAGCCGATGCGAGCCTGCGCCGCGTGCGCGGGTGGGTCGAAACGACCACGGGCCAGCTGTAGTGACGCGCCAGGCCGTCGAGAGCTTCCCTGAAATTGCGCAGGTTACCGGCATCGTCGACATTCTCCTCGCGGTGGGCGCTGACCAGGAAATACCGTCCGGGCTCGAGCGCCTGATCACGCAGGATCGAAGAGCGCGCGATGGAGTCGCTGTGGTGGTCGAGGATCTCCTTCATGGGAGAGCCGGTCTTGATCACCGTCTCCGGCTTCAGCCCTTCGGACAGCAGATAACGACGAGCATGCTCGGTGTAGGTGAGATTGATGTCGCTCGTATGGTCGATGATGCGACGGTTGATCTCCTCCGGCACGCGCTGGTCGAATGAGCGATTGCCCGCCTCCATATGGAAAATCGGGATCCTGCGGCGCTTGGCGGCGATGACTCCAAGGCCGGTGTTGGTATCGCCCAGAAGCAGCATCGCGTCCGGCCGCTCTGCGGCGAGCACGCCATCGAAACGCTCGATGACGCGCGCGATCGTCCCGGCCGGTGTTTCCCCCGCCGCCTCCAGGAAACGGTCCGGCTTGCGCAGGCCGAGGTCGCGGAAGATGGCCCCGCTGAGTTCGTCGTCGTAATTCTGTCCGCTATGGACGAGCATGTGATCGCAGTTGCGGTCCAGTTCCTGCATCACGAGGCTCAGCTTGATGATCTCGGGCCGGGTGCCGACCAGCGTCACGACCTTCATCGGCTTCTCCATCAAGACGGGATCGTCAGGGAGCGCTGTCGAGGTCGCGCGTCGGCGGGGAGAGTGCCGTTCTTCCGCAGCATTGCGATCGTCTGTTCGAGGTCGACGACCCTGTCGAACGAACTCAGCCTGTCCCTAAGAGCAGGCTCGTCGGCTGTATCGTCGGCCCGGGCGAGCTCCGGCAGCATCGGCCTGATGGCGTAATAATCCCCGCGCCGCAGAGCGCGCGGCGCCTCCTCGTCGGAAACCATGATCTCGTGCAGCTTCTCTCCAGGCCGCCTGCCGATGCATTCGATGGCAATATCGCGATCGCCGATCATCGCCTTGGCGAGATTGATCACGGATGCCGCCATGGCATCGGGCACGAAGATGTCGCCGGGCAAGGCATCCCGCAGCGCCGCGAAGACAGTGTCGATGGCCTCGTCCAGGGTCAGCAGGAAGCGCGTCATTTCCGGCACGGTCACCGTCACAGGTCCGCCGTTGCGTATCTGCTCCTGGAACAGCGGGACGACCGAGCCGCGCGAGGAAAGCACGTTGCCATATCGCGTGCAGACGAAACGCGTGCTGGGACTCAGCACATTGGCGGCGATGAGAATCCGCTCCTGCAGGGCCTTCGTCATGCCCATCGCGTTGACGGGCTCGCAGGCCTTGTCGGTGCTGATGCCGACGACCGTCTCGACCGGCAGCCCGTGCTCCTCGATCGCTCGCACGATGTTGGCCGCGCCCATGCAGTTCGTCAGCACCGCCTGGTCCGGAAAATATTCGCAAGAAGGAACCTGCTTCAGGGCGGCCGCGTGGATGATGATATCGGCCTGCTTGGCTGCCGAACTGACGTCGGCATAGTTGCGCACGTCCCCCAGGCGGAACTGCAGGATGCTCTCGAAATTGCGGTAGAGGATATCGTCCGTTGCTGCCCAGCGCCGCAGCAAGGAGACCCGCATGTGATACTGTTTGGCCTCGTCGCGCGACAGCACGATGATCCGGCGCGGCATGCCCGCTTCGCCCGAAAGAGCACGGCGGACGAAAGTGGCGCCCATGGAGCCGGTGCCGCCGGTTACAAGGACGGTCTTTCCGCTCAGCACGCCGTTGGGATGGTTCATATGGATCGTCATCGCTACCGGTCTTCCGTCAGGCCTTCACGAAGCTCGGCCAGCATGCGGCTCCAGCTCGGCGGGTTGTAGTCATGGACTTGGTTGAAGAGGCTGCCGTCCAGGCTGCGATCCACGACGATCCTGTCGTCCGGAACGATCTCGACCGGCAGATCGAGGGCTTTCTTGATCGCCATGAGCAGGCTGAATTTGTCGATTGGCTGAGAGGCGACGTGATAGAGACCATGCGCTTCGGGTTTCCACTCCACGAGCATGCGGATGACCCTGCCGAATTCGTGTGTCGTAAGTCCTGAAAAGACCGCTCTGGTGAAGCCGCGGATTTCGCCATGCTGCGCCATCAGCCATTCGAGCAGACCGCGCTTGCGCGATAATTCGCGTCCGATGATGGACGTCCTCAGCGTAAGGCAGCCGGGCGCCACAACCTCACCCAGGAATTTGGTCCGGCCATAGACGTCTTCCGCATCGGCATTGTCGGTCTCGCGATAAAGCCCTCGGCTGCCCGAAAACACGCAATCGGTGCTGACATGGATCAAGCGAGCACCACGTTCGCGACACAGCGTGGCAAGCCTGTGGGGGAGCAAGGCGTTGATCTCGATGGCGAGCCGCCGGTCGTCGGCGTCGTCGCGCTGCTTGACGATCCCGATGGCATTGATGACCACCTGGGGCTCGAAGATGTGGACGACTTGCTCGATGGAGCCGAAATCGAGGGCGTCGACGTCGCAGAAGCACTTGCCCGAGTTGAGGACCGGGAAAGCCGCATAGCGCTCGAACGGTCCTCTGAGCGTGACCGCCGCATCGTGCCTGCCTTCGAACTCCGCGAGCAGCCGATGGCCAAGCATGCCGTCACCGCCGAGGATCAGGATGCGCATGCGCGTTTCCCCAGCAACTCGTCGAACCAGTTTTCGAGACGCTCGACGATGTGATCGAGGGCGAACTCACGTGAATAGTATGACCGTCCTGCCTCGCCCATCGCCTGCCGGGCAGGCGCGTCCAATTCGGACAGGCGGATTGCGGCCCTTGCGAGCGCTGCCGCATCTCCCGCCGGGCAACTGTATCCAGCCCGCGCTTCCTCCACGATGCGAGCTGTTTCGCCATCCGTGGCCGCCAGGATCGGCCGTCCCGCGGCCAGATAGGTCTGCAGCTTCGAGGGCACGGTAAGGGCGAACAGCGGATCCCTGCGCAAGGTCACCAGCAAGGCGTCGGCTTGTTCTAAGAGAGCGGGCATGGCGTGAGCAGGGAATGGGCCGACCATCGCCACCGTGTCCTGCAGTCCATCGAGATCGATGCGTGAACGAAGGGCTGCACGCTGCCGGCCGTCTCCGGCGAGAATCCATTTTATGTGTTGCAGATGGCGAGTTTGCTTCGCGGCTTCGAGCACGGTTTCAAGCCCTTGCGCCACGCCGAAATTGCCGGTGAACAGGATGCGGAATCCCTCCGGGAAGCCTGCTTCCGACGGGCCCGATGGGGACGATTTTTCCGGTTCTGGATTGGCGGGGTTGGGCAGGTAGCGAACGTCGCTGCCCGGCGCCAAGGTCAGGATCTTCTCTTCGAAAGCGCGGGAGGAAATCGCGATGATGTCCGACCGCCGGTAGAGGAAGCGGACGAAGCTTCTGACCCTGCCGATGATCGCCTGATTCCGCGTGGCGCCGGTCGCGGCCAGGCTCTCCGGCCACAGATCCTGCACCCAGAAGACGATCGGAATTCCGCTTAGCCACTTGACCGCCAGCGCAGGGAGGCCGACGGTCACGGGCGAGGGTTGGAAGACGAAGACGACATCCGCCTTTTTCCACAGAAATGGAACAGCCAGCGTGGCGGAGACGGCGAAGGAAAGATAATTGAGGGCTAGCCGAAGACCCTTGGCGCGTCCGCGCGGGATCAAGGGCACGCGCACGACCTC
This sequence comes from Mesorhizobium sp. 1B3, assembly GCF_050958605.1. Lineage (NCBI taxonomy): Bacteria > Pseudomonadati > Pseudomonadota > Alphaproteobacteria > Hyphomicrobiales > Phyllobacteriaceae > Mesorhizobium > Mesorhizobium sp. 1B3. The sequence continues at coordinate 4,973 of NZ_JBJHDO010000007.1, read as the reverse complement.
GATGGAATCGTGTTTGTCGCGGCGTGGCGCAAAACCCCGATATCCAGAAAAGACCCGGCCATGTGGGTAATTCGGCATCCCGGTCAGGACCTTCACATCATGGCCCCGAGCCGCGAGCCGCTCGGAAATTGTATTGATGACGAAATTCTCTGGCTTATAGTATTGCGATACTATGATTATCTTGTGCACAAGTCCTGATTGAAACGAGGGCTTGCGATCATCCATCCCTCAATTCCCTCTGTGATTTCCGGCAATTCTATCTCTTCGGATTCTTCGTCAGGCATTGCCGGCGAGAATTGCGAGACAATTCAGAACTTTGCCCGGCCGCTTACTCCGGGTCAACCGCTCCAGGGGCGAGGCAACTTCGCCGTGCGGAAGCTTTCGAGCCTACCCGTCCAGCACGGAGCGAACCTTCGCCGCCAGCTCGTCTATGCTGAAGGGCTTGGCGAGCAGGCTGGTGCCTGGGGCCAGTATGCCGTCCTGTACGATGGCGTCGCGCGTGTAGCCCGTGGTGTAGAGCACCTTGATGCCGGGCCGCCTGCCGCGGGCGAGCTCGGCCAGGTCCCGTCCCGACATTTCCGGCATCACGACGTCGGTGAAGAGCAGCGACACGTCGCGACCTTCCTCCAGCAGGCGCAACGCATCGGTCGGGCGCGCCGCCTCCATCACGCTGTAGCCGAGGTCGCGCAGCGCCTCGACCGAGAGGGCGCGGACCCTGTCCTCGTCCTCGACCACCATGATGATCTCCCCCGGCGATCCGCGATGCGAGCACGCCCGATCGGCCTGCACAGGCTCCTCGAGCCCGCCGCGATAGCGGGGCAGATAGATTTTCACGGTCGTGCCGCCGCCAAGCTGCGAGTGAATCTTCACATGGCCGCCGGACTGGCGCACGAAGCCGTAGACCTGGCTCAGGCCGAGCCCGGTGCCCTTGCCGACACCCTTCGTCGTGTAGAAGGGATCGAAAGCCTTGGCCATCACCTCCGGCGTCATGCCTTCGCCCGTATCGGCGACAGCGATCAGCACATATTCGCCGGGCGGGATGGCGAACTCCCTGGCGAAGACGTCGTCGACCAGGGCGTTGGAGGTTTCGATGGTCAGCCGCCCGCCACCCGGCATGGCATCGCGGGCGTTGACCGAGAGGTTCAATATGGCGTTCTCGAGCTGCCCGGGGTCGGCCTTCACCTGCCACAATCCCGGGCCGAGGACCGTCTGAACGACGATGGGTTCGCCGAGCGTGCGGGCGAGCAGTTCGCTCATGTCGGCCACCATGCGGTTGGGCTTGAGCGGTTCGGGCGAGAGCGGCTGCTGGCGCGAGAAGGCCAGCAAACGCTGGGTCAGGTTCGCGGCACGCTGGGCGGCGTCTATGGCGCCCTCGATGAAGCGCTCGACATCGGTCTCGCCCTTGGCGAGCTTGCGCTGCAACAGGTTCAACCCGCCCAGGATGACGGCCAGCATGTTGTTGAAGTCGTGTGCGATGCCCCCGGTGAGCTGGCCGACGGCTTCCATCTTCTGGAACTGCCGGAGCTGGTCTTCCGCCCTGGAACGTTCGTACACCTCGTCCAGCACCCGCTGCTCCAGCGTCGCGTTGAGGGCCTGCAGTTCCGCTTCTGCCTGGCGGGCTTCGGTGATGTCGACATTGACGCCGATCATGCCGACGAATTCGCGACGTGGGCCGAAGCGCGGCTGGGCGCTGGTGGTGACGGTGCGGTAGACGCCGTCCGCGCGGCGCATCCGGGTCTCGATGGAGAAATTGCGATGCCGCTTCATGGCGTCGTGGAATGGCGCAAGCAATGAGCAGTCGTCGGGATGAATCGTGCCCGACCAGTCGAATCCTGTCACCCCGTCGGGCTCCACGCCCCAGAATTCGCGCTGGGCCTTGTTGAGATAGAGGCAGCGTCCGGCCTCGTCGCCCATCCACAGCATGACCGGCGCATCCTCGGCCACCAGCCGGAATCGCTCCTCGCTCTCGCGCAGCGCGAATTCGTGGCGTTTCCTGTCGGTGACGTCGTGGCCCTGGATGAAGACGCCGGTGATATCCCCGCCTTCCGCGACGACCGGCTGGCAAACGAAGTCGAGGTAACGTTCGTCGACGCGGTCGCGATGCCGGAGCGCCACGCGCGCCGAGCGGGCGACGAAGGGCTGGGCGGTTCTGTAGACCTGATCGAGCAGTTGAGGGAGGCCCTGGCGCACCGCCTCGGGGAAAGCTTCTTCCGCAGTCTTGTCGATGACGTCGCGATAGCCGATCAGCTCCCGGAACGCCTCGTTGACCATCGTGAATCTGTGGCTGGGGCCGGTGACGAGAGCGATGAAGCCTGGCGCCTGCTCGAAGAGCCGGCGCAGGCTCTCGCGCTCGCCGCGAAGCTCGCGCCCAGCGCGGATCTTGGCTGTCGTCTCGACCACGATCCCCATGACCCCGGCCGGCCGGCCGTCCTCGTCGAGAAGCGGCGAATAGTCGAGATTCATCCAGACTTGCTCTGGCTCGCCGTTGCGGTAAAGGGTCAACTCCTGGTCGCGATAGGCGAGGGTGCCGCCGGAGAGACAGACCTTCATGACATTGTCGTTGAAGTCGGCCACTTCCGGCCAGCCCTCGCGCACCTTGGAGCCGAACAGATCGGGGTGGCGCCCGCCGGCGAATTTCGAATAGGCATCGTTGTAGATCATGACACCGTCATCGCCCCAAAGCGTGACGATCGGGACCGGCGAAAGCAGGATCAGCGAAAGCGAGGATTTCAGGCTGGGCGGCCATGAAGCGATCGCACCGAGCGAAGTCCGTGTCCAGTCGTATCGCGCAATGAGCGATGCAGCTTCTCCGCCTCCGGAAAGAAACGGAAGTTCGACGGCGTCGTGCGGCAACGTGATCCGATCCCCTCGGCAAGACTGTACCCCGAACTTACACAATGTCCAGCGTGGTCTTCCGGTTCCATCCGCGCAGCTATTTGCAGCCATGGATCAACCATGTTGATATTTTCGGAAACGACGGCGCGCTCGAGGAGGCGGGCGCCGAACAGGCCTGGCGCCTGGCCGACGAAACCGGAATGCTCTTGCCGCGTTTGGATGCTGTTGCGGGGTTCCCGACGAGCGCCTATCGCATGGGCCGTAGCATGCCAGTGAAGAATGTTTTCATCGCGTTGCTTGTTCTTGTCTTGCTTGCTGTGATGGCCGGCGTGGTCGCTATCCTCCTTTCACGCGAGCAGGCCACGGTTGCCGCCCGGATGGGGCACGGACCCAATGAGGCTGGACAGATGGAAACCGCCCGGAACCAAACCGACGGCCCGGCGATTGAGGCGGAATGGAAAAGCACCGCGCAAAACACAACGCCAAGACCGGAACCAGCCTTGTAGGGGGGCAGCACCGGCGGACGCCCGGTCGTGCCGAAGACCGGGAAACGCTCGACGAGCAACTGCTCGAGGGGCTGGAAGATACATTCCCCGCGAGCGATCCGGTGTCGGTGACGTCGACGTCGATCAGCGGCGGGCCGAAAACGCGAGAAAGTTGACGAAGAGCCTTCAGCATACGCCTGAACCCAGCTCAGCGACGCCAGGCTATTCCATTTGGCTGCAAAAATGCGCCAGAGCTGCGGGCCAAAAGCTGGCCAGCCTCCATGTCGATGATGTACAGATATTTGCAACAGAAGTTCATGGATCGTTCGGGCACACTGCGGCGTCGAGCTTGTCGGCGGCGCAGGATGTAAGGAAGGAGCTTCAGTGATGAGAATAATCGTTCTCGCAGGGATCCTCGCCCTCTCGGCTTCAACTTCGTTCGGACAGACCGGCACTGCGCCGCAGCCAACTGGCCCCGATGCGCCCGCAGCCTCCGGGTCGGGCGGTCAGGCCGCCGCTCAGCCCGGCGGTCCCGCGAATCTCTGCCAGGAGCTGCTGGCCTTCATGAAGGCGCCACCGCCGCCGCCCACTGCTACGGCGGCTGCCAAGCCGGCCGCCGCCGAGAAGCCGGCCTCCGCTCAGCAGGACGCCGCCAAGCCGGGACCGGCACAGCAGGGAACGACCGGTTCGGGCGATCCAGCCAAAACCGAGGCTGGAACGGGATCTGCGCAGAAGATCACCGGACAGGACGGTGTAGCGACCGATGCACCGGAACCCGCCAAAGACAATGCTGCCAGCGGATCGGCGACGAACGCGCCGCAGAAAGAGAGCAGGGCGGCGCCGCTGCCGCCCGCGGATGTGACGAGTACGCCCAAAGAGACCATCCTGGAGATGGCCAGGGCAGAGGAACTGGCTACGGCCAATGACATCGCGCAATGCCAGAAGACAGCGCGCGACTTGCGGGTGGCGGGCGTCGCCCTGCCTCCGCCGCTGATTGCACTGGCGGCGCTCGACCTGCAATATCAGCAGAAGTCAGGCGCGCCGGCAGGCACGGAAGTGCCGGCGGGAGAGCAAGGGACCGTACCGCAAACGCCGGCGCCGCAATGATGAGACGGGTCGCTTCAAAGCAGCAGGAAAGGAGTGGCGGGATGGGCATGATCTTCGCGGGAATTGTGGTCGCTGTCGTGGTCGCCGTCGGCGCAGGCTATTTTTTTCAGACCCGGCAGGAACCGGCTTGGCAGGTGTTCAGCACCGAAAGCACACGGGTGGGTGATCCCGGACATAATCTGGTTGGGCAGAATTGGACGGGCGAGCCTGGCAACGCCTCTCGCGGCAACGGGGATGCGACGTCGTCCTAAGGCGCTGCCGGGTTTATTGAATCGCTTTTAACAGATCGCATCCTGCGACACCCCCTCTGTCCTGCCGGACATCTCCCCCACAAGGCTACGAGATTTCACACATCCGGCGGAGCTTTCTGGAGCGCCTCTCATCCGACCGCGCTTGGCGCGGCCACCTTCTCCCACAAGGGGAGAAGGGGGAGTTTTGCAGAAGCGCTCCTGCCAATCGCAAATGCTGGCGATTGGCATGAGCGCTGCGGCCGTCTTGCCTTCTCCCCTTGTGGGAGAAGGTGGCCGACAAGCTTGTGACGCGGCC